>JAEWQO010000092.1 GCA_023460315.1 Actinomycetes bacterium
CCCACCGGCGCCTCAGCCATGGCCATGCCCCGTTCAAGAAGCACCGCCCGGTCACAGGCTCGGGCTATGAACTCAAGGTCGTGGGTGACCACGAGCACGGCGCGGCCGCTGTCGGCAAGGCGGCGCACGAGACCGGCCACCGCCTCCATGCTCTTCAGGTCGAGGCCGCTCGTGGGCTCGTCGAAGACCAGCACGCGCTTGCCACTTGCAATGCACGCGGCCACGGCAAGCCGCTGCTTTTGGCCCCCCGAGAGCGTGGCGGGATGCCGGCCGGCAAGACCGTCGAGCCCCAGCTCGCGTAGCAAGCTCCTCACCTGGTCGGGAGACAGCGCATCGTCGCGCTTCAGGCCGAATCCCACCTCCGCCTCCACACTGTCGCCAAACAGCTGGTAGTTCACGTCCTGAAATACCAGGGAACAGGTTTGCAAGCGTTCTTGAAGGCCGGCGGAACGTCCCTCGACGAGCACGGTTCCGGCGCTCTCTCGACGCAACCCGCAGAGCGTCCGAGACAGCGTTGACTTGCCCGCCCCATTCGAGCCCACAAGGGCGGTCACCTCTCCGCAGCGCAGATCGAGGTCGATGCCGCGCAGCACCTCGTCCTTCCCGTAGGCCGCGCGCACGCCGCGCAGAGAAAGAAGCGGGGGACGCGGGATCCGCCCCTTCGAATCCCGGCGTGCACTGACCGTCGCCAAATCGCTGGCACGCAGGCCCAGTGCCTGCAACTCGCCCACCGGAAGCGAGCGAAACTCAACAGCATCCATGTGCCGCACGACGTGCCCTGCCTTCATGACCACGACCTCGTCGGCCACGTCCATGAGCCACCACAGCCGATGCTCCGCCACGAGCACTGCAGTCCCCTTCTCCTTGGCATCGAGCACGTAGCGACGCAGGGCCGCGATGGCGTCCGCATCGAGGTTCGACGTGGGTTCGTCAAGAACCAAGCTGCCAGGATGCGGGGCCCAAACGCTCGCGTAGGCGATGCGCTGCTTCTCGCCTCCCGAGAGCGAGAAGATGTTCCGGTCGGCGAGCTCGCGGAGATCCAGCTCGTCGATGGTCTCACGGACACGCGTGCGCAGACGCTCCTCGGGCCAAGACAGGCTTTCCAGGGCGAAGGCCACCTCTCCCGTGGAATCGACGTTGAAAAACTGGGTGCGCGGGTTTTGAAACACCGAGCCAACCCGCTCCGCGACCTCCCAGCTTTCCATCCCCTCGACGTCTCTCCCATCGATGAGAACCTCCCCTGTCATGTCACCGGGAAAGAACGAGGGAGCAAGCCCGTTGGCCAGACGCGTCACGGTGGTCTTGCCGCATCCGGAGGCGCCGCACACAAGGACGCACCTTCCCTGCTCCACGACAAGATCGATGTCGCTGACTCCCGCCGCCGCGCGGTCCGCCCCCCTGGTCCCCCGATACGAGAAGCTCACCTTTCGAAGCTCGATCATAGAACTGTCATCCCCTGATGCCGTACAGGCTGCATACGGCTGCGGCGACGACGGCAACGACTCCTGCCGTCAGCAGCAACCCGTCGGACACCCGGAACTCAATGGAGGTGAAGCACGTGCGCGGTGCCGGGTTCTCAATGCCACGCGCCACCGATGCCAGGGAAAGCTCATCGGCAACGTTCGATGCGCCCATCATGAGTGGCACATACAGGCACTCCACCGTCATGCCCGGATGCCGCAGGAAGCCGGCGAGGCTCGGCGAGACGCCGCGCATGCGCATGGCATCCTTGATGAAATGCCAGTCTTCACGAATGGCAGGGACATAGCGCACCATCACGGCGAGGGGGATGGTCACCTGCCGCGGGACGCGCATGCGCGAAAACGCGCTCATGAATTCGTTGACAGGCGTCGTCGACACGATGACGGCCGCCAGCAGACCGCAGGGAAACACCTTGCGAACAAGCATGAAAAACGAAGAGAACATGGTCTTGAGCACGCCGGTGTCAAGAAAGGAGACGGCAAGCATGAGCGACATCATGACGGCGTAGAACGCGAGCATCGACACCGAGAGCCGCGCCTTGCCCACCGCAATCCCCAACGTCGCAGCAAGCAGCATCATGACGATCTCGTACCACAGCCCCGGCGACAGGAACACCGCCACCGCCCACAGTAGCAGGAGGCCGAGCTTCGCGCGTGGATCGGGATGAAAGGTGCGGGAGCTCCGCGCACCGACATCCCCGGTTCCACGCCGGGGAACGAAGCCCAGTCGGGTGCGTCTCTCCTCGCGTGCCACATCCGGCGCCTCACGGAATGCAGGAGGAGTTCCGTCGCCGCGGGGCCCTGGCGCTGCCGAGGAAGGCTCCATCCCCGGTGAGACGGGACGGACCGCATCGTTCAGAGAAGAGGCCTCAACCGGATGAAGCGCAGTCTGCGACCTGCGCACGGCGGTTTCCGTCATGCGGTGACGCCCGCCTTCTCGAACTGCTTCTTCAACAGCTTGAGCCCGACGAGGGCGCTCACAAGCGCACACACAAGTGTGACCGCAACCATGGCGGGCAGCACCCACCCGGCACCCGTGGACATCATCGTGTCCATATAGGCCTGCTCCGTGCCCTTGCCGGTGAGATAGGAGGTATATCCCGACGGATCGACCCAGAGCATGAGATAGGAACCCATGGGATTGAGCGAGAAGACGAGAAAGCTCACAACATTGAGCTTTTTGTTGCGGAATCCGCCGCTGCCGGCAATGAGGTCGGCAACCACGCCCAACACGATCAACGCGACCGCCCAGAGCCAATACATGCCGGTCACAAACATGATGAGCCCTTCGACGACACCGAGGATGACGAGAGGACCATGCTTGGGCACCTTTGCAATGAGCAGCAGATAGACGGGGCCGGTGAGCAATGCGGCACCCGCGGGCATGAGGAAGGTAAGCACCGGATTGGGAGCAAAGAGCATGCTCCCGATCATCATGAACACGAAGTACAGCGCAATGAACACGCCGCAGGTCACCAGGTCCCGTGCCGTGAGGCCCTTCTTTTCTTCCTTTTTCATGCTTGTACGCATGGCGAGAACCTTTCTCTCGAATCCGCTCGTGTGCCGGCGGCGAACCTGCTTTGGGCAGGCACATGGCCGACACACGGCCTCCGCCGTCATAATTCATAAAAGATAGCCTTGGTTAACAAGCGACTATACTACGGTTGAGAGACGGCACATGCCAGAGATCTCGCCCCCCGCGTCCAAACGACGCACACCGTCGTCCGATCGTCGTATCGGACTGGCGCAAGAGAGCGACCCTCCGTCTTCTCGCACAAATAAAGATAGCTAGGGCTAACTATAGTGTATGATGGGGCCAGTCGACCCAAAGGTGAGCAGGAGGGCGTCCGATCGTCATATGCCCACACGGGTTGCCGCAGCCTACGTCAGAGGAGTTCCGCCCATGGCGACCGCACAAACGAGTTCAAGAGCTCCCCACCCGAACACGGAGATCCTTCCAGGGAAGGAAGCAGGACGGCTCCCCCTGTCCGCGGGCGATGCCGGCGTGCACCGCCATGACAGCATCCATGCTCCCACCCTCGCGATCGCCGGATTCGAGGAGATCGAGCGTCCCGAAGGATTCTGCCCGCTCTGGCGCTCGTATCACTCCGACGGAGGAAACAGTCGTGGCGACTTTCATATCCTCGCCCCCAGCGACCGCTGGCAGATCGCCATCCACGACTTCACACTCGTCCAGGATGCCCTCATGGAATTCAAGCTGCCCGAGTATCTGAGTGTGGCTTGGTATGACTCCATTTCCGGCGAGGAGTTTTCTCCTTATCGCAAGCTGCGCGCCAAAAGCATCTGGGGTTTCTACAGCGGAGAGGGAGGCTGGAGGGGACTTGTTCACGGAGGAGTCCCCGTGCGTTCCGTCTCGGTGGAAGTGATGCCGCAGATGTCCAAAGAATACCTGGAACAGGAATACGGAGGACAGTTCGAACGGGTGCGCGACGCGTTTGCCTCGCTCAATGATTCCGATGATTTCCCCGAGCTGCGGGCGGTGCTCTCGCGGCTCTGGCCACGTCCCGGAGACGAGCAGCGCAGCCAGCTGTACTACGAGGGGAAGGTGTTCGAGGCCATGGGGCTCATCGTGGAACGGACGAAAGGGCGGCCGTCACAAGCGCACCGCACCGTGTCATCCGAAGACCGGGACCGCATCCTGAACGTCGCCTCCTTTATAGACGACCATTGCGCCAGCACGCTCAAGCTGACCGACCTCGCACGCGCCGCATGCATGAGCACCACGAAGTTCAAGGGATGCTTCAAAGCCGTCACCGGGTCAACCGTCACGGCATACGTGCAGAGCCGGCGCATCAGCCAGGCGGAGCAGCTGCTCCGCCAACCCGACCTGTCAATCGAACAGGTGGCTCGCACGGTAGGCTACACGTGTGCAAGCCGCTTCGCAGAGCTGTTCCGCCGCGAGACGGGCCTTCTTCCCAGCGAATACCGCGCCGGGAGGCTGCAGGGACACACCGCAGCCCCCCACAGGCCCTAACGCACGGATGGCACGTAATAGCCAGCTTCGACGACGGCGCGTTCGAGGCGGCCCTCATCGACCGGAGTCTTTGACAGGACGCGCGCGGTGCCCGAGGCCAGGTCGACGCGCGCCCATGTGCCTTCGATGGAATTCAGAGCGTTCTCCACATTGCGCACGCAATGGTCACAGGTCATGCCGCTGACCTTGATATTCTGAGAATAGGGATAATGGGATTCGTCGACGTCGGTTACCTTCACCCGCTTTGCGTCGTTGCCTCCTCCACCTCCGTGGCATCCTCCCTTGCCCGAGAACGACCGGTACATCCGCCGCGCGGCAAACACGGCAAGTACGGCGATGACCACAATCATGATAACGGTCGGTGCATTCATGGGTCTCCTTTCATGTAGATGGAAACGATCGTCGGGACAGGTCGTCGGACGGGCAGGTCCTCCCTCGCCGGGACGGAGGGACGATGCGCTCTTTCCGTCCGCCATCCATCTGCTTCGATATTTGTTGCCTTAAGCTAACTCATTATAGCACTCCGGGATGGCGGCGCGCAGCATGTTCGCGAACGGCCGTCTGAGAATCGTCCGAAAACGGGGCGTGCGCGAGTGCAAAGAGCACGCTGCGCATCTTGGGAATCTCCAGGAAAAGAGCGCGGGCGGTGCTTGGGAGACGAAGGATGCGACTGCAGCGCCATCTAAACAGCCGGTCGCCGACATTCGCGGCAAAGAAGGTGTGGATTGACGGGTACCGAGGCTTTCCCCCTTGACGTAGCTTCCCTTATTCGATATATGTTAGCTAGAGTTAACATATATAATGAGCCTATCGTCAAGGAGGCCCCATGGATAGCGTTCCCCTTTGCACCGCCTTCGAGCGCAAGCTCGTCCATCACTGCACACCCACGTTCGCAGCCCTCAAGCCAGCCAATCTGTTCTCCTGCCCCTTTGAGCAACCACACTCCGAACAACCGCAGGGGGAAGACGGCGTGAGCGTGGGCACCTGCCAGGAAAGCCTGACGGACGCCCTCAGGGGTGCACGGCAGAAACTTGACCCCCACGGTGTGAGGATCGAGATATTGGCACGACGAGCAACCAGCTCGCTCATCTACGTGTATCGCCCCAATCTGTTGAAGCAGAGCATCAGCCAAGAGCGGGTGGCGGCATACCTGACACAGGAAGGCTATGACGTCAGTTCCCTCTCCTCCTGCATCACGCGGCTCTATCAGCGCATAGGTGGTACCGATCTGAAGAGCCAGATTACGGGCACCTGCTCGTTTCCCCATGAGATTGGCTTTTTCCTCGGGTACCCCTATGAAGACGTCATCGGATTCATCGAGAACAGGGGTGAGAACTTCCTGTGCAGCGGCTGCTGGAAGGTCTATGCGAAAGAGCGGGATGCACAGACCTGCTTCTGCTGTTACAAGAATTGCACCGTGATGTACGAAAGCCTGTTTGACGAAGGAGTCGGCATCGAATGCCTTGCGGCCGTCGATGAGAACTTCCCTGCCGCCGAAGCGTTTTTGGCGGCAGGATAGGGTCTGGCACGCCGCGCGTGGGGCACCCGCCCCCTTGGCTGTCGCCCCACGCGCCGCGTGCCGCGGATGCAGGAATTCCCCAAGCGTTAGGAGCGCACAATGAGCAAAGTAGCTGTCGTGTTTTGGAGCGGAACGGGCAACACCGAGGCCATGGCTGACCTTGTAGCCCAAGGGGTCCGTGCCGGAGGAGGAACGGCTGAGGTCATCCAAGCGGCCGACTTCAACGCGGACCGTCTCGACGAGTTTGATGCTTTCGCCTTCGGGTGCCCGGCCATGGGAGCCGAAGAGTTGGAGGACATGGAATTCCTTCCCATGTACGATGAGGTGGAGCCCTTGCTGACCGGACGGAAGGTCTTGCTGTTTGGCTCGTATGACTGGAATGACGGTGAATGGATGGGGCTGTGGGAGCAACGCGCCGAAGAGGTAGGGCTCGACATCGTCGACTCAGTCATCGCGAAAGATTATCCCGATGACGAAGCCAGCGCCGAATGTCTGCGCGCCGGCGGCCTGCTTGCCGCATAGGCTCAGAGGAAAAACGCCGTCGGCGAGGCAGCTGCCGGACGCACCGTGGGCCGCGCGAACGAGACCCGTTGGCTCGGTCCACGTGGCCCACCTGATGTTTTCGCCCGTCATCAGCCATCCAGAAAAGAGCGTTCGGTGCCGTGCCCATCCGGGCACCATCATGACCCACAGCCGCCTTCGGCATTGAGACAGGCACCCACGAACAGGCAAGAAGAAAGTAAAATTAGGAATAAAAGAAGAGGCGGAGGGAAAGGGGGTTCCCTCCGCTTTGGTTTGCGACGGATGGCCAGACGAGAGGAGCCTCCGCCGCCCGGGTAAGCAGGCTTATGTCGAAAGAATGTCGTGAAGAATAGGTTCGATCTTCTCTTTATTTCCTCACGTCAATCGCTCTTTCGATGTTGTTAGAATAAGCTAACTTATCGAGCGAGACAATGGTAGTTAACTATGGCATACAATTTCTCCACAAATCGGGCAAGGAGAGAAACCAGCGATGGCAAAGGAGGAGAGCGGGATGCGGTCCGTCTCTCCTCCGGCCCCCGGATGCCCCCGGCGTCCCCTTCAGACCGTCCAGCCCACTGCCGCCCCGAAGGTCAGTCACACCCCTTTGGTTCCGTTACCCCTTTTGGTTCAGTCATGCCCTTTTGGTGCCGACGACGATGTCGAATCCCTGAGGGAATTCGGCGATGACGCCGCCGCGCGGAGCGGCACGGGGCGGCGCAGGCCGCAGCCTCGATTTCAGGATGAATCCTCATGAGTTTCGGGCCAGACGATGCAACGGAAGGGAGACCCTTCGCCCGGCATGGCCACTCTGCGCCAGCCTCGGTATGCCGCCTTTGTCGCGGACGAGCATCAGATCAGCTGCATCCTATCCCCGCATGCCGAGGCACGACGCAAAACGCTGCCAGACTATGAAGCGAACAAATGTTTCACGTGAAACATCGGGACACCGATCTTCGGCTGCGGCTTGGAATGCCGGTCTCCGGCTGCGGCCGAGGAGGCTGGTCTCTGGCTGCGGCTTGGGGCCGAGCTCCCGGCTGCGGCCGGGGTGCCGGTCTCCGGTCGATGCGCAGGTTGCAGGTTGCAGGTTGCAGGTTGCAGGAAATGATAAACGCAAGGCCTCTCCTGCTTCACGAGCATTTTTCGCCTGGTCATGTCCTGCATCCACGGGGCATCCCACCCTCTCGAAAATGGACCTTCATGCGCCTTCCAAGGAGCACGCCGGCGACAAGCAACAAGGTTCCTTCCCTGTCCTCCGAAATAAACCTTGACATCCTCCCTCGGCACCTTTAGGATTCGAAATCAGTTTTCAATTTCGATTCGAGGAACACCATGCCGAGGAAAAGCCACTATCAAACAAAACAGAAGAGTCTCGTGCTCGCCTGTATGGAAGAGCATGCAAACGCCTATCTTTCCGTCGACGAAGCGTGCGCCGCCCTGCACGCTGCAGGCGAGAATGTGGGCCGCACGACCGTGTATCGCATTCTTGAAGCGTCGGTGGCTGACGGATCGATGGCCAAGGTCGCCGGTGCGCGAGGGGATGCGGCACGTTATCGATCCCGTGGTTCTGCAGCCGCTTCACAGGGACAGCTCTCCTGCCTGATCTGCGGAAGAGCATATCCACTCGACTGCTCTATGCTCCAGAACTTCGCCGACCATGTGGAAAGCCACCATGGTTTTGTCATCGACCAGGCGCGAACGGTGCTCTATGGCCTGTGCGACAGCTGTCGCGCCACCGGCGAGGCGACGCACGCATGAATGCGCCCCTCCCCGCCGCCCCCTGACAGAGAGCCCTCGCAAAACTCGACGAGACGCGCCGGACATCCTCCGGCAAACTCTCGCAGAAACGCCGCAGAACCACAGCAGCCCTTCCCTTTCGTCCCCATCAACTCCGGAGGCTTATTCCATGAACCCGCTCAGCACGACAAGCATGAAAACCTTTCGTCCGATCGGCATCGCAGCGCTCGCCCTCGCAGGCATCCTTCTGCTCGCCCTCGCCTTTCCCGGATGCACAAGCTCGCAGAAAGCTGGCACCGACGGGGCCGCAGAAACCGATCAAACTGACAAAGTGCAGGTAGTTGCAAGCTTTTATCCTCTCTACGACTTCGCTCAAAAGATAGGCGGGGAACGCGTCGAGGTGACAAATCTCGTCCCAGCTGGCACCGAGCCCCACGATTGGGAACCATCGACGACGGATATTCGGACGCTCGAGGCCGCCGACATCCTCGTCTTCAACGGAGCGGGCATGGAACACTGGACCGATGACGTGTTGGACAGCCTGACAAACGACCACCTCATCGCCGTCGAGGCGTCGGACGGCGTGACCCTGCGCGCTGCCGGCGGAGACGAAGCCGACGAGGGCGATCACGGATCCTACGACCCCCACGTGTGGCTTGACCCCGAAAACGCGAAGATCGAAATGGGAAACATCAAAGACGCCCTCATCCAGGCCGACCCAGCAGGCAAGGACTATTACGAGGCCAATTATGAGCAATGGGCGGAGGAGTGCGACAGCCTCGACAAAGAATTCTCAGAGCAGCTTGAGAACACCCCCTCCAAAGACATCGTCGTTTCGCATGAGGCGTTCGGGTATCTGTGCGAAGCCTATGGGCTGCAACAAGTGCCCATTGAGGGGATTGACGCCGATGCCGAACCCAGTGCTCAGCAGCTAGCCGAAATAACCGATTTCGTAAAGGAAAACGGAGTACATGTCATATTTTCCGAAGAGCTGGTGAGCCCCAAGATCGCCCAAACCATCGCCGACGCGACCGGCGCTGCAGTGAAAGAGCTCAACCCTCTCGAGGGACTCACCGACGACGAGCTCTCGGCCGGTGAAGATTACTTTTCCGTCATGCGCTCAAACTTGCAGGAGCTCAAGGAGGCCCTGTCGTGATTGCCCGCCCGTTCCAGCGGCGCTCCTCCCCAATCCCCCGTTCAGCCCGGACGGCCGCCGGACGGCAAAAGCGCGCGAGGCCTGTCGCGCACGGCGTCCTTGACGAGACCCCGGCAGTCGCGTTCCGGGACGTGTGCTTCTCGTATCGTGCCCTGCCGGTGCTCGATGAAGCAAGCTTCGTTTTGAATCGCGGCTCGCTTCTGGCACTCACTGGCGGAAACGGCGCAGGAAAGTCAACCCTCGTGCACCTGCTTCTGGGCGAACTGTCCGCCGAGCGAGGAACGGTGGAGCTTTTCGGCCAGGACATCGCCCAGTTTCGGAATTGGAACCTCCTTGGCTCTGTGCCACAGCAGGCGCCTGCCGATTATCGGCACTTTCCCGCCACGGTGCTTGAAGTCGTGCGGGGAGGCCTGTATGCGGCCACCAAGCTCTTTCGTCCCTACTCTGCCTCGCATCGCCAGCTTGCGCTCGCGGCACTTGCGCGCGTTGGACTGTCGGGACTGGAATCGCGGCTGCTTAGCGAGTTGTCCGGAGGACAGTTCCAGCGCATGCTCCTCGCACGGGCGCTCGTGGACGACCCCCGTCTCCTCGTGCTCGACGAACCGACAAGCAACCTTGACGCACACAGCGCGCAGGACTTCTTTCGGACCCTGGAGACGGTGCGGCAGACATCGGATGTCGCCGTTCTTCTGGTCACGCACGATCTAGCTCGGCTGTCCATCCCTGCCGAAGAGACAATGTCGCTCGAAGACGGCAAAGTGCGACCGGCTGTCGACTTCGCTTCGAAAAGATAGGGGCCCGACGTGTTTGACTATCTGTTCATGCAGCGAGCCTTTCTTGCGGGCATGGTCCTCGGCATCGTCGTGCCCTGCATCGGCGTTGTCGTCGTGCTCAAGCGACTGTCCATGATGGGAGACGCGCTGTCACACACCTCGCTTGCAGGAGTGGCGGGAGGTCTGATCGCCGGCATCAATCCCGTGCTTGGCGCCACCATCGCCTGCGTTGCGGCCGCCTTCGGCATCGAAGTGATCCGGCACCGGTTCGCCGGGCACGCAGAACTGGCAATCGCCGTCATCATGTCGACGGGCATCGGGCTGGCAGGCGTGCTGTCAGGTTTCGTCCCTAACTCGGCCAGTTTCACAAGCTTCCTCTTCGGAAGCATCGTCACCGTTGATGACGCGGAGCTTGTGGGAGTGACGCTGGTGGGGGCCGCAGTCCTCCTTTTCTGCACGCTCCTGCACAAGGAGCTGTTTCTGGTCACGCTCGACGAGCGGGCCGCCCGTCTCGCCGGTGTGAACGTCGGAGTCGTCAACGCAGCATTCATCCTCATGACCGCCCTTGCCGTGTCGGTAGCGGCACGAACGGTGGGTGCGCTCATCGTCTCGTCGATGATGGTGGTTCCCGTCGCATGCGCGCTCCAGCTCTCCCGCAGCTGGCGTCAGACCGTGCTCCTGTCCTGCATCATCGGCGTATCCATCACGGCGGCAGGCCTTGTCATCTCATACGAATTCGGCCTGAAGCCGGGAGGCACCATCGTGCTCGTGGGAGTGGGCGTGCTCATCGCAATCCTTGCAGCAAAGGGTCTCACGCACGCCGTCAGGCACCTCCGAGACAAAAGGGCGTAGAAGAAAGCCACCGGGCAAGAATTGATGTCTCGGCAAAAGGGAATCCGAAGGCATCTCTCCTCATGCGGAATCGCACTGAGAGATGCCGACGAACCATCGCCGCTCAGTCAGACGTGTCCACCAGGTCCATCTGAAGCACATAGACCGCTTCCCGCATTGATGCTGCCTGGTCACGCGTCAAGCAGCCTTCTTCGTACCTATCTTGAATATATCCGAGATCCAGGCGGAGAGCCTCCGCTTCCAGCTCGTCCACCTGCCGCTGGAGATGCTCGGCATCATAGCCGATGGCGCGGGCCGTGCCCTGCCTTCTTTTTGCCGCCCCCTCAGCGAAGTCTTTGGCATCGAATTCCTGTGCCGCCTGCCTCATGAGGGCAAGAGCCTTCTCATGGTCGCCGGCAAGCCTCTCCGCCACCTCCGCACGCGGACCCGAAGACTCGTGGGCAACGGTCTTAAGGTAGTCGACGGCATGGCCTTCGAGAAGCAAGAGCGTGCGGTACACCGCTGTGCCGTCGCCTCTTTGAGCAGACCGTTCACGCCGCTGGGGCAACAGGCTGCGCGACAGCGCCATCTTCAACCGCGCCATGACCGTGCCCAGACGAAGTCCCCCTCCACGGCGAACATGCCTCTCGACAATCAGGCGAGACCGTTCGAGCATCGTGCGGCACCTTCCTGCAGAAGCTTCATCCACCAGACCCTTTTGCTGAAGTTCTGACAAGGACGCCATCTGCCTGGCAAAGACCTCGGCCCGCAGCGAGGCAGCAGCTTCCCGCGACGTGATGTCTGCTGCCAGCTGCGCCCTCCGCTCCTCCAGCTGACCCGACACGATTGCGGTTGCCAGCGCCCGCTGGGGATCTGCCTTCTCGCGCAGATCAGCGATAACGCGGTCGAGGATGTCAATCCGAACCTCCACATCCACCGCCTGCTCACCCTCGTCCTCCTGTGCGGGCGCCAGCAGAGGAAGAATGAAATTGGCCAGCAGCAACGTGCACAGAATGACGCCAGAAACGAGAAAGAGCAGTTCGTTGCGCCAGGGAAACGCCTCCCCCGATGACACGTACAGAGGAATGGTGAAGGCGATCGAAAGCGCCACGGCCCCCTTTGGTCCCGCGAGAGTCGTGACGAGAGCATCCTTGGCCAGGGAAGAAGAAGTCCGACCTGCGTCAATGCAGCTTTCCGTCCGCATGCCTGCCCTCAGTGTTCCCCTCCTCCGCTCACGTCGGCGCACACGGGCTGCCTCCATGACGAATATCCAGATGAAACGGATGGCGACGATGACCGCCGTCACCGCGAGCACCAGACCGATCAGTTCAGGAAGGTTGCTCGATCCCTGCCATGAGGGAAGGGTTGCCTGGGGAAGCTCCATGCCCAGCAGCACGAACACGATGCCGTTCAAAATGAAGGTGAGAACCTCCCACACGCTTCCCGACACGATGTTTGTCCGCGCAACCGCCGCCGTCTTCCTTTGGGGAAACAACGTCACGATGAGCCCTGCCGCCACCACGGCCAGGATGCCGCTCACTGCCAACGATTCCGCTGCCAGATAGATGGCGAACGGAGTGCATATTTCTGACGTCACATGGAACACCGTGCTCTCCAGCCCAATCGCGCGCACGATTTTGAGCGCCGCCATAGCCACGACAGCCAGCAGGATCCCGAGCGCTATGCCCCCTAAAAACGTGACCGCAAACGCCTGTCCCGCATCGAACAAAGAAAACGCCCCCGTCACCGCTGCGGCGGCGGCAAACTCAAACGAGACGACGCCAGAGGCGTCATTGATGAGCGCTTCGCCAGACAGCAACGCGCTCTGGCGTTTGCTGAGACGCACGCTCCCGGACAAGGAAGAAACGGCAACCGCGTCGGTTGGCCCCAGAGCAGCGCCGAGGGCAAACGCCGCCGCAAGAGGAATCGACGGTTCCAGCCAATGAAGGACGAAACCCACGGCAAGCATGCTGACAAGGACGAGGCCGATAGCGAGTGACAAAATGTCAGAAAGATTCCCCATCAGCGATTTCTTATCAACGCGACGCGACTCGTCAAACAGCAGAGGCGCGATGAACAGCACGAGGAACAGCTCGGGATCAAGAGTCATCTGCAGGGGGCCGCCCACGATGAAAGCCAGGACCGCACCGATGGCTATCTGCACCAACGGCAACGATATCCGCGTAAATATCTGGTCAAGCACCGCCGAAGCCAAAACGATGCCAAAGAGCAGCAACACCATTTCAAACGCTTCCATGCGGTCTCCTCACTGCAACATCCCCTCAACCAGTCGCATGAAATTATAGGACATCCGGCCCGACGGGCATGCCGATGCCCCGATCAAAGGCTTTGAGCATGCGATAGCGTTCGCTTGTGCGCTCGAGATGGGACGGAGCGCCCGCAAGCGAAATGCGGCCGTCCTCCATGAAGACGACGCGGTCCATGAGCGAGACTCCGAGCAGATGATGCGTGACCATGATGACCGTCTTGCCCTCCAAGACCTCAAAGAGGGTCTCGAGGAGCGCGCGCTCCGTGGAAGGATCCAGCCCGACCGTCGGTTCATCCAGAATGACGATGGGAACATCCTGCAGCAAGACTCGCGCAAGCGCTATTCGATGCCGTTCACCACCAGAAAACCGCATGCCAGCCTCATCCACCATCGTCTGCAGCCCTGCAGGCAATCGTGACACCAAGTCGCCAAGGCCGACTTTTGCGAGCACATCCGCCACCTCGTCCTCAGTGGCGTCGGACCGGCCAATCCGCACGTTTTCAAAAAGCGTCATGTTGAACAGGTAGGTTTGCTGCTGTATGACGCCGACATAGCGCGAAGCATCGTCTCCCAGCAGGCTTGCCTGCACACCCCCCACCGTCACGATCCCCTCCGTCGGCTCGATATCTCCCCTGACAATCGACATCAGCGTGCTCTTCCCTGCGCCGCTGCGACCCAAAAGGGCGACCTTCTCTCCTGGCGCGACATGCAAGGTGAGACCGTCGAGTACGCAGCGCTGGCTCCCGGGGTAGCGGTATGACACCTCTTCGATGCAGATGTCATAGGGGTCCCGTGGCTGCGCAGCCGAACCGCTTCCGTCCGCTTCGCCCTCAGGGGGCAGCGCGTTCAACCGCTCGATCGAATCGGCATACGAGACCGCATCAACCGCCGCGGAGGGCAACGGCACGAACGCTTCGATCAGGGGAAAGAAAGACAGGACGGCGGCGGCTATCCAATTGCCTGCGTCGCCTCCACGACCCCCGAAGGCCACCGCAGCCCACACCAGGATAAGCACGGATGTCAAACCGAGCAGGATTTGGACCACGAAATCACGCCGACGTCCAAATCGACTCTCGGACCGCACGATATCCCGCAGGGCGCATTCCGTATCCTGGTACCGCATGAGATAGTCGTTCCCCCGCTGAGAAAACGTCCAGTCCGCCACGCCGAGAACGTTGTCGGTAAGCTCCGCATACAACTCTCCGCGCAAAGCTTTGTAACGTGCTCTGCGAGCAGCGTTGGCCAGCACGGACACCAAAGGAACGACCAAGGCGACAGAGCCGAGCATGACCAGCATGCCCAGCCCCAGAAGCGGCGAGAAGAACCCCGCAATCCCCACGACAACGGCAAGGAGCACCCAGGCAATCACCGTCGGAAAAACCGTGCGGAGATACAGGTTCTGGATATGGCCGATGTCTTCGGAAAGAAGTCCGAGAATATCGCCTGTGCGATGGAGCGCCCTGAAAAACAGGGCATCTTTCTCAATGGATCGATAGAGCTTGAGACGAAGGGACGAGGTCATGCGCAACACCCAGTCATGGCTGGACAGTCGCTCGAGATAATGGAGTATCGGCTTTCCGATGCCGAAGATGCGAACGAACATGAGGGGAATGTTAAGCAGGAGAATCGAGGCAGGAAGCGCAGCGGCCCCGCTGATGAGATAGCCTGAGGTGAACATGAGCCCCGCCGCGAACAGAAACGTCGCGAGCCCCAACCCGAGCGAAAGCGCAAGAACAGCGCGATAGCGCCGAAAGAAAGGGCGCACCCATCCATCCTGCCGCCAAATCTGTGCGGCGGTTGCGCGGCTTCCCGCCGCATGCCTTTCCCTCATGCCGTCTCACCCCCCAGCTGAGCCACGAGACGGCAAAATGCTCCGTTGCGCGAGAGAAGCTCGTCAAGGGTGCCCGATTCGACAAGCCGCCCTTCGTCCATCACCAGGATCATGTCCATGTCGTGCATCCAATGCAGCCGATGGGTGGCAAAGAAGACAAGCCGGTCTTTCATGAGGGGAAGCATGCGCTCCTTGAGTTCAAGCTCGGTCTCGATATCAAGATGAGCGGTCGGCTCATCGAATAGGAGAATGCGCCGCGAGTCGTCCAGCAGCGCACGCGCAAGGGCGATGCGTTGCGCCTGCCCTCCGGAAAGGGACCGCGCTCCTTCCCCGACGACCGTGTCCAAGCCTTCAGGCAGCTCCGCGACCAATCCCCCCAGCCCGACGATCCGAACCGCTTCGGCAAGGTCCGCGTCGTCGGCATCTGGATGGTAAAACGCGATATTGTCGCGCAGGGTGGCATGGAAAAGGTAGGGGTTCTGCGGAATGTAGACCGTCTGTCGCTGCCAGTCTGGCTGGCGCAGACCATCCATTCTGGCAGCGGCCACAGCCACATCGCCGTCGGATGGGTTGGCGAAACCCGCAAGCAAGCTCACCAGGGTGCTTTTTCCCGCTCCGCTCGCACCGACGATCCCCACGTTCTGAAACCCTTTGACCCTGAAGGAAACCTTGTCCAGCGCCGCGGCATTTCCATAGGAATAGCCGACCCCGCACACCTCAAGATCCGTGTCCTCTCCCCACGCCGGCAGCGCGACAGGCGAGGCAGGAGCCTCCGCCTCCCCAAGAAGACGGTGGAGGGAGGCCAGGGCATTCTTGCCGTCGAGCGACGCATGGTAATCCCCGGCGAAATCCCGCACCGGCTTGAAATAGTCCGGAACGAGCATGAGCACGACAAGCGCCGGGAAAAACGCGAGGGAACCGTCCACCAAACGAAAGCCCAGCATGATGGCAACTGCGGCCAATGATCCCGTGGCGAACAGATCGAGAACCGCGCTTGAGAGCGTGGCCACCCGAAGCGTCTTCATAGCGGCCTCGCGAAACTGTTCGCTCACCTCAAAGATATCGCTTCCATGAGCCTTTCCCCGACCAAACAGCTTGAGCGTGTCGATTCCCCTCAAGGAATCGACGAAGTGATTGGACAGTATCTGAAACCTCTCATGCTTTCGAGCCGCCTCATCTTGCGCGGTATGCCCGAGGAGGACCATGAACAGAATGATGGAGGGAAAGGCAATGAGCACGATGATCCCGGACACCCAGTCGAAAACCGCTATCCAGACAAGCAGGATCAGCGGAATGACGGCAACGGCAACGATCTTGGGCAGGATGATCCGAAGGTACGTTTCAACCTGATCGATCCCTTCGAGCACAAGAGTTGACACAGCGCCCGTCCCCTGTTCCCGCACAACATCCACGCCGCCCGTGAACACCTTCTCCAGCAGGCTTCGACGCAATGCGGCGGCACGTGCCGCCGCATAGTCCTCAAGCCGGGACTCCTGCACGCGCACCAGAGCCTGGCGACCGACAAAGCAGACAAAGAACAGAGATATCCACCCTGCTTGACGTGCCAATCCGTCGCCCGACCAAAGGTCGACGATGGCCGCAGACAAGGCCCCTGCCTGTCCCACCATGACCAGCGCCTGAACGATGTCAAGGAAAAAGAGAAAGAGCAACACCGAACGCACGCCGGGAAGGGCAAAGATTGATTTGTCTATCATGATCCCTCGTTATGACTCAGGCAGCACCCAGAGAGGCACCCTCGAACAGCTGCTGAACAACAGAGACGCCGAGACGCTCCTGTCGTCCAGCAGTCTAGCACAGCGTCGCGAAAACGACAGGGATGTTTATCATATTTGATACTTTTCGTATACCAATTACAACCCCCAGCACATGCCCGGCCGCAGGAACCTCGCCGTCAAGGAGCGACCATGGCCGAACAGGGGGAACCGGAGCGGCAGTCGGCAAGCCGCCGCAACGACGGCTCTGCCCTTCGGCGCATCCCGTTGCGCCATCGGCCCCTCACCCTTCGCCCACACCGTTAGCATCCTCATCCGCAAGCGTCCAGCCAGCCGCTTCACGGCGCATGGTGACGAAATCCCGATAGAGCCCTTCTTGGCTCATGAGCCCGCCATGCGTTCCGCGCTGCACGATGCGCCCTTTGTCAATCACGAGAATCTGATCCGCCGCAGTGACCGTGTTCAGGCGATGGGCGATACTCACCAGGGTCTTGCCACGCGTGAGTTCTCCGATGGCGGCAATCAGCTCATGCTCGTTTTCCGGGTCGACCGAGCTGGTGGCCTCGTCGAGTATGACAATGGGCGCGTCCTTCATGATGGCGCGCGCGATGGAGATGCGTTGACGCTCGCCGCCAGACAGGCTCGCGCCGCCCTCCTCCAGCACGGTGTCATAGCCCGCGGGCATGTCCATGATGAAGTCGTGGCAACGGGCGCGCCGGGCGGCAGCCATCACCTGGTTGCGCGTCGCGTCCGGTGCGCTGAACTTGATGTTGTTCTCCACGGTGTCATTGAACAGATACACGTTTTGAAAGACCATCGACACCTTTCCCAACAGGCTCTCGGCCGTGCTCAAGGCAACGCGGGGCATCTCCCCCGCGGCATACGTCACGCGGACGCGCATGGAATCCGCCGCCGAGCTCTTGAACACGACCGACCTCACGATCGCGCAGGTGGCGCATGCAGTGGGCTACCGCAAACCGGGAGCATTCGCCGAGGCGTTTCGCCGCCACACCGGAGTCGTCCCCAGCGCCGTCAGACGCAGGCACCCCCAGACCGCCTCCCGTCAGGAAGCACCTGCCGAGTGACCAGATGGCGGGATGCGAGCATCGTGCAACTCCGGTGCGGCGCACGGCCCCACGCGCTTCAGACGGCGCTTCCCTGCCGGGTGCGGTATATGGCGCAATTGTTGGGCGTCTCGTACATGTCCACTTGCGTGACCGGCAATCCCTGCTCGATCAAGCGCTCGCAGAAGTAGCGCGCCAGGTTCTCGGCCGTCGTGCGGAAAGGCACCACCGTCAAACGAAAGCCTTCGGCCTCCAGACAGGCCACGGTTGTGTCGGCGAGCGAGCCCTCCTCCACGAGAAACGTATGGTCCAGCTCATCGGCCAAGCCACGCACTGCCTGCTTGAAAACGCCGAAATCGAGAACCATGTCCTTCATGGTGCCTTCCTCCTGCAAACCATCGGCCTCCAGATTGACCACCGCACGCCACCGGTGGCCATGGAGATTCTCACATTTACCGTAATAGTCAGTCAGGAAATGAGCTGAATCGAAACTCGCCTCGGTCTTGAGTCCATACATGGCGTCCTCCCTTTCACCGTGCCGGGGTCGCCGACACCCCGACATCCTTCGTGCTCCTTTCATCATAGCAAAGGGAGCGCCGTTTCCTCATTGCGACCCCTTTCCCGTTGTGCTATAAAGTTAGATTTATCTAACTCATATCTCACAACGACAGATGGGAAAGTGATTCCCTCTCCTGTCTGCCAGGAAGGGACCATGCGATGGCAAGGAACGAGGCAGGGGAAGGGCCGCAGGACGCAAAGGTTTCTGTGGCCGTCGAATGCGGACAGGAAGGACTCAATGAAAAGGGAGCACCCTTTCTTCTCGTCCGGAACCTCTGCAAGCATTACGGTGAAGGAGAGGCACGTGTCACGGTGCTCAAGGATATGGCGACCCGGGTCGACAAAGGTGAGATATGCGTGCTGTTGGGCCCCTCAGGCTCGGGCAAATCAACCTTCCTTAACCTGGTGGGAGGCCTCGAGCCGGCCGACGCGGGCAGCATCCGAGTGGGCACAACCGAGCTCACCGAACTCTCCGACCGGGACCTGGGAGAGTATCGCCGACGTGAACTCGGGTTCGTGTTCCAGTTCTACAACCTGGTCCCCGATCTCACCGTGCGCGAAAACATCGAGGTGTGCGAGTATCTGAGCGAGAGTCCGCTTCCTCTCGACGATCTGTTGAGGTCACTGGGACTCTGGGACCATCGGAACAAGTTCCCCCGCCAGATATCTGGCGGACAGCAGCAGCGTTGCGCCATCGGGCGCGCCTTGGTGAAGAACCCGAACCTGCTTCTCTGCGACGAGCCAACCGGTGCCCTGGACTACCAGACCTCCAAGGAGATACTGGAACTCATGGAACAGGTGAATCGGGACTTTGGCTGCACCATCGTCATCGTGACGCACAACGACGCCATCAAACACATGGCCCACCGCATCCTGCGGCTGCGCGACGGACATCTCGTGGAAGACGAACGCAACGAACGCGTGCTCGCCGCCCACGAGCTGGAATGGTAGGCGCGGCATGGCGACCCCTCTCGCACGGCGCCTGCCCCGCGAGCTCAGAGCGAACATCGGCAAGTATCTGGGCATCTTTCTGCTCATGGCCGTTTCGATCACGCTCGTGTCCGGTTTCCTGGTGGCAGCCAGCAGCATCGAGCGCATCATCGACGGCATGCGCGACACGTACCTCATCGAGGACGGGCGCTTCACCACAAACTTCGAAGCGTCCGAGGAGGCCATTGATGCCGTGGAGGACCTCGGCGCCACCGTTCACAAGAACTTCAGCCACGACCTGACCCTGACCAATGCCGAAGGCACCTTGAATGCCACGGTGCGCGTGCATGAGAACCGCGTCGGCTTCGACGAGGCGGCCTATGTCGAAGGCACTGCCCCAAAGGGCACACAAGAAATCGCCCTCGACCGCGTGTTCTGCGCCCATAACGACATCGAGGTGGGCGACACGGTGCAGGTCGGCGGAAAGCCCTTCACCGTGTCAGGCATCATGACCCTCCCCGACTACGCGGCTTTGATGGAAAAGAACACGGACTTCGTCATGAATGGGCTCACCTTCAGCACAGCCGTAGTGGACACGGACGCATTCGCACAGCTCGACGGAGGAAGCAAGGAATTCACCTATTCGTTCCTCCTGGATGACCGGACCATGGATCTGGCCGACCGCGTCGAAGTCGAGAGCGACATCGCGAACGTGCTGGCGGATCACGGAGTCGTGGTCACCGATCTCGTAGACGCCGAGTCGAACCAGGGCATCACCTATCCCGGCGACGACGTCCAAGGCGACCAGACCATGTGGGAGGTGCTGCTGTTCCTCATCATCGTCATCATGGCGTTCGTGTTCGTCGTCCTGACCTCTGCCACCATCGACGAGGAGAGCTCCATCATCGGCACGCTCCTCGCCTCGGGCTACCGCAAGCGCGAGCTGGTGGGGCATTACCTAGCACTGCCCTGCCTTGTGGGACTCGCAGCCGCCGTTGTGGGCAATGTGCTCGGCTACACGGTGCTGACAGACCCCATGAAGAACCTTTACTACAACAGCTACAGCCCACCTCCCTACGAGGCGTTCTGGAATTGGCGCGTGTTTCTGCTGACCACGGCGCTCCCCTTCGTGCTGCTCATGTCCATCACGCTCGTGGGCCTCCTGCGAAAGCTTCGAAGCACTCCCTTGCAGTTCCTCCGGCATGAGGGTTCCAAGGCAGGTGCCCGACGGAGCGTTCGCCTGTCGGCACGCCTCGGATTCACGGCACGCTTCCGGCTGCGCGTGTTCCTGCGCAATCTCTCCCACTTCGCCACGCTTTTCTTCGGCATCGCGTTCGCGAGCCTGTTGCTGCTGTTCGGCCTGTGCATGATGCCCACAGTGAACCACTATGCCGACTCGATGCGCGACGACCTGGTGGCCGAGCATCAGTACACGCTCAAGGCTCCACTCGAGATCGACGCGAGCGACGAGCAGCGGGACGCATATCGCGCTGCGCAGGAACTCGCCGACCTCGAGGATCCGGGCAGCATCTCTCCCCTTGACCTCAGGGACCTCATGCAGAAGGCTCAGCTCGTCGACTCGGACGCGAACGCCGTCAACACTCGTCAGAACAGCCAAAGCGCCGTCGATCAGGCCGAGAAGTTCGCGGCGGCCCAAGTTGAGACCGCCCACGCGTTCGGCGGAGGAGTGGAGACTGTCACGGTATATGGCATTGAAGAGGATTCTCGTTATTGGAGCGACCTCGATGTGGGTGAAGGAAAGGTCGTGATCGGACAGGGGCTTGCCGAGAAGTGTGGGCTCTCCCTGGGCGAGGAGCGCTCTTTCGACGATCCGTACCGAGGAGACACCTATCAGCTCGTCCCCACCTCGGTACGCGACGGGGTCACGAACATGGCGGTGTATCTGTCACTCGACGATTTTAACGACCTGTTCGGCAACGATGCCGACTACTTCAACGGCTACGTGTCCGACGAGGCACTCGATTTCGATACCCGCTATCTGGCGAGCGATCTCACCCCGGCCGACATGGATAAGATAGGCGCCCAAATGCAGGATTCCATGGGTGACATCGTGGGGTTGCTCGTCATAGTGTCCGCACTCATCTATCTCATCCTCATGTACCTGCTCACGAAGACGGTCATCGATCACAGCGCGCGGGCGATCTCGTACATGAAGGTGTTCGGCTATCGGGACCGGGAGATCAACCGGCTCTATCTGCGCTCCATCACGGCGACGGTGATGGTGTCGCTCGTCGCATGCCTGCCGCTCATCATCGGCGGACTCGCGCTGCTGTTCAAAGTGGTGTTCATGAGCTATAGCGGCAACATCGAGATATACGCTCCCCTCGACCGCCTCGCGCTGGAGGTGTTCGTCGGCATGGCCGCCTACGCGGTCATTGCGTTTCTCCACACACGACGCATCAAGCGCGTACCCCTGGCGCTGGCGCTCAAGGTACAAGAATAGAGAAGACGGAACCACGTGCAATCAAGCGACCGAGCTCTGACGGAATCAAAAGGAAGGGAATGAATCCGGTGGTGCCTGATGACAAGGAGCCGCAACTATATTGATCACGGCTCCTTGTTCCTGAACCCTGTTTAAAAAGAGGGACAGGATCCGACCGACTGCGACACGGCAGCGACTGGAGCGCGCGCTGACGTCTTGCTTGCAGGACCATCTGGCCACGTCGCCAGCTTGCCGACGACGTGACCGCGGGTCATGGCCATGTCGAAGGAATGACCTTCAGGCACGTCTCTCATGGCCTTGCTCGGCTGACCCGGAATGCGTCCATGCGGCCGGCGGTGCATCGTGTCGGAGCCGATGTTGCCACGAGATACTCGTCGGCAATACGCTGATGCTTTGCCAGATCCTCGAGGGTGATCCCTGGGCGTATGAGCGTGGTGAGCCCCTCATGCATGGCCTTGGCCGTCCTCTCAAGTATGGCGTATCCATCGCTCGTGATCTCAAGAAGAATCGATCGCTTGTCAATGACGTCCTGATGACAGGCGATGAGCTGACGTTGGGACAGCATGCTCTGCGCCACCGCGAGGGAATTGGCTTGTATGTTCAGTTCATGCACCATCCGTCGGGGACTGGCTCCTTCGATATGCTTGAGCAATCCAAGCAGCAGTCGGTACTCGTTGAGAGACAGCCCCTCATCCCGGGTGATGTGAGAAGCAAGATTCGCGGTGAACAACATCTCTTCGCAGAGAGCGGTGTTGACGTTTCTCGGTGCGGCGTACCTGCCGAAAAGGGAATGCTCATCGGCGACCGTCAAGGTGCTTATTGAGGCATAGCGACGCAAGTCAAGGGGAATCCGATCCCTCATGGCCTCAAGCAACGGGCGGATGGACTCATCGACCTGAGCGATGCGGACTCGGCCGACGCTCGTGAGAATCACGTGCACACCCCGTTGGTCGTTGCTGCTTTTTGCCCGTATCACCGCGCCGCGTTCCACCAGTTGAGACACGGAAGCAGTGACGGTGCTCGTGCCCAGATCAAGCATTTCAGCCAACTGGCCGATACGCAGCGATCCCCCGTAGTAAACAAGGCGTATCAGAATGCGATATTGGGTGGGCGTGACCTCGTTGGCGCGGATCGCACGTTCGATGGTGCGCGAATTCAGAACCGACATCGAAAGATAGCTTGCATGACTGAACACGTCAACGACGCATTGTTGCTCGATTTTGCAGGCAGTCATCCCCATGAGCGTCCTCTTTCCGATCCGAGTCGCCAACCCCTCGCCAATCCATGATACGCGCTTTCGCCGCACCTGTGAAAGCGCGTATCGCAATCAAAGAAAACGGTTCTTTCAGGTAATGAACAAACCACGCATAGTCATTCCACGCGCACATGATCCGTTGCTTGCTCGGCCTTTTTGGTCTCCTTAGCATGAGGCAAGGAGGCCACGACGAAAACCAGGACGAGAGGAGAACCAGCGATGGCGGAGGAGTCGTTTGTTTACACGGCGTGTCCGGGATGGGGAGATCACGAGTTTTGTGCGCTCAAGACCATCGTCAGGCAGGGAAAGATCGTGCGCACGGAGCGAGCATGCTACACCGGCGCAGAAGAGGGCGAAGGCTATATCTGCCAAAAGGGAGTGATGAGCGGTCGTCAGCCATACAACCCAAAGCGGCTGACGCATCCCCTCAAGCGCGTCGGTCGACGCGGCGAGGGAAAATGGCAAAAGATCACTTGGGACCAGGCGTTGGACGAAATCGCGGAAAAGATGATGGAGCTCAAGGATCACTACGGCCCCGAATCCTTCGCCATGTGGAACGTGGTGGCCAGCGTGCCCCCATCCCAAGGGCTGGGCTGCCTGCTCGCGTCACGCTTTCTTGGACTCTGGGGAGCGAGCGATCCCATTCAGGGATATGGTTTGGACAACGGTCCGTTCTACGCCGCATATTACGACATGGGCGACTTCTATAAATACATGACGACCGATCCTGTGAACTTTGACTCGTCAGACTATCTGATCGTCTGGGGTGCAAATCCGATCGAAAACCAGCATCGCCTGACAAAGCACATCGTCGAAGCGAAAAGCCGCGGTGCTCAAATCGTCGACATCGGCTTGCTGTTTGACGCGACCGCAGGATATGCCGATCGGTTCATTCCCGTCAGACCGGGCAGCGATCCGGCGCTTGCCCTCTGCATGGCCAACCTGATAGTCGAGCGGGAAGAATATGACAAGGCCTTTCTTTTGGAACACACCGTCGCGCCGTTCCTCGTCCGCGAAGACACCGGAATGTTCGCCCGAGACGCGCAGGGCAGCTATCTCGTATGGGATGAGGAGGCCCAGGCTCCGGTGCCGGTGATTCCCGGCATCAAGGGAATCGCTTGCGAACATCCTGAACTGGAAGGCTCTCATCACATCGACGGGACAGCCTGCCAATCCGCGTTTTCATTGCTGCGCCGCCATTTGGCAGCCTATACGCCCGAGCAGCAAGAAACCATCACCGGCGTGCCCGCAGCAGATGCGATCAGGCTTGCCGACGAATATGTCGCAGCCAATTCCGCCTACATCCTGGGAGCTCTTGGCTTGCGATATCAAAACCAAGGAGAGAGCTATCGCGCGTTCTACCTGCTGGGCATGCTGACCGGGAATCTCGGCAGGCCGGGTGCGGGCGTGACGTCTGAGATGTTGCCGTCCGGTTGGCCCCTCATCTTCAATGATTCCCCGATAACCATGCCACTGGGCCGAGAGGGATACCGCGGCAAGTCCATTCGTCAATGTGATTTCTATGAGCAGGTGGAAAGCGGAGATCCCTATCCCATCAAGGCGCTCTGGGTAGTGGCGGGCAACCCGGTGCACAACTGCCCAAATCGCGGCCGCTGGATCGATGAGGTGTTCCCCCGGCTCGACCTGATCGTCGATGTTGACATCTGGATGACGGACACCGGCGAGTATGCTGATTACGTCCTGCCCGACTGCATGCCCTTCGAGCGTGAAGAGCTGATCGCGAGCGCTTCCTATAACCACATCGTCCTGCAGGAACCCGCCATCGAGCCCGTCGGTGAAGCCAAGGACCCAACGTTTTTGTACAGCGAGCTCGCGAAGCGTGTGGGGCTCGGCGAGTACTTTGACAAAACAGCCGATGAATGGATCGATATCAGGCTCCATTCGGACTGGCCCCTCATTGCCAACATTCAGCCTCCTCTCGACCTCGAGCGGCTGAAGGCGGAGAAAATGGTCCGTGCAGCCACTCCCCCGATCGCATGGGATCCGTTCTTTGGCATGGAATTCAGCACTCCCTCAGCAAGACTTGAGTTCTACAGCGAACGCCTGGTGTCCGTCGGAGCAGCGATGGCAAGCTACCGAGAGCCGCTTGAAGTTCCCACGGCCCTCTCGCTGTCGACAGAGACGAACCCGGAGCATCCCTATCAGTTCTTCAGCGGGCGGCAGCGCTTTTTCATGCAATCCATGTTCACCGACGACCCCGTCATGGCCGAGCTGTCGGGAGGCAAGCCGACATCACGCATAAACCCCGTCGACGCAAAACGGGAAAACATATTCGACGGCGACCACGTGGAACTGTACAACCAACGCGGTCATGTAACCTGCACGATGCGATTGGACCAGGCCATTCCTCCTGGAACCCTGCAAGTGTGGTTCGGATGGCGGCGCGAGGCCTTCGAAGACGGGATGTATTCCGAGCTCATCGTTCCGCTCGGCGGACGAGAGACCATCGACGAACGAGCTGACCGGTGGTGGGATGACGTCGAGGCCCAGGGCGGCGTTCAACCCGGCTTTGGCACAGGCGGCATCGCCGGCATGGCGGGAGCATGGGACACCATTTGGGATTGCGCATGCAACGTGCGCAAAATCCCTGGAGAGGAAGGGGGCCATCGTGGCTGAATCAAAGATACTGGTCAATCTGGAACGCTGCACAGGCTGCTGGACATGCTCGCTCGCCTGCAAAGTGGGAAACGGTTTGGACGACAGGGACTTTTGGCTGACAGTTCGCACCTTGGGCAGCGGCGAGGGAATAGACCGGCCAGAAGGGACCTGGCCAAACTTGCATATGTCCTGGATGCCCCTCTGGTCTCAGATGTGCATCAAGTGTCCCGGCCGCATAAAGGACGGGCTTCAGCCTTACTGCGTGCACAGTTGTCCGAACAAGGCGCTGGCATTTGGAGATGAAGCCGACGACGAGACAGAACGCCTCCGCATGGAGGGTTTTCGGATATTCGAGCTGCCCGCATGGGAGAATTCAAAGGAGGACATCGTCTACGCGCACCGATGACGGCGGAACGTTGCCACATGATACGGAATGAACACCCCTCTCAACTTTCCTCAACCGAAAAGTTCATCCGGAGTGGACCATGCGTCAAGGAACCACCCATTCTATGATGGCATTATCCGCAAAGCATGGGGCCAGACGGCACACGCGGCGCTCCGCAGGCGGTCGAGACACCGCACCCGACAGTGACGAACTTGAATTCATGCCACCATCGGGTGCGGAATGAATTCAAGGAGAAGCGGCGAAAGGACACGATGCTCCGAGCTGTGAAGACATGGCTGACTGGGACTGGCGCGGTGCGCCACCGTCCCACGCGTGAGGGCGGAGGCGTGCTGTCTCTGCCCTCATTCCTGTTCGGGGCGGCATCGGCCTCTGGTATTTGCTGGCTCGCTCAAGCAGGGGGATCTCCCTCGCCCGCCGTCGTCGTCCTGCTTCTCATAACCATGCTGAACACGGGATGGCTAACCGTAAGGCTGGTGGCTCCCGCAATTCTGAAGTCGTCCCGCCAGGACGGCGGCGAGGGCGTCTCCCCGACGGAAGAAGGCCGCACCGCCTCACCACGCCAATCGGCGTCCTGCCCGTCATGGAGCCCATCGGACAGGCTCCATGACGGATGCAGGGAGCTCGCGGGCATGGCGGGCCTGTCCCCGCGCGAGCGCGAGGTGCTCGAGCTGCTCGCTCGCGGGAGAAATACGAGGTACATCCAGGATGCCCTCGTAATATCGGGTTCCACCGTGAAGAGCCACACCTATCGCATCTACCGGAAGCTCGGCGTACACAACAGACAGGACCTCATCAATGAGGTAGAGACTGCTCAAGTCGGAAACGGCCGTATCGAGGCCGAGACGGACGGGAGTAAGGTGTTCGCCTTCCGCACCGATGGACGAGGAAAGCGGGACGGAACCGCACGGACGCGCCAGTGCACTCACCGGTGAGTCGGCAGCCACACGCAACCCGACTTTCGCCAAAAGCGTCGAATATCCCTCTCTCGCAACTCGGAAACCTTCATTCTCCAACCTTCCCGTCTCCCCATGTACACGCCACGTTGTACGGTTCGGCGAAACGATGACGTCCGTCCCCCATGAACACATCTCTGGCTAAACGCTGCCCGGCCCGGCAAGCCGCCAGACGAACCCTTCCAGCAACAACACGGCACCTCTCACCGTTCGGCCCCTGAACGATAAACATGCCCTCCCTTCAACCCCTTCTCAACTTTTCTCAACCGAAAAGTTCATCCGGAGTGGACCATGCGCCCCGAAGCCGCTCACTTCTATGATGACGCTATCCACAAAGCGCAAGGGCTAACGACGAGAGCCGGCGCTTCGGACGGGAGAAACGAAAGGAGAGGGCTATGACAGGGAAATCCATGAAAGGTGTCCCGAACAACTATGTTGACGAGGATGGAATCCGATGGCGCCGCACACGCTGTTTCATGTGCCACATGAACTGCGGCATCCTAGTAGGGGTCGATACGCAGACCGACCGCGTAGTGGAGCTGCGTGCGAATGACGATGAGGGATCCGTCGTCTGCAATCGACTGGGAGAACGGGGGGAACGCGCCATAAAGTTCCATTACCATCCCAAACGCATCAACCATCCGCTCAAACGCGCGGGGGAACGGGGTGAGGATAAATGGGAGCAAATATCCTATGATCAGGCGCTCGATGAAATCGCCCAGAAGCTGGCGGAACTCAAGGAAACGTATGGAGCAGAAACCCTCGTGTCATCGGAGGGCACCTATCGCTCCGACCATCTATGGTCGCGCACGCGCTTCTTCAACCTGTTTGGCAACCCTGGCAATGTCATTGATCCCGGCACGGTCTGCTGGTGCTGGAACTATTCACTCAACATGGCCATGGTCGGCTGGCCCATTGAGGCCATCATGCCCGTAACACCTCAGTATTCGGGGACCATCGTCAACTGGGGCAAGCGCTATTCCGAAGCCTATGCCCCCGAAGCGCCGTTGTGGCGCACCATACAGAGCCGCACCGACATCAACCTCGAGACACCGGCTCAGATGATCACCGTCGATCCCGTATGCGTCGATGGAGCGCCGCAGTCCGACGTATGGCTAAACCCCTACCCCGGAACTGACTGCATCATCGCGCTTTCATGGATTAACTACCTTGTGGAGAGCAAGCTCTACCATGAGGAATTCCTGAAAAACTGGTCGAACGCCGTGTTCCTCGTCCACGGAGAAGACAACATGCTCGTCCGCGGCGACGACCTCGCGCCCGACGGCAAGCACACCGACTTCGTCGCCTGGGACCAAGCCGCAAACGCCCCAATCGTCTGGAATTCCGACCAGAATTGCTACTACACGATTGATGAGGAAACCGTGGATGCGGCGCTTTCCCGTTCCTGCACCGTGACGTTCTCCAATGGCGCCGCGGTGTCCTGCCGCACCGCATGGGATGCTCTCGTCGAACGGGTTGCCGAGTACACACCCGAGCGCGCGTCGAAGGTGTCTGGCGTGCCCGTGCGCAAAATCAAGGAAGCCGCCCGGCTTTACGCCTCAAACGGCCCGGCCTTTATCGGATGGGGACTCGGCGGCGGCGATCAGCACGGCCGCAACGCCTCGAATTTCGGCATCGCCAAGACCATCCTGCGCATCATGACCGGCAATATCGACAACCCAGGAGGAGAATATATTGGACAGCCTGCCGATCCCGATGCCGCCGGAAAAAAGAAGCTCTTCCCTATGCGCGATGCCGAGCTCGAGCTGTCCGACACGCTCACCGACGAGGTGCGTGCGAAGTATATCGGCAACGACCGCTTCCGCATGATGGCATGGCCCGGGTTTCAAGCTATCGACAGGAACTATCGGAAGATGTTCGAGCTGCCACGCCCGATGCTCCATCAGATGCTCTGCTCTCCGACGCTTGTGTGGAACGCCATCCTCGACGAGGACCCCTACCCCATCAAAGCCATGATCTGTTGGAGCTCAAATCCCTTGGCATGGGCACCCAACACCAAGCGTGTCTACAAGGCGCTCAAGGCGCTCGAACTCCTCGTCGTGGTGGAGTATTGGAAGACACCGACCGCCGCGTTGGCTGACTATGTCATGCCAGCCTGCGACTGGATGGAGCGCCCCTGCTGCACCACCGCCGAAGACTCCAACGACTTCATCACGGTGGGAGACCGTGGCTGTACCCCGCTCTACGAGCGCCGGATGGACTTCGACTTTTTCCGTGGCCTGGGCATTCGACTCGGACAGAAAGACTCCTGGCCTTGGGAAACCTACGAAGATCTTATCAAATACCGCATTGAGCGCGTTCCCGACCTCGACTACGACAAGGCCGTGAACATGGGTAACTACTTCCCCTATGGCACGGATTTCTACAAGTACGGCAAGCGCCTTGAGAACGGACAGGTGCGCGGATTCGCCACCAACTCGCGCAAAGCCGAAGTGTTTCCCTCCGTCTTCCAAGACCTGGGTTACGATCCTCTGCCGAAATACACGGAACCGGAGACACCGCTCAGCGAACCGGAACTGGCCAAGGAATATCCTCTGCGCCTGACTACCTCCGGCCGCATCAGCCCACTCTACCACTCCGAGATGCGAACGCCTGGACACGGAACGCGGTCGGTCATGCCCTACCCCATGACCTGGCTTCACATCAACGACGCGCGCAAGCTCCACATCCGAGAGGGAGACTGGATATGGATTGAGACGCGCATGGGCCGCATCCGTCAGAAGGCGCATGTGGGTTGGGATATTCCCGAAGGGGTCGTGCAAGTGCCGCCAAGCTGGTGGTACCCTGAACTCCCAGCCGAGGAACCCTGGTCGCAGGGCGTGTTCGAAGCGGCCGCCAACGTGCTTGTCGATGATGCGGTCGAAAAGCTTGACCCGATGACAGCCACCTGGAATTGCCGCGGCCTGCTCTGCAAGGTATACCCGTGCATCGACCCGGCCGACCGCTCCGACGAGAACGTCTCACTCGACGCGTATGATCAAGATCGAGATACATTCTGGGACAGCGAATATCGTGAACTGGGATATTGGCAACTGACTAAGTGACTGTCTCGAAAGAAGCAGAAGAGGGACTCCCATGTACGGACCGCCGGCAGGGTTCTATCGAAACAAACCACACGTGAGCATCGACGCTCAATTCTGTGTCGGGTGCATGGAATGCCTGCACGCATGTCCATCATCCGGGACGCTCGCCGCCATGCGCAAAGGACAGGCCCGCGCCATCGTCACGGACACAGAGCTTTGTATTGGGTGTGCACGCTGCGTGTTGATCTGCCCGACCCATGCAATAAACATGTATCTCGTTCGATGAGGCCTCATGCGGTGGACGGATAAATGGAACCGGCTGCCGCATGAGTCCCGGAACGTCCGAGTTGACATCGCATTGAAAGCAGCTCGGACGTGCCGGGGGCAGAAGGGAAATGAGTCAGGCCAACGACCCTGCCCTCCATGCGCTTGTGCTACCATGGCGCATGAGGGTGCCGTCGAACTGTCATGCACCAGATGTCCGGCTCGACGGAGGGGGACGGCCGAGGAGGATCCGATGAGCGAAGATCCGAGGGACACGCGGGGCAAGCAATCCACTCCATGCGGGGAACAGAGTTTTATACCTCTCGTCTCGAAAGCGACTCCTCCTTGCACACCGGCGTTTCATGTGCCGAGAGAACGCATCACGCACCTGCTCGACCAGGGGATGCACCGAAGCATCACCATCGTCACCGCTCCTGAAGGATACGGGAAGACCACAGCCCTCGCCGACTGGCTTGCTCACGCAAAGAACGCAGGCTACGGTACAGTGTGGTTCTCCGTCGACGAAGCCGATGCCGACCCCGCCCGCTTCTGGACGAACTTCCGTTATGCGCTCGAGACGAACCTTCCCGCACATAGCCGAGACATGGATGGCCAGAATAGTGCATCCAAGAGGACGGAAGAATCCGACAATGGCGATGAGGGACTTCTCCACCTTGCCAATGAACTCAGCCTTGCCGCAAACGCAGGACCGCCACTTGCCATCGTGCTGGAAAGCTTCGATTTGCTCGAGGACACACCGACCCTCTCCGCATTCCTCTCGTTCGCCTCAGCGCTCTCACCGAATGTCCATTTGTTTTTCTCGTCACGCACCACCTACACGCGCCACGATTTTCTCCAGGCCCCACTGTCCGGCATGCTAGCCACCGTCGCCACGCACGAACTCGGTTACACCGAGGAGGAGTGTGGACGAGCGATCGAGGCATCTCTGGGCGACAGGCTCGGCGACACCGAGCGGTCGATCCTGTATGAGAAAACCAGCGGCTGGCCACTCGGTATCACCACAGCATTGAAGAAGATCGCAGCCGGAGATGATCCGGTAGCCTGCATTGAAGCCCTCTCGGGAACAACTGAGCCATTCGGCAGCTTTTTCGAGCATGAGGTATTCGAGACTATCGACGAGGACATGCGTCGTTTCATACTGAGAACGGCCATGCTCGACGAGGTCTGTCCGCGCCTCTGCGATTATGTGCTCGACTGCGGCGACAGCGGTGCCATCATCGACGAACTGCGCAAACGCAACCTGTTCCTGGAGCCCATGGACCACCGGCACGAGTGGTTCACCTACCAACGACTGTTCGCCGAATGGCTGAAGGGAAAGATGCTCGAGCTTCCCCCAAATGAAGCTCGGTTGTTGAATTCTCGGGCTGCGCACTGGTATCTCCGCCACGATATGCCTCTTTCGGCCGCGAAACACCAGATCCTTGCTGTCGAATGCAGCGACATTGTCAATCTCGTGCGGGCCGCTTGCCCTAATCAACCTTCGGGCACCTTCAACCTCGTCATGCGTCACCGTGCCCTGCCCCACGACCTCGACAAGCTGCCATGGGACTTCTGCCTGCTTGCCGCTTGGGCCTATCTCATGTCAGCCGATCTGGAAAGCACGCGGGCATGGGCCGCGCGCGCCAAGCGCCAAGCCGCGGCAGCAGGCGAAGAGCCGCCGGGACTCATGCTGTCCCTCAAGGTCATCGAAGTAAAAAGCACCTGCCTCGAAAGCAAGTTCGACGACGGCATCCGCATGGCGGGTGCCGTGTTGCCCTCAGTGGACAATGTCTCGTACATGCCTCTACGCATCATGCTGCTCAACTGCTCGGCCGAATCCTTCGATCAACAAGGAAACTTGGCGGCAGGGTTCGAACACCACCTCAAGATGGCCGCTGTTACCGAGAGATATCCGTTCACTTATATGGCATCCATCAACCGCTATGAGATTGCCTATTCTCACTTTCTGCAGGGCCACTTCCATAAGACCTCTGAGGTCTGCCGGGCACTCGTCGCCAGCTGTCCTGCCGACTACCCCGTCTCAGGTGCTGCTCGCACGCTCTCAGCGCTCGTCAAGATCGTGCTGGGAGAACGCACCTGCTCAATACACGAGCAGCTTGAAAGCGCCCGCGCGCTGCTCACCCCCTATCGCAACACCGACATGTATCTCGATTGGGCCATCTCCTACGCATGGAGCTACGTTGCGGCAGGTGATGCCGAACGGGGTGACCTAGCACTTCTAGAACCTATCGAGCTACTGGAATCACAGTCCTTGACCGTACCGCGAGGCATCGCACCGATGCTCTTCCTCAATCGAGCGATCATCAACCTGCTCATGGAAAAACCAGGTGTTTCCGAAGCCATCTATGAAGAGTTCAAGCTGCTCGGCATCGACGACACCGCATATTCACGAATAGGATGGCAATTCGTCAGGATGAGAATCGACAGCCTTAACGGTGTCGACGTGAACACGGAAACACTCGAGGAGCTGCGCCGTCAGGCCGATGGGTTCGGGTTCGGGGGACTCGCCTTGGATATTGAGATAGAGATGGCCAAGGCCCGCTTCTCTCAGGGGAAGCGGGCCTTGGCGTTTAGGTGCATGCATGATGCCATCGCCCGAGCCATACCCGACCAGCCCGTCATCCCCTTCTCATTGCGCACGCGCGAACTGGGACCCCTTTTAGCAGACTACCTTGAGGCCGCAACCCCTGGCCATCTGCAACGCGCCTTCGTGCGCAAGGTACTCCGCTCGGCACCTGCTGACAGAAAAGAGCAGCTCCCTCAGGCAACACCTCTCTCGCATGCCGAAGTCGATCTAACGTCCCGCGAGCACGAAATTCTGAAACTGGCAGCCATTGGATATTCACGTATCGAGATAGCCGAGGAACTCTGCATTACTTCGAGCACCGTAAAATCTCATCTATCGCATCTTTATGGCAAGTTTGAGGTAAAACGTTACCCCGACCTCATGGCTCGCGCCATAGACCTCGGTTTCATTTGATCTGAACGACTTTCGACCACAAGAGAGATGCAGGAGTCGCCGGTCGTCGCATTCCGGAAGGATTCAACGATTTCAATCAGAGGCAAGGTCGCCCGCTCCGTCAAGCGACCTTGTCCCACCGTTCCCCGATCGCCTCAGCCCACCGGCTGGGGCACCTCGCCCTCGGAAGAGGGAAGGGCCAAGTCGGCGAGAGCCCGAGACAGGATATCGTCGGACGACGGCATGGCCAAATCGGCCAGCGTCACGCCGTCGACATACCGTTCGATGACATCGTCGAGCCCCACCCAAAAACTCACCGTCGAGCACGCGTCGGAGCGAGGACAGGATGCCCCTTCTTCAATCCCCCGACAGGCGACCGGCATCGTTGTGCCCTCGACGACGCGCAACACGTCGCCTGCCTTGATGTCCCCGGGGTCTTTGGCAAGAAGATAGCCCCCACCCTTACCGCGCACGCTGGCCAGGAGGCCAGCGTGCACGAGCGGCCGCGCCAACTGCTCAAGATACTTGAGCGATATGTCCTCGCGTTCGGCCGCCTCACGTAAGGGAACTTTGCGTCCAGGTCCTGCCTGGGTGATGCGCACCATGAGACGCAGGGCATAGCGTCCCTTTGTCGAAACGAGCATCGGGCCCTCCTTCCATCGAGCATCGATTCCAATCATTCAGCGCTTCACACAAACCAGCATGCGTACCAAAAGGTTCCTTAGCCGACACACGCTTTGATCGAAAACGGGATACACTGTCTTATGGGGCGTTTTCGTTTCAAGTTCATGCGTTCCTCGTAAATTCTAGCAATCTAGTAGGATTAAGTCTTGACTTTTATTCTCATCGACGTATTTTAATCATATCAAATTTATATGATTAGTGAAAGGCACCTGACATGGCAAGCGATCACCTCCTCACCGTGCGGGATCTCACCGCCTCCGTCGACGGAAAGACCATTCTCGACGGCATCAACCTCGAAGTCGGCCGTGGCCAGACTCATATTATCATGGGTCCCAACGGCGCCGGCAAATCAACCCTTGGCCATGTGGTCATGGGAGACCCTGCCTACAAGGTTGAGCGGGGCACCATCGAATTCGAAGGTCAGGACATGACCTCCCTCTCTCCCGACAAACGTTCACACGCGGGCATCTTCATGAGCTTTCAGGCTCCTGTCGAAATCCCAGGAGTGCCCGTGTCCAGTTTTTTGCGGGCTGCGGCCAGCGGGCGCGACGGATCGGACATGAAAGGCAAGCAGTTCCGCCGCCATGTGCGTGATCTTGCAAAGGAATTGGACATGGATCAATCCTACCTTGACCGCGAATTGGGCGTGGGCTTCTCGGGGGGAGAGAAAAAGAAGCTCGAGATGCTCCAGCTCTTGCTGCTCGCACCTCAACTCGCCATCCTTGACGAAACCGACTCGGGACTGGATGTGGACGCGCTCGGCGTGGTGTCACGCGGCATTGACGCATACCGCCGCACCTGCGACGGCACGCTCGTCATCATCACGCACAACACGCGCATCCTCGAGCATCTCGACATCGACCGTGTTCATGTCTTGGTCAAAGGGCGAATCGTCGCCGATGGCGACAGCTCTCTTGTAGGCGAGATAGACGCTCACGGATTCGAGCAGTTCGAGCAGCAGGCGCTCGACTTGGACGACACGACGGGCGAGGACAGCCCCGCAGGCGAGATCTCCGCGTCCGCGCCCTCCTCCCCTGTCGCAGCCGCCCGCTAGGAGGCCGCGACCATGACCAAGCAACGCACACAGGTCGAAGACATCGACCGCAGCCTCTATGACTTCACCTACGGAGAAGAAGGCGCGGAACGCCTCGATGCCGGCCTCACGCCCGAAATAGTCCGCGAGATATCGGAGCGCAAGAACGAGCCTTCTTGGATGCTTGACCTCCGATTGAGATCGCTCGGCATCTACCACCAAACGCCAGCCCCTGACTGGGGACCGTCCATTGACGGCCTTGACATGGACCACATCGTCACGTACGTCAAGCCCAACACCAACATGAAAAGCGACTGGGAAAGCCTGCCCGAAAACGTCAAGGACACGTTCGACCGCTTGGGCATTCCTCAAGCAGAGCGCGCCTATCTGGCTGGCGTCGGTGCCCAGTACGACTCCGAGCTGGTCTATCACAACATGCAGGACACGGCTGCAAAGATGGGCATCGTGTATTCCGGCATCGAGGAGGCCCTGCTCGATCCGAAGTGGGAGCCCCTGATCCACGAGAAGTTCATGACGCTCATCCCCCCCACCGACCACAAGTTCGCTGCCCTCCATGGAGCCGTGTGGAGCGGTGGCTCCTTCGTCTACGTGCCCAAAGGCGTCGAGCTCGACTTTCCCCTTCAGAGCTACTTCCGCCTCAACGCCAAAGGGGCCGGACAATTCGAACACACGCTGATCATCGTGGAAGACGAAGCCAACCTGCATTTCATCGAGGGCTGTTCCGCGCCGAAGTATAACGTGGCGAACCTGCATGCCGGCGCGGTCGAGCTATTTGTGGGCAAGCATGCCCACCTGCGCTATTCGACGATCGAAAACTGGTCAAAGAACATGTACAACCTGAACACGAAACGTGCCGTCGTTGACGAAGGCGGCTCGATAGAGTGGATCAGCGGATCGTTCGGCAGCCATGTGGGCTACCTCTATCCGATGTCCATTCTCTCGGGAGCAAAGAGCACCTGCTCGTTTACCGGCATCACGTTCGCCGGAGCGGGCCAAAATCTCGACACTGGCTGCAAAGTGGTGTTGGGCGCACCCAAAACATCGGCGGCGGTGGAAACGAAGTCAATCTCAAAGGACGGCGGCATTTCCACGTTCCGCAGCTCGGTCGTGGCCACCGAGAACGCGGCAGGATCGGCGGCAAGCGTCTCCTGCCAGTCGCTCATGCTGGACGACAGGAGCCGCAGCGACACCATCCCCGCAATGGACATCCGCTGCAAGCACGTTGACATTGGGCACGAAGCGACCATCGGCCGCATTGGCGACGACACCGTGTTCTATCTCATGAGCAGAGGCATTTCTGAAGAGGATGCCCGGACCATGGTGGTGAACGGCTTTGCCGATCCCGTGTCCAAGGAACTGCCGCTGGAATACGCCGTAGAAATGAACAACCTCATCAAGCTGGAGATGGAAGGGGCGATCGGGTAATGGAGACAACAATCCTGCACAGGGTGAACGCCATGCCCGCCCCCACCTGGAACCGCCTGCACGTCAATGACACCGAGGTCGAGATTCCCCAAGGCCTTGTCCCAGCACGGTCAGTCTCCGTGAAAGCCGACGGGTGCCAGCTTGGAGAAGCCGATGCGTTCGATGTCGCCATGGACCACCTGCAACGGGAAGTCTATGGAGACGAGGCAACTCACGACACGGAAGAGGCCCACCTCTCCCCAAACGAGGCGAAGGAGGGAATCGACCAGTCAGCCCTGTCCGCTTTCCAAGCAACTTCGGCTCAGAGGGAAGCCTTGCGGTCGGTGACGGCAGCCTTTGAGACGGGCATGGGCGCGGAGGCATTCGCCTATCTCCGCCGAGCGGCAGGGACGCCCACCGTGCTCGCAACCGCTCCCAACCAGCAGGGAGCCTTAGCATCCGTGCATGTCAAGGGAATTGATGGAAGCGCAAACGTCGTCGCGCTGGATGTGGTGGCGGCAGCTGGCAGCGACCTCACCGTCCATATAGACCTTGACTCCCCCGAAGCGGGCGCCGGCGTCGTCGGCAGCAGCTTGCGCGTGTTTGCCGGTCGCGGTGCGCGGGTGACCCTCGTGTCGACCCAAACGCTCGACGACTCCTGGACCGCGCTTGACGACACAGGCATGGTGCTTGACGCCGGCGCGCAGGTTGACGTGCGCCACACGGTTCTCGGTGCGGGCAGATCTTTCACCGGCCTTGCTGGAGACCTGCGAGGAGAGGCCTCGCAAACCGTCATCGACACACGCTACCTGGGGCACAATCAACAGGAGCGCGACTTCAACTACACGCTGCGACATCGAGGAGCAGCGACCAAGAGCAGCATGGACGCAAACGGGGTCTTGGCCGGAGAGAGCGAGAAGACGCTTCGCGGCACCATCGATTTCATCCGCGGCTGCAAGGGCGCTTCCGGACAAGAGGCTGAAACGGTCCTGATTGTCGATGACCATGCGTCCAATCGCACGGTTCCCGTGATACTCTGCGGCGAAGACGATGTGGCAGGCAACCATGGCGCCACCATCGGACACGTGCGCTCCGAGCAGCTGTTCTACCTTCAAAGCCGCGGGCTCTCGCCCAAAGCGGCCGAGGAGCTGTTTGTGCGCGCCACTTTGGAGGAAGCGGCCATCACCGCACCCGATGAGGCGGCGCGCATCGGCGTCGCCCGTTTGGGAAGGGCGCTATTAGGAGAGTTCGAGGAGGTATGCGCATGAGCGCTTCGGTTGAAAACGCAAGTCTGGCAGCTGAGCCCGTCTGTCGTCCCATCGATGACGGTTTGGGCGAAACCGCCTGCGCCATAGCTGATGCCGCTGCTGCAGCCAGCGGCTCAAGCGCCGTCGTCCGTCCCACCACACCGGACGATATCGCCCTCAATCCCTATAAACGCGATTTCCCACTGCTCGCGCATCATCCGGAACTCACCTTCCTTGACAGCGCCGCCACCGCCCAGCGTCCGAAAGCGGTGCTCGATGCGCAACGTCGCTTCTACGAGGAAATGAATGCGAACGCATTGCGCGGTCTCTATCGTCTCTCGGTCGAAGCCACCGAGGCCATCGAAGTCGCTCGCGAGCGGGTGGCACGGTTCATCGGCGCGCCAAGCGCACGCGACATCGTGCTCGTCCGCAACACGAGCGAAGCCTTGAACCTCGTGGCCAAATCGTTCGCGCCCACCGTGCTTGAGCCCGGCGATGAAGTGTGCATCTCCATCATGGAGCATCACTCGAACCTCATTCCCTGGCAGCAGGCCTGTCGTGCGGCGGGAGCCAAGCTCGTCTACCTTTATCTCGACGAGCAAGGCGTCATCACCCCCGAGGAGATGGACGCGAAGATTGGCCCGAAGACAAAGATCGTCTCGATCACCCATGTCTCGAACGTCCTCGGCATCGTGAATCCCGTGGCCGAGCTTGGGCGGCGCGCTCACGAGGTGGGTGCCTATCTCGTGGTCGATGGGGCACAATCCGTTCCTCATCTGCGCGTGAACGTGCAGGACCTCGACTGCGATTTCTTTGCCTTCTCGGCACACAAGGTGTTCGGCCCCTTCGGCATGGGAGTCCTCTGGGGCAAGCATGAGCTGCTTGAGTCCATGCCTCCCTTCCTCACCGGCGGCGAGATGATCGACAGCGTGACCGAGCAAGATGCCACGTGGGCGGCCGTCCCCGAGAAGTTCGAAGCAGGCACGCAGGATGCCGCCGGCATCTATGCGACTGCGGCAGCGATCGCATACGTAGAAGCGATCGGCATCGATGTCATCGAGTCACGTGAGCAGGCCCTCGTGAAAACCTGCATGGATCGGCTCGGCGACCTTCCCTTCGTGAAGATCATCGGACATCCCGACCCCCACCAGCACCACGGAGTCGTCAGCTTCAACGTGGACGGCATACACCCGCACGACGTGGCAAGTATTCTCGACATGGACAACATTGCCATCCGGGCGGGACACCACTGCGCACAGCCTCTCTTGGCCTGGCTCGGCATTGACTCCTGCTGCCGCGCCTCATTCGCGTTCTACAACGATGAGCATGATATCGACATTCTGACTTCTGGCCTCAAGACCGTCTGGAGGACTTTCCATGGCGAATAGCATCTACACCGCGGCGCTCATGGAGCACAACGCCCACCCCGACTACCGCTACGAGATGGAGAACCCCACCTGCACGCACGATGGGGTGAATCCCAGTTGCGGTGACGAGCTCACGCTGTCGCTGAGGGTATCGGACGACACCATCGAAGAGGTGTCCTTCACCGGACACGGCTGCGCCGTGAGCCAGGCATCGGCCGACATGATGGCCGACCTGGTCACCGGAGAGACGGTCGAGGAAGCGCAGCGCATCATGACCATCTTCCTGAACATGGTGAAGGGCGAGCCGCTCTCGGATGAAGACCGCGAGGATCTGGACGAAGCCATCGAGCTGGAATCCATCAGCCGCATGCCCGCTCGCGTGAAATGTGCCGAGCTCGCTTGGCGCACCCTGGCGGAAATGATTGACAACATCATTTCCGACCGCAGCGAAAACAAAGAGTAGCAATCAGCAGGGCGAGGATGCCAAAGACATTTCACAGCCATCGGGGACGGGCCTCATGACGACTGCTTTGCGGAGCCGACCTCTCCAATAACTGCAACGAGTTTCTTGAACGAGTCCTCGCAAAGGCAATGCTCGAGACGGCATGCTTCCTCCGATGCCAACGCCTGCTCGATTCCCGCGCTCACGAGCAGGCGGCAGAAGAATTCATGCCGTTCGAGAATGGACGACGCCACGGCGAGGCCCGGATCAGTGAGGCAAACGCTATGATCGACCACCTTCACGTACCCCTCACGCTCAAGCTTGGCGAGCGCCTTCGAGACGCTCGCCTTCGAGACGTCCAACTGCTCGGCTATGTCGACGGCACGGACCGCGCCTTGCCGCCGGCGCACCATGAGGATGGCTTCCAGATAGTCTTCGCCCGACTCATGCATTCCCGGCAATCCAGATCCACTTGATCGTCCCATCCCCTCACGCTCCCGCCCTGGCAGTCGCGCGGCACACGACGACGTTGTCAATGACCGCTGCGATCCCTACTCCCATAGCCAATCCTTTCTAAAAGTTACCTTAATCATACTTTTAAGTATAACATTGTTATATAAACAGGGCGAATGCCGTTCAAGAAAATACCCTTGGCAGCCAGACATCACAGCCAAGAAGAAAAGACCAGCTTGTTCGTCCGGTCGTTCCCCGAACGCAGACGCTGAACGTCGCGTGGCATAAAAGCGCTGATGACAGAGGAATGCCGTCGCAGATCGACTTCGCCTGCGTTCAGTTGCAGCCGGAAGGCTTTCCACACGCCGTATCCGCACGGCAACGTCGCAATTCCGAGGAAGGTAACGTAGAATTTCTTGCGCACTTTGAAAAATGAATACGTCCAGATAGGAGGACACGGCCCCATCCGTCGGTATGATGTGAGTGTCGAATTCAATCATTCCAGGAGGAACCGTGCCAGAACCCATCGTATCAGT
>JAEWQO010000093.1 GCA_023460315.1 Actinomycetes bacterium
CCGGCACCGACATTACCGAAGAGCGCCGCGCTCAGGAGCGACTGCGTATTCTGGCAAATACCGACAGTATCACCGGACTGCCGAATCGTAACGCAATGCAGGATTTAATCGATCACGCTATTAATCATGCAGATAACAATAAAGTTGGGGTTGTGTATCTTGATTTGGATAATTTCAAAAAGGTCAACGACGCCTATGGGCATTTGTTTGGTGACCAGTTATTACGCGACGTGTCATTGGCTATTTTAAGCTGTCTCGAACATGACCAGGTGTTGGCGCGTCCAGGTGGGGATGAGTTTCTGGTACTGGCATCCAACACCTCACAAAGCGCGCTGGAAGCAATGGCATCACGAATTTTGACCCGCTTACGGCTCCCCTTTCGCATTGGTTTAATTGAAGTTTATACCAGCTGTTCAGTAGGTATTGCACTCTCTCCCGAACATGGTTCAGACAGCACGGCTATTATTCGTCACGCCGACACAGCAATGTACACAGCGAAGGAAGGCGGACGAGGACAATTTTGCGTTTTTACCCCAGAAATGAATCAACGGGTATTTGAATATCTCTGGCTGGATACCAACTTGCGTAAAGCACTGGAAAACGATCAGTTGGTTATTCACTATCAACCGAAAATCACCTGGCGTGGCGAAGTGCGCAGTCTGGAAGCACTAGTACGTTGGCAGTCACCTGAACGTGGGTTGATTCCACCGTTGGACTTCATTTCCTACGCCGAAGAGTCAGGGCTAATTGTGCCTTTAGGCCGTTGGGTGATTCTCGATGTCGTACGCCAGGTGGCGAAGTGGCGGGATAAAGGTATTAACCTGCGAGTGGCGGTAAATATTTCTGCACGTCAGCTCGCCGATCAAACCATTTTCACCGCCCTGAAACAGGTTCTCCAGGAACTCAATTTTGAATACTGCCCTATAGATGTTGAACTGACAGAGAGTTGTCTGATTGAGAATGATGAACTGGCACTGTCTGTTATTCAACAATTTAGCCAACTAGGTGCGCAAGTGCATCTGGATGATTTTGGTACCGGCTACTCTTCACTTTCGCAACTGGCGCGCTTTCCGATCGATGCCATCAAACTTGACCAGGTTTTTGTTCGAGATATTCACAAACAACCTGTCTCGCAGTCACTGGTCCGGGCGATCGTCGCTGTGGCCCAGGCATTGAATCTTCAGGTGATCGCCGAAGGTGTAGAGAGTGCAAAGGAAGATGCTTTTTTAACCAAGAACGGGATCAATGAGCGGCAAGGATTTTTGTTTGCCAAACCGATGCCCGCCGTCGCCTTCGAACGCTGGTATAAACGCTATCTGAAGCGCGCATAAGTAGATGAATATATATACTTAGCGCTATATCCCGTCATTATATATCGTATTCCTGGATGATAATTAGCCGTTGCTGTTAAACACTTCTCTTTTAGCGGCAATTTTTGCATTATTCATTTTCCACTTTTGCTATAAGGATGTCCTTGATGTCTGAATTTGATGCCCAGCGCGTTGCCGAACGTATTGATATTGTGTTAGATATCCTTGTGGCAGGCGATTACCACTCTGCGATCCATAATCTCGAGATACTTAAAGCAGAACTCTTGCGCCAGGTTGCTGAATCTACGCCAGACATCCCGAAGGCACCGTGGGAGATTTAACAATCGTGCCTTCAGGTTTTCCTATTTGAGGATGCCCGGCGCGTCAGTATTTTTTTATTTAGTATTATAACGTTATAAGAATTACAGCGATGAATTCCCGACAACAAACTATTCTACAGATGGTCATTGACCAGGGTCAGGTTAGCGTAACCGATCTGGCAAAAGCCACTGGAGTTTCTGAAGTTACCATTCGCCAGGATCTCAACACCCTCGAAAAACTGAGTTACCTCCGCCGTGCACATGGATTTGCAGTTTCGCTTGATAGTGATGACGTCGAAACCCGTATGATGAGCAACTATACGCTGAAGCGTGAACTCGCCGAGTTTGCCGCGTCACTGGTTCAACCGGGCGAAACCATCTTTATCGAAAATGGTAGCAGCAATGCCCTGCTCGCCCGGACTCTGGGCGAACAGAAGAAAAATGTCACTATCATCACAGTCAGCAGCTACATTGCGCATTTGCTGAAAGACGCGCCTTGTGAAGTCATTTTGCTCGGTGGCGTGTACCAGAAAAAAAGCGAAAGTATGGTTGGCCCTTTGACACGCCAGTGCATCCAGCAGGTACATTTCAGCAAAGCATTTATTGGTATTGATGGCTGGCAACCTGAAACTGGATTTACCGGTCGCGATATGATGCGTACCGATGTGGTCAATGCCGTGCTGGAAAAAGAGTGCGAAGCGATAGTCCTGACTGACAGCTCGAATTTTGGTGCTGTACATTCATACTCCATCGGTCCCGTTGAGCGATTCAATCGCGTGATTACCGATTCGAAAATACGCGCCAGCGATCTGATGCATCTTGAGCACAGTAAACTCACCGTTCACGTCGTTGACATTTAACCATTTCCCTTCTCTACGGATGATTTGCAGTTTGGCAAATCATCCGCTCTAAGATGATTCCTGGTTGATAATTAAGACTATTTACCTGTTATTAACACTCTCAAGATATAAAATTATTATCAGCGATATAACAGGAAGTCATTATCACCTGCGTGATATAACCCTGCGCGCGAGCAGATTTCACGGAATAATTTCACCAGGCTTATTCTTAGCTATTATAGTTATAGAGAGCTTACTTCCGTGAATCATAAATTCAGGAGAGAGTATTATGTTTGTAACGAGCAAAAAAATGACCGCGGCTGTTCTGGCAATTACCCTGGCAATGTCTCTGAGTGCCTGTTCTAACTGGTCTAAACGGGACCGCAACACCGCAATCGGCGCGGGTGCAGGGGCATTAGGCGGTGCAGTACTGACCGATGGCAGTACGTTGGGTACATTAGGTGGTGCAGCTGTCGGTGGTGTTATTGGTCACCAGGTCGGTAAATAATCGTAAATAAATGTCGATTATCGACTCGCAATTATAATACGCTTGATTCTGTTCAGTACGAAATAACTGAATAATACGCACAGTAAAATATTCGAAAGCCACGGATATATCCGTGGCTTTTTATGTTAACCGCCTGCGAGTTTTACCTTCATCCCTTTCGCTTCAAGTAGTGATTTTAATAAATCACGCTTATCGCCCTGGATTTCAATAACTCCATCTTTAACTGCTCCGCCGCAGCCGCATTTTTTCTTCAGTTCCGCTGCAAGTTTTGTCAGTTCGGCATCATCGAGATCGACACCGGTAATCAGGCAAACGCCCTTACCTTTACGTCCACTGGTCTGACGCTGAATACGCACCACACCGTCGCCTTTAGGGCGTACAGGGGCCGCTTTGGGCTCATCAATACGTCCGGTTTCCGTTGAGTAGACCAGACGGCTGTTGGAATCACTCATCATGCACTCCGCTGTAAAGAGGCGTTGATCGCTTTCAGCGTCTGCGCTGGATCTACCGATTGCGTTACCGGGCGACCAATCACCATATAATCAACACCAGCCGACAACGCCTGTTCTGGCGTCATAATGCGGCGCTGGTCACCAGCTTCACTCCC
>JAEWQO010000094.1 GCA_023460315.1 Actinomycetes bacterium
TTGCCGATCAGGTGGCGGAGCAAATGAAAGCACTATACCCGCAAATTTCTGCCGAGCTGACCGATTATAGCGGGAGCATGGCGACCGCCTATTCCTACCACTATTTGCTTTACAGCAATATGAAGAAGGCCGAGGAACAGCGTGAACAGGAAAAGCGCAGCGGCGGAGGCGGCGGATTTGCTTCCCTTGGCGGTGGCGGCGGCTCCATTGGCGGCGGTTCGGGCGGAGGAACAAGATAATGAGAACAAATGGAGGAAATGATGATGGGTCTATTTACTAAAAAACCCCCTTGCCCCATCTGCGGCGGCAAGATTCCACTGCTTCTGCCATCGAAAATTGAGGGCGAATATATTTGTAACGACTGTTATAACAAGATTGATATGGATGCCGACAAGGAAAGCAAGCTGACAATGCAGGGCTTTCGGGAATATCTGGCATTCTGCAATCAAAACCAAATACTGAAAGACCAGTTCGTGGTTTCTGAGCGGATTGATTTCGGCCTTTGGGATACCAAAATCATCTTTGATTACCAGAACAAGTGGTTTTGCATGAGCAAACAGCCGGACAAGACCGTGTTTGAAGGCAAACAGCTAAAATCCTTTACCATTAAGGAGGACAGCGCCCCTCTGTTTGAGGGTTCGGCGGCGGGTATACGCCGTTATGCCAGCACCGTAACCGAGCGGGTTATGGCGATGGCACCGCAAATCGCACAGGTGGCAGCGAGCAAGCGGACGGCACGAACCCTTGACAGACTGGACGACGGCAAGGCAAACAACTCCGTACCAATGCAGTATTTTGACGTTCCTGAACCCTTTCAGGCGTTTAACGTGGAGCTGCATTTCGACCACCCCTACTGGACGGTGCTCCAATGTGATATGGACGGCCCCAGGTTTGATAACAACCTCCCGGATGTGAACAACTACCTTCGCTCCTATCAGCAAAGCATAGAAGAACTTGAAAAGCTGGTGGCTGCACTCAAGACGGTGGCCTTTCCCGGCGCAGCCGAGCAGTCTATTGGTCCCGGTATGGTGGGAATGGGGGCGTTACACACCAACATGGCTCCGCCTGCCGACGCCATCGAAGAAATCAAGAAATACAAGGCGCTCATGGAGGACGGCGTGATTTCCCAGCAGGAGTTTGAGGCAAAGAAGCGCCAGCTCCTTGGGATTTGAGGAAAATCAACCTGTCTATGCGGAAGGGGGGCATGACATGACCTACGCCTGCGAGGACTGCGGCTTTTTATTCTGCCGGGTGGGAGCGGTAAAGGAATGCCCTTCCTGCGAGAAACCCAATATTCGCCCCGCCACCGGGGAAGAAGCCGATAGGCTGCAAAAACTTTTGAAACAAGGAAACACAAATTTACAAATCAAGGAGGGACAGACCATATGAACAAACGACTATTCAGTATGTTTCTTGCGCTGTGCATGATAGTGTCCATGCTGCCGGTATCGGCAATGGCGGAGGAAATCCATACAACCGTTGGCGGGAGCGGAGAAATTATCAGCTTTGCACCGCTGACAGAAACAGAAAAAACGGTATCACCGGGCAAATCCGGCGAGGATTTAGAATTGCCCGAAACACTGACCGCCACAGTGCGGACAGCCGTGCCTGCCGATGAAAATCCTGTGCAGGATTCCGGCAGCCCGCAAACGGCAACCCCCGCAACGACAACGGAACCCGAATGGGTGGAAAACACCGTGGAGATTCCGGTGACATGGGTTTCACTCGACTATGACATGAATACCGAGGGCGAATATGTCTTCACCCCGGTGGTTGAGGGCTATACGGTAAGTGTCCCGCTGCCGGAAATTGTTGTGACTGTGGGTGAAGTGCCGCCAATCGCGGCGGCGCGCGGGTTGGCTACTCCCATGTCTACCACCAATTACGGCATATGGGTTGGCGGCGTGGAGGTGACCAGTGCGAACAAGGATAACATCGCCGGAATGGGTATTACCGGAAACGTCACCTATGACAGTGACACAAATACCCTCACACTGAACGATGCGAATATCACAGGTTGTTATACCGCAGGCAACTATGACTACGGTATTTACCACAGCAACAGCTCCATGGTCAACAATCTTATCATCAATTTGGTAGGAACAAACACGATTACGCTTAACGCCCGGGAGTTACAAACTGTGGCCGGGATTTACTCTGAACAGTCGGAAGGAAGTCTTACTTTCTGCGAAACTGGAAGCGGCTCACTTAGCATATCTGCTCCTAATATGGCGATATACGGCGAAAACGCAATAACCATTAGCAGCGGCACAATCAATGCGACAGGGGGGCCTGTGGGGATTTATAGTAGAGGTCAAATGACGATTAATGGCGGAAACGTAACCGCCGGTGGAACGTCATACGGGATTGGGTGTAACAACTCGCTGAGTATCACCAGCGGCACGCTCACCGCAACCAGCGGAACGCATGCGATAGTTTTCACTGACGGTTCGCTTAGTGCGAGTGATGGTATGCAGGTGACGGCAAGCGCCAATGAGAACGGAACCAATCAAGAAACGTATAATGCGGCGAATCTCGCAAACTACAAATACATCAAGGTTGAGCCGGGCGCAACATCGTCTGTGCCTACGGAGGTTGGCGACCGCACAGCTCTCCAGTCTGCCATAAGCGATGCGGCAGGCGATTTGAATTTGAAGCTTTCCGATAGTTATAGCGACACTGGGACAATCACAATTCCCAGTACTTTTATTCACAACATTACCATTGACTTAAACGGCAAAACCCTTAACGGCGGTTCTGCTGCCGCTATCACACATCAAGGTGACGGGACGCTAACCATTACCGACAGTAGTAGCGGCGGCACGGTGACAAGTACTACAAACAGTCAGGGGACGATTGCTGTGGTTAATGGCGGTACCGTGGAACTATTAGGCGGCACGGTGAGTAACAGTAATTCTGCTGGCGGCGCTGCGGTTTACACCCAAAACGCAACCTTAAATATTCGCGGCGGCGTGGTGAGCGCGGCGGGGGATGGCGGTGTTGCGGTTTGGGATAGCAGCAGTAGTATCTTAAATATCTACGGTGGGATGTTGAGCGCTGCAGGGAGTAGCGGTAATGCGGTTTATAGCACTAACGTTGACAGCCGATTGAACATATCGGGCGGCACAATAAGTGCCGCCAGCAATATTGCGATTTATCACCAAAACACTACTATTAAAACTGGAACAATTATTATTCAAGGCGGCACAAAAGCAATGCAATCTGCGCCGACATTGGAGAGCGGCGTGCAGGGTATGGCAAGCACAAACATTGATGGAAACGATTCGGTTGCCTACAACGTGGCGGATTTGGCAACCTATAAATACATCAAGGTGGAGCCTGCGGCTGTTACCCCCGTACCTACCGTTACTTCGGTATCGGTGCCGACGTACGACACTTATTTGTCCGGAGAAAATTTGAATTTCACAGTAACTTTTGACAAGAATGTGACTGTAAACACCTCCAGCGGCACACCGTATCTCTCGCTGACCATCGGCAGCGCGTCACGGCATGCCGACTATGTAAGCGGCAGTGGCACAAATCTGGTCTTTCGTTATACGGTGCAGGCGGGCGACAGCGACACTAACGGCATCAGCATCGACTCGCTAACCCTCAACGGCGGCACAATCCAAGATAGCACAGGAAATGATGCGAATCTGACGCTGAACGGCGTAGGCGACGTGACCGGCGTACTGGTGAATCCCCCGGCACCTTCTATCAGCGTCCAGCCATCCCCTCAAACGGTGAACGAAGGGCAATCGGCTACTTTCTCGGTTACGGCGACCGGAACGGGTTTAACCTACCAGTGGCAGGTTAACACCGGCTCAAACTTTACGACCATCACGGACGGTGGAGTATACAGCGGAGCCAGTACGTCGACGCTGAACATCACCAGGGCAACCGCAGGGATGAACGGTTATCTCTACCGCATCGTCGTTATAGGTACATACTCGCCTATTGCTACCTCAAATTCAGCCAGACTAACGGTAAACGCTGCGCCCAGCTACACCATCACAGCCAATCCGACCACCAAGGATTTTGGTTCGCTGTCAGCGGGCTACAGCGCCCCGGCAGCACAGACCGTCACCATTACAAACACTGGAAACTCCAGTTTGACGCTGACCCAGCCGACCAGCACTAACTACACTATCGGCGCACTCAGCACCACAGCACTGGCAGCAAACGGCACGGCTACATTTACCGTTACACCGAAAACCGATCTTGCAGTGGGGAATTATAATGAAACCCTGACCGTAAGCACCGACCACAGTACCAATGCTACGATAGAACTGAGTTTCTCTGTAACGGCGGTTCCGGACTACACCGTTACCTTCAACCCGAACGGAGGCACTGTCAGCGAAACAACGCGCTCGGTTGTACCCGGTACGGCGGTAGGGGCACTCCCGACACCGACACGCTCCGGCAGTTACAGCTTTGACGGCTGGTATACGGCGGCAAGCGGCGGAACTCAAATCTCCGCAGGCACAACTGTCAGTGCAAATGTGACCTACTATGCTCATTGGACTTACACCGGCGGCGGTGGCTCTGGAGGTGGTGGCGGAAGCTCCTCAAACGACAACAGCAGCCCTGTCATCGTCACCCCACCCGCACCGGACAAGCCAAATTCCCCTACACAGGGGGAAATCAAGGTTCCCGGCACAGTGGACGGCAAGGGCAATGTCACAGTGAGCCTCACTGACAAAACTGTGACTGACGCTTTTAACAAGGCATTGGCTGAGGCCAAGAAAAATGGCACGGAGCAAAACGGCATCACAGTAGTTCTCCGTGTGGATACCGGCAATAAGACAGGCTCCAATATTACGGTCAATCTGCCTAAGGCCGTGCAAGATACCATCATCAGCAAGAAAATTGTCAACACCATTGTGGTGGTAGATAACCCCGACATCCGAATCGGCATGGATTTGGCTACCGTGCAGGAAATCAACAAACAGGCAAAATCCGATGTCAACATCGCAGCCACACGCACCG
>JAEWQO010000095.1 GCA_023460315.1 Actinomycetes bacterium
AGCACGCATGGCCTCAACCTGCTCCTGGGGCTTCGTGATGTCGGTGATCACGGTTTCAATCACGACGTCATAGTCATGCAGCATGTCGCCCGCAATCTTCACCCCACGCAGTACGCGCTCCCAATACAGCTCGGGCTTCGTGTAAATTATAAAGCCAATCAGCAGGGTTTCGCCTTTCGCCAGCGATTGCGCAGCATGGTTCGGGCGATAGCCCATTTCCGTGGCGGTGGCGAGAACGCGCTTTCTCAGTTCGTCATCGACGTATGGATAACCGCTTAGCGCGCGGCTCACCGTGCTGCGCGATATTCCGAGGCGCTTTGCGACCTCTGTCGACGTGATCTTCATGGGCATTCTTCCTCTCAGGTTTACTCAGCAGCCGTGACGAAGGATATATGAGCGGCTTGTGCGGCACCAATGGATCAACTGTGGACGGGGGAAGCACTCGTCACTTGGTGAAGCAAGTTGGCATGCTCATGCTCATATCCAGCCCGTCGTGGTCTCCACCAATCCTGAATTAGTTGGAAACCCGCTCCGGCCTAATGCCGATTCAACGACAATCCCCGCTCCCCTTATAATAGAATTTTCGTAATCGTTCGTCAAGAGTGGGTAAATCCATTTGACCTTGCTTCGCGGCAGCCCCTTCGCATTCGCCACCCAGACCGGGAAACACTTAAGCGAAAGAAACCTTGGCAGTCGGGGCGCAATCGGGTAGCAAAAAAGGCAGGCAGCTTTGCCGGAACGGCGGGCTGCCTGCCTTGGGTAGACTTGATGACCTGGTTCAATTTACCGGGCAACTCCGCAGCGTGGCGGAGCGAGGAGAATCGAAGGAGATGACCTGTCCCGCCTCGGATGCCCCGGACGAGGAATCCTTGTTCGTCACGCTGACTGCTTGCCGCATTGTCGCACGCGATATCCCTCTAGATGATCTCCAGCGCATCGCGTTCGGGCAGCGGCGGAATTTTCCTGGCCGGGCTGTCCAAGTAGAAGTAGGCGACGGAGGCGATGTCGTCCTGGAGCGGCAGATACCTGCGCCCGCTGCGCCAGCCCAGCGCCTGGATCGTCACGCGGAGATCCTGCTCGAAGCGGATCGGGTCCGTCAGGTGCCAGCGGTACATACCAAAGCGAAACTGGCTACGGTTGAGCCGGTCGGGTTCGAGCACCGTGGGCAGGCCGGAGTAAGGCGTGGAGAACGGCACGTACCGGTCGTGCGTCACGGGGTCCTCAAAATCATAGGAGCCGCAGAAGTAGTCTTCCGTACCGGTGCCGCAGATGGTGGGGTACTCCCGGTCGCCGTCGATGAAGAACTTGATTTCGCCCTCGCCCCACCAGCCGCTGTTGTTGACGCCCCATGCCATGTGCGTGCCTACATACTGGCCGCGTCCCTCGACGCCCTCCAGGATTGTGTAATCCTCTTTGTAGGGCAGCGGGTTGACGCGACGGAACTGCGCGTGGAAGTATCCGGCGTCGGCAGGCACATCGCCCAGCTCGTAGGTGATCTGATAGTAGGTTCTGACCCTTTCAAGGTTCAGGTTCTCCAGCGTGACGCGGAAGCCCTTTCGGAAGGGCATCGTCCAGTAGCAGTTGAAGGCCGAGCCGGGATTGACGCATACCGCCAGCGAATTGATCTGCGCGTAGACGCCCCAGCCGCTCGCGAAGAAATCGCCCAGCGGGCATTCCACGGAGGGCACGTCGCTCCCGTCCCAATAGATGCGCAGGATCTGCATCCGCCAGTCGCCGGTGGGCGTCAGCCAGATGTGCTTGATCGCGCCCGATCCCCGCGCGTCCGCCAGCGTGACGGTCTCACCCGGTTCGATGAACAGGTAGGGGTTGACCTTCCAGCCCTTGCCCAGGTCCTGCGCCGCCACGAAGGCGACGCCCTGTTCCAGCTCGGTCATCGCGCCCGCGCCTTTTTCTCCGGTCATGTTTTCCGGGCATATGGATCGGGTCTGAAGCCGCTTGATCGCGCTGAGGGAATCCATATCAATGAAGCTCATGCGAATCCTCCAGCACGATTTTGTCGACTTCGATCCGCCCACACGCCACCGCGACGGACGCCTTTCCATCCCGAACGGTCACGGATCCGTAGCCCGTTTCGGTGCTCAGGAAGGATTTATAGGAGGCGGCGTTCCGGGTGCTCACGTACAGCGTCCTGGTCACCGCGTCGTAGCGCACGCCGGTGTAGGACTGGATCAGCGCATAGGAGGCCATGGCGCGGGCGTACCAGTGGCCGCACTCATACTCGTCAAAGGGATTGCGGACGGCGCCGTCATACCGGGCGCGGAGCGTCCGGACGATTTCCAAGCCTTCCTGAAGGTATCCCTTGAGGATCAGGTGGGAAGCCACCTGGTACTCGATGCCGGTCCACACCTCGTCGCTGTACACGAAGGGCAGCGCCGGCTTGCCGCCGCGGGGCCAGGTGCATAGCAGCAGGCCGCCCTCCCGCTTGAGCGCATAGCCGGGGCGCTGCGGGTTGGCATGGGCGGAGAGGTCTCGCTTGAAGTTGTATTTATAGATGCTCTCCAGGTTTTTGCGGAGCTTCTCCTCGTCCAGAATGTCCGGAATGCCGCTGATCTCGCCCATCCAGACGCCCAGCACGCCGTCGGAGATGCAGCCCGTGCCGTACTGGTAGCGGGGGCCCTCCTTCTCAAGCAGCTCGCGCACCTCGGGCGAATATGCGCCGCGCATCAGGCTCCTGCCGTCCATCTTTTCACAGGCCTCCAGGCCGTCCCATTCGACCTGCTGATAGAAGTATTCGCCGTTAAACAGCTTCTCCTCGAGATACTTCCGGCCCTTTTCGTACAGCGAACCATACGAACTCGTGTCGTCGCCCAGCGCCTCGCCCATCTCGCAGGCCGCCTTCAGCGCGGCCAGATAGAAGCTGGAGCACATGCCGTCGGCGCCCCAGAACTCAATGTCGTAGGTATTGTGATGCGTCTTCTTGAGGACGCCCTCATGGTCCGGGTCCCAGGTTTCGATGCAGTAGTCAAGGCTGTCCCGAACCTTGGGCCAGAGGCCCTTCAGCCAGGCACCGTCCCCCGAGATGCGCCAATCCCTGTACACCTTGACGATGCCGCCCAGCTGGCCGTCGCTCGCCGCGTGGAAGCGGTGGTCCCCGGTCGCCTGAATGGGCAGCGCGGTTCGGAAGTTCTGGTGCCCGGACTCCGCCTGGGAAACGAAGAATTCCGATTCCCGCATGGAGCGCTCAAGCCGAGGGAACAGGTTGCACAGCGCCTGCGCGTAGTTCCACACGTGGGTGCAGGAACCGTGGCAGCTGCCCACCTCATCCTGGCAGCCTTCCCAGCCCCAGAAGCGCCCGTCCCGCTGGCGCAGCACCGTGGGCGATTTCAGGATCGAGAGGTTGGCCGCAATGGCCTCCGGAATCTCCTCCGGAATGTCGGTATCGAAGAAGCAATCGGTAAACGCCTTCGTCTCCCTGTACAGTGCCGCGTAGCGGGCCTTCCAGTCGGCTGCGGCGGCATCCACGGAATCAAACTTCCCGCTGTACCAGGGCTTGTAGTCGATGTCCGCGCCTTCGCGGGCCAGGATCTCCTTGGGCAGGCCGGCGTGGACGCCCGAGCCGGGCACATACCAGCACAGCCGGAGCGTAATGGTCTTCTGTCCGCGGGGCGGAAGCGTAAAGGGGACGGAGAGCGTCGCGCCCGGCGTGGGCGCCGGGTAGTCGTCCTCGTACACCCGGTTCTCGCATGCGCCTTCGCAAATCCTGCGCCATGCGGTGGTGAGCACGTCGAACGTCCAGCCGCCGCGGATCCAGGTGGCGTCGACAAAGGCGGGCGCGTCGGTCTGCGCCAGGAAAGCGCCGCGGACGGCGGGATTTGCCGGGTCTTCGGGCTGCTCCATCGCAAAGCCGTTTTCAACCACGCGGATGAAGGCGGCGTCGTCTTTTTTCATGAAGTTGA
>JAEWQO010000096.1 GCA_023460315.1 Actinomycetes bacterium
AAGGTGCGGGGGCCGTCTGATCTGGCCCCGTGCGTTGGCCGGAGCCGAACGCGCAAGGAGATACTTTACCCGTCCGCGCCCCCGCCGTCAAGCACTGTTTTTGAAAAAGTTTCGGGAGGGCGCGGGGGGCCGCCCTCCCCCACGAGGGGGCCACACGGGGAGCGCGAGAGAGGGGGATGCGAAACGGCGCGCGTCCGGGAAGGGAGCCCCTGCGCCTTGCAGAGGGCGGAGCCGCCCAGATGCCGCGGAAGCACCTCCGCGCTCCGACGGCCAAGACAGAATGACGCATCGCCATGAGGGGAGCCGCCTGAACACAATGCCCACCACGACGTGGCCCCGCTTGAGGTCAGTCCGCGCCTCTTCGGAAGACAGGGCCGAGGCAGATCCGCTCCATCCTCTACCGCAGCACCTTTCGTCCGAAAGACAGTTGGGCAATCGGCAGTGATGCAAGGGATAAAATCGCCATATAATAGTATAGGGCGGCCGGAACACGGCCGCCCCCGTACACGACATCATGATCAGCAGGCGAGGAGCCGTCCCATGGAGACATCCGACACGATTCAAGAGCGGGCAGGCTCAGCCCTCCCCCTTCCCCCGTTTGCAATCCGGGCGCTCGATACGCTTGAGGCTGCCGGGTATGAGTCTTGGGTCGTTGGCGGATACGTCCGCGATACGTTGCTCGGAAAGCCCAGCAACGACATCGACATTGCCACCTGCGCCCCCTGGCGTGATACTCAACGCGTCTTCGAAGCTGCCGGCTGCCGCACCCACGAGACAGGCACGGCCCACGGCACGCTCACCGTCATTGTCGATGGTGCGTCCCTAGAGGTCACGACCTTTCGTGTCGACGGCTCCTACCATGACGGGCGCCACCCGGACCACGTCGCTTTCGTGCAATCCATAGAGGAAGACCTTGCCCGGCGAGATTTCACCATGAACGCGTTGGCCTATCACCCCCAGCGAGGGCTGCTCGACCCCTTTGGAGGATTGCATGACCTTCAGAATTGCCTCGTGCGGGCCGTCGGAAACCCCACGAAGAGGTTTTCCGAGGATGCCCTGCGCATCCTGCGTGCCTGCCGCTTTGCCTCACAGCTGGGATTTTCCCTTGATGAGGAAACCTATGCGGGAATGATGTCCAACAAGGGCATGCTCACCCGCATCTCGTCCGAACGTGTGACGCATGAGTTGGAGCTGCTGCTGCTTGGCTCGCATGCCGGAAGCGTGCTTGCGGACACAGTCGACGTCCTGGCCGCGGTCCTGCCGGAACTCGTGGCGATGAAGGGATTTGATCAGCGCACCCCCTATCATATCTACGACGTCCTCGACCACACTGCCCATGTCGTTGCAGCGGCACCAGCCTATCCTCTCGTGCGCTGGGCGGCACTGTTCCACGACATGGGCAAGCCGGCCTCCTTCTTCACCGACCGTGAAGGCGTGGGCCACTTCTATGGACATGCGCGCATCAGCGTGCGAATCGCGCGAGGCATCATGGGCAGGCTGTCTTTCTCCTCGGCATTCACCACAAGAGTGCTCACGCTGGTCAAATACCACGATGACGTGATCGAGCCAACACCGAAGGCCGTCAAGCGCGCGCTCGCACGGCTTGAGGGGGACGTTGCCCTGTTCAGCGCCCTCTGTGATCTCAAGCAGGCGGACGCGCGAGGGCAGGCGCCGGAATACGTCGACCGCGCAGAGATGGCAGACGAGCTGAAACGTGTGCTTGCCCGCATCCAGGAGGCCGACGAAGCGTTCTCGTTGGCGAAACTCGCCCTCAGTGGGCGCGACGTCATGGATATGGGCGTGCCTCAGGGACCGGAGGTCGGGCGCATGCTTGCCGCCGCCCTCGACGCCGTCATAGATGAGCGAGTTCCCAACACCCCGGAAGCCTTGCGGGCATTCATCATCGATCGAATTGGTAGGAATTCGTGATCGTTGAACAACCGTCTAGCAACGTCAAGACGGGCGATTCCTTTTCGGCGCGTCCGGTGGCGAGTATACTGAAACGACGCGCCGTCGAATGGTGCACCTTCCCTTTTGGAAAGAGAGGATCCATGGAAGACCAAACCACCGAATCTCAGACGGAGCCAGGCGGGGCCTCCGATCGAGCGGCAACCATGCGCATCACCATCACTGAAGATGGTCCTTATATCGTGGCAGGGGGCGTCCCCCTTAATCAAGAAGTCATCACCCCCGTCGGACATCACCTGGAATACCACCGGTTGATGACGTTCCCCCAGCAGGAGGTCTATGCCCTGTGCCGGTGCGGGCACACGTCCACCCCTCCGTTCTGCGATGGAGCGCATGTGGCCGCTCACTTCGACGGAACGGAAACGGCATCTCGCGAACCGTTCGAGGAGCGCGCCGACGTGTATCCCGGACAGGGAGCCCTGCTGGTCGACGACAATCGCTGCGCCTTCGCACGGTTTTGCCACCGCGAAGATGGTGACGTCTGGACGCTCACCGAGATGTCGGGTGACGAGCGCCTGAAGAAAGAGGCTATCAAGGCATCGTCAGACTGCCCTGCTGGCCGTCTGGTGCATGTGGATGCCAAAACGGGAAAGGTGTACGAGCCCGATCTGGAGCCCGCCATCACCCTGCTCGAGGACCCCGGCCGCAGCGTCAGCGGGCCTCTGTATGTGCAGGGAGGCATCCCCCTGGTCAGCGCTGACGGAACCGAATACGAGTTGCGCAACCGCTATGCGCTCTGCCGGTGCGGCGCATCCGGGAACAAGCCGTTCTGCGATGCCCGACATGTGAACGTGGGCTATCTCGACGGACTTGAGTGGGAGTAGCTGCATCCTGCGGCAAGTTCGTCACGACCTTTGCATAACACAGAGCCCGCTCTGCCCCGCCACCTTACAAGATAGGCCTGTCACAAGGTGGCGGGAGACGGCACGCGGGAATCTCCTTCACTTTGAGCATGCATCCCCTTGGCCTGAGTCCATTCGTTCCTCCAGGCCAGAACAATCCAAGCCGTTTTTACCCTAACTGTGCCTATGGGGCCCAGCTTGCCTGGTTTGCCGTTTGACAATTTAAGCGATGATCCACGTTGCACATCAGCGTCAAGAACAACAAAACCCTTTCATCGTTCCACGTTTGCCGACAGTCAACGCTGCCATCTACTTTAAGGGGCCCTGAAATAACTCATTGTGGGATCCCATCCGAACAAGGCGAATAATTGGATTGCTTTTATGAGGCATATAAAGCACAACCACATCAACCCGCCCATCTAAAAGATGGAAGTCGATGTGGCCATTGTAGTTTCCCCCCTGATTGTTGAGCTCGTGAGGATTGTATTCTGGCGGAACCGTGCCATTTTTAGCTAATTCCGCAACAGCTGCCTTAAACTCAGCTCTTATCTTGGGATGCCTTTTCACAGTCTTGATGTAATCTGTCTTAAAGGTCGGCTCGATCTTGATATCGAACATCTCTATTCCTTGTCGAGGAATGCCATCAACTCATCGACGTCATCGAAGCAAGCCGAATCGTCAGGCAGCAGACCGAGCTCTTTGGCTTCAGCCGCGATGAGCGCACGACGCGTTTCTTCGTTTGGGGTTTCCGTTGCAGGTATAACCTCAAAAGGGATGCGTCGTTGATTTACTAATTGATGGGTCGCCATGACAACGAAGTTGTTATAGCTCAGTCCGATTGAATCAAGAATTTCATTGGCTTGAGCCTTAAGGCTTTCATTGACACGAATTGTGGTTGGTTTGATTGCAGTAGCCATATTGGCTCCAATCTCTCGATAACGATTGAAGTATACTACATTTTCAATGTGATGTCATATAACATCACATTGCCATATATCATATGGTATTGAGCACGGCTTTTATAACGCCGAGAGTCCTCATGAGATTTCGAGCGACTTTAGGCCATGTTGACCGAGTTATACAAGAACCGTGAGCTGAAGATGGATGGGGACGGCAAGCGGAACCGCCTCGAACGAGACGGCGATCTCCATCATATAGAAACACACTTTGCTAGAACTGAAGCGCGCAGGTGAAGCCACCGTTCCAAGACGGCCCATCGGTGTCTCTCACATACGCACCCTGCGTAGGGGCATGCACGTAGGGGTATCCGCCAGCACCTATGGCAATCCCCACATGTCCGGGTGCATAGAGCACGTCTCCCGGGCGCGCTTTGGAGACGGGCACTCTGTATTTCGCGCAAGCGTACATTGATTCGGTCTGATGGGGCAGAGACACGCCTACCTGCAGGTAGGCCCAACGAACCAAGCCCGAGCAGTCGAAGGTGCTGGGGCCTTCGTCACCATAAATATAGGGGCAACCGATGCGTGACATGGCATAGCCGACAACCGAATCATAGGAGCCGACCGACCCGCCGGTGTCGTAGCGAGGCGGAGCGTAACCTCCTCCCACATCGTTGTTGCCCTGAGCCTGTACCGTCACTTGCTGCGCAGCAGTTTTTTCCGCTGCAGCCCGCGCTGCCGCGGCCTGCTCTTCCGAAAACAAGGCCTGAGCCTCTGCGTCGAGCGAGTTGAACAGCTCGGTCGCCTGGCTCACCTTGGCCTCGATCTCTTCTTTGAGCTTTTTGGCTTCAGCTGTCTTTTCGGCCGCTATCCGCTCCTGGCGAGAGTGCTCGTCTTTGGCAACCTGTAGCTCTTCGAGCAGCGTGTTGACCTCGTCGATCATTTGACTGTCGCTCTCGTTCATCCGCGTGAGAATGTCCCAGTTCTGCGTCAGGTTTTTAAAAGAAGCAGAACCTAAGATGAAGTCAAGAAACGCAGCCGGGCCGGTCCGATACATGTCGCGTGCTCGTATGCTCAGCTTTTCCCGATGTTCGGAGATCAGTTCATTGGCCTCATCGATCTTGACCTGTTCGGCATCCATTGCAACCTGTGCCGCTTCTTGTTCATCAAGCGCTTTTTTATAGTTGTCCGTGGCGGTTTGAAGATCGGCATTGAGGCTGGTGAGCTGGTTTCGCGCAGCGTCAGCCTCAGCTTGCGCCTCGGCTGCGGTCTTCGCGAAAGCTGTTGAGGGGGAGAGGGCTGCCATGATGCCGACCGTGGCGGCACCGCCGATGAACATTCGCCTGCTGAGTGCGCTTGGATGCTCTCTCATGCAAGGTCCTCCTTGATTGAGCACATGTCATATGCATATATAAACGTTCAGATTATAGTAGCATACTTTGATCATATTAACGATAAGCATTGCAAATCGTTCTCGGCGAGGCCGACACAGCAGAGACACGTCGGAAGCACGGACGGACGACCGCCAACCGAAGCAGCCGATGCGCGCCTCCTCCCGAAGGGACATCCGGTTGATTTTTGGAGAAAGTGAGCCGAAAGGGCTTGACGAAGAGCGTCATACCTCGTAATATACTCACTCGCGCTTGCGTCTTGCTCTTACGGTCAAGGCGCGCATCGGTGGTAATCCGATGGGGTGTCGTCTAATGGCAGGACAGCAGTTTCTGGTACTGTATGTGAGGGTTCGACTCCTTCCACCCCAGCCATTTTTACGGTATACTGCACAGCGCGCAACGTGGCTCCGTCGTCTAGCGGTTCAGGACGCCGCCCTCTCAAGGCGGAGGTCGCCGGTTCGAATCCGGTCGGAGCTACCACGTATTTTCAGGCCGGGGCTTTCAAGCTTCGGCCTTTTTGCTTTTTCGTCGATGACGATACGGAGGATGACATGAAGCGGATCGAAACGGGTGACCACGCCCCCACCATCGTGACATCGACCGATCACGTCAAGGACGAGGCCGCCCGGCAAAACGGCGCCATCGTGGACGGCGACGGAAAGCCCTTCGACGCCGCCGACGATGCGGCGGCGCTTCAGGCGCTCGTCAATGCTCCCTTCGGCAAGCCATGTGCCCTTCTGCCCAACCTCTATCTTGTTCGCGTGCCCCTTCCCCACAACCCGCTCAAGGCACTCAACTCATACGTGATCATCGATGACGAGAAAACCACCGTCATCGATGTCGGGTTCAATCATCCCGCATGCGAGGAAGCGCTCGACGCAGCCCTCAAGTCACTCGGCCGCACCTGGGACAGCGTGGAAATCGTGCTCACGCACTCCCATCCGGACCACACGGGAAACCTGGACCGCATATGGCGCAAAGGCATGCCCGTGTTCGCGCATCTCCATTCGTTTCAAGAGGTGGAGAACCTGCAGGACATGGAGGCCCACGTCTTCGGCCCCCTGCTCATGAAGGCCGCCACGCCCGAACAGGGTGGCGGCCTGTCCCTGGAGACAGGCCGGCCGCGGCTTCATGTGTCCGCTGAACTGCTGCCGCTCAAGAATCACCCCACCGTCACCTTCCTGCGCGAAGGAGACGTCTACCATACCGGCGGCTACGCTTTCGAGATCATCGAGACTCCAGGGCACGACCCCTGGCACATCTGCCTATACGACCGCGCAAGCAAGACCATGATCATCGGGGACCACGTACTGGAACGCATCACGCCGTCGATCTCGAGCTGGTTTCCCGCCTACAACGCGCTGGGAGAGTTCCTTGAGAGCCTGGGGAAGGTGTCTTTCTATGACGTCAACCTCGTGCTGCCAGCGCATGGCAAGCCCTTCCGCGACCTGTTGGGGCGCGTCACGCAGCTGGTGGAGCACCACGAGCACCGCCTTCAGGAAATCTACGATCTTGTGGCGTCGGGCCACCACGACATCGTGGCGCTTTCGTCGCATGCGAAGTGGAAGTATGGGAACTGGTGTGAGTGGCCGCTTGATCAGAAGTTCTTCTCCATGGGCGAGACCATGGCGCACCTCATCTATCTGGTGGAGGAGGGCAAGCTCAAGCAGACCATCTGCAAGGATGACTATCGCTTCGAGCTCCCCTAACCTTCGATCCCAATCGACCTGGTCCAAGAAGAATCCATCCCACTCAAAACCGACCGACCTGACTCGATTCAACGATCCCTCGCGCCAGTGCGGCCGCTCTGGCGGATGACGAGCAAGGAAGGAAAACGGTCATGCAGGTGGATTTGATCATCGAGAGCGAGCGGGTGTTCACGGGCGCGGACGGCACGGCAAAGCCTGCCACGATCTCAGTCAGCGACGACCGCATCGTCGCCGTTGGACCACGCGACAGCGTGAGAGCCCTCGCCAGGGAAAAGCACGGCCTCCACGCGACAGCGCAGATACGGAACTTCGGCAATGCGCTGGTCATTCCTGGTTTCCATGATGCTCATCTGCACTTCTTCCATTCGGCGCTCTATTCGTCTCCCCTTGCCGCCACCTTCTTGGGCACAAGTGAAGCGGACTGCGTGGATCAGATGAAGCGGCTCGCCCAGCGGCGCCCGGCCGGCTGGCTGCTTGCACAGGGATGGCGCGAATATCGCTGGAATCCTCCGGTCCTTCCAACGAAGCGCTCTCTGGACAAGGCGTTTCCCGACCGCCCCGTGGCCCTTTACTCCGGCGATGCACACACGCTTTGGCTCAACTCCGCCGCTCTCCGCGAACTGGGAATGCACCGGGAAAGCACGCCGCCGCCGGGTGGCTCATACGAACGGGACGAACACGGCGAGCTCACGGGCATCGTGCGCGAGTCCGCCGCCATGGAGCTCATGCCTCGCATCATGAACTCATTCTCCGATGCGGAAGTGAGGGAGGCGTATCGCGGCTTTCTGCAGCAGCTGGCCCAGCATGGCGTGACGAGCGTGTGCGACCTGTCGCTCATGCCGCACCCCGGACTCGACTTCGTCCGCGACGACGTGCATGGGTCACTGCTTGACAGCGGACAGTTGACCACGCGGGTGCATCTCTTCCCCACCCTTCTGGAAGGCGATTTTGAGCGTTTTGAGGACATGAGGCAGCGTTACACCGGACCGCTCCTGCAGGCATCCGGCCTCAAGCAGTTCTTCGATGGCGTGTCCAGCCAACACACCGCCTGGCTCAGCGAACCGTATCATAATGCACGCTTTGAGGGAGACCGTGGCCGCCCCACCGTCGAGCCCGCGCTCCTGCGCAACGCGGTCCTGGCTGCAGCCGAGAAGGGCTACCCCGTGCGCATACACACCATTGGCGATGCAGCCATCCATGCCGCCCTCGACATCTTTGAAGAGGCGCGGCAAAAATTCGGGCCCCTCCCCAACGGCCGGAGGAACTGCTTGGAGCACGTGGAGAACTTCCTGCCCGGCGACATCGAGCGGCTTGCCCGCCTGCAGGCGATCGCCTCGGTGCAGCCTCCTCACATGACGCTGGATCCCGGAGGGCCGGAACGCGATCTGGGGCCGAGGAGAACACCCCTCATGTGGCCCTTCCGCTCGCTTTGCGACGCAGGCGCAATGCTTGCCTTCGGCACGGATTCGCCCGTGGTCAACCCCGACCCCATGGGCGTTCTCTACAGCGCCGTCACTCGTCAGGATCCCGCAACCCACGAACCTACGGGAGGTTGGCTGCCGGGCGAACGCCTTGGAGCGAGCGAGGCGTTGCAGGCGTACACGAAAGGAAGCGCGGCAACTGCCGGAAGGGAGCACGAGTTAGGAACGCTTCTGCCAGGCATGCTGGCAGACATCACCGTGCTCGATCACGACGTGCTGACCTGTGACGCCAAAGACATCCTCAAGACAAAGCCAATAGCCACCTTCATGGGCGGAAACGTCGTCTTCGAGCGTTAAGGCAGCAACTGCACTGATCAGATACAGAGACCGGATGCGGTTTCAGGCAGATGGCACACGCACCCCGAACCCTGCCAGACCGGAAACGCAGGCAGCCAGCTCGGATCGGGTCCAGTCATCGGTGGAGCCAGCGGATCCACCCCCAGACGGACGGGACGACAGTGCTGTCTCTTGGCTGCCGGTTACCCGCGATGCTCCCACATGTGGTCGAGCGGGCCCGAACCGCGACCGAGGTCAAGGCCTGCCGCCAGCGCGCCGCGCACATACGCCCTCGCACGGCGCGCCGAGGCAACCACGTCAAGGCCTTCGGCGAGGCCGCAGGCAATGGCCGAAGACAGCGTGCAGCCGGTGCCATGCGTGTTCTTCGTGTCAATGCGCGGACCTCGCATCCAGGTGACCGAGCCATCGGCCTCCACCAGCACGTCGTCTGCGGCGTCGGAACGATGGCCGCCCTTGACCAGCACGGCTTGCTTTCCCTCGGCGAGCATGCGAGCCGCACGCTCCATCGTGGCGTCGCCGTCCACCGCCATGCCACAAAGCACCTGCGCCTCGGGCATGTTGGGCGTCGCGACGGTCGCAAGCGGCAGGAGGCGCGTCCTGAGGGCCTCGACAGCGTCCTCGTCGATGAGGCGCGCGCCGCTTGTGGCCACCATGACCGGGTCAAGGACGACGTTTTGAGCTCCCTGCCGCTCAAGCGCGTCGGCGATGGCCGCGATGATGCCCGACGACGCCACCATGCCGATCTTGACCGCATCGGGCCGGATGTCCTCGAACACGGCATCTATCTGGGCGACCACAAAAGCGGGATCAACCTCGAAAACACCGGTGACGCCGGTGGTGTTTTGGGCCGTGAGGGCCGTGATGGCCGTTTCCGCAAACAGTCCATGAGCCGCGATGGTCTTGATGTCAGCCTGGATGCCGGCGCCGCCGCTCGAGTCCGACCCCGCAATGCTCAGCACCGCCTTCATGTCCCTATCCTTCCAAGAGCGCGACGACCTCATCGGTCGAAGCGATCTTCGCAGCGTAGCAGGTCTCCATATAGGCGAGACCCTCATCCTGATCCCCCACCAGGAACGTAAGCGTGGCGTCACCCGCCACGACGATGCGGTAGTTGTTGAAGTAGGCGTCGGCCACCGTGTGCCGCACGCAGATGTTCGTGTCCATGCCGACGCACAGAAGTGTGTCCACCCCCAATTCGTCCAGCAGGAGCCGCAGACCCGTCTGGAAGAAGCCGCTGTAACGCCGCTTGTCCACAACGTAGTCCCCCGCTCCGCACTTGAGCTGAGGGGACGGCTGGGCATCGGGCGTCCCGACGAGACCGTGGGAGCCCCAAAGCTCGAGTTCGCGGTCGAGTCCGGGAAGGTGTGCGTCGTTTGAAAAGATGACCGGCACGCCCGTCCGTCGGGCAGCATCGCAGATGCGCGCCGCGTTGCCCACCACGGGCAGCAGGACATCCTTCAACGGCGAGGTTTCGGGATCACCCAAAAAATCGATGACGAGCACCGCACACCGCCTCGTGTCAACCTCGGACAGTTCAAGCAGGCCCTTGTTCACTTCGTCTCCAAGCACAGCGTCTCCTTTGTCAGCGTGAGCAATTCTTTTGTGGCAGCTCGAATGTCTGCGGCTGCGAAGATGGCCGAGACCACGGCAACCCCATCGGCACCGGTTTCTGCAAGCGCGGGAATGGTGGCATCGTTCAGCCCGCCGATGGCAACCACCGGAATCTCCACCGCGGCGCATATCTCCCGCAAGCCGGCGACGCCGACGACGTCGGCGTCAGACTTCGTCCTGGTTCCGAAAACGGCTCCGACGCCCAGATAGTCGGCACCGGCACGCTGCGCCGCGAAGGCCTGCTCCACCGTGCCCACGGACACGCCCACAAGGGCATCCGGTCCCAGCGCTGCCCGCGCCTCTACACAGGCAGCATCTTCCTGGCCAACATGCACGCCGTCGGCACCGGCGATGCGGGCGGCCTCCACATCGTCGTCAATCACAAAGGGGACCCCCGCCGCACGCGCTATCGGGACAAGCTCCCTCGCAAAGCGCACGACCTCATCGTGGGAGATACCCTTCTCCCGCAGCTGGAGGAATGTTGCACCGCCCGCAAGCGCCGCAGCAGCGCAGTCGACAAGCGTCCGTCCGCCAAGCCATGCGCGATCGGTCACCGCGTACAGGGCGAGCGCACGCCTCAGTCTCTCTCGTGGGAACATGGTCCTCCTATGCCCGTTCTTCAATCTTCGCAGCGGCATCCAGGTCCGACCCGTCAAGGCGATAGAGCGCGTCAAGCAGGTAGGTGCGGAATGAGCCGTTGCCATCCATTCCGCCCAGGCGGCCCTGTGCGACCTGGCCGGCAATCCCCATACCAGCCACTGCAGCCACCACCGCCTCCAGAGGCGCCTCCCTGTTCGCGATGGAAAACGCCGTGCAGAGGCATGACAGCATGCAGCCGGCCCCCGTTATGCGTCCCATGAGGGGACTCCCGTTGCGCACGATGAAAGCACGCTCCGCATCGGCCACGATGTCGATCGCTCCCGTGACGGCCACGATTGCGCCCGTCTTGGCAGAGAGCTCACGGGCGAACGCCACTCCCGCAGGCAGGTTGCCTTCGGTCACCACATCGTCGGGGCACACATCGACGCCCCGCGTCGTCGACGAGCCTCCCGCAAGCGCCTTCATCTCCGACATGTTGCCGCGAATGACCGTCAGAGACAGCTGGTCGAGCAGGTCCGCCGCCGTCTTGGTACGCAATGCAGACGCGCCGGCGCCCACCGGATCGAGCACCACGGGATGGCCCAGCTCGCCAGAGCGTGCGCCCGCTGCGAACATGCCCCGGATGGACCGTTCGTTGAGAGTGCCTATGTTGATGGTGAGGCCTCCGCAGATCGTCGCGATGTCCTCCACATCGGCAGGCTCGTCGCTCATGATCGGGCTCGCCCCAATGGCCAGCAGCGCGTTCGCGCAATCGTTCACGGTCACGTAGTTCGTGATGTTATGCACGAGCGGTCCCGATGCGCGCACATTGTCCAGGGCGTTCTTCAATGCAAACGGCTTCATGTCCTATTCCTTCCCCAGATCTATCGTCAGGCCATCCATGATCGCGTTCACCGTGCGCATGGCGCACATCTGCCCGCACATGGTGCAGGTTCCCTCGGTCGAAGGAGGAGCGCTCTCGAACGAACGACGCGCCTTGGCCGGATCGAGGGCAAGGTCAAACATCTCATCCCAGGCGACGCGGCGACGGGCGTCGCTCATGCGGTTGTCCCGGTCGCGCGCCCCCGGCACCCCCTTTGCGATGTCAGCCGCATGCGCGGCAATCTTGGTTGCCACAAACCCTTCGCGCACGTCATCGGCATCCGGCAGACGAAGATGTTCCGCGGGAGTCACATAGCACAGGAAGTCGGCACCCGAGGAAGCCGCCACCGCCCCACCGATTGCAGCCGTGATGTGATCGTAGCCCGGAGCGATGTCGGTGACCAGCGGGCCCAGAACGTAGAACGGGGCATCGTGGCACAGCCGCTTCTGCAGTTTCACGTTGGCCGCAATCTCATCGAGAGCCATGTGGCCCGGACCCTCAACCATCACCTGCACGCCCGCATCCCACGCACGCGTAGTGAGCTTGCCGATTTCAATGAGTTCCGCTATCTGCCCCGCATCCGTGGCGTCATAGGTGCTCCCGGGACGCATGGCGTCACCGATGCTGATGGTTACGTCATGCTCGTGCAGGATGTCCAACACTTCGTCGTAGAACTCATAGAAGGGATTCTCGTTGCCCGTGGCTTCCATCCAGGCAAACAGCAGCGACCCTCCGCGAGAGACGATGTTGGTCAAGCGGCCCGTTTCACGGAACGACTCGAGCGTGCGGCGGTTCATGCCCGCATGGATGGTGACGAAGTCCACTCCGTCCTCCGCATGCCGCCGCACGACATCGAGAAAGTCCGAGGCCGTGATGTCGACGAGGGGCATGTCCAAATAGCCGATGGCGTCATACATGGGAACGGTGCCGATCATGGCGCGGGACTTTTCGATGAGCCGGGTGCGGAACGGGCGCGTCTTGCCGCTGTTCGACAGATCCATGATGGCATCGGCGCCCAGATCCAGCGCCACATCGACTTTCTTCCACTCCTCAGCCTCGTCGGCGAGGTCTCCCGAAATGCCCAGGTTCACGTTCACCTTGGTGCGCAGCCCACCGCCCACGCCCTCAGGCGAAAGAGCCTGATGGTGGACATTCGCCGGGATGGCGATACGCCCAACAGCCACTTCTCCTCTGATGAATTCGGGATCGCGGCCTTCCTTCTGGGCGACGATCTGCATTTCATGCGTGACGATACCGTCGCGCGCCGCATCTATCTGCGTCATTGAACTCCCTTCGCTGGCATTACCCATGTCAGGTTCCTCGGGTCGAGGCGTGGTCGGCGCCTCCTCTCAGCCTGCCCGGCCGCACACGATGCGGCTGCAAGCTCCCCGGTATGTCAGATGTCCCGTCGCGACAGAAAGGGTTGCGAGGCACGCAGGTTCTGCGCAAACCCAGAGTCCTCCCTGTGGGGAGCGGACAATCTTCCGTGATTATAGCCTTTCGTGAACGGCGTGCCCACAACGCCGGGCGAGCGACCCTGATTTCTGCAGAATTGGCAGAGGTGGGTTGGGTTGGGTTGGGTTGGGTTGGGTTGGGTTGACGAGCGACCTTGTCGCCTTCCCTGGTGCAAAACCGCACCCTTCGCCACAGGCTGACCGGGCGCAGAATCCACGTTTTTCATCCGGGCCATGCAACACGCCCGCATCTGCAACGAACGCCTGAAATGCGCGGGAATCTTCTGTTTGTTCACCGCATGGGCTAGCCTCGGCAAACCATCAGCAGGCACTCTGCCGAACGCGGCATCCCGTGGAACGACAATTCAGAGAATCCAGGGGCCAAACCTTACACATTTCAGGCGTTCGTTGCATTTTGAGAGGTTTTTGATGGCAAGAAGGCCATCGGTGGACGGACGGGCGGTTACCGTGATGAAAGGGTAGGATTCCCAACCGACGCAATCGACCCAACTGTCGCAATCGCCGCATCCATTGCGTCAGCAACGCCCGCCCTCTCGCACGAACAGGATCTCTCGGCAAACAGGAAATCTCTCAGGGCAGCGGATAGAACACATACAGCGTGCCCTCTTCGACGGCAACGCGCGCGGGCTCTCCCGTGAGTTCATTCGACACGCCGCGCGAGGTGCGGTTCGTCAGGTCCTCGTCGTTGAGCGAGTACAGCATCCCCGTCTCGATAACGCCTTTGGCCGTATCGTTGGCCGAGAGAACCGACACCGTTCCTGTGGCGATGGCTGGCAACTCGAACACATCCGGACCGGTCAGGAGCCGCACGGCAAACGTGTCGCCGATGCCGGTCACCTGCACGCCACGTTCGGAAAACTTTGCGAACAGCTGCAGGTTGGCGATGGTGTGATCGAGTCGTTTCGCAAGGCCGCCATACACCACCACCTCGTCGTGGCTCCACGACACGGCCTTCTCAAAGGCCAGCTCCATGTCGCTTTTGTCCTTCTTGCTGGGATGAAGCGACACGCGACGGCATTGGGGGACATAGCCCAGCGAATCGAAATCGCCCACCGCCATGTCGGGTGCCACGCCGATCGCATCCAGGTGGGCAAAACCAGCGTCCACCGCTATGACGAAGTCAAACGCTCCCGCGTCACGCTGGGCCTTGAAATGCTCGGCGTTGAAGTCGACCGCGCCCACCAAAGCGCATGTTGCCATATGAAGCGCTCCTCCCGCATTGCGTCTTGCCCACTCTGCCTTGGCTACCACCGGACATCCCTGTTAAAGCCTCCCGCGGTCGGCGGCGCAGCCACTCTGCACCGCCAACAATCATCGCGTCGCCCTGTCTAGCCGTGGATTCTCTGCCGCATGAGACCACCTGCTTTGTCGCCTCGCCGACGCGAGACCAGCCACTTCAGGACACGAGCGATCACTCGCGTTTCAGCATATGCGGTCGCGCCGCCTTGCGCCGTTGCAGTCTCATGCCATCCGCCGCGCTCCCTCTGTCATCGACAAGCCGAGGTCAGCCAGCGACGGTACAGCCAGAACAGCGCGAAACGTCAAGGCGATGACCGACAGATGATCCAACCGATATGGTAGAATACCATATCGCGAGTGGGCCAGGCGATCGCGTGCTTCGGCGCGAGGAAAGTCCGGGCTCCTAAGGGCAAGATGCCAGCTAACGGCTGGGCGGGGTGACCCGATGGAAAGTGCCACAGAAAAGAAAACTCCCCCACGGCCCTCGGGCTGCAGGGGAAAAGCTGAAACGGTGCGGTAAGAGCGCACCAGCACGTCGGCAACGGCGTGGCTTGGAAAACCCCATCTGGAGCAAGCGCAAATAGGAGCGCGACACGGCTGCCCTTCCGTGCGTTCGGGTTGCGTGCTTGAGGCGTGCGGCAACGTACGTTCGAGATAAATGATCGCTCAACGACAGAACCCGGCTTATCGACCCACTCGCACAACCAGGGGATCCCGCTTCGCCTAGTCCCAGCAATCCCCCGGCAGACGAGCCACTTCCCTTCCCCTCCCGGCAGACGAGCCACGTGTTTCCCCTGCGCAGAGACCTCACGAAACCTTTGCTATAGATATTGACCTCGTCCAATCTTGCCACGGTGAATGTGGGCCCGAGGCAGGGGCCCAGAACAAGATGGAAGCGGTCAAGTGGAAGAACATGCCTGCATGCGACGCACTACACAGAAACAGGCACTGCGCGATAGCAGCCACGCCATAGGCATGCGTTATTGACGGCACGCCGGCCGTCGCGCGGCCCAAGCAGGCAGCCAAACCACGCCGCAAGCCCGCTGCCGGTAGCCATGCGCACCCCTCAGCCGGCGGCCGGGGTCTCGCCTCAGGCGCAAGGCCGCAAAGGCCCCTATGCCGGGAACAGCGTGTAGGCGATGCCTTCGCGCGTCTCGTGCGGATGGATGCTCACGCCAAAGGCATGCTCGACCGCGCGGGAAGCGAGAACCTCCTCCACCGTGCCGGCAGCCACGGCGCGGCCGGCCTCCATGACCAGCAACCGCTCGGAATAGCGCAGCGCCAGATCCAGATCGTGGATGACCATGATGATGGTCTTCCCCTGATCCTCGTTGAGCTGCTTCACCAACGCCATGAGTTCGTGGCAGGCGTGAATGTCGAGGTAGGTTGTGGGCTCGTCGAGGACGATGGTGCCCGTGTCCTGCGCGAGCGTCATGGCCACGAAAGCACGCTGCCGCTCCCCTCCCGAAAGCCGGCGCAGGTCACAGTGGCGCAAACGCGTGATGCCGGCAAGGTCGAGCGCCTGCTCGACGTGCAGCCGGTCATGCTTGGAAAGGCGCCTCTGTCCTACCTGATAGGGATAGCGTCCGCATGCGACCAGCTGTTCGACGGTCATGGCAGGCGGACGGACCGCCTGGGCGAGCACCGCCACCTGCTGTGCGCGCTGCCGCGCCTTGAGAGACAGCGTGGGCACGCCGCCAACGAGAGCCTCGCCCCTGCTCGGACGAAGAATGCCCTCAATGATTTTCACCGTCGTCGATTTCCCGCATCCGTTGGGTCCCACCACGCTGGTCACCGACCCTTGCGGAAACGAAGCAGAAAGGCCTTCGATGAAGGGTTCTTTCCCGTAGGAGAAAGACACGTCGCGCATCTCGATGGCGACAGGCTGCTCGACGGACGTCGCGGCATCTTCGTCAAGGACCGTCCGTTGTTCAGTCAAGGCTCTCCCTCCTGTTCTTCAGAATGAGATAGATGAAGAAGGGACCGCCTAAGAACGCCATCAGGATACCCACCGGAACCTCATAGGGCGCGAACAGGACACGGGAACACAGATCGCACACCACGACGAACGCCGCACCCGTCACGGCCGACACCGGCAGCACCCATCGATTGTCATGGCCGACGAAGAATCGAACGAGGTGGGGAATGATGAGCCCGACGAACCCCAACAGGCCCGCGAAGCTGACCGCTGCGCCCGCCAACACGGCCGCAAGTCCCAGCATGCCCATGCGACACGCCCCCACGTTCATGCCGAGGGCATGCGCCGTGTCGTCGCCAAGAGCCATGATGTTGAGTTTGCTGGCAGCGAGCATGGCCGCAACGAGGGCGACGGCACAATAGAGGGTGGGCCACCACAGGTCGTCCATGAGCACGCCCGCAAGGCCACCGACCAAAAACGACGACGACCCCACGTAGGCGTCGGGATTGATGATGAGGATGGTGTTCATCCCCGCGCCAAACACCGTGGTGATGGCAATGCCCGCCAGCACCACGGTGAGACGGGAAACGCCCGCGCCCAGCGAGATGCCGAAGATGATGAGAGCCGTCACCAACGCCCCCGCAAAGGCGGCAAGCGGCGGAAGCCACAGCAGGCTCGGAAAGGCGCTCGCCGCAATGAGGACGAACAGGCCCGCACCGGAATTGACGCCAATGATGTTAGGACTGGCGAGCGGGTTGTCGAGCACCGCCTGGATGATAGCCCCCGACGTCGCGAGAGCAGCCCCCGCCACCAACGCCGCCAGCACCCGGGGCAGACGAACGTTGACAAGAATGCTCTTGGCGGCAGCGCTCACGTCACCGCCAGTCATCCAGGCAATCAGATCGCCCAGACTCACCGACGATGAGCCAACGAGAAAGGCAGCGACCGTCACCGCCAGAAGCACGGCGACGGAAACAAGCGCCACCGCAGGAGCAGACCTTCCTCGTTCATCTTGATCCTCGATCAACGTCCGCCCCTACCCGTACAGGATGTCGAAAAGTTCCTGGTAGCTCTCGGCCCAACGATTGTTCGGCTTGAACTGGAACAGCGTCTTATCCAGAGTGAGATACGTTCCGTTCTCCACGGCGGAAAGCGTCGACCAGGCAGGATTTGCCGCGGTTGCCTCTTCGAGGTTCTTCATGGCTGCCGCGTCATCGTTGCCCATGGGGACGACCAGTATGAAATCGGGATTCATCTCGATGACCGACTCCAAGCTGAAATCCTTGAGCAGGCTTGGATTCTCGTCGGCAAGGTTCTTCACGCCCAGATCGGCAAGCATGGCACCCGTCATCGTCGAAGACGACTGCACGCGCGTGCCCCCGGAATAGGTGGTCATGAGCAGCGCCGTGGGAGCTTCGCCCGAGGGCATCTTCGCCTTCACGGCATCGATGGAATCAGCCACGTCCTGGCCGTTCTGCTGATACAGGTCCTCACGTCCCGTGATGTTGCAGCATGTCTGCAGCATGCGCAGATAGTCATCGAACGTCGTCACCGTGAAGTACGCTACGGGAATGCCGGAAGCGGCCAAAGCCTCCTTGAGATCGGTTTGGTTCGAATCACCGCCACGCCCGCCGGTTCCACTCGTCATGATGACGAAGTCGGGGTTGAGCGCAATGATGGATTCAAGGTTCGGGCTCGAGAAGTCCCCCACTTTTTGGACATCCTCGGACTGAATGGTGTAGCTGTCAAACGTATCGTCCGACGCCCCCACCAGCGTGCCTCCCGCAAGCTCCCAGATGTTCGCGAAACTGCCCATGCAGGCAACCACCCGCTGGGGATTGTTCACCGTCACCTCGGCGCCCGTGTCGTCAGTGAACGTGACCGCCCCCTCGTTCGATGCCGAGGACTGCGAGGAGCCGGCATCTCCATCCTGCGATCCGGTGGCGCTGCTGCAGCCCATGCCGGTCAGCAGCATCGACACCGCAAGCGCGACGGCAGCGGCACCTGCCCCTATCCGTTTTGCCATCGTGGGTCGTTCCATGAAAAGTTCCCTTCTCTGTCTGTCGAGGATGAGGTTCATCAGCTCATGACCAGCTGCTGGCCGTGAGCGCAGTAATCGTCCTGGGCGAGCACGTCGCCGTCGTGATAGTAGGCGGCACGCGCCCGGCATCCGCCACATCCGTCGCGGTAGTCGCAGGTTCCGCATGCACCGCCGTACTCCTGCGTGCGCAGATGCTCAAACACGGGACTCGTCTTCCATATCTCGTCGAAAGGCGTGATGCGCACATCGCCCGCTTCCTCCGTCATGTAGGCGCAAGGACGGACGATGCCTTCGCTCCCCACGACGCAGTAGGTGAGCCCCGCCAGACAGCCCCGCGAAAAACGCGTCTCCACGCCCAGCTGCTTTGCAACGCGCGTGAATTGGGGGGCGCAGGTGGGCTTCACGTCGATAGGAACCTCGTCAGCTTTACGCATGATGTCCTGCAGCAGACGCTCGTTCTCGAGCACCTTGAGGCCGGTCTCCTCAATGTAGCGGCCGCGTCCAACGGGAATGAGGAAAAAGATATAGTGGGCGATAGCACCCGCTTTCACAGCGAAATCGGTGATGTCGCACACTTCGTCGCGATTCCAGTCGACCACGGTCGTATGCAGCTGGAACGGCAACCCCGCCTGTCGGCAGGCATCGAGTCCCGCCATCGTGAGATCGTAGGCATTTGGCAGACCGCGGAACTGGTCGTGTTTGGCGGGGTCAAGGCTGTCCACGCTGATTCCCATGGCGCACGCGCCCGCCTCTTTCAACCGCACCGCCACCTCAGGCGTGATGAGCGTGCCGTTCGACCCGAACACGGGACGCAGTCCCTGCGCGGCGGCGTGTGCCACCAGTTCGTAGATGTCAGGCCTCATGAGGGGTTCACCGCCCGAGAAGATCATCACCTTGAACCCGGCCCGCGCTATCTCCTCGATCATCTTCTTCGCCTCGCTGGTGGACAGTTCCTTGTCCGTGGCCTCCAAGGCATCCTGATAGCAATGCGCACACCTGAGGTTGCACTGGTTCGTCGTCATCCATGACACGATCATGGGCGGTTCCTTTCAATTCGGCTGTACAGTTTTCGCACGGAGGAGCGGGGGGCGGGAGAAAACAACTCTGAAGCGCACGCGACTGCCCGGCATGCTTGCCGTTTGGTCACACGATGCCCGGATCATCCCTGCAAGGGGAAGGAGAAAGCGGAAGAGGCATCCCCTCAGCCCTCGGGGGCAACGCGGTCAATCGACGGGATCGGGCTGATCACAGGCAGCGGCCGAGACGGCTTCAAGGTAGTCGAACACCGACTGGCGCAACTCGTCGAACGACCCGTCATGGCCATGCGGAGCCATGTTCTCCATAAGGATGAAATCCTGCTCCGCCTTCGCGGCATCTCGCGATGCGCCGAGATCCAAGTAGCGTTTGGCAAGGTCGCGCGCACGGGAACTTTCAAGCGGCTCGTTCGTCGACATGAGATGGATGGCATCGGCGATGAGCTCATGCCATTGGAACACCGACACGCCGTGGCCCGACTGCTCGTCGGCAATCTCCTCGGACACATCTTCGTCCTCGCGGATGCAGGTGAGTCGCCAAAAGAACTGGCCCTCCCCCTGGCAACGCTCCACGGTGGCGGCAAGCTGCTCCCAGTCAAGCTCGGTGGATCCCACCGCATCATGCAAGGCTCGAAGGGTCGTCATGCGCTTGAACAGTGCCTGAAACTGCCCCTCGATGGCATCGGTCTGCTCGCCTGTCAGCTCCTGCAGCGCGGCCGGCTCTTCGAAAAGATCTGCGTCGGATTTGATCTGGGACAGAGAGAGTCCCAAGTACTTCAAGGTCAAAATACGATACAGATCTTTCACGTTGGCGTCCGTGTACAGACGCTGGTTCTGCGGACCCTTCGCCGATGGCGATAGAAGGCCCTGCTGATCGTAGTACTGGATGGTGCGCACCGTCACTCCGACGCGCCGTGCCAGCTCTCCCACGGTCAGGTATCGTTGCTCGGTCATGCAAATGCTCCTTGTGTGGCTCGACACCGTGCTTGGCGCGCCACGCTCTCGTCTTCGCCCGAACGCCCCCGTCCGGCGCAGTTGAGAATACGCGATGACGCTACGTCACCGTCAACGGATAATTGCAATCGTTCAGAACTTCGCGACAAATGGCCGGTGAACGTCCTGCCGTCCTCGAAGCCACACCATCGGGCAGAACCGCTGTTCCAGAACGGAGAAACGGACGGTGAAGGGAACGCACCCGCCAGAAGGAACGGGGCTGTACGGACGATCGCCCCGCGATGGCGCGAAATGCAGCCGACGGCGCTGGGGGACTTCCCTGCCGGACTACAGTCGGGGCAAAGCGGCCATCCACGCATCAACCGCCTCCTTGCCAGCCCGGACCGACACGCGCTTGCGACGAGACGACTGCCCTCCCTCGATCGACGCCGCCGTCTTCGGGATGTTCAGAGAAGAGGCGATCACCTTGCACACCGCTTTGTTCGCCTTTCCGCCTTCGGGAGGCGCAGCCACCCGCACCCACACTTCATCCGGCTCCCCTCTGCCAGGGCGAACCCCTGAAACCTCGTCACGCCCCGAGCGGGGCGTGACGTGAACGGATATGATCGTTGACTCCGGCATCAGGCTATCGTCCGGCTGGACATCTGAAGCCCCAGCCGGACAGGGAGGCTCGGCTAGTCTATCTCTTCGAATTCAAAGGCATCGTCAGCATCGCCGAAACCGGAAAGGTCCTTCTCGGGACGCGAGGGAGTCGGAGTTGCCGGAGCGACGACCGTGGATCCGGTGACCTGAGGCGTGGCGTATGCGACGGTCCCCTCCCGGTTGATGGGAGCCTGGGCGGAAGACGAGACCCGACCCGTCGTCTCAACGACCGCTGACGAGCGGCCATGAGCGCTGGCAAGCGAACTGGCCGGCAGGTCGGCGCCGATCTCTGCCAATTTGCGCGTGGCATCGGAAATGAAGTCGGTCAACAGCTCCTGGTAGTCCTCGCGGGCATCCTCGCGATCGTCCTCGAGCTTCTTGATGGCGTCGATCACCTTCTGCCTGTCATTGTCGGCCTTGCCAAGGATGCGTGCCGCCTCGTCTTCGGAGTCCTTGATGGTGGAAGCCGCATCGGCCTTTGCGTTGGAGATGATCTCGTCAGCCGAACGCTGCGCGATGATGAGCGCTTGGGCGATGGCGTTGTCGTCGGCCTTCTTCGCCTCAAGCTGCCGCTCAAGTTCAGCGATGCGCGCGTCCTTCTCGGCCAGCGCCTCGTTGTCGATGGCCGCCAACGGAGCCGCATCGAGGCGGGCAGGAGTGTCGAAGCCTTCAAATTTACGGTCGTCCAGTTGATTCTCAAGCTGCCCGATCTGAGAGTTCAGCTCGTCGATGCTGTCGGCGACATGCTCGAGGAACACATCCACCTCGTCAACATCATAGCCCTTGCGATCGATCGAGAAGCTTTGGTTGTGAATATCAGCCGAGGTGATAGCCATTCTTTTTCCCTTCGCCCTGTACGTGCGCTTTGCGTGCGATTGTAGCGCGTGTCCTCAGATTAAAACAAGCCGACCACTAATCTTACCCCGAATTGTAATACAAGCAGCGCAATGATAGGGGTTATGTCCACCATACCTCCAAGAGGAGGTATGAGCTTCTTGAACAAATTGAGGTAGGGATCGCACACCTTGCCGAGGATGCGATAGATGTCGGCCAGAATCCCCCGATCGGTCGGAAGCCACGACATCATCACATACACGAACAGCACGAGGCTGTATGCGTCGGCGACCGAAACGATGAAATACTTCAGGGTGCTCAACATGCCCCAAGCTCCTTAGAACGGCGAACGGCGGCTTCGACGCCGGCGTCGAGGGATTCTGCAAAACCCGCCTCTTCCATAGCCGCAAGCGCGGCCAGCGTCGACCCTCCGGGGCTGCACACGGCACGGCGGGTGGCCTCGGCATCTTGGCCGGTGCGTTCCATGAGCAAGGCAGTGCCATACAGGGTCTGAAACGCGAGCTCTTCGGCAAGGTGCGGATCGAGTCCCTGCCGCGCACCTGCATCGCGCAGAGCTTCGATGAGTGCTGCGGCATAGGCCGGCCCTGACCCGCTCACCGCCCCTGCGGCGTCCATGGCGCCTTCCTCGATCACGAACGCCCGGCCCAAACAGGCAAACAGGCTTCTCACAAGCTCCACGTCCGCCTCCGTCGCGTTCGTTCCGCCCGTGACGGCAGTGGCCCCCTCCCCCACGAGCAACGGAGTATTGGGCATCGTGCGCACCAAGCGGGCGCCGTCGGGCAGCGCCCTTTCAAGGCGCCCCGTGGCCAATCCGGCGGCAATGGACACGAACAGCGGTCCCTCAGCGCCGCCTCCATAGGCGGGCAGCCCGGCAATGCCCTCGAGCACACCCATCATGACCTGCGGCTTGACAGCCAAGACAACGACATCCGCACCCTCGATGTCCCGAGCGTCAACGACGCACCTCACCCCATACTGCTGCGTCAGGTGGTCGCGACGCTCCTTCCCGGGATTCGCGACGACAAAGCTCTGCGCGTTCAGGTCGTTTGCCGGCGCGCAGTCGGCGGCTATCAGACCGCCCATGATGGCCTCTCCCATCTTGCCGCCGCCAATGAGCGCGATGCGCATCCGCAAAGAAGCCGCCACCTACAGCACCCCCTGGTTGCGCAGGGCGAGACGCTCAGCCTCTGACAGATGGGAACCACGCGTGACGGCGAACACCTTGTCGGCGATGCATTCGACGCGCGCATCGAGCGCGCTTGCAACGCCGAACGAGAAATCGAGGATGCGCTTCGCCAGATTGTCGGGAGTGTTGCGCAGCGCAAGAATCACGGCATCACCGGCCTTGAGCTGCTTTGCGACGCGCTCCACCTCGGCGTAGCTCGACGGCTTGAGAACGGACAGGGACCGCGACGGATTGTGCGAGGCGACGCCGGTTCCCGCGTAGGCGTCGTAAGGGTCGAATGAGCCCGTCCCCGAACCCCCGCCAGCAGGCGACGTATCAAGGGGGGACGTGACCGATGCGGACGACGATCGACCGCTCGGAGCCGCCGCCCCAGATGCGGCAGCATCTGCCGTCGAAGAGAACAGCGAGTCAAGCCCTTCGGACCGGTCCCGGGAGGCAGCCACGTGAGCCGGCGACGAAGGAGCAGGCTGCGTGGCATCAACCATGGTCCGCTCTCCACGATACGCGGAGGTGGCCGCAGCAGACGACACGCGCCGCGGAGGCAGCGGGTCGCGGTTCAGGCTGTCGGGGACTTGGGTATGGGCACGCACGTCGCCGATGGAGACGAGTTTTGGCATGCTTGAATCCGTCCGAGAAGACGAACGCGTCGAGCGGGACGAACGCGCCGAGCGAGGCGGGCGCGTGGTGATGGGAGCATAGGGATCGTAGCGCGAACCCGATGCGGCGCCCTCGTTATAATCAGGGCCGTATTCCGAAAACTCACCGAGATCCTCGGCATAGTCGCCGTAGTCGTCGTCGGCGTTGCCGTAGTCGTCGTAGTATTCCTCATGGTAGTCGCTGCTCGCCGCATCGGCGAAGCCAAGCTTCGACTTGATGCCGTCGAGCATTCCATGTTCGGATTTCTTTATCCTAGGCAGTTCCATGTTCCCTCACCTGCTTCATTTGATCCCGACGGCTCACCGTCGCTGCATTGTCCTTCGCCATAGGGGCCGCCCTGTACATCAGCGCGAAGCGGCTCCAAATGCGTCGTCGAAGATGGCCCGCCCGATTCGCACTATGGTAGCGCCCGCCGCCACCGCTTCGCGCCAGTCCTCGCTCATGCCCATAGAAAGTTCATCGAACGCATCCGCGCGAACGGGATCGAGGCCCGTTCGAATCTCTTCCTGCAAATGCGCCAATACTTCGAAGCACGAGCGCGCCACGGCCAGATCTCCCTGGGGGGCCATGGTCATGAGACCACGGACGCGGATATGGGAGAAGTCCGCGCACTGGCGCACCATCGCCTGCACGTCATCCGGCGCAAGCCCGCTTTTGCTTTGCTCGCCCGACACATTCACCTCAAGCAGCACATCCTGAACCTTGCCCAGGGCCTCGGCCGCTGCTTCAAACTTGGCAAGATGGCGCTCTTCGTACAGGGAATGCACCAGGGCGGCCGCTGCTGCGATCTCAGGAATCCGGCGCGACTGGATGTTGCCAATGAAATGCCATGTCTCCTGTGGGAACCGATCGGATTTTCCCGTCAGGCCCTCAGGGCGGTTCTCCCCGAAGTCATGAGCGCCCGCCGCCACGGCTTGCGCCACCTCATCCATCCCCACCGTCTTGGAGACCGCGACGATCTTCACCTCGCGGGGATCGCGGCCTGCAGCATGACAGCAGGCCGCCACCTCGTCACAAACGTCACGATACCGCTGTGCTATGCCCATAGTCCTCACCTTCCGAATCTGACGGCCAGCGCCCCTTGGCGCCCACACCTGCCGCCCGATGCTCGATAAGAGAAAAAATCCTCCGACTCACACGAGGTGCAGACGTTCGCCTCGGCGATGCGCTCACGCCGCAAGCCGGCCTCAACAAGATCATGCTCAACTGCAGCGGCAAGGTCGACGTGGCGTCCATCAGGAGCCACGTCGCACCCGAATCGCTCGATGAACCGCGCGCGCACTTCCTCGCCGGTCTCAAAGCATTCCCCGTGAATATGCGGTCCAAGATAGGCGTTGTACGAGGCGGTCGCCGCCGCCCCCTCGCCGTCAAGCAGCGCCAGGCGGCGTGCAGCCTTGCCGGCAATGCCGCCAACGGCGCCTCGCCAGCCGGCGTGCGCCACGGCAAACCGTCCCGTCGGAGACACAATGACGACGGGAACGCAGTCGGCGAAGCACAGGAGGGCCGCCACGCGCGAGACCGCGACGATCAGCCCGTCGGCCCCCGCCTCAGCTCGCGTGCGAGCCGAGGCGACGGAAGCGGGATCGGCGGCCCCAAGGTCAACGAGTACGTCGCCATGCACCTGGTTCGGAACGACAAGCGGCACATCCGCCGCGTCGATGGAATTGAGCAGTATCTGCCGGTTTTCTCGAACCTTGGCAAGATCGTCGCCAACATGGCTGCCGAGGTTGAGCGAATCGTAGGGAGGATCGCTCACTCCCCCCTCACGCCCCGAAAACACGATGCGCACCCCCACCGCCTCAAAGAGCGCCTCATCGGTGAATGCGGGAATGCGACGCGCGCCAAGAAGGCGCGCGTTCACGTCAGGTTCCGGCAATCCCTCGGTCGCAGCCATGGGTGCGACTGCTCTCAGCGCTGGCGCTTCAGGAAATCCGGAATGTAGTCCTCATCCGCGAAGCGTCCAGAATTCGGCGTCGTGGAAAACGACACCGAGGGGCTGGGCTGCACATTCGATGCCGGTGACTCTGTCGAGGCAAACAGGTCCTTGCGGGCAGAGAAGTCCATGGAGGACTGCTGCGGTGCAGACACCTTGAAGCCGGTCGCGATGACCGTGATGCGAACCTGATCGCCCATGCCGTCATCGACGATCTGTCCGTAGATGATGTTGGCGTTCTCGTCGGCGCATGCCTCGACCGTGCGGGCTGCCGCATCCACCTCGGTAAGCGTGAGATCGGGACCGCCGGCAATGGAGAACAGCACGCGCGAGGCGCCCGCAATGGAAGTCTCGAGCAAATTCGAGTTCGTCGCCTGCTGGGCCGCATCGAGAGCACGGTTCTCGCCCGAGGCGATGCCGATGCCCATCATGGCCGTGCCGGCGTCTTTCATGACCGTGCGGATGTCGGCAAAGTCCAGGTTGATGAGACCTGGAATGGTGATGAGATCCGTGACGCCCTGAATGCCCTGGCGCAGCGTGTCATCGGCTATGCGGAAGGCATCAAGCATGCTGGTCTTCTTGTCGACGATCTCCAACAGGCGGTCGTTCGGAATGACAATGAGGGTGTCAACCTTCTGCGAGAGCAAGTCAACGCCCTGCTCGGCTTGGTTGCGACGGGTACGCCCCTCGAATGAGAACGGTTTGGTCACCACGCCGACCGTCAAAGCTCCGATCTCCTCGCGCGCGATCTCTGCGATGATCGGGGCCGCCCCCGTTCCGGTTCCGCCGCCTTCGCCCGCCGTGACGAACACCATGTCGGCCTCGGCGAGAGCCTCGCGGATCTCTGCACGGCTCTCTTCGGCCGCTTGGCATCCCACCTCGGGATTCGCCCCCGCACCCAGGCCACGCGTCAACTCTTCGCCAATGTGGATCGTCTTGTCGGCATCCGACATGAGCAAAGCCTGGCGATCGGTGTTGACGGCGATGAATTCGACGCCTTGCACACCCGCTTCGACCATGCGATTGACGGCGTTCGTGCCGCCACCTCCGACGCCGACGACCTTAATGACCGCCAGATGATCGGAACCTATGTTGTTTGGCATTGTATCCTCCGCACCTGCTGCGTTTCAGCATGCTGCATTTCCCGTATCGTGGGTACAGTTCACGTGGGGTTATTGTACACGAAGCTTATCCATTTGCAAATTACGCTGCGGTAATGAAACTCATGTCCACAGATATCTTACAGCGACCTCCAAGTCGGACGGTCGACCGTTCTGACGTTGATGTAGTAGACACTGGGATGCTGTTCCATGATCTCGTTGCAGACTCGTTCCTTGTCACGGATGTCGCTGGCCGTGCCGAATACAATCTCAATGCCGTTCTGCAGCGTGAGCGTGGTCGACTCGGAGTCGGTGGCGGCAACCGTCTTGACTTGACCTGCCAGATCTGTGGTCAGGCCCGATACGATGGAAAGCGCGTTGTTGACGTTCGAATCGGCACAGTAGGTGCCGATCTCGGGCTCCGTGTCATAGGGGACATCGGTGATGTGCAGCGCGTTCTGGGCATCCTCATAAATCTGCTGACTCGTTCGTTTTCCCTGATCGGAATTCTGATCAGGGATAGGCATAAGCCACATGCCGTCAGATGCGATGGCCCAATCCTGCGACGTCTGATCGGTTGAGGAAGAGATGGACACGACGGCTTCGATGGACCGTTCCGTCACCGCCAGCTCCAACGTGTTGGGAAACACGCGATTCACCGACACGTCGGCGACCCAGGCATTCTTGAGCAGACGGTTCCTGATGCCCGACGCGTCCACGCGCAGAAGCGTCGTGCCGGCAGGCACCTCGGCCAAGGACGACATCTCTGCCGTCGTCAGATGCTCAACCCCCGTGACCGACACGCTCTCGATGGTGAACAGGCTGGAGTTATAGACGATGACGGCAGCTATCGCCAAAGCGCCGACCAACGAAAAAGCCACGACGACGCGAGCCACATGGCCCCGATACGCCTTCTGTGCCCGGGCACGGCGCTCCGCACGGTCGAGATCCCCCACGCGCACGGACGTGAGACGAGGGGCAGGTTGAGAAGAACGAACGTCCCTGCCGCCCGAAAGGCGACCGCCCGGTATGGCACGATAGGAGCTCGAAGGCCGAGCGGTGCCCCGGCGTTGTGGTGAAGGCGCGCGCGCCGCTCTGGTTTGCTGACGCGGCATGCCGGAACCAGAGCCGACGTTTCCGCGCGTGCGTCCCGAGGGCTTACGCGAACCCGAGGAAGCGGACTTCCGGTTGTAATTCGATGCCATACGTCTCGTACACCTTTGTCTTGATGAGGTCGATCAGGTCCATCACGTCACGCGCCTTCGCATCGCCCGTGTTCACAATGAAGTTCGCATGCACATCCGACACCTGCGCACCGCCGATCGCATGCCCCTTCAGGCCGACGGCCTCGATCAGCGCTCCAGCCGACGCCCCCTCAGGATTTTTAAACACGCTTCCGCACGAGGGACAGGTGAGGGGCTGCGACTTCTTGCGCCGCGTGTGGGATGCCTCCATCTTACCGCGAATGAAGAACGGGTCGGCCGGCTCTACCGAAAGCTCGCATTCGAGCAGCACCTCGTCCGAAGCGAACGAGGAGGAGCGATAGCCCCATTCGACCTCGTCGCCCGTGCGGCGGACGAGGCCCTTGCCCAGCACCAGCGATGTCACCGAAGCGACGCGGGACCCGATCCACTCATCCCGCGATCCCGCGTTCATGCACAGCGCGCCGCCGATGGTGCCAGGAGTCCCGACGGCAAACTCAAGCCCCGCGAGCGATCGGCGAAACGCCTCCTGCACCACGGAGGACAGGGGAACGCCGGCCCCCACGCAGAAGCGGCTGGTGGCCTCATCGAAACGACACGAGCGAAAGTCGCGGCCGAGCGTGATGGCCACGCCGGGGAACCCCTCGTCGGCCACGAGCAGGTTGCTGCCACGGCCGATGACGACCCAGGGGACATCCGTCTCTTCGCAGACATCGACGAGCCTTCCGAGCGCACCGATGGACGCGACCTGCACGAAGAAGCGCGCCGGACCTCCTATGCGGTACATGGTGTGCCGCGACAGGGGCTCTGCCGGATAGACATCACCGTCAAAGCGGTCATCGACAAGCAGCGCCTCCAGTGCCGATGTGTGGCGTGCCGTCATGGACGCACCGGCCGCGCATCGCCAGCTGACAGCGCGTCGACCAGCTGAGGCCCGATGGCCGTCACGTCACCGGCGCCCATGGTGAGGACCAGATCGCCCGCCGCAACCTTCGACACCAGGTAAGGAACGACCTCGGTGCGGCGAGGAACATAGGCCGCCTGCGGATGCCCGGCATGATCCAACACCACATTCAGGAACGTCTTCCCGCTCACGCCGGGCACGGGAGCCTCGCCCGCCGGATACACGTCCATGAACGTGACGGTGTCGGCGCCGTCGAACGCGCGGCCGAATTCATCGTGGAGCACGTCGGTGAAGAGCGGCGCACGGGAATAGCGATGTGGCTGGAACAGCACATGCACATGACGATATCCCAGTTTCGACGCCGCCTCGATGGTGGCCGCTATCTCCGTGGGATGGTGCGCATAGTCGTCGACAACCGTCACGCCAGACACCTCTCCCACAAGGTCAAACCTTCGGCGCACGCCCGCAAACGACGACAGCGCGTCAGAAGCGGCCTGCGCGTCATAGCCCAACGCGTCAACAAGGCCGATGACGCCCGCCGCGTTCAGCACGTTGTGGCGGCCGGGACTCTGTCGAACATGGCCGACCACCGAGCGGCCCCCGGGAAGGCTCAAGGTGAAATCGCTGCCGATGCCGCGCGGCTCATAGTCTTCCACACCGATGTCGAACCCAGCTCCGAACCCATAGGTAAGCACGCGGCGGCCGGTCGCGCGGGCGATGGTGACCAGCATGTCGTCCTCGCCACAGACAACGGCCAAGCCATGCCCCTCAGGCACCGACCCGATGAATGCACCAAACTTCTCGTATATTTCGTCGAGGTCGCGATAATGGTCCAAATGGTCCGCTTCGATATTGGTGATCAACACGGCCTGGGGAGAAAGGCATATGAACGACTTGTCGCTCTCGTCCGCCTCCACCACATAGTGTCGGCCATGCCCCGAATGCGCGTTGGTGCCATAGGCGCGGACGATGCCGCCGATGAGAAACGTCGGGTCGTCGCCGAGCGCGTCAAGGACGCTGGCGAGCATGGACGAGGTCGTGGTCTTGCCATGGGTCCCCGCGACGGCCAGCGTTTCCAGACCCTCCCCCAGCGCCGCCAGCATCTTCGCCCGATGCCAGATGGCAAGTCCGCGCGTCCGGGCAGCCATGAGCTCGGGATTGTTTTCCAGGATGGCCGTGGACACCACGACGGTCGGGTTCCCCGCGGGAATGTTGGCGGGATCGTGACCGATGTGCACCTCGATGCCAGCCGCCTTGAGCTGCTTGGTGTAGCGGCTCTCCTTCAAATCGGAACCTGTCACTTGCATCCCCTGGTCAAACGCCACGCGGGCAATGCCGCTCATGCCGACGCCGCCAATGCCGATGAAGTGAATCGCCTGTATGTTCGTATTGTCCATGTTCTTCCCTGTACCAACGTCTGTGCGACCTGTGGCGCGTGCCGCCGTTGCCCGGCGCACGACACCGTCTCGAAACCCTTTGTCTACCATGGTAGCCTGTCAGCCGCTACCGAGCCGCCGCCATCACAACATCTGCCAATTTGGCCGCCGCGTCGCCGGTGGCCTGAAGGAGCGCCGCCTCATGCATGCGCTCTCGCATTCCGGCATCCTCCACCAGAGAGACGACGAGACGGGAAAACTCTGGGGAGTCGAGCGCGGCGTCCGCAATCATGGAAGCCGCACCCGCCTCGACGCAGGCACGGGCATTCGTCGTCTGGTGGTCCGCCGTGGCGTAGGGGAACGGCACGAGCAGAGCAGGCACGGCCAACGCCGATATCTCGGCGAGCGAAGTGGCGCCCGCACGTGAGATGACCACGTCAGCGGCGGCCATCGCCTCGCCCATGTGGTTGGTGTAACCGAGGAGCTTCCACCGTCTCTCCTCTTCGGGCGAAAGGGAGAGGAGGTCTGCCGTGGCATCAAGCTCCTTGGGGCCCGCCACGTGCAGGATGTGAAGATCGTCATGCGCCAGCAAGACGTCCTTGAGTCCGGCGATAGCCTCATTGAGATGCCGGGCGCCCAAACTTCCTCCCGTCACCAACAGCATGAGCGCGTCCTCGGGAACGCCGAAACGGGCACGGCCGCCGGCTCTTGTCGCCGAAAAGATCGATGCCCTGACAGGGTTTCCCGTGACGGTCACCCGGCTCTTGTCGGCAAGCTGCTCCGCGGCTTGCCGGTAGGTCAGGCACACGGCGGCAGCTTTCTTTGCCAGCTGCCGGTTCGCCAAACCCATGACCGAGTTCTGCTCGTGGACGACCAAGGGTATCCCCTTGCTCTCGGCTGCGCGTCCCACCGGAACGGACACATATCCCCCGAAGCCGACCACCACGTCCGGCTTGATATCGTCGAACCACTTCTTTGCCTTGCCCGTGCTTGCACCCATGAGACGCAGCGCTCTCACGATCGATGCCGGATGGTTGCGGTTGAACCCGGCCGCTTCGAATGGCATGAAGGGGATGTCCGCCTCTTTCACCAGCCGCGCCTCGACGCCGGTCGGCGTGCCGGCAAAGCGGACCTCGCAACCGCGGTCCTGCAGTACTTCCGCAAGGGCGAGGGCTGGATTGATGTGTCCGGCAGTCCCTCCACCGGAAAGGACGACAAGCATGACGCTACCTCCTGCCTTGGCGTGACGAATCGCGCGGGGCGCCCCGGCGTGCGGGACGCGGGCCTTCCGCAGCCGGCCGAGACGAGCTGATGCGAGAACGCCCCGTTCGCGACGATGCCCGCCGATCCTCCGAACGGTCGTTCTGAGAACGCGGGGCTTCGGCGCGCACGACGCGGAGATCGGCCCGGCGACGGTCGTAAATGGTCGGCGACCCGGCACCGTTCGAAACCGACAGCACCAAGCCCACCATGATGAAGGTGGCTATGAGCGACGATCCGCCCGACGAGACGAACGGAAGGGGCTTTCCCGTTGTCGGCAGCACGCCGATGACGCAGCCGATGTTGAGAAAGGCCTGAAACACGATCATGATGGTGCATCCCCCGGCCATCATGGCGCCAAAGCCGTCAGGGGCCGAGCGCGCGATGCGCATGCCTGCGTACAGGATGAGCATGAACAGGGCGACGATGAACAGCGCCCCTACCAGCCCCAGCTCCTCACCGATGATGGCGAAGATGAAGTCCGTCTCAGCCTCGGGAAGATAGAGGAACTTTTCGCGAGAGTTCCCCAGGCCAACGCCAAACAGACCTCCTTCAGAGAAGGCGTAATAGGAGTGGATGATCTGATAGCCCTTGCCATAGCCGTTCTCCCCATCGTTCCAGGGGTCGAGATACACGAAACGGTCCGATCGATAGCCGGTGAGCACCGTCGCCAGCACTGCGAACACGGCGCCGACGGCCAGCGTGATCAAAATGACGCGCATCGGCACCTCGCCCAGCCACATGACAGCCAGTATGCCGACGAAGCAGATAAGGGTGGTGCCCAGGTCGGACTGCGTCTTGTACAGGAAGAGAATCGGAACCAGAATAAGAAGTCCCACCTGCACAAACAGGTCACGGACCGAAAGCGATCCAGAACGGAAATTATTCAGGATGCGCGCAGCCATGAGGACGAACGCGATCTTGGCGAACTCGGAGGGTTGCAAGCCGATCGGACCGAGCTGCAGCCAGCGCTGAGCTCCGAGGGCAGCGGTTCCGACAGCGGCAGTGAGGGCAAGCAGCACGATGGCCAGACCCCAAATGATCCAGATGGCCGGCCCCTCCCAAAAGGAATAGGGCAGCACCTTCCACAGGACGAGAGCGCACACGACGCCGATGGCGGCAAACTTGACCTGGTCTGTCAGATAGCTGAGAGGATTCTCCCCTTCGGACAGAGCCGAAACCGACGAGGCGGAATAGATCATCACGAACCCGATGAGCGTCAGCGTGAGCACGCACAAGAGCAGGATGAGCCGGGGGCCCATGATGGCAGCGGGCACGTCCCGCTTGTCTCGTTTCAGCCGTGTCATGATGGCCTTTTATGCGCCCAGCGTTGCGGCGCGATCCGCAACGAGAGCCTTGAACGCGCTGCCCCGCTCTTCGAACGAGCCGAACTCGTCAAACGAAGCGCACGCGGGCGACAGCAACAGCACCTCTCCCGGACGAGCGAGCGACAGCGCCTCGTCAAGCGCATCCTCGAGGTGGGCAGCACGACCCAGGAGAAATCCGTCGGGAGCGTCGGACGAAGCGGCCTCGAAGGCGGCGTGGAAACGGGATGCCGCCGCGCCGAAACAGATGCAGGCGCGCGTGTGACGGTGAACAGCCTCCACGAGCGGTGCAAGGTCGGTCCCCTTGTCGTCGCCGCCGAGCAGCACGAGGGGTCTCGTTTCGGGAAACGCAGCAAGCGCCTTCAGCGTGGCATCGACGTTGGTGGCCTTCGAGTCATTGTAACAGGCAACGCCCCGCACGCTCCCACAGGGCTCGATGCGGTGTTCAAGCGGCGCGAAGGTGCGCAAGCCCCGCGCGACGGCCTCATCCTCGACTCCCAACGAAAGCGCGGCAGCGGCAGCCGCGAGCGCGTTTGCCCTGTTGTGAGCCCCCTTGATAAGCAGATCGCCCGATGAGGCCAACCGGTGCTCAACCCCGCGTAACGCAACCTGCAGCACGCCGGCGGCATCCTCGAACGCCGCGTTCTCGCTGCCGCACGCATCACGCATGTCGCCCGAAAGCCCTGCCTTCGTGCCCACGGGCACGTACGAGAAACCGCGTTCGGCATCGCTCTGGCTGCGCAGACGGCGAATCTCGGCACGCACCTCGTCATCCGTGGCATCCAAGACAGCAACGGCGCCTGGCGCGTCGGCCAGGTTTGCCAACACGCGGAGCTTGGCTGCCCGATACGCCTCGAATGTCTGGTGCCAGTGCAGGTGGTCGGGCGTGATGTTCAGGAGAACGGCGACATCCGGCGCGAAACGGACCGTCGAAGCCAACTGATACGATGACGCTTCCGCGACATAGACGTCCGGAGCGTCCCCAGAGACCGCCTGGATGCAGGTGTCACCGATGTTACCGACCGCCTTCGCGTCCACCCCGCCGCATGCCAGCAGATGGGCAACAAGGGAGGTGACGGTGGTCTTGCCGTTTGTGCCGGTGACGGCCACCCATCTCGACAAGCTCGCGCTTTCTCGCCAAGCAAACTCCACCTCGCCGATCATCTCGGCGCTTGCCGCGGCGGCGCTTCGATACAATGGCGCAACCGGAGGGATGCCGGGGCTGGTGATGCAGAGGTCAAACGAACCCTCAACCTGTTCGCAATCGAACACCGCCTGGACGGGGACCTGGGACTCGAGATCCCGGACGAAAGACAGGGCTTCGGGCGTGGGGACGCCTGCCGCCACCGTGAGGGAATCCACGCGGCTGCCCACAAGTGTGCCCACATACGCCGCCGTTGCACGACCGCTTTTCCCCAGCCCCAAGACGAGCACCCGCCCCATATGGGCCGGCGCATGCTTCTTGCCCGGTATCAGACCAGCCTCGCCCATGACTATGCCACCGCCATAAGCGTTTCGGCAAAATAGATCGAGAAGCCCGTGGCGGCCAACACGCCCGAAACGATCCAGAACCGCACGACCACCTTCGTCTCGCTCCATCCCTTCTTCTCGAAGTGATGGTGCAAGGGAGCCATGAGGAAGATGCGCTTTTTTGTCTTCTTGTAATAGAGGACCTGGATCATGACAGACAGCGCTTCCGCCACGAACAGACCGCCAATGATGAGCGAGACGAACTCGGCCTTGGTGAGAATGGCCAGGCATCCCAACGCCATGCCAAGCGCAAGCGATCCCGTGTCGCCCATGAAAATGTCAGCGGGAAACGAGTTGAACCAGAGAAACCCGATGCAGGCCCCCGCGAGCGCGGCGGCAAAGATGGCTGGCTCCAGCAGGTCGGAACGATAGGCGATGGCAGCCATGACGATCATGACGATCATGACGGTGCCTGCAGCCAAGCCGTCCAGGCCGTCGGTGAGATTGACGGCGTTGCACATGCCCACCAGGAGAATATTCATGAGGATGAGATACAGCCACGGCACCTCGATGCCGTCGCCAAGGGGAATGACCGTGGTCAGGATGCCGAGATCGAACGTGTACACGAAGGGGATCTCCACCGTGGGCGCAATGCCAATCCAGTTCACGGCCACCAGGATGAACGCCGTGGCAATGGCAAACTGTCCGATGAGCTTCATCTTCGGAGTCAAACCGAGGGAACGCTCCTTGACCACCTTTGATCCATCGTCCACAAGGCCAAGGAGTCCCGTCAACAGGGTCGCTCCCAGCAGAAGAAACGTCTCGGGAGTCGGCATGGCAACCAGCAGAGCCGTGGCGACGACCGCGGCGAGCATGACGACGCCGCCCATGGTGGGCGTGCCCTGCTTGACCAGATGGCTCTGCGGCCCATCGGCACGAACCTGCTGCCCGATGTGGCTCGACTTGAGAAACTTGATCCAAAGCGGAGTCAGAACCATCGTGATCACGATGGCAAGCACGATGGCGAGAAACACCAAAAACGTCGGATAGTGTGAGAAAAGTGCAAACATGTCAGTTAATCAGTCCTTCGACCACGCGTTCGAGTCCCATGAAGCGAGATGCCTTTACCAGCACCGCATCGCCAGGCTCAACGCACTTATCCAATTCGCCCAGCACGTCGGACAGCGATGCCGCCTGCACGATGCGCGTCGGGTCCATGCCCGCCCGTCCTGCTGCATCGGCAATGCATGAGGACAGCTCCCCCACACAGATCAGCCGATCGATCGGCAGCGTTGCAGCCAACTGCCCAATGCCCTCATGGCAGGCCTGAGCGCAGTCGCCCAATTCCCCCATGTCACCAAGCACGGCAATATGCCGGCCTGGCACATCAAGCGCGCACAAGGTGGCAAGCGCCGCCCTCATGGAATCAGGATTTGCGTTGTAGGCGTCGTTCACGACGGTGAATCCACCGCGGGCGGGCAGCACCTCCTGGCGTCCACTCTCAGGCTCGGCAGCCGCCAAGGCGTCAGCGATGACCGCGAGCGAGATGCCGCATGCCCGGCCGACGGCCGCAGCCGCGCAGGCATTGGCAACGTTATGCGCGCCCCGCAGGTTGAGCGAGCAGGGGACCGCCTCCTCCTCGGCGGCGGAGGGAAGCCCCTCGCCCGTCGGGGGGGAGAATCCGGAGGCATGCAGCTCAAACCGGGGACGGCCCTGTTCGTCAAGCCCAACCCGTTCCGCCCACACCGCCGGTCGCGCCAGCTCGGACGCGTCACGCTCCTCCCGGTCCGCTGCGGCGGAGGCAGAGCCGTCGAACAGCACGGTCTCCACGCGACGGGCATCAAGGCGAGCCCGATCGCACACGAACGAGGAAAAGTCATCGGCGGCGTTCACGAACGCGCGCCCGGTGCCTTCCGGCAGGGCGCACAGAAGTTCCGCTTTGGCGCAGGCGATGTTTTCTCTGCTGCCGAGAAGCTCGATGTGGCTCTCGCCCACATTGACCACCATGCCCCAATCGGGACGGACGAAATCGCAGAGCGAAGCTATCTGGCCGCACCCGCGCATGCCCATCTCCACGATGACGGCCTGCGTCTCAGGTTCCGCAGAGAGGATGGTCCGGGGAACACCCAGCTCGTTGTTCTGGTTCCCCACGGTGGCGACCACGCTCAGAGAGCTCGACAGGACGTCACGCACCAGATTCTTGGTGGTGGTTTTTCCCGTTGAACCCGTCAGGGCAATGACCCGGCCTTTCAAGAAACCGCGCCACAGGCGCGCGATGTCCGTGATGGCGCCTCGCGAGTCTGGCACCTCGATGACAGCCGCTCCCAGCTCACGGGCAAGCAGACGCGTGGGTCCGTCAAGCGGTTGCATGACCACAGCCGCCAAGGCGCCCGCGCGCAGCGCCGCAGCGACATAGGCATGCCCGTCAACCCGCTCTCCCGGCAGGGCAACGTACACATCGCCCCGTTTGACCTCGCGGGAATCCCAGGTGAGGCCCGTGGCAATCGCCCGTGCATCAACGGGATCGACCATGAGGTCGCCACCCGTGCAAGCGGCTATCTGCTTGATGTTCAGGCGCATCTAGGCTTCGCCGCCCGGACAGGCGGTGCCGGCAAAGCGCTTCTCAAGCTCCTCTGCCGCCACGACGCGATCGTCAAACGAACGGACCTCGTCGCCGACAAGCTGATAGTCCTCATGGCCCTTGCCCGCGATGAGAACCGAGTCTCCCGCCCCGGCCCGCGCGAGCGCATGGGCGATGGCCTGACGCCGGTCGGCCTCAACTTCAAACCGTCCCTCGCCCGACCCCATCCCCGAAACGATGTCGTCGATGATGGCGAGCGGATCCTCGTGGCGGGGATTGTCCGACGTCACGATGGCATAGTCGGCAGCAAGTGCCGCCTTGCCCATGATGGAGCGCTTCGACGCGTCTCGGTCGCCTCCGCATCCGAACACGCATATCGTCGAGCCAGGCGTGATGGCCATGATCGATGAGAGCGCCTTCTCCAGAGCGTCAGGCGTGTGTGCGTAGTCCACGAACACCGACACGCCGCCATCCGACGCAACGTTCACCCGCTCCAACCGCCCCGGAATTTGCGGGGCCTCTTCCAACGCCTGCACAATGACGTCGGTCGCATAGCCAAGCTGCAGGCCAATGCCAAACGCGCACATGACGTTTTCCACATTGAATCTGCCGACGAGCGGATAGTCGAAACGGCACCGGGCGCCACGCACGTCCAGCTCGACAGTCGTGTGGGTGGGTGCGTACGACACGTCGAGAGGGCGGATCTGAGCAGAAGGATCGAAGCCCGTGGTCACGACATTGTCGCCCGCCGACGAGCAGCGGCGAAGCAGCTCCTTGCCCCATTTGTCATCGATGCAGATGACGCGCCTGCCAGGATAGTCAGAAGAGAACAGGCGCGCCTTCGCTTCAAAATACGCCTCAAAGGTATGATGGTAGTCCAGATGATCCTGCGTGAGGTTCGAAAACGCCGTCACCGAAAACGCTGTGCCCCAGGTGCGCTCCAGGTCAAGCGCGTGGGAGCTGACCTCCATGGCAACGACTTCGCAGTGTTCGTCACGCATGAGAGCAAACATTCGCTGCAGGTCAGGCGACTCGGGCGTCGTGCGTGCCGACTTTTCCTGCATATCGCCCACCCGAATTCCCACCGTGCCGATCACCCCGGTACGCTTGCCCGCAACCCGGGCGATATGTTCCACCAGATAGGTGGTCGTGGTCTTGCCGTTCGTGCCCGTGATGCCCACGAGCGAGAGGTCCGTGGAAGGATGTCCATAGAAGTTTGCAGCGGCAGAAGCCATGGCCTTGCGCGTGTCCTTCACCACGACCTCGGTCACGTCGGTCGCGTCGGCAAGGTACACCTTGCGTTCCACCACCAGCACCTTCGCGCCATGGTCAAGGGCATCCTGAGCGAACGAATGGCCATCCGTCGTGAGGCCGACAATGCAGAAGAATGCGTCGCCTGGCTGAACGCGGTCACTGCGGTAGGCGATGCCGCCCACCTCTTCATCGGCATTGCCGATAATGGTGCAGTCTATTCCCGCGAACAGGTCGGTGCAGGTCTTCCCCATAGCGTGTCCTCACTCAGATGTGATCTTGAAACGGTCGATGGCTGTTGACATTATATCCTTAAATATGGGGGTGACCACACCGTCGCCGGGAACCTCGTTAGCACCCACAAAACAAACCAATTGGCTTGACGAATCCGCGAGGAAACCCGTGAAGCACAGATTGTACACACCCTTTCGGTATCCGCCGTTTTCCTCATCATAGATTTCAGCCGTGCTGGTTTTGCCCGCGACCGAGAAGCCGTCGATGGCAGCCGCCTTGCCGGTTCCTTCGGTGACGACCGTCTTCAGCATGCTGGTGACGCCAGCAATGGCCTCCTTGTTGTCGACGACGTCCTCCGTGTCGTATTCGGCCACCTGGCCACTTTGAGGCTCGCTGATCAAGAAATGGGGAACGCATTCCACGCCGTCGTTCACCAACGCCCCATAGAAGCGTGTCATCTGCAGCGGCGTGACCGAGATGCCCTGGCCGAAGGTCACGTTGTAGGCGCCGACCTTGCTGAGCTCGGCAAAGGGCGTCATGTAGCCGAGAATATCGGTGCCGGACTCGCCTTCGCCAGGATAGTCCACGCCAGTCTTTGTGTGCAGGTTGTACTCCAGTATCTTGTTATAGAGATTTTGGAATCCCGACACATCTCCCACGGTGGCGTTTTCGGTTGCGAGCGATATGCCGATGTTGGACGATTGGTCGAGGATCTGACGCAGCGTGTACGTCGCGTCGCCGCGCTCATGCGCATCGGATATGGTGTAGCCGTCGGCCGTGATCGTCGCAGGGCAGAACAGCTCGGTGTCGGGCGTCATGGTGCCGGCTTCCAGGATGGACATGGCGGACACCGTCTTGAAGATCGATCCCGGCTCGAACAGATCCGTGACAGCCTTGAGCTCGGTTGCCCCCGCCTCTATGTTGTCACGGTCATTGGGGTTGAGCAGCGGCAGGGATGCCGCGGCGTATATCTCGCCCGTCCCGCCGTCCATGACGACCGCCGTCCCCCCGGTCGCGTTCAGGCCCTTGACGCCCTCCTGCAGGCGGGTCTCGAGATACTGCTGCAGCTCAATGTCGACGGAAACGATGATGTCTTGTCCGTCGACGGCAGCCTGCTCCTCGTGCACCCCGCCGGGAATGGGCGTGCCATCCCGTCCCCGCTCGGCCTCGTAGCGTCCCGCCTGTCCGCTCAGTATGTCGTTATAATACGCCTCAAGCCCGGAAAGGCCGTTTCCATCCACGTCGGTAAGTCCGATGATCTGTGCGCCTACCTGGCCATTGGGATAGACGCGCTTCGTGTCGGAGATGAAATAGATGCCGTCCAAGCCGAGTTCCTTCACCTTTTCGGCAACGTCGACGTCCGCCTTGCGTTTGACGAAGGCAAACGAGGTGTCCGACGACTCGAGGGCGCTCTCATAGTCCTCCGCGCTGCCGCCGAGCACGTCAGCCAGCTTGAGCGCTGTGCCGTGGGCATCCTCGATCTCAGAGGGATTCGCGTAGATGGTGGTCGCGTCGACGCTGGTGGCGAGCACCGTGCCGTTGCGGTCGTAGATGGTGCCGCGCCGCGGCTCGATGTCGAACCCCACCGTGCGCGCCTCCTGCGCTTGGGCAGAATAGTCCGGAGCGACGATGACCTGCAAGTATATCAGGCGACCGAGAAACAGGAGCGCTATGGCTGCGAATATGAGAAGGGGAACGAACGCACGGTTGGAATCGAGGGCCTCTCCCAAGGAAGATCGCGAGACGCCCAGCACGGAGGCTGGGCGGCGATTGTCGCGCGAAGACGTGCGGGCGCTGCGTGTTCGGCGCCCGTCCCGTGGCGCAGGGGACCGATCCGCCACGCTTACGCTCCAGCGCTTGCTGCGTTTGCGACGCTCTTCGACAACGACAGGCTGCCATCGTCATTGGTCGCAACGACGTCTTGATCGAGATCGATCGTCGCCACCGATTCGGGGGCGGTCATCTTCAGGCCGCTCGCCTCGGCCTTGACGCGCGTCGGATTCGACAGGAGGGTCTGCGTGACCTCCAAATCGCTGCCGGCGGAGCGGGCTGAATCAATGCTGCTCGAGAGGGTTTGAGACTCGATCGACGCCGAAACGGCAGCCGACATCAAGGCGACGCGGGCGATGGCGACAAGGGTCACCACCACAAGCACGACAGCCGCAACCTTCGCGACAGAGATGACGCTCGAAGGCAAGGCTGACGGAGCGGTGCGCGTGCCTTGCCCCGGGACGACGCGAACATGCGGTCTCGGTGCGCGTTCGGGAACGCGCTTGGGATACGGATAGGAATATGCAGGCATCGCGCCCATGTCCAACCCCCTTTCTTCATTTCATCTTCGTGTGGCGGTTGCACCATCGGTATATTTCTTTTGCACGGCAGCCTCGCCGAAACGGGCCGCCAGGAACAGCATGGTCAGCGTTTCTCCGCGACGCGCAGCTTCGCGCTGCGGGCCCGGGGATTGCGTTGCACTTCTTCCGGAGTCGGGATCACCGGCTTCCGCGTGACAATGTCGACGATCGGCTTTCTACCACAGGCGCACACAGGCAGGTCGGGCGGACAGACGCATCGATCCGCATATGACGAGAACAGGTCTTTCACAATGCGGTCCTCCAGCGAGTGATAGCTCATCACCACCAGTCGCCCACCCGGGTTGAGCCACCTGACAGCGGCGTCAAGCCCGCGCTTGAGCGCATCCAGCTCGCCGTTCACCTCAATGCGAAGAGCTTGGAACGTCCGTTTGGCCGGATGCCCCCCAGCCCGCCGCGCCGAAGCGGGAATGGCTGCTTTGATGACGTCGACCAACTGTTCGCTCGTTTCGATCGGAGCTTCGGAACGGGCCCTCACGATGAATTCCGCGATACGGCTCGCCCACTTCTCGTCTGAGTAGGCACGGATGATCCGAGTGAGATCTGCTGCGTTGTAAGTGTTGACGATCTCTGCTGCGTTCAAGGTCTGTTTGCCCGGATCCATCCGCATATCAAGAGGGCCATTCTCCTTGAAGGAGAAGCCTCGAGACGGCGTGTCAATCTGCGCCGAAGAAACTCCCAGGTCGAAAAGAACCGCATCGACCCCAGGAACCTCCACGCCGAGAAGCGCCTGATCCATGCCTTCGAAGTTGCTGCGCACAAGCTCGATGCGGGGACGGATGTCATCGGGTAGCGCATCGAGCTTGCGACGGGCGGCGGCAAGCGCCATCTCGTCCTGATCGATGCCGATGAGCGTGCCCTCGCGCCCAAGCCGCTTGGCCGCTTCGAAGGAATGCCCTGCACCGCCGAGTGTTGCGTCCACGAACGTTTGCCGCGTTTCAAGTTTGAGATATTCGAGGCACTCGGCGAGCATGACCGGTATATGCCGATATTCGTTTGTCACTGTGCTCACGCCTTCCAATCAGCCGAACAGCAAGCTCAGATCGATCTCGCCGTCTTCCTGATCGTAACGCTTTGCGTCCCAGACTTCGAAGTACCCCGTGTTGCCGACGACGACGACGTCTTTCCCAATGTCCGCAGCATCGCGCTGGTCGGCGCTGAGCATGATGCGCCCCGCACCGTCCACCTCGACCGCTTTCGCCCGCGATTTGAGCTTGCGGCGAAGACGGACATGAAGGTCATTCGAAGAGTCGTACTTGCCGAACTTGTCTTCGAACGCCTTGGCTACCCATTTGTTGAATTCGGGAGCCTCGAACACGTACAGGCATTCGTCCTTCGGATTCGGAGTAACAACGAGATCTGTTGAAAGCACTTTGCGAAACGCTGCAGGCAGGGACACGCGGCCTTTGACATCGACTTTGTGGCGGAATTCTCCGTTGAGATCCACGATGTCGACTTCTTCGGCCATGCTTTCCCTTCCACATCGTTCGCTCGTCCTTCCAATGTCCGACATTCTATCCCACTAGGCCCCACTTCGCAACATTTTTGCCCAATTTTGCCCCATTTTTGCCATGCTGAAACCACCCGTTCAACCTCTGGTAACTCTGCGTCCTCTGAGCGGTCGCATCCCTGGTACCACATGATGATTTTCGTCCCCAAGTGCGTACAAGATATAGACCGCGAAAACGGCGTGGGGCGAAGTGGGGACACTTATGCGGAATATGTGACCATTCCCCCTCTGCCCCATCGGGCGCCGCCGCCAGATTGCGGTCAGGCCGCGCAAGCGGGACGGGACGGGACGGGACGGGACGGGACGGGACGGACAAACGACGGCGATCATGAGCCCGAGGATCACGGAGGAATCTGGTTTGGTTTGGATCGACCCGATCGGTTGCGATCGAGAGATAGGGGCAGCTTTTCGGCAGCCAACCTGTGGCACCAGAGGAAAAGACCAGGTCACAAATTATGCGACGAACTTTCCTCCCGAGAAAATTGCCCATAAAGGGCGATCTCTACCAATCCGGCGGGAAAGCGATGTCGCAGGACAGGAAGGTGACCCAGCGGGCAGAAAGGCCATACCGTAGAGTTGTGCCCCAGAGTTGTGCCACAGGGCGGAGCCTCGCCCCATCTTCGGAAGAAGTCGAACACAAGCCAGGCACAGTCCGATAGGCGCTGGCCAAAGCAGGGCCATCCACAGGACCCCTTTTGGGCATGCGAGAAACTCGCAGACAAGCCGACATCAATCACGCTCTTCGTCTTCACCCGAGACTCATGGGCGAGCGCCAGCGCTCACTTGGACACGAGCGGGGTCTCGTGCGTTCCTTCTATGCGCGCGGGTGCGCGCTGAGATATTCCTCGCGAATATGGGAGCGGTCGACATGGGTGTAGACCTGCGTGGTGGAAATGTCGGAATGCCCCAGTATCTCTTGGATCACGCGAAGGTCGGCGCCGCCCTCAAGCATATGCGTGGCAAACGAATGGCGGAGCGTGTGGGGATGAAGGTTGCCAATGCCGATGGTCAGCCCCGCCTCGGCAACAAGGGCATGGATGCTCTGGCGCGTGAGCCGTCCGCCGCGGGCGTTGAGAAACACGGCAGACGTCCTCTTGGCATACGGCCTCAGCAATTCGGACCGTGTGCCTTCAAGATAATCGCCAAGAGCATGAAGGGCTGTGCCCGAAATGGGAGCGATGCGCTCTTTTCCCCCTTTGCCCACGATGCGCAGATACCCTTCATCAAGCAGGCAATCTCCCAGGTCGAGGCCGGAGCACTCGCTGACGCGCAATCCGCATCCATACAGCACCTCCAATATCGCATGGTCGCGCAGCGCGCGAGGCTGACGATCTTCTGGCTCGGCCAGCAGGGCATCCATCTGAGCGATGGACAACACATCGGGCAGCCGTTCGGGAGGTTTGGGAAGCTGCACGGTATCGGCGGGATTGTGCCGCGCCTGGCCTTCGCGCACGAGAAACCGATGGAAGCTCTTGATCGCGGAAACATGTCGGTCGATGCTCGATGTTGCATAGCCACGTTCAACCAGGTCAGCCTCGTAGCCAATGATCACCGCACGATCGATGTCAGCCACGTCTGCCCTCTTCTGCCTCTCAAGAAACGAAAGATAGTCCTTGAGGTCCGCCGCATAGGCCGAAATCGTCAAGGGAGAGCTTCCCCGCTCGATGCGCAAAAAGGACAGATAGTCAGCAACGAGGGAGACGATGTCTCCCGAAGGACGGGCCGCATCGTCTCCAAGATCGGACTGCCCGCAAAGAAACGCGTCCCCTCTCGCGGAAGACGGTCTCCCCTTGCCCGCAGCATCGGCACGGGAAGACCGTTGGGCATCATCCGGCATGGGCAACGCGCCGGATCAGCCCTGGAGCGCGATGGCAGCACCCACAAAATCACGGAACAACGGGTGCGGCCGCGTCGGGCGGCTCTTGAACTCGGGGTGTCCCTGGCTTGCCACGAACCACGGATGGTCCGCCAACTCCACCATCTCGACCAACCTGCCATTCGGGGAGATGCCCGAAACAACCAGGCCAGCCTCCTGAAGCCTGTCGCGATAGGCGTTGTTCACCTCGTAGCGATGGCGGTGACGCTCATAGATGACTTCCTCGCCGTAGGCCGCATAGGCTTTTGTGTCAGGAGAAACCTTGCAGGGATACGCGCCCAGACGCATGGTGCCCCCCTTGTCCTCAACATCCTCCTGCTCGGGCATGAGATCGATGACGGGGAACTCGGCATCCTCTTCGAACTCGGCGGATGTCGCTCCCGGCATGTTGGCCACGTGACGGGCAAATTCGCAGACAGCCGCCTGCAGGCCCAAGCATATCCCCAGGAAAGGCACGTTATTCTCACGCGCGTAGCGAGCTGCCGCAATCTTGCCTTCAAAGGCGCGCTGCCCGAACCCGCCGGGTATCAAGATGCCGTCCATGTCCTTCAGCATCTCGGACGCGTTGCCATCGTTCAGCTCCTCACCGTCAACCAGGTTCACGTTCACGTGGCAACCGTGATGCACGCCCGCATGGCACAGCGCCTCGATGACCGACAAATAGGCGTCGGGCAGGCTCACGTATTTGCCCACGATGGCGATGTCTGCCTGCCGGTCGCAGTTGTCCGCCGCGGCCAAGAAGGAACGCATGGGTGAAAGATCGATGTCGCGGGATTCCAGATTGAGACGATCAAGCACCTTCACGTCGAATCCTTGGTCATACAAACCGATGGGAACCTCGTAGATGGAGGAGGCGTCGGTGCACGCCAACACTTCCTCGGGACGCACGTCGCAAAACAGCGCAATCTTCTCGCGCACCTTGTCCGATATCTCGTGGTCGCTGCGGCAGACGATGAAATCGGGCTGCACGCCGATGGAGCGCAGCTCCTTCACCGAATGCTGCGTGGGCTTGGTCTTTACCTCGTGAGCTGCGGCAATGTAGGGAACGAGGGTCACGTGCACGAACAGCACGTCGCCCAAGGGCTTTTCTTTCTTGAACTGGCGCGCCGCCTCGATGAAAGGGAGGGACTCGATGTCGCCGATGGTGCCGCCGATCTCCGAAATGACGATGTCGGCGTTCGACTGTTCGGCAATGCGACGCAGACGCGCTTTGATGGCCTCAGTCACATGGGGAATGACCTGAACGGTGCCGCCGAGGAAATCCCCCCGGCGCTCGCGCGCAATCAATCCCTGATAGATGGATCCTTGGGTGAAATTCGATTCGCGAGAGAGGTTCTCGTCGATGAACCGCTCGTAATGCCCCAAGTCGAGATCGCCCTCATGGCCGTCGTCGGTCACGAACACCTCGCCGTGTTGGAAGGGCGACATCGTACCCGGATCAACGTTGAGGTAGGGGTCCATCTTCTGCATGGTCACCTTATATCCGCGCGCCTTGAGCAGATGCCCGAGCGACGCTGCGGTGATGCCCTTGCCGAGCGACGAGACAACGCCTCCGGTCACGAAAATATGCTTGGCCATGGTTCTCCTTCTCATGTGTGTCATATGCTGCGGAGACGAGTCTTTCCTCGACAATAAAAAACGCCCGGACAAGCTTCGAAACCGCTCTCCAAACGTTTTTCTATTCTACTAGAAAAACAGCCTTTCTTGCCCGTCGTCTGAGAATTTCACATCTCAGAAACGACGACGTTTCCCCCACGTTTTCCTTTCGTGTACAGCAAGTTGACCGCACCCAGAATCCAGGCACGCAGCGCAGCGGGCACGAAGAGGGGGAACGTTCACAAGCGGCCTTCCCACCTGTCCCCAAGAGCTGCATATGGCATTCCCGGGTACGTTTTCTCACGCGCGGGAACCGATGATACACTGATCGCGTACCACCCGGCACAAACAAGGTGGCGCAAGCGGATGAAGCGGCAACGGCTGCGACAGCTTGGAAGGAAACGCCATGATATTGGTAATGGGCACCGACAACGCGCTCACGTTGCGCGAGCAGCAGATTCTTTACCACATCGCCCGAGGGCTGTCCAACCGCGAGATATCTGCCAAGCTGTCTTTGTCCGAGCAGACCGTGAAGGTCCATCTGGCGAACATGCTGGCAAAGACCGAACGCACGAATCGCGCCGCCCTTGTGTCATATGGCTTTGAGCAAGGAATTCTACGCAGTCGATAGGAAGGGACATCCCTTCGCCGTCCACCAGCCGCCACGGCCCGCCGAAAGGGGCGGAACAGATCCCGGCGCGAGCGACACGCCCCCTTCCGGATTTCCGAACTCCTTGAGCTTGCCGGAATCCATTCCCCGGACAGCCAGCCCCCCTCCGAGGCACGAGTTCCCCAACCGCCCGCTCGAACCTTCAGTGCACCTGCGGAAACGCAAAGAATAACCCAAAAGAGCTATACCCGGAGGCGCGCGCCTCCGGTAGCCTACTTCACAGACGAGGGCCATCACACACGAGTGGGAGTGTGCAGCGGCCTGACAAGACGAGAATTCGAGGTGTCATGCCCCTAGTGTTTCTGACCATAGCCAGCGGTGTCCTCTACCTCTGCTCAGCGGCCGTTTGCGCCTATCAGCTGAAGCACAAGACCGGACGATTTTCGGCCGGCGCGAAGGCAAGTTTCTTTGCCGCGCTGCTCATCCAGTCAATCACCATCGGCATCGCCTCGGCCTCGACGCAAGGAACGTTGCTGCAGGGTCCCAACGTCCTCATGCTGGCCTCGTGGACCTTGGCCGTGGCGTTCACGTTCTTCGAGATCATCGTCAACAAGCCCTATGGCTACGGAGCGTTCGTCGTGCCCGTCGTCGCGCTCATGATGATAGTGGCAGAGCTGATGAACGCGTTCGCGGACGGCGCGGTGCTTTACAACCGCGTGTTCCAAGACTGGCCTCTTTTGGTCGTCCACATCACCTGCTTCTTCATTGCCATCGCCTGTTTCGTCATCAGCGCGGTGGCCTCGGGCATGCTGGTATACCAGAACCATCTGGCCAAGAAGAAGAGCACAAAATTCCTGACCGTCCGCATGCCCGCGCTGAGCGCGCTCAAGAAGATCGCCACACGGACGGTATGCGTGGGCCTGCCGTTCTTCACGGCAGGCATGTTGTTGGGATTCACGCGCTACCTGGTGCTCTGGGGCACCATGGTGGGGGTGGGATGCGAGGGCAGCCTGTGGTACTTGGGACCCCGCATCACCTTGTCCATCGCCGTGTTTGCGGCATACTGCCTGTACCTGGCATACACCTACCTGATGCCGGGAAAGCTGTCGTCGCGCACGATGTCCTGGCTGTCCATCGCCGCGGCCATCGCGTCCATCGGACTGGCCGCCCTCTCGTCGACGGCCGTGATGTAGATGTCCTCCTACGCGAAACGCCGCTATCCCGCTTTCATCAGCCTGGACAATCAGCCGGTCGTCGTCATTGGAGCAGGAGCCGTGGCCGAACGCAAGGTTGATTCCCTGCTCTCCTATGGTGCCCGCGTGACGGTCGTTGCACCTCAGGCAACCCGTCACGTGACGCAGCTGGCTTCAGACGGAAAGGTCTCCTGGTTGGCGCGCGCCTACCGGCCGGGAGACCTCGAGGGTGCCCGTCTGGCCGTGTGCGCATGCGGCGTGCCTCGTGTCGACGCTCGGGTTCATGCCGAGGCGCACGACTGCAACTGCCTGGTCAACGTCGTCGACGTTCCCGATCTGTGCGACTTCATCGTGCCCGCCGTGGTGGACCGGGGACCCTTGCAGATAGCCATATCGACATCAGGAGCAGCCCCCACCGTGGCCCAGCGCATCAAGCGCGAGATAGCGGACACCTACGGCAGCTACTGGGAGCGTTACCTGCTCTTGCTCGGAGAGGTGCGCGGCCTGGTCATGGCGCGCGTGCCCGGAGGAGAGGATGCCCGGCGGCCGCTGTTCGAAGCCTGCGCGGCAAGCGACTTGGAAGCGCGTGTCGCGGCAGGCGAAGACCTCACCGCCGAAGCCGTCTACGAGCGCTACCTTGCCCCGCTTATCGGGGAGGAGCGGGCATGAGCATCGCGTTTGTGGGGCTCAACCATAAGACGGCGTCAGTCACCATGCGAGAGCGGGTGGGCTTCTCTGACACGTGTCTGCCCGATGCCTTGGCCACCCTCCTTGCATGCGCCGACATCGAGGAAGCCGTCATTCTGTCGACCTGCAACCGCACCGAGATCTATGCCTCGATTCGCGACCATGCAAGCGGCTTTGATCTGCTGACGGATTTCATCAGCAGCTACAAAAACGTGAGCGCGCACGAGCTGATTCCCCACCTGTATGCAGGCGACGGTCTCGATGCGGCAACCCACCTGTTCAACGTCGTGTGCTCCCTTGATTCACTCGTGTTGGGCGAACAACAGATACTCGGGCAGGTGAGGAAGGCATTTGCCACCGCTTCGGAAAACGGCGCCACCGGCAAGGTGCTCAACCGCCTGTTTCACCAAGCCCTTGGCGTCGGCAAGGGCGTGCGCTCGGAAACCGACATCAGCAAGAGCCACGTGTCCGTGTCCACCGTGGCCGTCGACCTGGCCAAGCGGGTATTCGAAGATTTGGACCGCCGCACGGTGCTCGTGCTGGGTGCCGGCGAGATGGGAACGCTCGCAGCACGGTATCTGACCGAGCAGAACGTGGGTTCGGTCATCGTGACCAATCGCACCTACGATCGTGCGCTTGCCGTGGCAAGCGAGCTGGGTGGACGGGCCTCACGATTTGATGACCTGGTAGAATGCTTGGGACTGGCCGATATCGTGATCTCGTCCACCTCGGCGTCCCACTATCTCATAACGCCTCAGATACTCAAGCGTGCGCCGCGGCGAAAGGGCCGCTCCCTGCTGCTGATAGACATCGCCATGCCCCGCGACATCGATCCCGCCTGCGAACGCCTCGACGATGTGTTCCTGTATGGAATGGACGACCTGGAAGCAATCGTGCGAGAAAACCAGGTCGGACGAGAGCTGGCGGCGCGGCAAGCTGCCAGCATGGTGGGCGACGAAGTGCGCGAGTTCGCCGATTGGCTGGAGATATGCGACGCCGCCCCCACCATACAGGCGCTGCGCGAGCGGGCTGAATCAATCAGGGACGCCGAGGTGGCGCGACTGATGAAGCATGCAAAGGACCTTGACGAGAAGGATCGGCAAAGCGTTGAGGCCATGGCGAATGCCCTGGTGAACAAGTTGCTCCATGCGCCCATCAAGACGCTGCGTGAGCGGGCGGGAACAGCGGACGGGGTTCGCTACGCACGTGCCGTGCGAGACCTGTTCAACCTCGATGAATCGGAGAAACGATGAAAGCCAAGCTGACCGTCGGAACGCGCGGGAGCAAGCTTGCCCTCTGGCAGGCGCATCAGGTGATTGACCTGTTGAGGGCCAGCCACCCCGAACGGGAATTCGACCTCAGGGTCATCCGCACAAGCGGCGACAGAAACCTTGAGGTCGCCCTATCGCAAGTAGGCGGGAAAGGTCTGTTCACCAAAGAACTTGAGCGCGCCTTGCTCGCGGGAGAGGTGGATTTGTGCGTGCACTCCATGAAGGATGTGCCCACCGTCTTGCCCGAAGGATTGGCAATAACCGCCATGCTGCCGCGCGCTGACGTGCGCGATGCCCTGATTGGATTCGGGGGACTCACGTTTGCCGAGCTGCCCGCCGGATCGCGCGTGGCCACCGGATCAGTGCGACGGACGGCTCAGCTGAACGCGCTGCGACCCGACCTTGTCTTCTGCGACATTCGCGGCAACGTGGAGACGCGCATTGGAAAAGTGAGGGACGGCATGTTTGATGCCACGGTCCTGGCGGTTGCCGGAGTGGAGCGCATGTCCTTGGGTTCCTGCATCGCCGAGCGCTTCCCCACCGACGTCATGGTGCCCGCCGTGGGACAGGGAGCCATCGGCATCGAGACGCGCGAGGATGACGAGGACACCCTTGCGACAATCGCCGCCATCTCCTGCGCCGACACCATGAGGGACGTAGGCGCGGAACGGATCGTCATGCGCGCTCTGGAGGGAGGCTGCCAAGTGCCCCTTGGCGCCTATGCGCGTGAAGAGGCGGGCACTTACTCCTTCGATGCGTTCGTGAGCTCGCTCGACGGCTCACAAGTCGCACAGGTGAGTCTGGCTGGACGCGCCGACGATGCACATGAACTGGCCTTACAGGCCGTGGATGAGCTCCTGTCACAAGGGGCGCTCGCTCTATTGGAGGCCATGCGATGAGAACAAATCCGGTCTATCTGGTGGGTGCCGGTCCGGGCGATCCCGACCTCATAACCGTGCGCGGCCGCACGGTGCTGGCAGCCGCCGACGTCGTCGTCTACGACTATCTGGCAAACGATGCCTTGCTGAAGCTTGCGCGCCCGACAGCCCATCTGATATTTGTCGGGAAAAAAGGATTCAGCGAGCATGTGACGCAAGCCGAGATCAACGCCTGCCTGATTGAAAAGGCAACCGAAAACGAGCGTGCGGTGATCGTGCGCCTGAAGGGCGGTGACCCCTTCGTGTTCGGCCGCGGTGGAGAAGAGGCGCTCGCCCTGGCAAACGAGGGCATTCCCTTCGAGGTGATACCGGGCGTGACGGCCGGCGTGGCCTCTCCCGCCTCTGCGGGAATCCCCGTCACGCACCGGGGCATCGCCAGTTCCGTCACGTTCGTCACGGGACACGAAACGCCCGAGAAGGAGGAAAGCGCCCTCGATTGGCAGCATCTCGCCCTCGGCGCAGACACGCTCTGCTTCTATATGGGCGTTCGCAACCTGCCCTTGATCACCTCACGCCTGATGGAGGCGGGACGCAAGCCCGAAACTCCCGTGGCGCTCGTGCGCTGGGGATCGCTTCCCCTGCAAGAGGTGCTCACCTCGACCTTAAGCCGGGCTGCAGAGGACGCACGGGCAGCAGACTTCCAAGCGCCGGCCATCATCGTGGTGGGTGACGTCGTGGCCCTGCGCGACAAGCTTGCCTGGTTCGAGCGGCGTCCTCTGCACGGAATGCGCATCGCCGTCACCCGGGCCTCCGCCCAGGCATCGAACACCGTGGCTCAGCTGGCCGCCGAGGGCGCCGACGTGTTCGAATTTCCCACCATACGCGTGGAGAGCCTCGGCATGACCAAACAGGTCATGCGGGCGATAGACGAGCTTCCCTCGTATGACTGGGTGCTTTTCACCAGCAGAAACGGTGTCGATTCCTTTTTTGCCGCCCTCGATGCGCGCGGCCTTGACGCACGGGCCTTCGGCACAGCCCGCATCGCCGCAATCGGACCCGCCACCGGAGCCGCCCTTGAGGAGCGTCATCTGCACGCCGACCTCATGCCCGAGCGATACGTGGCCGAAGAGGCCGCCGCGGCGCTGATTGCCACCGGCATGGACGGCAAACGGGTGCTCATCCCCCGCGCCGAGGAGGCTCGCGAGGCCCTGCCGGACCTGCTGCGCGAGGCCGGTGCCTCCCCCGACGTCGTGGCGGTCTACCGCACGGTCAGGGACGACACCGCACAGGCGGACGAATTTGCCGATCGGCTGCAGAGAGGCGCCCTCGACGCCGTGACGTTCACCTCGTCGTCCACGGTGCGCAACTGCGTCGCGTTGCTGACGCGCGCCTGCGGGTCGGAGAGCAAGGCGTGCGACCTGCTCAACGGCACGAAACTGTTCTCCATTGGCCCCATCACGTCAGCAACCTTGGCCGAGCGGGGGCTCCGCCTCACCGCCGAAGCGGAAAGATACACCATCGACGGCCTGGTGGCCGTTTTGAGAAAGGACCGGTAAGATGATCGGCATCTCCAAGCTGTACTGCGGCGCCGTGGAAGCGTCCGACGTGCTGCGCTACAACCGCGAATCGAAAAAGTTGCCCAGTGATCTGTTGCAGTTCTCGGCAGACAAGAAGCCCATTGTGGTGTGGAACTGCACGCGCACCTGCAACCTGAAATGCGTCCATTGCTATGCGGGATCGGATGCCCAACGCTATGACGAGCTTTCCACTGCGGAAGCCAAGTCGCTGATAGATGATCTGGCAGCCTTCGGGGCACCGGTGCTTCTGTTCAGCGGCGGAGAGCCCTGCCTGAGACACGACCTCGTCGAGCTCATGCGCCATGCCAAGGACAGCGGCATGCGCGTGGTCATCTCAACCAACGGCACCATGATCACTCCCGCCCTTGCGCGTCAGTTTGCCGACGTCGGCCTGTCTTACGTGGGAGTGTCCTTGGACGGCGGCCGCGCGACCCACGATCGGTTCCGCGGCGTGGCGGGAGCCTTTGACCGGTCTCTCGAAGGCATACGCGTCGCCAAGGCAGCGGGCATCAAGGTGGGTCTGCGCATGACTATCAACAAGATGAACTGGGAAGACATTAACGACATCTTCGATCTCATGGAAGCGGAAGACATCAATCGAGCCTGCTTCTACCATCTCGTGTACACCGGCCGCGGAAGCAAGCTCATGAACGAGGACCTGGACCACGAGGAGACCCGTCGCGCCGTGCGTCTGATCATGGACCGCACGCGCGCCTGGTTCGACCGCGGAGGCACGCCCGAGGTGCTGACGGTCGACAACCACGCCGACGGGCCTTTCGTCTACACCGAGCTGCTGCACGAGGATCCCGCGCGCGCAGCCGAAGTGCTGCAGCTGCTGCAGTGGAATCGCGGGAACTCCACCGGTGCCGGCATCGCCTCGGTCAGCTGGGACGGAGAGGTGTATGCTGACCAGTTCTGGCGGCATTTCAGCTTTGGCAATGTGCGCACCCGACCCTTCAGCGAGATATGGACTGACGTGAGCCGCACCACGCCGGCGAGCGAACTCATGTTCCGGCTGAAGGACAAACGGCCGTTTGTGAAAGGACGATGTGCCCGTTGCCGGTGGCTCGACATCTGCAACGGCAACTTTCGCGTGCGGGCGGAAGCAGCAACGGGAGACCTCTGGGCAAGCGATCCCGCCTGCTATCTGACCGACGAGGAAATAGGGCTTTCGTCCGAGGATATTCGCGCCGTCGCAGCCGAGGACAAGGCCCGCGCAGAGCGCATGGCCTTCCTCGACGCGCAGGACGCACCCTATGAGGCCCTGGCAGACATCATGCCGTCGAATGCCGCAGCCCCCTCCGGAGCAACGTGCGTCCCGACCCTGGCCGACACGAAGAACGAGGCATAGACCGTGAGATTTCCCTCCTATCGTCCCCGCCGCATGCGCATGAACGAAACGGTGCGCACCTTCATCCGCGAGACGCCGGCAATCGATACCGGCAAGCTCATCTATCCCCTGTTCGTCAAGCCAGGACAGGGGCGCAAGGACGAAATCGAAACCATGCCGGGCATCTTTCAATTCAGCCCCGACACGGTGCTCGACGAGATAGACGAAGTGGCCGATCTGGGCATTGGCGCCGTCATGCTGTTCGGCCTGCCCTCACGGAAAGACGCCCGCGGCAGCGAGGCTTACGACGAGCGTGGCATCGTGCAGGAGGCCATCCGCGCCATCAAGGCGCATCGCCGCTCTCTGTACGTGATCACCGACGTATGCCTCTGCGAGTACACGGACCACGGACACTGCGGCCTGCTGGACAAAACGGGATGCGTGGCGAATGATGACACGCTTGAGTTGTTGGCCGCCGAGGCGGTGAGCCATGCGCGCGCCGGCGCCGACATGGTTGCTCCCTCCGATATGATGGACGGCCATGTGGCCGCGCTGCGCGGCTCCCTTGACGCAGCCGGCTTTTCCAGCACGCCGATCATGTCGTATTCCGCGAAATACGCGTCCGGCTTCTACGGTCCGTTTCGCGAAGCGGCCGACTCAGCCCCCGCCTTCGGAGACCGACGGGCCTACCAGATGGATCCCTCCAACGTCGAAGAGGGTCTGCGCAGGACCGCACTCGACATCGACGAGGGAGCCGACATGGTGATGGTGAAGCCAGCGCTTGCCTATCTGGATGTGCTGCGGGCCGTGAAGCGGGAATTCGGCTATCCTACCGTGGCCTACAACGTGAGCGGCGAGTATTCCATGGTGAAGGCGGCGGCTCAGGCAGGAATGATCGACGAGCGGCGCATCGTGATGGAATCGCTCACCTGCATGACGCGTGCCGGAGCCGACGCCATCATCACCTACCACGCCAAGGAGGTGGCCCAATGGCTGAAAAGGTAACGTTGGACGATCTCGTCCTCTCCCGAATTCAGACCGGCTTTCCCCTGTCAGCCCGCCCCTACGATGTGTTGGCCGACCTGTTTGACGTCTCACCCGAAGCGGTGCAGGCTGCCACCGCAAACCTGCGCGGGCGGGGAATCATCCGCCGCATCGGAGCCACGTTTGACCCTTCCCACCTAGGATACGTGTCCACCCTGGCAGCCCTCGCCGCACCGGAAGACCGCATTGACCGCATCGCCGACATCGTCAACGGATACGACGAGGTGACGCACAACTACCAGCGCGATGACCGCCACAGTCTCTGGTTCACGGTCATCGCCCCCTCGCGCCCCCGCATCGGCGCAGTGCTGGCAGCGATCGAATCCCGGGCAGCGTGCGGCCCCGTGCTCGACCTGCCCGCCACGCGCCTGTTCAAGATCCGCGTGAATTTCCCAGTGGCAGGAATCGACGTCGCCGGGTTCGAGCCTCACACCACCGTCCCCGCCAGCGTGCGCCCAGCCCTCTTCACGGATGCCGAACGGACGCTCGTGCGCGCCTTGCAGGGTGACATCGGCACCGGACCCACCCCCTTTGCCGACCTGGCCGAGACCGTCGGCATCACCGAGGCCGAGGTGATTGCAACCGTCGATCAGTGGTGCAAGGCAGGCATCGTCCGACGCCTGGGCGCCGTGGTGCGGCATCGCACGATGGGAGTGACGGCCAACGCCATGACCGTATGGGACGTGCCCGACGACCGCGCGGTGGACGCGGGCGAGGCGATGGCGTCTTTCACAGAAGTCAGCCACTGCTACGAACGCGTGCGGGCGGAAGCCTGGCCCTCCAACCTGTATGCCATGGTCCATGGGCCCACCCCCGATGCGTGCCGTCAGACAACCGCCCGCATCCATGCCTCGCTCGCCGCCCGAGGCATCACCGTTCCCGCTCCACGGCTGCTGTTTTCCACCAAGGAGTTCAAGAAGACTTCCATGCGCTACTTCGCGGAAGACGCAGGTCGCACCGTGCCACCGGCCGAAAGGAGATGATCCCATGAAACACACGAGGTCAAAGAAGCTGTTCGACGAGGCACGGCAGTTCATACCCGGAGGAGTCAACTCGCCCGTGCGTGCATTCGCGAACGTCCACGCCCAACCGGTGTTCTACGAGCGGGCTCAAGGCAGCCGGGTCATCGACGTTGACGGCAACGAATACCTCGACTTCATCGGCTCATGGGGACCCATGATTTTGGGACATCGCCCCGCCTGCGTGATGGAGGCAGTCGCGGGCCAGCTGACCCGCGGAACCTCGTTCGGCGCACCCTGCGAGGCAGAGGTGCGCCTGGCTCAGAAAATCTGCGAGCTCGTCCCTGCGGCCGAGCGGGTGCGCATGGTGTCCTCAGGCACGGAAGCCACCATGAGCGCCCTGCGCCTTGCGCGCGGCTTCACCGGCCGGCCAAAGTTCGTGAAGTTTGAAGGCAACTACCATGGACACAGCGATGCATTGCTGGTCAGCGCAGGATCGGGTGTGGCAACCTTCGGCGTTCCCGGCACACCGGGCGTGACCGAGGGCGCCGTGGCCGACACCGTCATCGCTCCCTACAACGACCTCGCTGCCGTGCGGGCGGCATTTGAACGGCATCCGCAGGACATCGCGGCCGTCATCGTGGAGCCCGTCGCGGGAAACATGGGCGTAGTGCCACCATGCGCGGGGTTTCTGCAGGGATTGCGCGACCTGTGCACCCGCTTTGGATCCCTCCTGATATTCGATGAGGTCATTTCAGGATTCCGCCTCTCGCTGGGAGGGGCGCAGCAGCTGTTCGGCGTCACCCCTGACCTGTGCTGCTTCGGGAAGATCATCGGCGGCGGCTTTCCTGTGGGAGCTTTCGCCGGCCGCGCCGACATCATGGACCTGCTCTCCCCCCAGGGACCCATCTACCAAGCAGGCACGCTTTCCGGCAATCCGGTGGCCATGGAGGCCGGCCTTGCCATGCTCCGCGAACTCGAGAGCAATCCTCCCTACGATCGCCTCGAACGGCTGGGGGACCGCATGGAACAAGGACTCTTAGAAGCCATCGAGGCGACCGGTGCCACGGCGACCGTCACGCGCGTCGGATCGTTGCTCACGCTGTTCTTCTCCGACGAACCGGTGGACCGGTGGGAAAAGGCCGCAAAGTGCGACACCGAAGCCTTCGCCCGCTATTTTCATGGTATGCTTGCACGCGGCTTCCTCATAGCTCCCAGCCAATATGAAGCGCTGTTCCTTTCGGCCGCGCACACGCGTGACGATGTCGACAGCTTCGTGCAGGCGGCCCATGAGGCTCTCGCAGACGCAGAGAGCAGTCAGCAGCCATAAGCCAACCGCGCCCCCTTCGTCTAGCGGCCAAGGACGCCGGCTTCTCGAGCCGGAGACGGGGATTCGAATTCTTCAGGGGGCACCATCAATGCTCGCACGTGCGCGATGGCCGGCATGTCCATCGTCGACGAGCGGGGTGCATGCGACGACGCATGCAGGAAAAGCGTGCGGCGGCACTTCCAGGCTGCCGTCAACGAGAAGCGTCCCGGCGACACCGCGGGGCGCAACCGGAAGCGCAAGCACCATCGGCGCTGCCGCCACGGGGGGAACCGGCGCGCAAGGATGCGGGGCGGCGCAAACGGGCCGGGCTAAAAGAACACCTTCGCCACATGCTCGTAAAAGTCCTCGCATTGGTAGCGAAGCAGCACGGTGGGTGCGCTTCCCCTGCTGATTCTCACCCGCTCGACCGGCCGGTCGAAAGCGAGCAGGTCCCCGTCGACGAACAGCGTGGCATCACGGGCATCCGCATTCTGCGACAGATCCATTTCCACCACGTCATTGCACGACGTCACGATGGCGCGCGAATGCAGCGTGTGCGGCGCGAGAGGCACGACCACCAGTCCGTTGAAGCCAGGCGCCACCAGCGGGCCGCCCGCAGACAGCGCATACGCCGTGGACCCCGTGGCCGTGGCGACCACCAGCCCATCGCCTCGCATGTCGGCGATATGGGCGTCCGAGATATCGAGGCCAAAATCAATGATGCGCCCATTCGCGCCACGCGTGGCCACCAGCTCGTTGAGCGCGAAGAACGTGCGTCCGGGCACGCCTTCGTCTCCCAGCCCGTCGAAATAACCGTCGCCCTCCTCGCAATCGCCCCCGTCGCGAGCGGACGCGGGATCGTTCTCGTCATCCCCTTCGCACACCACGTCAATGCGCAGGTTCGTGCGTCGCTCGGCCACCACATCGCCGGCCAGCGCGGCCGCCACGATAGCCACGACGCCAGCGTCGCTGGCATTTGCCAAAAATCCCAGCCGTCCGAAGTTGATGCCCAGAATGGGCACGCCCGAAGTGCCGATCTGGCGGGCTGTGCGCAGGATGGTGCCGTCACCGCCAAGCACGACCGCCAGGTCGATGCCCGAAGCGAGCGCCTTGTTCAGCCGCTCATGATCACATCGGGCCGTGAGTTCAGAGGAATCGACCAAGGTGTAGTCCAAGAACTGCGTGACCACATACGTCGCCAACAGCAGAGAAGCATCGACCGCCTGCGAGTTGGAGTTATTGCGTATGATGAGGATATGCATGAGGCTCTTCTTTCCGAGTTTGCTATGATGAGCCATTATAACCAAGCGTGAGGAAGCATCCGTCCATGTCAGACAAGCTCGCACGAGCTCAACATACGCGTGTTTCCAATCCGGAAAAAACGTCAGAGCTGCGTGTCGGAGGACGGCACGCCGGGACCGATCGAACCCTGTCGGCCACTTGCGCCCCAACGCGTGAGACGCCGGCGGATTCCCTTGCACCCAAGCACGCGGCCCGTCCCCGTCCCCCGGTTGAGGCAAGCCCGCACTCCCCGGCAGGACCGAGCGCTCGGCCATCGTCCGAGATGCCTCCGCGCCCCCAGCTTGATCCCGGAAAAACCTCCGAGATCATTATCGTCGGCAAGCACACGGGAGAAGACAAGACACGCCTGGCCGCTTCGGCTGACCGGGGCGAAAGCAGCGACACCGCCTCCGTTGGCTCATCAGCCGCCCTCATAAGCGTCTGCACGCTGATTTCGCGGATACTCGGCTTTGGGCGCACGTGGACCATGGCCTTCGCCTTAGGGTCCACCATGCTTGCCAGTTCTTACACCGTGGCAAACACGGTGCCCAACATGCTGTTTGAGCTTGCGGCCGGAGGGATGATCGTCACCGCCTTTTTGCCCGTCTACGTGTCAGTCAAAAAGCGGCTTGGCCAAAAAGAAAGCAACGCCTACGCATCCAACCTGCTCACGCTTGTCGTGGTGTTTCTTGGCATCGTTTCCTTGCTCTGCATGGCATTTCCTTCTCTGGTCATTTACACGCAGAGCTTTTATTCCGAGCAGTCGGAAATGTCCACCGCCGTTTTCTTCTTCCAGTTCTTTGCGGTTCAAATTGTATTTTATGGAGCAAGCTCCCTGGTCCAAGGGCTGCTTAACGCCAATCGCGACTACTTGTGGCCCTCCATCGCCCCTGCAGCCAACAGCCTTATCGTCATTGCCGCTTTCCTGGCTTACGCCTTTATATCCCCCACCAACCCCACCCTTGCACTCTACCTTATCGCCCTCGGCAATCCCCTCGGCGTGTTCGCACAACTTGCCATCCAGCTGCCCGCCCTCAAGCGCAATGGCATACGGTTGCGCCCGCGCATCGATTTCCACGATCCCGCTTTGCGCGAGACGCTGGGCATCGGCGCACCCGCCGTGTTCGTCATGCTGTGCTCGTCGGTGGTGGTGTCGGTCCAGACCGCAGCTGCCTATAGCTTCGCCGACAACGGACCCTCCCTCATTGCGTTTGCGCGCCTGTGGTTCACGCTGCCCTATGCGTTTCTCGCGGTGCCCATCACCACCGCCATGTTTACCGAGCTGTCCGACATGCAGGCCGACGGCGATATCGAAGGCGTCAAGCGGGGCATCGTCAGCGGAACCAACCAGATTCTGTTTTTCATGATTCCATTTGCCCTGTACCTCATGGTCTTTTCCCTCCCCCTCGTCACGCTTTACCATGCAGGCGCGTTCACCATGGATAACGTTAACTCCATCGCGCGCTACTTGGCCGTCCTTGCCTTTTCCTTGCCCGTTTACGGCGTCAACACCTACCTGCAGAAGACCTTCAGCAGTTTGCGCCGCATGGGCGTATTTGCCGGATTCAACTTCCTTGCCGGCGCAGCCCAAATTGGGCTCACCATGTTCGGTGCCGCCCATGCAGACCAATTCCCCATCGAAATAATCGCCCTTGGCGAGCTGCTCTTTTACCTCGTTGCAGACGTGAGCCTCTTCATCTACCTGAGACATGCCTTCGGGGCTTTCGGCATTCGGTCCATCGTGAAAGCTTGCCTGTTCGGCGTGCTGTTCGGAGGCGTGGGCGCCGCGGCCGGCGCAGGTGTTTTGGCGCTCCTGGAAACGTTTGCCGGCCCGCTCTCGGGATCGATTGTCCAAGCCCTCATATACCTTATCGCTGCAGGAGTTGTGGCCCTGGCCGTGACCTTTGGCCTCTCCATCAAGCTCCATGTGCCAGAAGCGGCTTTCCTGACCGCCATCGCCCAAAAAGTGAAGGGCAGGCTGGGACGCGCTTAGCCACAACCATCCCGGCCAAGCCATGCCCAACCATGGATTAAACGTGATGTTCCTCGTTGTGCCGCGCCGATTTTTTCGAAATTTACCCTATAATATGTCGCATACGACGTAAGGACTTTTTCATGGATCTGATGTTAATTAAAATGCTCAACACCGCAGTCGAACGCCAGCTTAACAAAGAGTTAGCTCCGCTTGGAATCACCTATACCCAGGCAGCTGTGGTGGGATTCATCGCCAAAAACCCGCGCGACGATCTCTTCCAGAAGGACTTGGAAGAAGGCCTGGGTCTCACCCATCCCACCATGAGCAGCATTGTGAGCAGACTCGAAGCAAAGGGGCTGGTAGACGTTTCTCCGCTTAAACAAGACAGGCGCTACAAGCGCATTGCCCTCACTCCTCAAAGCCGCGCGCTCAACGGCGAGATAGCGAAAAAGATAGAGAACATTGCCACGCTTGCCCTTGACGGAATCGATCCCGCAGCTCAGGAAGAGTTCAGCCGCACCCTCGGCGCCATGACACGCAATCTCAACGGATAGGGCACCCCGTTCGAGCTTCGCCCTGCTCTTTTGACCAACCGCGTTGGCTCCTTTTCAGGTAGGCCAATCCCCCTGTTGGCCCTGAGCGGTATCGCTTTGGCAACGGCCGTCCCACCCCTCTGCTGCAGACGGCAGAGGGGTGGGACGGCCAGGATGAGCTGGCGAAACGAGAACGACCCCCTTTCATTGAAGATATCCGGTCTCACACGATATCCCACCACGTACCTTTAGAAAGCGAGTAGAACTTTATGGCAGAAAAAACGTTTAAGCATCCCCCCTTCATCATCATGCTTGGTCTTTTGATAGGAGGTTTTGTCGGGCTCTATGGAGAGTCTGCTTTAAACATTGCCCTGTCTCATTTCATGACGGACTTTTCGCTCGAAGCGACCACCGCCCAGTGGCTTACTACAGGATATCTGCTGGTTGTTGGCGTTGTGCTTCCCACTTCAAGCCTCCTTGTCAGATGGTTCACCACCCGACAACTCGCATTCTTTTCATTCATGTGCTTCTTGGTGGGCGCCTTGCTTTCTGGAACCGCTTCGACCTTCAGCATTCTGATGGCAGGACGCCTTATCCAAGGAATTGCGACCGGCATCCTCTTGCCGCTGCTATTCAGCACGGCCCTTGCCATATATCCTCAGGAAAAGCGCGGAGCAGCCATGGGCATGATCGGACTGGTGGTGATGTTTGCCCCTGCCCTCGGACCCACACTCGCCGGTTTCATTCTGGAATACCTTTCTTGGAACTGGATATTCTTTCTGATGATTCCCGTTGTGCTGGCGGCCGCCGTGGTGTCATTTTTCTTCCTTGAAAACGTGCAGGACATCACACGTCCCCCGGTCGATGTCGCATCGATTGTCCTGTCAACCCTTGGATTTGGCCTGCTGGTGTTCGGAGTGAGCGAAGGGGGCGAACGAGGCTGGGGAAGCATTCCTGTGCTGGCAAGCCTCATTCTTGGCATCGCCTCGCTGGCAGTATTTTGCCGGCGCCAATTCTCCTTGGATGAGCCGTTCTTGGACGTTCAATGCTTTCGCAGCAAAGAGTTTTCCCGTGGAGCAGCGCTGGTGGCCCTCGACAACGCCATCCTCATGGCAGCGGTGCTGGTGATTCCTTTGTTTCTTCAAAAGAGCCTCCTGATTCCCACCGTTCTTGCCGGATTGCTGATGCTGCCCGGAGGCATCGTGAACGGGTTGGTTTCAACCGTTGCCGGAAACCTCTTTGATAAACGAGGCGCACGCATGGTGGTTCGCACCGGATTTATCGCAAGCCTTGTTGCAGCTCTTCTTTTGATGCAGGTCTCCGTCGAAACAAGCCTCCTGCTGGTTGTGGTGGGGCACATCATCTTGATGGTGGGCGCGCCCCTTGCCATGTCCCCGTCTCAAACCTATGCCCTCAACGCTCTTCCTTCCACGTTGAATTCGGATGGCACCACCATCCTCAGCACCCTCCAGCAAATTGCCGGCGCGCTGGGAACCGCCTTGGTGACCAGCGCGATGTCGTGGGGAGAAAGCGCGTCTGTGCAGGCCGGGATAACGGCGGAAACCGCCAATATCGCAACCGGCTCGCAATACGGGTTCGCCCTGGTTGCCCTTATAGCCGCCTTGGGGCTCATCGCCTCGTTCGGCTTGAAGAAAAAAAGCGAGTGCCAAGGAGCTGACGTGAGCGCGGAAGCATAACGACCGCCCACCGCCATCCTCGCAGGAGGTTTCCGCGAAGCGGACCCGATCCAAGAGCCGAACGGTCACGGGAAGAGAACTTGTCAAGCGACTTTGATGGCAGAAACGGCCCCGGCAGGGAAGCTCGATCCAAACGGTGCGGGGCGAAACGGGGAAGTCAGGCGGCATGCAGGGGCTGGCATCGGAGTTCCCTCGGTGGCCAGCCCCTTGGGCCGTTTCTGCCGTCAAGCCGTGCCTCGGCAGGCGCTGTGCTCGCCAGGCTCGCCTTCCTGGTCTCCCGATCGTGCCGCGTCCGATCCCCTCTCCTGAAGGAGCTGGACGGAAGGCTCTCGTTTTCCGTCCAGCTATCGAAGATCACTTCAAGAGGAACCTTTGAAGGTGCATCACGCAACGTTTGTTTTCGGCGCCAGCTTTTCAGAAGATGCTCCAAAGAACACTTCATACCAGCACAAGAAACAGTAGATGTTCCAGATGCGCATCATCTTGAGTTTGGAGCGGCCTTCGGTGGTGGAGAAGTCGGCGCTGCGATGGTCATCGAGCATCTTGACCAGGTAATCCACGTTGAAGAACTCATGAGCCGCCTCTCCCGTGAACGCCTTCTTGATGCGATCGTAGTAGAGGTCGGTCTGCAGCCACACCGTGAGCGGCGTGATGAAGGGCTGTTTGGGCATGTTCGCCACCCGCTTTTGGAAGCCAAGCTTGCTCGCCGCCACGCGCAACGCGTACTTGGAATGCTCGTCATCGACTCGGCAGGCGGTCGGCAGCTGCAGGGCAACGTCAAGCACTTTTTTGTCCAAGAACGGAACACGCAGCTCAAGCGACTGAGCCATGGACATCTTGTCAGCCTTGAGGCAGATGTCGAAGGGCATGTAGCTAACCATGTCCACATACTGGGTCTGAGTGATCACGTCGACTCCCTGCTTGGCCGCCTCGTCGAAGTGGGGCTTGCACCACTCCCATGGCCTGCAGGGACCTTCATAGCCCTTGAGGACGTCGGGAACCTCGTCCCACATGTAGTTCATCGAAGCGCGCTGATAGGACTTCTCCGGGCCGCCAGACCCACGCATGGCAAACCGCCGGCCATGGAACGGCGGAAGCAGCTCGGCCACGAAACCGGCGGCTTCACGCAGGGGGCGCGGCACCTTGAAGTACTTCTCGAATTCGAACTGGTCGTGATAGATCCAGTAGCCCCCGAAAAGCTCGTCAGCCCCTTCGCCCGACTGCACGACCTTCACCTGCTGACGCGCAAGCTTCGACACGAAGAACAGGGGGATGGCGCTTGGCGCACCCAGCGGCTCATCCATATGGTATTGCTCGGTGGGCACGATATCCAGAAATTCCTCGGCAGTCACCTGCGTCTCGAAGTTCGGCAGCTGGGCCCATTCGGCGAATGCCCGCGAGTCGTCCAGCTCGTTCAGCTTGATGTCAAAATCGGGAATGGCATCGATTTCGGCCATCTTGTCCTCGCACCCGATGTCATAGCCCACCGAGAAGGTCTTGACCTCGTCGGCGTGCTGCCCCATGCAGTACGCCGCAAGCGAGGAGTCGATGCCTCCCGACAGGAAGCTTCCGATCTCCACGTCAGCAATCTCATGCGCCGCCACCGACTCGTCAAACGCCGCGTTGACGATGTCGGCCCACTCGTCGAGGCTCTTCGATTCATCGATCCGGTAAGTGATGTGATAAAAGCATTCCGTCCGCACCTCACCGTCTTCGAACACCATGAAATGGCCAGGCAGCAGCTTGTGGACGCCGGCGAACATCGTCTGGGAATCGTTCAGGTACTCGAAGCACAGGTACTGCGGCAGCATGTCCCGGTTCAATTCCTTGTGAAACGCCGGATGCGCGAGGAAGGCCTTGATCTCGCTGCCATAGATGAGACGCCCGCCGTCATGCTGATAGTAGAGCGGCTTGATGCCAAACAGATCGCGCGCGCACACGAGACGCTTCGCCTTGGCATCCCATATGGCGATGGCGAACATGCCGCGCAGCTTCTCAAACACGTCAGTTCCCCACGCCTCATAGCCGTGGACGACGGTTTCGGTGTCCCCCTGCGTCTTGAACTCGTATCCCAAGGATTCCAACTCGGCACGCAACTCTTGGAAGTTGTATATCTCGCCGTTGAACGTGACGGTCACGCTGCCGTCGGCATTCTGCATGGGCTGACGGCTTCCCTCAAGGTCAATGATGGAAAGGCGTCGAAACCCCATCGCGATGCCGTCAGTGACGAAAAAACCTTCGTCATCGGGTCCCCGGTGAGCAATGCGATCGGCCATGTCCTTGACGATGGCCTCGTTGATCTGCTGGCCGTAATCGACGGTGGTGAATCCCACGAAACCGCACATGCTGCAACTCCTGTTCTGCGTGCCGCCGGATCTCGTCTGTCGTCGAATGCCGAAGCGGTCGTCCTCTTCTCAGTGTCTCGGCCATGATACGCCAACCTGCATCGATGTGGACACTTTTCACGAAACGCGCGGGTTGCCACCCCCCTCTGGCTTGGTATGGGATAATGGCAGAGCATCTCGATTCAAAAGGAGACCTGAGCATATGCCTGCAGCATCGCAAGAAGCTTCGGTTCGCACGTCAACCCCACGCCAGACGCGAAGCACCCCCCTCGACGGAACGGCCCCCACAACGGCGCCGGCTCGCCTCGAGAAAGCTTCAGACGTAAGGGACCGGCTCCAACCCGTCATCGTGGGCGGCGACATCCTCGCCTACAGCTACGTGCGGGAGCTTCATCGCGCCTATGGCATCGATCACACCATCGTGCTGGCCACCCAAGACATCAAGATGCTCTCGTCAAGCCGCTTCACGGACTATCGGCTGGAGTCCCGCATCCACGAGCCCGAAGGCCTGTACGACGCGCTCGAGCGCGTGGCGCGCGAGACCCATGCGGCCGACCCCGGACGTCTGCTGCTTGTGCTGGGCTGCGATGACTGCCACGCACGCATGTTGTCGGCCGGCAAGGACCGGCTCGAGGCGGCTGGGTACACCGTGCCCTACATCGACTTTCCCCTGCTTGACGACATCACCCAGAAGCGCCGCTTCTATGAGCTGTGCGGCGAATTGGACATTCCCTACCCCCAGACATGGTATTTCGACTGCGGCGAAGGTCCCGACGAACTTGCCGCCGAGGACTTCTCCTATCCACTCATCGCCAAACCGTCGAACTCCGCCCTGTTCCAAGACGCGTCCATTCCCCGCAAGCGCAAGATCTACGAGATAGAAAACGCCGAGGAACTGGCGCAAGTGTGGCACGACATCCGCACGTCGGACTATGATGGGGAGCTCGTGGTGCAGGACTTCGTGCCCGGCGGGGATGACGCCATCCGCACGTTGACCACCTTCTCGGATGCGGAGGGCACGCTGCGCGTGGTGTCCGGAGGCGTCGTCTGCCTGCAGGATCACGATCCCACCGCGCTCGGCAATCCGCTGTGCATCATGGGAGAACGCGAGGACGAGATCATCGCCTGCGCCGCACGGTTTCTCAAGCGCACCGGATATCGGGGGTTCGCAAATTTTGACATCAAATACGACGAGAGGGACGGCACGTTCCGATTCTTCGAAGTCAACACGCGCTGCGGGCGCAATACCTACTACCTGAGCCTCGGCGGCGTGAACTTCGTCACGCTCATCGTGCGGGAATTCCTATTGGGTGAGAAGATTGACTACCGGGAAGCCTACGACCCGTTTGTGTATTCCTGCGTGCCGCGCTATGTGCTGGACCGCAGCATGGAGAACCGAGGCAGGTTGCAGCATGCTCTTGAAGTGCTGCAACGGACCGAGAACCCCTACCCGCTCCAGTACATGCCGGACTCGTTTCTTCACAACCTCTGGGCACGTGTCATGTACTTGAATCAGATTCCGAAGTTCAAGCGATTCTATTGGGACACCGGCGGCAAGCAGCTGAAGGCCTAAGGAGACGCTGAAAGCTTTTTATCGATGACTTTCCTACTTCTATTTGAGGTTGGACACTTTTTTCGACTTTGAGGAAGAGAAGTGCGTTTTTGAGCAGAAGTTTGGCCCTCCTGGTGCACTTTTCTGCGGCACGGGAGGCGCGAGGATTCCGTCACTTTTTATCATGGTCTCTGACCTGCGGATTTACCCGACGTTTTTGAGGCATCCATCGCAAACGGATCGCCGGCCGCCTCACGACTGCTGCAAGTCGAAAAAAACGTCCCTGCCTGAAACGAGGATGAGGGATTTCGGATTCCGATCATGCCCTCACTCACGGGGCGGACGTCGAGCCTTGGAAGACACGACCGACTCCCATCGGACCCGTCTTCCAGCCAATCCGCTCCCGAATCGTCACGACAACCTCTCAGAACAGGCCATGATCGGTGTCCGCAGAGGACGGCAGACATGACGCCATACTGCGAACACCGCTGCAGAGAAGCACGCTTCGAACCTGAGCGAAATCCCACCTGCTCCCGTCGGCAGTGCCTCAATGCAGCCCGCTACACCGGTCGACGGTGTCCTTCCTCGGTGGTGAGAATGACAGGTCCCTCTTCCGTGATGGCAACCGTCTTCTCAAAGTGAGCTGATGGCTTGCCGTCGCGCGTGCACACCAGCCAGCCATCCGACATCTGACGCGTCTTGTGCGTCCCCTCGTTGATCATCGGCTCGATGGCCAGCACCATGCCTGCCTCCAGCTTCATGCCGGTATGGCGACGCCCATAGTTCGGCACGTTCGGATCCTCATGCATGTCTCGGCCGATGCCGTGCCCGACATATTCGCGCACGACCCCATAGCCCGCGTTTTCCGCAATCTCCTGGACTGCAGCTCCGATGTCACCCAGCCGATTGCCGGGACGAGCCGCGTCAAGGCCGGCCCACATGCATTTTTCTGTCGTATCCAGCAGACGACGCTTCTCCGGGCTGACAGAGCCGACAGGATACGTCCAGGCATTGTCGCCCACCCATCCATCCACGATGGCTCCGGTGTCAATGGAGATGATGTCTCCCTCCCGCAACACAACGCTGCTGGAGGGAATGCCATGGACAATCTGCTCGTTGAGCGATGCGCAGATCGACCCGGGGAACCCTCCATATCCCTTGAATGCGGGAATGCCGCCCTCCAAACGGATTATGGTCTCGGCCAACTCGTCAAGCTCGAGCGTCGTGACGCCCGGACGAACGTGGCTACCGACTTCGCGCAGCACTTTTGCCGAAATGCGGCCTGCTTCCTTCATTGCCTCGATCTCGGAGGGGGATTTCTTGATGATCATGCGACGGAGCACCTTCTTTTTTGCCATGGCGTAAGTATGATGCCGTCAGTATAGCATTCATGGAGCAGGCGCAGGAGAGACGCCTGCCACCGTCGAACAGCGCAGTTGAGCCACAGGAGCGCGTTGGACGGCAGGATTTTGATGAGGGCCTCAACCCTTGAGAGGAGCCAAGGCGCGGGCGCACGAAACGATGCCAAATCAGAAGGGAGACAACAGCGAGGCCTGTTCAGCGGCCGTCCGCATTCTCCCCTTCCCCATTCCCCGGGTCAGACGGAGTCGAGCCTGCCGCCAGCCTTCCCGCATCCTTGAGCGCCCGACGAAGAATGAACTCGACTTGCGCGTTCACGCTCCGCAGGTCATCGGCAGCCCATTTCTCGATGGCTGACCAAACCTCCGAATCGACACGGAGAGGATATTGTTTTCGCTTCGCCATACCGTCACCGCGCGAGGCTGCGCACCCCGAGGATCGCAGCCTCGCACCTTTCCCTACTGATACAGCGTTCCCGTGTTCAAAACGGGCTGCGCGTCCGATTCACTGCACAGCACGACCATGAGATTCGACACCATGGCGGCCTTTCGTTCGTCATCCAAGTCTACCACGTTCTTTGTCGACAGTTCCTCCAACGCCATGTCGACCATGCCAACAGCGCCTTGCACTATCTTCTCGCGTGCAGCGATTACCGCATCAGCCTGCTGACGACGCAGCATTGCCTGGGCGATTTCTGGCGCATAGGCGAGATGGGTGAGCCGCGCGTCGTCGATCACGACGCCCGCTTTCTCCAATCGCACGGCCAACTCGTCTTTGAGGGCGGCCGAGACCTCCTCGATGTTGCTGCGAAGCGTGATCTCGTCCTCGGTTGCGCCGGGCATCTGGTCGTAGGCATAGGTGGTGGCAACGTGGCGCAGGGCAGTCTCGCTCTGCGTGTGCACATAGGAGTTGTAGTCGTCCACGTCGAACAATGCCTTGGCGGTGTTTTCCACGCGCCATACGATGACGTCGGCGATCTCGATGGGGTTGCCGCACTTGTCATTCACCTTGAGATGCTCGCCGTTGTACGTGCGGGCACGCAAGGACAGCTTGGTGGAAAGCGGCACGACCTTGTCCTGGACATTCGTTACTCCCGTCTTGCGCGAATAGAATGGGTTTGCCCAGTGAAAGCCTTCATCGCGAACGGTGCCCCGATAATCGCCGAACAGGATGAGCACACGGGCCTGATTGGGTTGGATGGTGAAGAAGCCCATCAACATGAGCAGAGGCGCAACGCACACGGCCACAATGCCCACCACCAGCAACACCACGCCCAAAGCTTGCGTTCCTGTGACGATGGGGTCCTCATCAGAAGGCAGCATGATTGCCCCCGCCACGATCATGCCGATGCATGCGGCAGTCACGACGACCGTGAGCAGCAGCATGGGCCAACCGCTCTTTGCCTGCATATCCTTTTCCACGGATGCGCCGCCCTCGTTGAGGGCACCCTTATAGGCAGTCATAGCTCGTCCCTTTCTCGCACAGAAGTTTGTCTCAATTCCAGGGAACCCGATGTTCTCCAGCTTTGATATTTATATGATATCATATTGAAATCTACCGTGCAAAGATAAAGCTTCACGCACAATCGGCATCCTGTCGAATTATCCCCATCCGAGGAAGAAAGAAGAAAGAGAGAAACTGGCGAGGAAGCTTCTTTTTACAAAGAGCAAGATAAAGGAGAGCAAAGCAAAGCTTGCGAGACCTTGTCTGGCAAATTCCCTTTATCTGCAAGACCGAGCAGGATTCTGAAGTATGTTCCTCGAGAACGAAAGGCAAGGTCTGTCACGAAAACTTTGGCTTTATCGGAGAACGCCGCAAAGTCACCCCTCTCTGCCATCTCCCATAAAACCAGTATCCGACCACAGCAAGAATTGATCGACGCCTTGGAAGTGTTGACCTCTCGGAAAGAACGAAGGATAGGGATGGGCCTCCCTTGGGGGAAGTTGGGCTACTTTGGGAGCAAAGCCATCCTCGACGGCATTATGCCGTTGGTCAGGGCGTGTTTTTCGTGCTGCCGTTTAATCGTGGACTTCCGAATTCAAGTTTCAGGCAAGCTCTTCGAAGAGTGGCACGAGTGCCCTTTTGTAGGGGTTGTCGTCGTTTTTGAGAACATCGTATAGTTCGATTGCCTGTAGGGGCAACCATTGTTTGACACGGGCAGGGTCCATGCCGCTTTCCCGAAGGTACCGCTTCAGGTATTCGTCGGCCAACTGTTTGTCTGACATCAGCGTCACCGCATAGCTATGCGCGACGTCTCCTGCCGGGTCACCTATCGTGGCAGAGTCCCAATCTATCACGGTGTAGTTTGTCCCATCGAACAGGATGTTGCGAGGATGATAATCATTGTGGCACAAACGGTCCCCCTCGGGGAGTCTGTCTATGAGCTGCAATACGTTGGTCTTATAGGGTTCTCCCATCCCGAAATAGTGTTGGAAATAAGTCCGATAAAACGTTTTAGCATCTCCCAATCCTTCGACGCCTGCGGAATGCATCTTAATCTGCATTGCCACCATCATATCTAGGTGGTGTTCGAGCGCGGAGGAGTTTTTTGTGCGGATGCATTCGATCATGGTCTCCATCAGCTCATCGCCCTCGACATAGCGTGTCGCGATGACGCAATGCCCCGCCTCTTTGTAGACGCCTTCAAGGTTGGCAATAGGTAGGTCGACGTTCTCCACCACAGCGAGAGCAAAGGACTCCCGCAATGCGTCGAGGAGCGTATGATTCTGGGTAAGCACCTTGATTGCCAAACCCTTCTTGCGATAAACGCGACATTGCGCTCCTCGGCCGACGGCTTGGCCGTATTTCGCTTCAAAGTGTGACCACTTATTCATTTTCCCCATCCTTTCGCTTTCATAGCTCAAATACGATCTTCCCTCAGGTTTTGAATTGGTCTTTTGCGGTCTTGGTATATCGAGCGATGACTTTCTGGCCATAATCCGGCTGGAGACAGCGAGCAAGGACGATTTTTGTGATGAATCTCGCGGCGAGCATACCCCAGGCCGTGATCACTATGGTGAATTGATAAAAATTGAGTTCGTCGAATCCGAATATCCAGGCAACCAGAGATAGACATACCGCAGAGATGATCGACACGGGGATGCACATAAACAGGGTAAGCCCAACTTTGCTTTTCGGCATCCATGAAAGACCTCTGTTCTTTGGGATAAAGGAATCTTCGGCCGCCGAACCATTGGTGGCCAGTCGGCTCAGTATCTGTTCGTTGGTCGCATTCACCACAGGGGCGACTCCCATGGCGCAGGTGAGAATGCCGAAGAATATACCGCTTATCCAAATGCTGGAACCCAGAGTGGGTTTAATGAGTACGCTCGTCCCTTGAATCACAACCCCGCCGAAAAGCAAGCCGAAAGTAAGGTTCATGCCCAGATTGGCTACTACGCTGTCGAATACCGTTCTGAACGTGCTCATTCTGGGCAAGGGATTCTTAACGTTTTCGGTGCCTTCGTATGTCACGGTTTTTCTATCCAGACAATCCGATTGCACGAAACGGAAAATGACGTACTCGATGATCACTGCGGAAAGCACGCAAGAATAGATTATTTTCCAGACCAAAAAGGGCACGAAGCGGAATTCGGTGATTTCGAAGAACAAGATCAGGAGCCAACTGATAAGCACCATGATCAAACCAAAACAGAGCGCGAACAAAAGAGCGAGAGCAAACGGATTCTTGGGTAGATGCATCATGAACGGACTTGCTGGAACATCTGCAGGAATTTCTCCGCGCTGAGAAGCTTTGTCCAGGAGATAGCGAACGGCATAGACATTTATGAATGAGGTGATGATCCCACAAATAAACAAATCTGCCAACACGTCAAATAGCACGATTGGACGTCCGAAGAAAATAAAGGCACATGCCAAATTGATGACCACCGTCAAAGTGATGACCCATACATTGTTCAGATAAGGTAATCCGACAAACAGCTTCTTGCGATTATTCCCAGATTCTGCCGATATATGAGACATAAGCCATCCCCTTTTGCCGGGAAAAGACCAATCATACAAGGGCAGTATATCCGCCAATCGCTCATCTATGCGAGAGAATGAGAGGAAATTCTTCGAGTTCGTCGCGAATGGCTGTTCCGAGTGAAAAGTCGAAGGACCTCCTTGCAATACTGAAGGATTCGAAGATCCACGCACAGTCAAGGATCTGGCGACCACAGCCGACACTGGCCCAATCATAAGCAAACACTGAAAATGCTTGAGTCGACTCCCCTACGCAGGCCTCCGCAGATAGTCGTCTCGTTCTCGGCGTTAGAGGATGAAGCCAGAGCGCCAAACGTAAAGATCGAGAGTTTATATCGGTGGATGGTTTTCAAAGATACGCTTTGAGAGCAAGCTGGTGAGCTTTGCTTCAGGCTTTGATCAGTTCGATTCCGTCAGCTCTTGGCGAATTCCAGCTTGCAGGGGATCTCAGACCGACGGGTCACAGCCGTGATGTCATCGCTGCGCCCATCCGTACTCGAAGCACCGGGCGGATGGCTGAAAGACGGCGGAAAGACGCACATCACCCTCTTGATACGGCCGGCTTGCCCAACAACTCAGGCAAATCGGCGATCGTTCCAAGCGAGAGCATCGGAGACGGACATAACCTGGTGCGGTCGCATTTGATATGATCTTGCAACAGCACAAGATGCAGCTCTCGGACATGCTGCCCGGGCACGGGATTGTGTGGAATGGGAGTATGTCAACAGGCAGCCTCGGATTACCCTGCACGAGGCAATGCACAACGCAGGCTACCGTCGTGAAGCTTCGCATGCCGACCTCATCGTTGCCGACGTGTGCGCACGGAGATTGCCGCGCAACGACAAATCCCCCTACCGAATCAGGTGAAGTGTGGCCGATTTGGGAAGGGAAGCGGAAACTCCCCCTGATGTCGCCATCATACGAACAAATGTTTCACGTGAAACACTCTGACGGTTCGCCAGCGGGTCGTTTCGCACCTGGACTGCCTCCATTCCCGGACGACCGGCACCCGGCCCGCCAACGCCCTCGGACGAGCGGCATTTGGACCGCCAGCGCCCGCGGGTGAACGGCATTTGGCCTGCCCCGTCCCGGGACGGACGCCGCCACGGCGCAGGTGGATGGCGGCGGGCGCGGGAGGAAGCAACGGGGAGCGAAGGCGGCGGAAGGCGGAAACGATGGAGGGCAGGGATGGCACGCCTTGCCCTGCAGGCCGCCCCTTGGGAGGGCGATGCCCTGGAGCGCCTCCGACGAAGCGCTTGCTCGGAAGCGTTGGGCCTTGCCGGCTGGGCGCTGGCGAGGCGAGGTGCCCGCGCTCCCATGCGTTCAGGCGGCACGGCGGCGGCCGAAGGAGACGACTGAGGGCATCGGAAGTCAATGGAGGCGCCAGCAATCGATGGGAACGTCCTTCATGCCGCAGGCGTCTTTCCATCAAAAAAGGGAGCCCCCAGGCTCCCTTTTCAGGCACATGCAAAAACAAGTCGTGCGACAGACACGCTATTCCGCAGCAGCCTCCGTGTAGTTCCGCACCACAGAGGGGTCAATGCGAACGGCAGGGCTCATCGTGGATGCGATGGCGATGGACTTCACGTACTTCCCCTTGGCAGAAGAAGGCTTCATGCGCAGCACCTCGTCATAGACGGCACCGTAATTCTCGACCAACTGCTCAGGTGAGAAGCTGACTTTGCCAATGATGACATGCGCGATGCCATAGCGATCGGCACGATACTCGACACGCCCGCTCTTGAGCTCGTTGATGGCTTTAGCGACATCGTTCGTGACGGTGCCAAGCTTCGGGTTCGGCATAAGGCTGCGGGGACCCAGTATCTTGCCCAGACGGCCCACCTTGCCCATCTGATCAGGCGTTGCCACCGTGGCGTCGAAGTTGAACTCTCCAGCTTGTATCTGAGCGATCAGCTCCTCGGTGCCGACGATGTCAGCACCCGCCTCTTCCGCAGCGCGAGCAGCTTCGCCCTCGGCGAAAACGGCAACGCGAACAGTCTTTCCCGATCCGTTCGGCAGGCTGACCGTTCCTCGCAGCTGCTGATCAGCTTGGCGGGTATCGATGCCAAGGCGAAAGTGGACCTCGACGGTCTCATCGAATTTTGCCGTAGAAAGCTCCTTGATCAGCTTGCATGCCTCAAGCGGAGCGTAATCGATCTCTTCGACCTTGGAAATTGACGTGCGGTAGTTCTTGGAGTTCTTGGTCATCTCAATTCCTTTCGTGGTGTGTAGCGAACGCCGCAGCGCTCTCCCACTTCTTCGAGCCCTTCGGCGGCAATGGCCGCTTCTCCAGCTCCCTTTCCTATCATTTTCAGCTAGACGAGCGGCAGCTCATCCAACAAAATGACTCCCTGCATGAGGCTCTAGTCTTCATCCTCAAGGGTCTTGCCCTGCATCATGGCAGCAACCTTCTTGGAAGGCACGTACTTGACCTTCATGTCGCGACCTTCAATGCGTACGCCCATGCTTCGTGCGGTTCCCGCGATGATCTCCATGGCGGCCTCAATGGTATTGGCATTCAGGTCCGGCATCTTGATTTCGGCAATCTCACGAAGCTGGTCCTCGGTCAGCGTTCCAACAGCTTGCAGCTGGGGAATTCCCGAGCCGCTCTTGATGTTGAGCTTTTCCTTGATGAGCACAGCAGCCGGAGGCGTCTTGCAGATAAACGTGAACGACTTGTCCTCGTACACCGTGATCTCAACCGGGATGATGGTCCCGGATTGATCCTGCGTCTGGGCATTGAATGCCTGGCAGAACTGCATGATGTTGACGCCCTGGGCGCCGAGCGCGGGACCGACCGGAGGAGCCGGATTGGCCGCTCCAGCGGGAATTTGAAGCTTGATAAAGCCAGTTGCTTTCTTTTCAGCCATGTGAACTATCCTTTCAGCTGAGCGTGTCTCACAAAAATCTATCAACAAAGCGGTTGATGCCGAATGAGAAGCCCCGGTCCACGCGGGCACGCGACGTCGCTTGTGTTCGCATTCCGTTTGTCATATCTCCAAACAGATCGCCTCTTGAAACTGCTAAATCTTGGCAACCTGATCGAACGAAAGCTCCACGGGAGTCTCACGACCGAAGATGGAAACCATAACCTTGACCTTGCCGGCATCGGGCGAAACTTCCGACACGGTGCCGTCAAACTCAGCAAGCGGCCCAGAGACAACCTTGATGGATTGTCCGACCTCAAGGCTCGAGGAGGTCTTCTTTGGAGCCTCCTTGCTCGTACGCTTCATGATCTTGTTGTATTCTTCGCGCGTGAGCGGCGCAGGATTGCCCTGGCTGCCCACAAAGCCGGTCACACCGGGCGTGTTGCGCACGGCTGCCCAACTGCGATCGTCGAGTTCCATGCGAACAAGCACGTAGCCTGGAAGCACTTTCTTCTCGCTCTCGACACGACGCCCGCCGTCCTTGATTTCCGCAACCATCTCAGTCGGGATCTCGATGGCAAAGACATTGTTCTCCAAGCCCATCGTTTCGATGCGCGTCTCAAGATTGTTCTTGACCTTGTTCTCATACCCTGAGTAGGTATGCAGAACGTACCACTTCTTCGACATGACGTTATACTCCCAATCCGGAAATGGCGACCAGCAGAGGCGTGATGACGGCGTTGTCGAGCACGGCGACATAGACGCCGAAGAACACCAACGCAACAACAACCACAACGCTCCACCGAAGCACGTCTTGCTTCGTCGGCCACGTGACCCGCTTCAGCTCCGCACGGACACCCTTGAGAAACGCGAAGCGCTGCTTCTTCTCGACCTTCTTTTCGGGCTTCTTCGTCTGAGCCTTCACCGGCTGGCTGAGCGAAGCCTTCGAATCCTTGTCAGCCTTCTTGAAGAATCTCCTCTTAGGAGTCTCAGCTGCAGCAATGTCCTTCTCGGCGCCATGAGAGCCCTCGGCTGCGCCAGCATTTTCAATGCGGGCCTTGGCCTTGCGCTCGGAACGCGCGGCCGATGCCTTTGCTCGCTGTGTCTTTGATTTCTTTGCCATCTGGATCCTTAACCGGAAGATAGTATCCGTCTAAACGCCAAACAAGCAGCTTGGCTTCAAGCTGCTCACTCAAGCAACCTGAATGCAAGCTGCTCACCTCAAACAAGCTGGCAGGCCAGGAGGGACTCGAACCCCCAACATGCGGTTTTGGAGACCGCCGCTCTACCAATTGGAGCTACTGGCCTATGCTCGTTCTTGCCCTGATACCGTTATCGAGTTTCCTTATGCAGCGTATGCTCTCCGCACCACTTGCAGTATTTCTTCAACTCGATACGATCGGGGTCGTTCTGCTTGTTCTTCTTGGTCGTGTAATTGCGTCGTTTGCAATCAGTACACGCCAAGGTGACCAACGTGCGCATGAATTCTCCTCTTATCGTTTCGTGCCGAGCTTGCATGGCATACACATGAATTCTGAAGGGTACGGAGCCCGCCGAAGCGGACTCCGTACCCGGTGAAGCGTGTTACTTGATGATCGTGGTGACACGACCGGAACCAACGGTGCGGCCGCCTTCGCGGATGGCGAAGCGGAGGCCTTCCTCCATGGCGATCGGGTGGATGAGCTCACCTTTGATGAGCACATTGTCGCCCGGCATGACCATCTCGGTGCCTTCCGGCAGATGAGCAACGCCGGTGACATCCGTGGTGCGGAAGTAGAACTGGGGACGATAGCCATCGAAGAACGGGGTGTGACGACCGCCCTCCTCCTTGGTCAGGATGTAAACCTGGCCTTCGAACACCGTGTGCGGAGTAACCGTGCCCGGCTTGCAGAGAACCTGGCCGCGGACGATGTCTTCGCGCTTGATGCCGCGGAGCAGGCAGCCGATGTTGTCGCCAGCACGGGCCTCGTCGAGCAGCTTGCGGAACATCTCGATGCCGGTGCAAACCGTCGTCGTGGTGTCTTTGATTCCAACGATCTCGAGCTGGTCGTTTACGTGCAGGACACCGCGCTCGACACGGCCAGTCGCGACGGTGCCGCGTCCGGTGATGGTCATGGTATCCTCAACAGCCATCAGGAACGGCTTGTCAACATCGCGCTCCGGGGTCGGGATGTAGGTGTCAACCGCATCCATGAGCTCCCAGATCTTCTCCTGCCACTCAGGCTCGCCTTCAAGGGCCTTGAGTGCGGAACCGCGGATGATCGGAGTGTCGTCACCGGGGAACTCGTAGGTGTCGAGCAGCTCACGAACTTCCATCTCCACGAGCTCGAGGAGCTCTTCGTCGTCGACCATGTCGCATTTGTTCAGGAAAACGACGATATAGGGAACGCCAACCTGACGGGCGAGCAGGATGTGCTCGCGAGTCTGAGCCATCGGGCCGTCAGTGGCGGCGATGACGAGGATGGCGCCGTCCATCTGTGCGGCACCCGTGATCATGTTCTTCACGTAGTCGGCGTGGCCCGGGCAGTCAACGTGAGCATAGTGGCGAGCATCCGTCTCATACTCGATGTGAGCGATGGAGATCGTTATGCCGCGCTCGCGCTCTTCGGGAGCCTTGTCGATGTCCTCGAAAGCCGTGAAGTCCGCATGCGCCGTGCCATGCTCACCCTTGTTGCCGGACAAGGTTTTGGAAATTGCCGCGGTAAGCGTCGTCTTTCCGTGATCGACGTGGCCGATCGTACCAATGTTAACATGTGGCTTGGTACGCTCGAACTTCTCCTTAGCCATGTGTCATCCTCCTTTATAGGTAGGTTCGCTTGCGCGAATTCAAAACAAAACAATGACGCGCCCAGAGGGGCGCGATATATTCAAATGGTAGCGGTGACTGGATTTGAACCAGTGACGCCACGGGTATGAACCGTGTGCTCTGACCAACTGAGCTACACCGCCATGTTGAAAAAATGGAGCCTGCGACCGGACTTGAACCGGTGACCTCTTCGTTACCAACGAAGTGCTCTACCGACTGAGCTACACAGGCAAGATGGTGGGAGCGCTAGGATTCGAACCTAGGTAAGCATAGCTAACGGGTTTACAGCCCGTCCCCTTTAACCACTCGGGCACACTCCCATGTGTGGCTCAATTCATGTGTATTTATCAAGCTGCCGGCCAGCGCGTTCTCGTAGTCGAACACGCGAGCAGGAGAATAATACGCTAGGATCATCAGCGTGTCAACCGCCTACACGCCCCCGGGTGTGTCTCCATCGTTCCTCCTTCTTCCCCAGTCCCTTTTCCACACGCCCCGCATATTCACCTCTTCAGAGGCTACCCCTGCCGAACGTCAAAATTCCCTCGACAAAACAGGCAGCCGATTTCAACACGGCGCTACCTCCCTCCACGAAAAGGGCACCCGGGTCCCCTTGGGCAGCGGCTCGCGGCAGAAATGCCCGAACTTTATTATAGGGGGATTCGACCATCGCGAAATTGCGCCAGCATATCCGACACTTCAAGGCCATCGGCGCAAAAGAGAGCGGGTGCGGCGGCGATCGGTGGGAAAACACTCCATGCAAAGCACTTGTTCATGTTACGCCGGATATCCTTTCGTGCAGAAGCACTCGCGGCGCGGCAGCTGCATGGAGAGCCCCGCCGACGGAAAGGCTGAACGCTTCCTCGGCATCGGGGACGAACTTCTTTCTCGCCCATTTCTCGCCCATGCTCCGTCAGCGAGAGCGCGTCGTCCGCGGCCAAACGAGACGAGATGAGTCAGACATCTCCCCCGATCATTGACGACCAGGCCGGCCCACACCGAAAACAAGGATTTCGGCAGGGAAACGATGCCCAAAAAAGCAGGAACGGACCAACCCCGGTGCGGAACAGGACACGACAGGCCCTGTGCGACTCTCGACAGGAAGCATCCAGACCCTGCCCGCAGGGAAGAACCTGGTCCGGAAACCCTTGTGCGGGAAGGGTCTGTCCCAACATACGACATACGGTGAAAAGGCCCCCTTGCCACGCGCGGTGCCTTCGTTGGCGCAAACAAGTGTTCTTGCATGGGGGAAACACGAAACTCTCTCCTATTTGAACTGGTATTATGAAACACATTCACATCCGTTTTTATTAATCTGACCGAACATGCTATTATGCCTCAAGCCTTATACATACCACGTGCTCAATCAAGGAGGACCTTGCATGAGAGAGCATCCAAACGCGCTCAGCAGGCGAACGTTCATCGGCGGTGCCGCCACAGCAGGCATCATAGCAGCCCTCTCCCCCTCAACAGCTTTCGCGAAGACCGCGGCCGAGACCCAGGCCGAAGCCGACACCGTGCGCAACCAGCTGGTCGGACTCCAGGCCGATCTCGAATCTGCTGCTGAGAATTACAAGAAGGCGCTCGACGAGCATGACGCCGCCCAGTCCGCGATGGAGGCCGAGCAGGCAAAGATCGACGACGCGAACGCGCAGATCGCCGACCATCAGGAGAAGCTCGGCGTGCGCGCGCGCAGCATGTACCGCACCGGGTCGACCAGCTTCCTCGACTTCATCCTGGGCTCGTCGTCGTTCGACGAGCTCGCGCAGAACTGGGACATCCTCACCCAGATGAACGAGAACGACAGCCAGATGGTCGAGGAGACCAAGGAGCTGCGCGAGGAGCTGCAAGCGGCCAAGGACGAGTACTCGCGCCAGGAGCAGATAGCCGCCGACAAGGCCGCCGAGGCCAAGGAGCTCAAGGAAGCCGCCGAGGCCAAGGTGAGCCAGGCGACGGAGCTGTACAACTCGCTCGACGCGGAGGCCCAGTCCCTCTTGGCCGAGGAGCAGGCTGCCGCCGCACGGGCGGCGGCAGAGCAGGCGGCCGCCCAGCAGGCCGCCCAACAGGCCGCCACGCAGACCAGCACCGGCGGGAACGACACGGACGACTCGAACAACAGCGGCGGCAGCAGCAATGAGGGTGGCGGCTACACCGGAGGCGGCGGTGGCGGATCCGTCGGATCCTACGGCTCGGTCGTCGACTACGCCCTATCCCGCATCGGCTGTCCGTACGTCTGGGGCGCCGAGGGTCCCGACTCCTTCGATTGCTCAGGCTTGGTTCGCTGGGCCTACCTGCAGGTCGGCGTGTCTCTGCCCCATCAGACCGAAGCGCTGTACAATTGCGCGACAAACATCGTGTCCGTCTCGGAGGCGCGTCCGGGCGACGTTCTCTATCGCTATGGGCATGTCGGCATCGCCGTCAGCTACGGCGGTTCGCACTACGTCCACGCCCCCACTTTCAACGCCTACGTACGCGACACCGATGCCCTTTCGTGGGCTGGCTTCACCTGCGCACTCCAGTTCTAGACAGCACGACAGGCAAGCAGCAGATCACGTGACGGGAGGGCTTTGGCCCTCCCGTTTGCCACGATGAGACAAACCGGCGCTGTTCCATTCGATGAGAAGAACCGAGGCGCCGTGCGTGGCGGTGAACCAAATCCCACCAAAATCCAGAGATGATCGGAAAAAGGAGATGGCTTCATGAACGTATCCGTCGAGCTGGAAAACGGGCTGCTGCCTGATCGTTTCGGCAAACACGCCCCGGAACGCTTTCAGAAGGAGGGACATCCCGTCCGCTCGTTCCCCCTCACCCTCGATCACGTTCCGGATGCCGCACAGTCCTTGGCTCTCACCTTTCTCGACTGGGATGCCATACCCGTTGGAGGATTCTGCTGGATCCATTGGATCGCCTGCAACTTTCCTCCCACGACGCTCCTCATCCCCGAAGACGAAAGCATCACGGAAGCCGTGCCGTGCATCCAGGGCTCCAACAGCAACTGGTCGCCCTTGGCCGGCTCGTATACGGACCCGTCGATCATCCACCGCTACACCGGGCCCCGTCCTCCGGACAGGACCCACGTGTACACGCTCACCGTCTACGCCCTCGACTGCACGCTCGATCTCGCCGAAGGATACTATCTCAACGAGTTTCGCCGTGCCGCACGGTCTCACGTGCTTGCCAAGGCTTCGTTGGAACTCCCCAGCCGATCATGAGCGTCCGAAACCGCCAGCGCAGAGAGCATGCTCCATCGCGGCATCCTTCGTCTGTTGACAGAATTTCCCTTCCACCCGACGCCGTGCCCCGCACGTGAGCAGACCATGGGCAACCCTCAACGTATAACACATCCGCTCGCTCCCCTCTTCGACAGCGAATCGCGCGTGCTTATCTTGGGAACGATGCCCTCTCCAAAGTCGCGGGAGGTCAGTTTCTACTATGGAAATCCCCAGAACCGTTTCTGGAAAGTCTTAGGCAGGCTGTTCGACGAGAAGGAACCTCTCGGCATCACGGAGCGCACGGCATTCCTGACCGCCCACCGCATCGCGCTCTGGGACGTGCTGGCATCGTGCACCATCGACGGTGCTTCCGACGCATCCATCGAGGATCCCGTGCCAAACGACCTGGGTTCCCTCGCCTGCATTGCCCCACTGGAAGCGGTGTTCACCACCGGAGCAAAGGCGGCGGCGCTCTATCGCCGCTTCCAACCGCCGGAACTTGCCTCGCTTCCCCACATCGCCCTGCCCTCAACCAGCCCCGCCAATGCCCGCATGTCCTTGGACGACCTCGTGGTGGCCTATCAGCCCATTGCGAGCTATAGTCGCTGATGCGGCTGTCTCCCGCTGCTTGCCTGCTTTTCCCGGCAGCAGGAAGGTCTCGTTGTCCCCTTGACGGATGAGACCTCGACGCTCGGCGCACGAAACCCTATACTGAAATTCGGATTCCACCAGAACAGAACAGCCGACGGGAAGCCGCTGGCACAACGACCAGGCGAAAGGAAGCACGATGCCCACGTACGCGGAACTGGGACACGACGAACTCGAGGCGCTCAAGGATCAGCTGGACAAGGAGTACGCCGCCATCAAGGCCGAGAAGCTCTCCCTCAACATGGCGCGCGGAAAGCCGGGATCCGACCAGCTTGACCTCAGCATGCCCCTGCTCTCATCCGTGACGACCGCCGAGGATTGTCTCTCTGAGAACGGCACCGACTGCCGCAACTACGGCGTGCTGGACGGCCTGCCCGAAGCGAAGCGGTTCATGGCCTGCATGCTGGATGACGAGCCGGAGAACGTCATTGTCGGCGGCAATTCCAGCCTCACGCTCATGTATGACACGATGGCGCGCTGCCTCGATTTTGGAACCTTGGGATCCCTCCCCTGGTCTCAGTACGAAAAGGTGAAGTGGCTCTGCCCCGTTCCGGGCTATGATCGTCACTTTGGCGTCACCGAGTCATTCGGCATCGAGATGATCCCCGTGCCCATGACCGCCGAAGGCCCCGACATGGACGAAGTCGAGCGCCTCGTCGCAGCTGATGCAGCCGTGAAGGGCATCTGGTGCGTTCCGAAGTATTCAAATCCCGGCGGGGTCACCTACTCCGACGAAGTGGTCAGGCGCCTGGCGTCCATGGACTGTGCCGCTGACGATTTCCGCATCTTCTGGGACAACGCCTACTGCGTGCACCACCTCTACGACTCCGCCGCCGATCAGGACCACCTGCTCGACATCGGAGCAGCATGCCGCGAGGCAGGCACACCCCATCGCTACTTCAAGTTTGCTTCCACCTCCAAGGTGACGCACCCCGGCTCCGGCATTTCCGGGATTGCCTCCAGCCCCAACAACATTGCCGAGATCAAACGCCGCATGGGCGTGGGCACCATCGGCTACGACAAGATCAACCAGCTGCGGCACGTGCGCTTCCTGAAAGATGCCGAGGGGCTGGCAGCCCATATGTCACAGCATGCCGCCATCCTCCGTCCGAAATTCGAGCTGGTGGACAACAGGCTCCAAGAGGGACTCTCCCCCATCGGAGGCTGCGCATGGTCAAGCCCCCGCGGGGGATATTTCGTCTCGTTCGACGCTCCCGAGGGAACTGCGCAGCGCATCGTCTCCCTGGCCAAGGAGGCAGGCGTGACCATGACGGGCGCGGGCGCAACCTATCCCTACAAGCAGGATCCCTCAGACAGCAACATTCGCATCGCGCCCACGCTTCCGCCTCTCGACGAGCTCGATGCGGCCATGACCGTCTTCGTCTGCTGCGTGAAGTTGGCATACGTCGAAAAGCTTCTTGGGAAGAACTGAGCACCCCAAGGCCATCGGCCTGATGCTCCCCTCTCCCGCGTTGGACGGGTGAGAAAACCGCAGGGATGCTGGCGGCATCTCGCAGGTTTCCGCACCCGTCCAGGCCTCAGGCCTCGATGCCCCCGAACCTCACGATTGTCTGCCGCCTCTCTCTAAGCAGTAATACACCTTGTCAAGATCGTACTTTTCCGTGACCGGGCATGCGGGGCACAGGCACCCCTTCTCTTCGGTGATGCAGGTGCTTTCCTCATAGGCACAGAACAACTTTTCTGCCTGCAGCTTTTTGTCCATGTTGCCAAAGAGGAGGAGCACGTTGGATGGCATGGACTCCACCTTGCAGGCGAACTCATAGCTTGGACAGGAAAAGCACTTGCACGCGATCAGATTGCCTTTGGTTTTTTCGACAGACGTCATCTTGACCTCCGATCTTGCTGCAGTCCACACCGAACGATGCCGGCAGGATCAGCAGCTTGGAAACGTTACGGAGGTCCCACAACGGGATCCCCCGACAGAGCCCTTTGGGCCCCTCGCCCTTTCACGCGATCGAACCCAACTCGTCGTGCTTATCCATCACCTCCACGCCAGCAAGCATGCCGGTGCCCTGAAACAGCAGCGTTGGACGTCCCCCCTTGAGTGTCCTCATCGCAACGTCAACCGTCCCGTCAAGCGACTCTGCGTCATGGCCGTCCATCACTCCAAGCAGGGGGGATTTCAACGCCACCGGCATGCCTCCATGAATCCCCACCTCAAGTTCGGCATGCCGGTCTCGAAGGATCAGGTGCGCCTCATTGGTTCCCACGGCAAGGGACGCGAGACGGGCGCCCGTGTACGTCGTGAATCGATAAAGCGTCCCGTCAATCATCAAACCTGCTATGTTTCCGACAAACGCCCCGGTCATCCAAGGTATCTTCGCCACCGAGAGGGAAAGGGAAACGCCGGGCCGCTCAAAATGGTTCGACTGCGCCCATATCCACGAGCGAGGAAAGCTGTGGCCCCAATCCTTCTCGCTGTATCCGCGCCCGCCATCGAGGCAGACGGTCTCTCCATCCAACATGACCGCTCCCTCCACTTCATGATCAAGCGAGAGCACACCATGGTAGGTTTCCATGCGCGGCACGAACCGATACCAACCCATGACGCCGGGAGAGAGGACACGCACGGGCCACGGCGTCCAAGGACCGAACCCGATTTCCCCCTTTATCTCCGTATTTCCCTTACGGAGCCGCAGAACCATCCCCTCTTGGGAGAAGCTGTTCTCGCCTATCGTCACATTGAAGGGCTTGGTGGGATCGACCGTGAACGATTCGAGGGGATAAGAGAAGTAGTGCGGTTTGCCCACATTGGTCACCACTTGGATAAACGCATGGCTCGAAGCTCCGTCTTCCGAAAAGGATACGCCCGGAATGACCGCGAGGACACGACGCCTTTGAGCGTCGGCTTGCTTGAAATACCAACCCTCATAGTACCGGCGAGCGACAGCGCGCCCCTGATAGCGGGCCGGATCCCAAATGCGCCGTAAGAAGTCAGGCATGACACCCCCTGTCGGTGACGCGATGCGCGAACGGATGCAGCAGTGGTAAACATACCATGCGAGACCTTGAAAAGCACGCACGGCACAGGGGCGTGCGGCTATTGAAACCTTCTCGGAAGAAATGCCAGAACGAGCGGCCTGGAGCCAAAAAAGAACGATGGACACACGGAGCCCGCGTCGAATCGTCCGTCAGAAGGGAAGAACGTACAGGCGCATGCCATCGGGAAGGCGAACGAAACCAGACGCGTGCAAAAGGTCAGCAAACGACGTTGAGAGCACCGGATGCCCGTTGAAGGTCTCAACGAGGATCTTCTTGCGCGCACGCTCTCCCGGGACGCTTTTCACCCATCGGGTAACCCACGACACAAGGGCATCGACCGCAGCAGCAAGCGTCTCGGCATCGGCGGTGAAGGCCAGAAGGGAGCGCAAGCCGGCGGTCGCATAGAGGACGGGGATTCCGCCCGAGACGGCGACCAAGCCGCCCGAGCGCCGCGAGGGGCGAGACCTCTGGGCCGCATCGCGCATGACGGGACTTTCGTTGCCTTCATCCTCAACGACAGAAGGCCAGGGAATACCCGCGCCAAAAAGACAGGCCGGGTCATCGGCCGCAAGCACGACAATGCCAGAGGACGTGCGGCGGTCGCCTTGAGGTGCTTGCTGCTCAAGGGCTCCGTCTCCGAAAACGCCCGAGGGCACCGCCCCTTCGCTCTCCCCGTCAGACGGGCCATCCATATCGACAGCGTATGTGCGCAACAGGTCGATCGTCTCCCGTGCGGCAAACTGGGCAGGACCGAAGCCTTCCACGAAAACTCCTCTCAGAACCTCGCCCGCATCCTCCATCGAGCGCAGCACCGGAAACAGCGCCGCCATCCCGCCGGGCACGTCCGACAGCGCCACGACGTCACGCGAGAGCACGCCGTAGCGGTCAAGCAGCGAATCGACCAGCGCAATCCCGCGAACCGCGTCGCCCTCCTCAACGGGGACGAGCAATGACCACCGGCCAGAAAGCGCCGCGCCTTCGGATCCGGCCTCGTGGGCACGGGCCGGAACACCGGAGCGACCCGTCGCACCGATTTCGGAGGAGTGCAAGCGAGACCTGCGCGAACGGGCCCTACGGTGCGCAGGGCCAGCGGGGCGGGATCCCCCCTTCGCCGACATGAAACGCGCCGGAGCGAACGTATCGTTGGTCACCTGGCCGCTCCATGTCAAACCTCCCAAAGCGGCGACGATGTCAGCCTGAGCGACGGGCTGGGGAGCAAGCCGATGCCTCACAGACTCGGCAATCTGATCGAAGAATAACCCTCCCCCCAAGCTCAGAGCCTCGATAATGGCATTGTCGACAGACGGCTGTTCGGACATCGACAGCCCTCCCGGCGCCCCCGCAGCGGCATGGCCGCCCATCGGATCGAAACGTTTCGGAGCAAGGGGAGAGTCGGTCGGGAAGAAGGCGACCAGCCCAGATTCCTCTCCCCAACCCCGAGGCAGGACTCCCCAACGCCCGCCCGCGGGCCCCTCATCCCCATGGCTTTCACGGCGATCCCCCACCCAGAGGATCTCTCCCGAAGAAAGCAGCTCGTCGAGCATCGACGGACGATAATCGCGCACCCGGCTTGGCAGTACTTGGCTCTCCCATGAGGCGACAGGAAGGAACACTCCTTCGAATTGGGCAATGACATCAGCCGTTCCCTCAATGCCCTCAAGGCGCTCCTCGCCGACTGCGCCAATGCCTTGGAGATCGAAGAGAAAACGGACGAACGCGGCCCTGTCCACGGCACGCACGGCTCTCCGAGCTTTCGCGAGCGAGAGGGAGCGCAGCCGCCTGAACACCTCAGCCGCCACCCAAGGGCGTTCCTCTTCATCCTCCTGGCCAAAGCGACCTTTTATGACCATTCCGGCAGCGGCGAGGCGGTCAAGGCTCTCCCGCACAACGGAGCGGCCGAGGCCAAAGCGTCGGGCCACCTCCTCCGACGAGAACGGACCATGCGTGCGCGCATGGCGAACGACGAGATCGTCCAGGGGCGGCCGGCCCTCCGGCGCCCCTGCGACAGTACTCGCCGGAGGTGCCCAGGGCGGCACCTCAATGCCCAATGCCTCCACGGCACGTCCCGCGTCGTCGGCGGACAGCCAACGCTCCTCGCCGCCGACCGTTGCCGAAAATGCGCGGTGGGCGCTGCGCAGATCCTCAAGCGCGGCGCGTGCACGATTCTCAGACGCCGGCAAGACAGCCGGCCCCACGGCACCTCCTTCGGGCAAGCCGGGAGAGCCAAGCCTGTTCTCTTCCCGCCCGTCCAGAGGCATCAGGCGTCCCGCAACCTCCTCCACAGAAAGAGGGCCCAAAACGCGCAGCAGGTCAGCCACGCCCTCAGTCCCCCGCACGCGATGCTTCAGGGAGATGCGCTGAAGATCATCCTCGACGGAATGGATGACGGAGGGATCAAGCAGCTCGGCCATGTCGGCCGTTCCCAGCAGCTCTCCCAAGAGCGCCGGATCGAGAGAAAGCAGGGATGCACGCCGCTCGGCGTGAGGCAGATCACCTTGATATAGATGCTCTCCCACATAGCCGAACAGCAAGGGAGCAGCAAAGGGGGACGGCACGGATGTCCGCTTTTCCACGAGATGGATCGTGCCCGCCTGCAGATGCTCCATCAGCATATGCAGCGATGGCATATCGTATACGTCCTGCAGGCACTCGCGGGCCGTCTCCAGCAAGAGGGGAAAGTCCCGCTCCTGCCGTGCCGCCTCCAGAAGCTGTCCAGCCCTGAGGCGCTGTTGCCAGAGCGGCATCCGCTTTCCCGGCGCAGCGGGAGGCATGAGAAGGGCGCGGGTGGCGCACTCACGGAATCGGGCGGCAAACAGCGCCGTCGAGCCGACACGGCCGCGCACGATCCGGTCAAGCTCATCAGGATCGAAAGCGAACAGCTCTGCACCGGGCAACCGTGTCTCGGCGGCGGGGATTCTCAGAATGATCCCATCATCAACCGCAGTTGCCTGAGGATCAAACCCGTGCGTTCGCATGACCCGGTCGGCAACGGCCATAGCCCACGGCTCATGGACACGACGTCCATAGGGAGAATGCAATAGGACGCGCCAGTCGCCGACCTCGTCCTCGCACCGCTCGACCACAAGGGTCTTGTCGTCGGGAACGATGCCCGTTGCCGCACGCTGAGCGCTGAGCAGCTGTATCAAATTCCTCTGCGCATCTGTATCGAGTCCGGCGGCGCCAAGTCGGGAGAGCACCGCATCATCGGCCTCGGCGGGACAGCCGTCGCCGGTATCCCTTATACCCCGTGCGACTTCGCGCAGAAACGCTCCTTTGGCCTTTCCGGTTTCAGCCGGTCGCCCCGCTCCCTCACCATGCCAAAACGGCAAACGAGCGCTGCGGCCCGGCGCCGGTTCAACGATGACGCGATCACGGGTTATCTCCCGGATGCGCCAGGAACTCGTCCCGAGCGCGATGACGTCGCCCACGCGCGACTCATACACCATCTCCTCGTCCAACTCACCAACTCGACGGCGCCCCTCTTCAGCTCCGCCCTCCGGCAGGACGACGGAAAACATCCCCCTATCGGGAATCGTGCCTGCAGTCATGACCGCGTGGCGCTGGGTGCCGGGTCGCGGCACGAGCATCCCGCGTGTGCGGTCCCAGACGATTCGAGGCGAAAGCTCGGAAAGGTCCGTGGAGGCATGCCTTCCCGCCAACAGGTCAAGAACCGAGTCAAACGCACGCCTCGGCAACTCCGAGAAAGGGGCGGCACGGCAGACCGTCTCGTACCAGGCATCCGCCGAAACCTCGCCCAAAGCGACAGCAGCCACCGTCTGCTGGGAAAGCACATCGAGCGGATTGCGAATGAGAGCCGTTTCCTCTATGAGCCCCTTCTCCATGCCTTCGGCCACCACCGCCGCATCGACGATCTCCGTGCGCGTGCGGGGATAGATGGCACCCTCGGACCGACCGCCCACCCGATGGTTCGCGCGGCCAATGCGCTGGAGCCCGCTTGCGACGGAGGGCGGTGCCGCAACCTGCAGGACAAGGTCGATCGATCCCATGTCGATTCCCAGTTCCAAGCTGGATGTTGCCACCACACAGGGCACCTGGCCCGTCTTCAGCTCGTGTTCGACCTGCAGGCGCTTCTCCTTGGATACCGAGCCGTGATGAGCCTTGGCTATGACCGTTGGCACCCCCTGGGACAGCTTCGTCGTCGACCCCAAATCGGAGCGGAAGTGAGACGGTGCAGGTAGTGTCGCGAATGTTGGTGTAAAGGGTCATCGTCCCAGAATCATTACGCATACATCATAGCAGTTCTATGCAGCCCTCCTTTTCTGTCCGACTGATTCCATTGCCACCGCTATCAGCCTTGTG
>JAEWQO010000097.1 GCA_023460315.1 Actinomycetes bacterium
CCTGAAACGTGAGCCACGCGCGGGACGCATCGCCGCCGGTGGCCGTGAGCTTGGCAAGCGAGAGCACCACCGAATAAACCGCACCCAGCAGCGGGTTCTTCTCCATCAAGTACGGGTCGAAACCGTATGAAAACAGTGTGGCGGTATCGCAATCGCCGTCTGAGGCGACCTTGGCCGCCATCGCCTGCATGGGCGTAAGCTGCTTTTTACCGCCCAGCGGCATTACCACGGAAGAAGCGCCGATGGTGGAGTCGAACATCTCGATCAGCCCCTTTTTGGAGCAGATGTTTAAGTCACCCATTATTGCACGAAGCCGCTGCGAAAGCGAGCCTGAGAACGGCTCGTCGAATATTCCGTCTGATTCTAAGCTTGATATATGCGCGCTGGCCGTGGCTGTCGCGCCGTTGGTGTTTAGAAACGCGCGCGATATAGACACGATGGGTTTGCCGCGCCAGAAAAGCTCCATACGTCCCGCATCTGTGACCTCAGCCACCTTTGTGGCGTGAAGGTTTTCCTGCGCCGCAAGAGCGAGCACCGCATCGAGGTCCTCGGGGTCGATCACGACCGCCATGCGTTCCTGACTCTCGGAAATGGCAAGCTCAGTACCCGATAATCCATCATATTTCTTGCGTACAAGGTCAAGGTTGACGTTGACGCCGTCTGAGAGCTCGCCGATGGCGACACACACGCCGCCCGCTCCAAAGTCGTTGCAGCGCTTGATGCGGCGGGAAAATTCGCAGTTTCTGAAAAGCCGCTGAAGCTTGCGCTCGGTTAACGGGTTGCCCTTTTGCACCTCCGCGCCGCACACGTCAATAGACTGTTTATCGTGGGCCTTGGATGAACCAGTGGCGCCGCCGCAGCCGTCGCGGCCTGTGGCACCGCCGAGCAGCAGTATATAGTCGCCGGCCTTGGGTGTCATGCGAACCACATTTTCGGCGGGCGCTGCGCCCACCACCGCGCCGATTTCCATACGCTTGGCCTTGTAGCCATCATGATAGATTTCATCGACCAGCCCCGTTGCAAGGCCGATTTGGTTGCCGTAAGAGGAATACCCTTCGGCAGCACCCCGGCTGATCTTTCTTTGCGGCAGCTTGCCAGGCAGCGTATCGCTGATGCGCTCGCGCGGGTCGCCGCTGCCAGTCACGCGCATGGCATGATACACATAGGAGCGCCCCGATAACGGATCGCGGATCGCGCCGCCAAGGCATGTGGCCGCACCGCCGAAAGGCTCGATCTCTGTGGGGTGGTTGTGCGTTTCGTTCTTGAACATGATAAGGTAATCGCGCAGCTGACCGTCTACCATCACCTTCTGACGGATGGAGCACGCGTTGATCTCGTCGGATTCATCGAAATCGGCCATGAGGCCTTTTCTTTTGGCTTCTTTTGCGTAAAGCGTGGCCAAATCCATCAGACAGATGTCTTTTTCGCGGTCTCCGTAAATGTCCTTGCGCGTTTTTAAATATTCATTGTATATCTCTTTGGCCTGCGCTGCGGTGTCATCGAAGGAGACGTTTTCCAGTCTCGTTAAGAACGTGGTGTGGCGGCAGTGATCCGACCAGTAGGTATCGATCACGCGCAGCTCCGCGAGCGTGGGGTCTCTGTGCTCTTCGCCGCAGAAATAGCCCTGAACAAATCTTAAGTCTTCATAGCTCATCGCAAGCGCGTATTCGCTGAGCATCTCTCTCAGGCCGTTTTCTCCGAGCGTACAAAAACCGTGCAGAACAGGCACATCGGGCGGTTCAGGGAGTGTTTCGGCGAGCGTTTCGGGCAGATCGAAAGACGCTTCCCGGGAATCGACGGGATTGATTACATATTTTTTGATATCTTCGACATCGCTGTCATTTAATCCTGAGAGCACATAGACCGCTGCGCATCGAACCGCAGGACGGCTGCACCGCACAGCCAGCTCGCAGCATTGCGCGGCACTGTCCGCGCGCTGGTCGTACTGACCCGGCAGGTATTCCACAGCGAACACGGCATCGTTTGCATGTCGCTCAAAAGTGTCATAAAAAACGATATCGACAGGTGGCTCAGCAAACACCGTCCCCACAGCGGCGTCAAAGCTTTGGTCATCCATGCCCTCGATGTCGTATCGAATCAATATGCGCACATCGGTTAAAGCGCTTTTACCAAGCGTGCTTCTAAAATCCGCAAAGGATTTTTTCGCCGCAATATTGAACCCGTCTTTTTTTTCCACATATATTCGTCTGACCTGCGACATATTCCGTACATTCTCCTTTGATGTTGCTAAAAACTTTGGGCTTACACCCTATATATGTGCAGTATAAATGTTTTTTTGTTCGTGTGCAAGGACACGGTAAAAAGCACCACGAAAAAGTGACACAAAGATGAGCAGATTGTGAATTTGATGAAAACCCTCTTTTAAAAAAATGAAATTTCGACTATAATATATATAATATTGTAGAGTTTAAACCACACCCCCAAAAGCTGTGCTTTTCGGGAGCCAATAATCAAACGCTTGACGGAGGATTTTTATGCTTCATATTGGCAAAGACGCGATGGTGCCCTTAAAGGACATTATTTTGATACTTGATTATAAAGAGGCGATGACAAACGACGATACGCACAATTTTTTAAAAAAGCTTAAAGACAGTGCCCATCAGATATTTTTAGAAGAGTATAATATCAAATCTGTGGTGGTGGCGCAGTTTCTTAAAAAGTATTTTATCTATTATTCTCCGATTTCCTCTGCCACGCTTTATAAACGATCACGGTTATAGACAATCATTTATATATTTCAATTATTAAGGAGACAGGCATGTCAAACAATCAAAATGAACAGCATTATGACGCCTCGCAGATTCAAGTTCTGGAAGGTTTGGAACCCGTGCGCAAAAGGCCGGGTATGTACATCGGTTCCACCGACG
>JAEWQO010000098.1 GCA_023460315.1 Actinomycetes bacterium
GGCAGGGTCGTAGCCGAAGCCCTTCTCGACGATCTCGCCTGTTTCCGGGACGAATGCGGCCGCCGTGATGGATCGAGCGTGTACGTCGAGCCCGATGCTGGTACGATGGTTCATGGCTGGAACCTCCTGTGAGTTGTGGCGTGGACGATCTCTACAGACCGAATCCTAACCCACGTTGCCCCGAAGAGGGCCCTGATCCACAGAGCGAGGTTCCAGTCGCTCTACATATTGTCTAGCTGGATGTTGCTTACCAGCTGAGAATAGTCGGAATAGTCTTCGTCGGCGGTAAAATCGGAAAGAAGAACCTCGCCGTCAATCTCCTCCATATCCACCGTCAGGGCTGAAGCCTGTTGCTCAACCGGCTCAGCAGTGGAGGGAGGCGTTTCTTCCGATGAGGAACCACATCCCGGCAGCCCCAACAAACTGAGCGCCAAACAGGCGATAAGCCACGACGTGGTGGCCAACGATGAGAACGTGTGTGTAGCCATCGATCCTTCCTGTCCTTCTCTTACCTAAGGCAGCCGGCGACCTCGTGTCAAAATAGAGATCCCGGCCACAGTAAAACGTATCATCATGATTACCTTGCAAGGATGCTATACTGGGCTGTAGTGCAGCGGATACTGGACATGCAAGGCCCTTTCCGCTGCACCACAGCCGTTCGCCTTTCCTGCTGCCTTTCGCGTCAATCATGCGGGAGGCCCCTCTGTCGGAAGATGGAGCAGACGGTTAGGAAATGGTTATGGAGTAGATATTGCTGGGATAGCGGTTGCCGCCGAGCATGTTGCTTGCCGGCGAGTCAGATGCCCAACCCCACAGCAGGCGAGGCGAAGTGCTTGTCGACGTGGTGATGTCGTCCCGAACCTCTCCAGCTGTCGTCACGTCGTCATCGGGATCCATCGCCTGCGAGCCGCTCTTCAGGGCAAGGACGGTTGGAGCATTCACGCCAGTCCCAAGGGGCGATCCCGTCGAGAGCGTGTTAGGGAAGAAGAGTCCTACCGGGTTCAGCAGGTCAAAGCTGAACGGGCTGAACTTGCTGTAGGCAATGCCGCCGTCAGTCGTGAACGTCATCGTCTTGCCCGACGCCCACACCGTGGTGTCGTTAGAGATGACCGAGCCATTACTGTCGACGACCTTGTCGCCCTCTTGTACCTTGATGGCCTCGACGACATCAGCCAGCTTCACCGTCTTGTCGGCCTTGAGAACGTTGTTGACGCCGTTCTTCTGGAACATGTATCCATACGTGGTCGTGTCAGCCGTCATCGAATCCAGATCGAAGGTGCCGGTCTGGGTGATTCCTGCCGCGTTCTTGTACGAGTAATTCACATTGGTTGCCGCATGGGCTACCGAGGGAAGCATTCCCAAAGCAACGAGCGCCACCACGAACGCCCCGAGGAGTGCCAGCCACATTTTCTTCGTTTGAACCATGATTACCATCCTTTCGATCGTTTGGTCGGAGGAGGCCATCCCTCCTCCAACCCGAACTATCTTCTCAGCGCTCCATCTTCCTGTGGGAAAACGCTGGAAAAGCCATTGTGACAAGCACGAGCGGAAGCCCGGCAAAACCAAGGATAGAAAACGCCACGACCCCCATGCCGTCGCCCGTTGAGACGAGCGGCTTTGCGGCCATTCCCGAACCGGCAACCTGTGCATCCGACATCCCATCGGTGTCACCGTCAGCAGGAATCGCCTTGTCGACAGAGACGAAGAACTCAGACAAGCGATCAACCGTCACCGTCACCGCACCGTCTGCGACCATCACCCGCTGCGTCTCAAACGTCACCGTGCCATCCTCTGCCGTGTGCCGGATGATCACGGTGGCCGTGCGGCCGTTGTAGCCATCCCCAACCGGCAATGTGATGCTCAGTTGGCCGAAACCGTCTCTGACCTGTGTCACCACACCGTCTTTGACCGTCTGGAGCGTTACCGAGAACCCGAGGAAAGCATCGGTTCCATCGGTGGCATAGGTGTTCTTCGCCGCAATCAGCAGGGCATCGTCAGCGGCAAGCTTCTTGACTCCCACCCGCACGTCAGACCCATCGACCGCCAAATCTTTGAGCGCCGTCCCTGCCACGGTCACACCGGTAGCCGCATCGAAATAGGTAGGCATGACTATAGTGAAGCTCGCGACCGCCGTGCCCTCATACGCACCCATACCCGTCAGCGTTACCATGGCAGTGCCAGGCAGGGTGTTGCTGACATAGGAAACGGTGTAGTCAACTCCGGGAACAAGCGGCACGCCAGCAAGCGACGCCGTCAGCGCAGGCCGGCAGGCCGTTCCCGTATACTCACAGGCAGCAAGGGGGTTGATCTGCACGGCTGCCATGTCGCCCTTGACCACATAGGCCACATCACGTGTGCCCGTATAGTTTCCCTTGCCCGTCAACGTGGCCACAGCCGTCCCAACCGCATTGTTGTTTGTATAGGTCAAGGTATAGTCAACGCCCTCGACCAAGCGGTATGCCGCTCCCGCCAATGCGTCGATCACGATGCCTTCGTCTTGCACGTCAACGTTTGCCCCAACCGCACTGCCCGAGAACAAGATCTTGGCCGTTGCCGTGGCAGTTATGCCGTCGCCTGCCAGTTGTCTGGGAGCGATGTCGAACGCCTTGGTGAGCACGCCGGCATAGTTGCCCTTGCCCGTGATGACAATGGTTGCCGGAGGGCCTGCATTTGTTGCATTCACGTTGTTTTCGTATACCACGTCATAGTCAACGCCTGCCCGCAGCTCATACGATCCGTCCATCAGGGTCATCTCGGGTTGAAGGGCCGATCCGGTGTATGTCCAACCTTCAAGATTGGCCTCAACCGAAACACCGTTCAATGACTTGCCTTCGACATTGTAGGTCACCGACCGCTCGCCCGTGCAAGGTTCGATGCCGGTTATTTTCAGCGTCTTGGTTCCTGCGTTGACATCGCTGTCATACGTCACGGTATAATGCGTGTTCAACTCTAGCTCGGTCCCATTGAACGACACGTACAGATCAGGCTCATAAGCTCCTCCTGGCATATAAGTGCCATTGGGGATGGCCTCGACTGTCGCTTTGGACACGTCAACCGCAATGTCGAACGGAAGGCTTTTCGCCTCGCCTATCACATTGCCTCCCCGAGGCGTCACGATAACGGTCCCCGCACCGATACCGATAGCATTGTTGTCACCATAGGTCACAGCATAATCGGAAGCAGGAAGCGTCACGCCATGCAAAACCACCGAAGGCACGGGCTTGATGGGATTGTTCGTCCCCGCGAATTCATATGCCGCCTTCACACCATCTACGACCGCCGCCGAGAAATCGGCAGGAACGATGGAGAACGTCGCTGTCACCGTATTGTCGGAAGCGCTGTAATTACCGGCACCGGCAAGGTAAACGGTTGCAGTTCCCACGTCTATGTTGTTGCCATAACCGGCAATGACATAGTCTTTGCCGAATTCGAGGTCGATTCCTCGAGCATTATCGCGCACCGACAACAGGCCCCCGTCAAGTCCAATGGCCGTCCCGGTGTAGGTCGCGCTCTCGTCAACAGCCACCGTCAACTCGTCGTTTACCAGCGGTGCGGGCGTGATGACGAAAGTGATCTGCACCTCGCCTGAAAGGTTGCCCGAGGCAGGAACCAAGGTCGCCGTGCCGCCCTCGGCCACGTTCACGTTCGCCCCAAAGCCCTCCTCCTTGAGGGCGTAATCGGTTGCCGGAAGCTTCACCCCATTCAGGCTCACCGACGTGACATCGGGCGCGTCGAGGGTGATGTGCGAGCCAGAAAACGGCTTGTCAGCAGTCTCGGCCACAATGTCTTTCATGTTGGCGGGAGCTATGGCAAAAGAGACGTCCATGGAACCGGCATAGGCACCAAGACCGCTCACTGTCGCCGTGGCAGTGCCGGCATCGACATCGGAACAAGACACTTTAAAGTCACGGCCTTCGACCAGAGCCGTGCTTGCATCAGCGGCCGTCACGGCCGGGTCGGCAACCTGCCCCGTGTAGACCGTGCCCAATGCTTGGGCAGACAGGGTGGTTGATCCTTCCTTGAACGTGTTCGCATCGTTGCTGGCAACAGCCTCGACCGGCCCGAGCACGGCCGCACCTGTCAATACGCCGTCCTTGATGCCCGTCACCCGCAAGCTCACCTGATCGCCCGCAGACCATCCTGCATCTTTTCGGACGAACGCCGTTCCTTCCATCGCTCCTGTTTCGACCTGATAGGCGTCGTCTGTTACCGGCACCCCCGCAATCGAGCCGATAACGCCAGGCTCGCTGAGCGTGCCGTCCTCCTTGACCACAATGCGAGAGGCATAGTCCCAGGCGACTGCAGAAACATCATCCCCCTCTCCTTTGATGGTGAAGGGCACGCGCAAAGAGGCGGTGGCATCTCCCCCAACCGTCAAGTGCCCGTTTGCCGTCGGCGTGATGACCACCGTCGGCGGCGTATCGGAAGACACAGAGCCAACCTGCTTGCAGTTCTCATAGGAAAGCGTGTAATCCTCCGGCGTGTAGTTCAGCGGTTCGCCCGTCTGGGCGTCATAGAACGACACAGCAGGCTTCGCTTCCGTGCCGTCGAAGAACACGTCTTCGCCGTTGTTCACCTTGACGGCTACCTTCTCGCTGTCAGCAAGATCGGCGGCCACGATGTCAAACGACAGGTCGACGATGCCAGGGATTGCGTCATACTGCTTGGATGCCTTGCTGGTCGACTGGCTGAAATACGTACCGTCGCCCCAAACCCACAGATCACTGTATTGATTCAGTGTTTCCTCTTCGGTGCTTGGCACGTTGTACGATCCCGGCTCCTTCACGGTTCCGTTCGGCCACACCAAGGGAAGGTGCAGGTTCATGGGATCGCCCGCCCCGTCAAGCGCAACGACCTCGGGAATGACGTCGTTGCCGGTGTACATGAACTTATGGGATGTCAGATCAATCTTGCTGAAAGTGCGCAGCCCTGTGCCGATGCTGCTGCTATTCTTACGAAAATTTGCCTTCTTCAGCTGCACGTCAAGGGTGAATGGCTGAGCGCCTGTGACGAAATGGCTTGCCCCGTTGTCAACTTCAACTGTGAGGGTGTATGTTCCCAGGTCATGAATGCGGTCGACGGCCTGGCCATTCTGCTCGATTTTCGTCACCGTGAAGCAACCTCGATCAATGTAGCTTTGATCGCCTCCCAGCATGGTACACAACACTTCGGAAACCTGTTCAGCCGTCCAACCCCTCGCACGATAGACAAGGGCTGTTGCGCCCAAGCTATTCTCGGGCTCGGCATATTGGAAACTCGCCGCTTTCAGGATGCCGTTTGCGATGTCCGCCTTCTGCAAGGTGAAATTGACCTCCCGCCCGCCCTCGTAGGCAGTGCCCTTGGCATCCACCATTACCGTTCCCTTGATGGTGCCCGTCTTCTCATCGTACTTAGCATTTCGCGAATAAGCGCCAAATGCTCGGATAACATAATCCTCGCCCTCGACGAGCTTCTTTCCTGTCGCGGTGTTCGTGATCGTGATGTTCGGCGGAACGATGCCTCCGTCAGCCCCAAAGCCGAACTGCTTGTCCTCCTGCACTTCAACCTGAATGATGTTGTTGTACAGGTTGATCTTGTTGCTGCTTTCGACAATAAACGGCTCGGCCACCTTCAATTCCGACCAACCCGTCACGCTGCACGCCGCCGTAGGCACCACCTTGTAGTACACCTTGCTGCCCGCAGCATACTGTCCATCCCCGATGGCACCGCCGTCAGCATCCGTGGCCTGGTCGAACTGCAAGGTCCAATTCGCGCCGTCCAACACGCGGTATGTCGATGGGTTGTCGGCATCGTATGCTGCAGGATCAGGCAGGTAGCGCACCTCTACACCCGTGTTCACATTGCCTGTCGCCGTGCTAGACGTCTGCGGATCGGCAGGACGCGCCCCTGACGAATACGGAAGCGTGTTCTTCTCTTTCTGCACCGCCACCAGATTTTCAGCAGAGATTTGAATGGGGTTGATCTTGAAATCCATATATGCGTAGTTCTTGAAGTTGCCTGACAGGATGCCAAACACCACCACCGACGCTTCGGGCTTGTCACCGCTTGTCGTGGCGTTCACATTGCGAGGCGCCGAACGTTGTACATCGTCGCCATAGCGCCCGTATTGCACCGAATAGTCAAGGCTGGCCACGTTGTCGACTGTGATCTTATCCTCTGGCAATCCCTTGAGCAATGTAGGCTGGTAGTCGTCGGCATCGCAAGGATACAACACGCCGATGCAGCTCGGTTCGACAGCATCGCCGGTGAAGTCAACTGACATATCCCCATATATCGTATTGCCGTTCGCGTCCTTGTTCTTGGCTTCCGCCACCGTAAGCCTGCGACCGTCTTCGCTGACATAGGTCGTGCGAGTGTCCGCCTTGCCCGTGTCGGGGTTGGTATATGACTGCGGCACCACATAGGGCAGACCATTGGCATCATATTGCAGGTCGGACCCTTCGGACAGGGCGTTGCCTTGCGCATCGGCGGGAATGACCTCGTACAAATCGCATTCGTCCTCGTCGTAATACCACACCCGATTGTCATACGTGATACCGATGACATCAGCGTCTTTGTACAGATCGCCCGGCTCGATGGTGTACAGGCCTACAGCCGTGCCGGTATAGTTGCTGACATCTTTGGCACTTGCCTTCACAGGGTAGGATGAGTTCTTTTTTACGCAGTCCTTGCCATCATTGACCACCACGGTGTAGTCAGCCGGGTCAACCAGCGATCCGCCCGCATCGACGACGGTGACATCTGGATTGTTTTGCGGCAACCCAGTCCATGTGCCGTTCACCACCGACACCGTGCACTCTGAGAAATCTCCCCGGTCGATGCCATATGCCGTTTTCGCTGTCGGCGTGCCATAATAGTTCCCGATTCCTTCGACAGTGGCGGTATAGGGTTTCTTGCCGCCCGTCAATCCTTTGCACACGCCATTTTGGTCAAGTGCGTTAGGATCTGCCACCACCCTGTAGTCTGCCCCCTCGACAAGCGTCGAGGTGGCACCGTCCACCGTCACCGTCACTTTGAGTGAGGGAACCGGGTTGTAAGCAGCCGTATACTTTGCATTGCTCACGTATTCGATGGTGCATGCAACCTTGGACAGGTCGATCATGGAATCCGGCATCGCCTGGCCGTTAAGCACCGGATAACCATTGTTGGCATTGTCTGAGATGAAGTAATACGACGTCCACCCGTTGTTGGCGGAAAGTTTGTTCAAGATGCCAACGGCTTCGCCAGACTTGATGCTGATGCCATCGTTGTCGTCAGCTTGCTTTTGGGTCTCGTATACCACTGTGGAGTTCGCCACGGTACCATAATTTCTGCCGGCGGCGACATCGTCTGCATCCTCGTGATTCGTCAGATGCGAAGACACGGTGCCATACAGAAACACGTTGTCATGGACATAGCCTTCGTTCTCTCCAACGATGCCGCCCTCATAGAAGCTGGCCGTCACGCCAGCGCAGTAGACGAGACCGGTGTTGTAGCAAGCGTATATCTCTGGCTTCGCAGTTTGGCCGTCATGCATCTCCATCATGCCGCAGATGCCGGCAGAAAAATATCCCGTCTTCGTATTCTCGCTCTGTCCGTGATTTCGGCTGTAGGAAATGGTGCCCCAACTCTGGCCGACGACGCCGCCGCCGCTCGGCTTGTTCCAGCGCGTCGTGCGCACATGCCCAACGTTGCTGGTGGCATCGCTGCCGGCAACGCCGTTCGTGCAGCGCGTGACCACCGTGTTCGAACCCTGCGAGCCAACGACGCCGCCAACGCAGTGCAATCCAGACACATAGCCCGTATTGGAGCAATCGGACATGGTGAGCGTCACAGAGCCCACTTCAAGTCCCGGATCGCCACGGCTATCCCCCAAGCCTGACATGGCAATGCCTCGCAACGAGCCCACAACGCCACCCATGCCGTCACCGCCGCCGTCGGCCTGCCTTGCATTCTCGTCGTTGATATTGGCAAGCGTCGCGCCCGCAATGGACGTGGTAAACAAGGTCGCTGTGTTGTGGCAGTCGGTCACATTGCCCAAACCATATCCGCCAACACCACCTACATACAGGCTCTTTGCATCAACTGAGCTACCGAAACGGTCAATGCCCGACTTACCCGATGTAATGACCAGAAGGGTACCGCCATTTGTGCAGTCTGAGAGGTCACTTCCAAACCAACCTACCACGCCAGCGACATTCTCAACGACGGTTGCCACGCTGTCACCGTCGGGGCCAGTGTAGGCGTTTGCCGGCGTTTCCGCCTCAAGCGCTCCGGTAAAAGACACCCCCGTCACCGTTCCCTGCACCTTGCCGGCAACCCCACCGATATTCTTCATGACGGAACCGGCCACCTGGGTTGCCGCGTGGTCAAGGGTCACCCGTGCCGCACTCGTGCAGTTCTCAATGCTGCCGCGACAGTCGCCCACAAGCGATCCAACGTCTTCGAACGCCTTATCGGCGCTTGAAAGCGTCACCGTGCTTCGATCGCCCAACGACACATTCCTTATCAGGCTTCCTGCCGCCGTTACCCCAAAGAGGCCGATATCACTTGTGCCGGAAGGAGACGAAATGACAAGGCGGTCGATTTTCGCGCCCTGCCCATCAAACGTCCCCGCAAAGGGATGCGCTTCAGTTCCAATGGGCGTGAATTCGTTTCCGAACAGGCTTATGCTGCCAGCAAGTTTGACCGTCTTGCCCTCAAATGTCACCGCATCGAGGGAGGTATCGCCCATCTTCGCATCGCCGTTAACCAATGCAGAAAACGCCTGCAATTGCCCGGCAGTGCCAATGACAAACTCCGTCGCCTGAGGATCATTCGTGTACCAACTCAAGTCTTGCTTGGTATAGTTATATGCCCAAGCTGACCCGATGCCCATCACGGCGGCTAAGCACACGGCCACCACCGCCACCGTTGTCCGCATCAAGCGGCGACGATGCCCCGCCGTCGCCCCTCTCGCTGATGGCGGGCATTGCCGACCTTGATTCATGCATGCCTCTGCGGAAGCACCCTCTGGCCTTTCCACTCCCTGCCGACGGCCTTCGACCACTCTCCTTCTCCTCTTCGATGGACGGATGCCATGCTTCGCTGTATGCGCGCCCCTTGGAGGCGACATCTCGTCGCCATTGCATAAATAATTGTCGCCGGTCGTCATATCCACAGCTTTGTTCCCCATTTCTCTCTCAAACCCCATCCCTTGCCTACAAGGAGCTTTCAGAACTTGAGTCCGCTTCTGATGCCGGTGCTTCATCGGCCGCACCTGACGATCCAGCATCTTCCTGAGCCTCCGTCATGACATACAGCTGGCCGGTCTTCGGATCCTGATACACTTTACCCAATTCCATATATGAGCTCGTGGATGACTGAAGCTCATCGGTCATCTCCTGCACGTTGTCCACTTCCTGCATGTCCGCCTTGTCAAGCTTGGCGACGTTCGGAAGGTCCAGGTTCCAGTACGACACGAGGGCGAGCATGAGGCCGCAAGCAAACACCAGCATGACGTCAGCCAGGTTGACCAAGCCGACACGTGGATCAGCATCCTCCTCGTCCCGATATGGGTTTTGATACAGCGAGCCTGAAGAAAAATCACGCCGCACGCCTCAGCCCTCCACCGGTACCGACGATCGAGCCCGATCGTCGGAGACCATCGCGGCAACCACTGGCGCCGGAACACGCACATCCTCGCCCAAGGGGAACGTCTGATGCATCGGAAGGCCTGCGCGTTCTGGACCCGTATAGCCGTGGGGCAGTTCGACGCCTTCCCTGCGAGCCTGCTCCGCCTTCTCCAGAATCGAGCTCATCAGCGCCTCCATGGCCACCATGTACTGCGCATACCAGCGCTTGCGGATGGAGGTGATGACCATGGCGGCGACGGCCGCGACCAGACCGGCAACCGTGCCGTCGAACGCTATGAGCAGCGACGACGAAAGCTGGGTGACCTCGCCTTGGCCCATGGCGACGATACCGGGACCCAAGGGAATCAAGGTGCAGATAAGCCCCATCATCGGGCCGATTTTGGTGACGAGCTCGGTCCGGTGCACCATGCGCTGGTGCCGGCCGTCCACACGCGCTATCTCCGCCTTGGCGAGCGAGAACAGGTCGTCATCAGGAAGACCCATGTTCCGCGCCACCATGACAAGCGCTTCCTTCTGCGACTTCAGCAGTCCCGTGCCCTCGATGACGTCGACAACGCCCTCGTAGGGAGCGTCATGCACCGCGTTCACGTCGCGGGGAGTGTTCTGCTTGAAATGACGCCGCTCCGTGAATATTTCCACAACGAGCGACCCGATGCAAAAAACGGTGAACGCCAGCAGCAACACCAAGATCGCCATGGCTGGAACCATCAACGACTGAGCCACCAAGTGCATGATGTCCTTCAGATAGAGCTCTCCATTCATACCGCAAGTTCCTTTCTGTATCGTCTGAGCGTGAATCCGCCACCAGCTGCCGCAACCGCTGCGACTCCCGGCAGCACGAAGGGCTCAAGGGGGTTCGAGAAATCGATAGGATCGATGTCCGACTGCGCGTTGCTCATCATCTCGAAGACCTGCCAACGAGCCGGCGAGCCAGCTCCGTTTTCTTCCGCATCGCCGAACCCGTCGGAATCACCAGAGTCATCCGAAGACTGCGATGCTCCAAAGGTAGCGCCAGAGAAATCACCAATACCCTCTCCTTCGCTTGCCCCCAAGCCCCTGGCCGACCCTTGCCCAGAGCTGAGACCGGATCCTCCTCCATTGCCGGTATCGTCGCCTGTCTTGGTACCGCCCCCCCCCGATTGTCTTATCTTCGCCATCCGGTTTGGTTTTATTTCCCCAGTCGGTAGGTGGTGCACCATCAAGCACAATGGTCATAGTATTGATATACTTGAGTGATTTAGAAGTTGAGTCATCGGCGAGTCCCGTCGATCCAAACAACAGGCGAAGGCAGGTTCCGGAATTCAGCTCGGTATTGGGCTCACAGGTGCCTCCTTCTTTCCAGCTGTCTGCATAGGCAAGCATGGGAGCAACCGCAACCTGACCGTTCGTGGAGGCCGCATTGGCGAGGGGGAAGTAGTACCGCGCATATCCAAACAAAAAGGAGTTAGTTATCTTTCCGGGGTTTGCACCGTCGTTCGCGGCAAACTGAAAGTACAATACATCGCTCGTCGCTATTCCCATGTGCTCAAGCAAGGTGGACAGATAGATTCCCGAGGCCGTATCGGTAACGTACAGGCCACCCGACTTCGTAAGCGAGTAGGTGCAGGTTACATTCTGGATCCCTTGCAATTCGCCAATGCTGTAGGTCTCTTCTTTCCCAACAACGCCCGGCATCTGCTCATACTCGACTTTTACGGTCAGTTGGCTCGAAGGAGCCTTGCCGTCCTTATACTTTCCCGTATTGACATTGATGGATACCGATGCCGTCACCAAACCGTTTGCCACATTGGGATTGCCGCCCGTCGCGGTAACGATCACTTGCGAGCGCCCATCTTGCGAAGGGATGAAGTTGCCCGATGACGGGTTTACATAGCCAACATCAGAACTGGTGATGGACCACGTGCAGCACGATGCGATAGAGGCAGAACCTTCGGCTGAATAATCAGACGCCCCGGGAGCATTGCAGGCAGTCGTGCCGTCGGAATAAGTCAGACGCACATAGAAGGTGCGCGATCCCGTGCTTATGTCCTCGATTACTATATATGAGGTGCCGTAGGGCTCTCCCGACTCATCGACGACATGTGCACCCGTGACATACGCGCCGCTCTGCCCGACAATGGTCATACTCATCGTTGCCGTCACGCCATTGGGAGCAGTAGCCGTGATGACGGTTTCGCCGTCACCGACCGCAGTGACCACGCCGGTGGAATCAACCGTGGCGACAGACGTGGCGCTTGAGGTCCAAACGATCTGACCATCAACATTACGCCAGCCGGAGTCACTTTGCTTGAATATTTTACTATCGCTCCATGTTGCCTCCACCATCAAACGAACTTTTCCACCCTTTTCCGTGATACCGTTGTTAAGACGATAGCCCGTGCCGCCCAAATAGGTCCGATTCATCTCGCTAACCCAGTCACTGAAGGAATTGGTGCTATACCCAAGCAAGGTCATCTCCATCAACGTTGGATCATCGCCTGGGTCAGGTTCAGACGTTTTTGTTTCCACTCCCGTGACAGTGATGAGAGAACCAGCCTCCGCCTGTCCCGTCGGGTTTTGCTGAGTGACATATGATGTCTCCGTGCTGTCACCGACAACCGCCACGCGAAAACCGGCATTTTGCAACGTTTCAACAGCATTTGGAACCGAGACATCAAGAACCGCCGGAATATCAACAAGCGTAGATGCGGGAGGATCGTCCGGTTGAGGCGTATCTGCAGCACCTTCAGAGGCATAAGCAGCAGAGGTGCCCCCAAGCCCAAGCCAGCGACCCGAAAGAGCGGCGGAAGGAAGACATAATGAAGAGCATATGATTGCCGCCAAAGACAAGGACGCAAGGCGTCGAGCAAAATCACGCAAGGGGCAAGCCACATTCAACCGCCGCTCTGAGCCGTTTTTACCGAAATCTTCTCTATGCTTTTTAAAAGGCTTAAAAGGCAGGATCTTTTGGATGCACGCCTGGCACGTTGAAATCAGAGAATCTGTATGACTACAGTGCATGCCCTTCCTTTTCTCCTATAGTTCCCCGATCATTTCACGCCAGTCGATATTTTGCTGATCGATCACCCGGCGGAAACAAAACCTCCCACAAGAAATTCTCTGGATTTTTCACCTTTCATAAATTATCTTGTTTTAAGTATAAACTTTAATAGCTATTATAGTTTCACCGGGACAAAGGTAAACCTAGACCTTTCGTTTAGGTTACGTGTCGCTCCTGATTGTTTAACATGGAGGGGTGCCAGAAAACAGCCTGTAAGCAGCCGAAGTCCAGTAACGAATGGCTCCTAGCTCACATACGACAATTATCGGAAATGATAAATTTGACTATATCGAGAAGAGAACATTCTAGTCTTAGGTCACTATTGATCGTAATCGCAAACGCAGAAACGAAAGCGAACCGAGTGCTAGAGCTCACATTAAAAGCAGGCATAAAGCGACGCCAACTTGGCGGTTTCTCTCTATTTGCCGCATGGTTGGTTTTGGTACCTCGAACAACCATTGTTAGCTCAATCATCGTCTATGAACACACATTGGCTTTAGGTGGAATTTTTCTGGTGTCGTTAGCCGTGGTGGCCGTTCTTGACGGTATAAGAAAAGGTGCCGAGAGAAACGCAGCGTTGACAGCTTGGTCGATTATTGCCTCAGTGGCAGGCCTTGCCTTCCTTGCTTTGCCCGGTTCAGAAGCTCGTCTTGCTTGCTTTGGGCTCGAAATGGCAGCAGGTGCCAGACTTCTCCTACACTGGGGGCGCATTCTTTCCGCGGGATCCATCCAGCATCTCTTGGCTTCCGGAGCAGGTGCGCTCGCTAGCATTGCTCTGTTCTACTTCTTCATACAGGCATTTGCATCCGCTCTATCGACAGCAGGGAACTTGCAAATACTGTCGGACCTGATGCTGGGCGTATTGGCATTGCTGCCCTTGCTTTCGTTGGCAATAGGATGGTCGCCTGAAGATGAATCATTAGCCCATGACAAAACTATAGGGCTGACTACGCCGCGCTTTGTTTCATACATCCTCATCCTATGCCTAGCCTCCCTGTTGACATCGTTTATGAGTGGATTCACCTACCTGCCCTACCATTTTGACTGGAGCGCGGCAGCCACTCTACGGTCTGCCATCTTATTGGCGGCAACACTGATAGTCAGCGTGCTGATTCGTCTCAAACACGTGTGGAAGCCTTGGTACATCAATGCTTTCCTTCTTTTTAGCCTCGTTCTCACTATCGTGGGAATGTCACTCCTCACCATAGGAGACGCCAGGGCATCTTTTTCCGGACGCGGCATGCTCGACGCCGCGCAAGACTGCTATTTCGTTATAGCCGTCGTATTGCTCTCCTCGTTGGCGGGCTCAGGCAGCCTCCCCTTTTTCCCTTCATTTGCACTGTGCATGGCAGGAACAGGTCTGCATTGGGGACACTCCTTAGGAATAGCAGCCAAGAGATTGCTCGGATACGACCCACAGATTCTTGCACCTATTTGTACAGCATGCATCGCCTTGATGGCAGTGGCATTCTTTGCATCGTTTTCCCGAAACCTGACAGCAGACCGCATCCCCAAAACCTTGTCCGTCACTCCTGGCGAGGAGGCTTCACCGGATTCCACCTCTGAGACAACTTCCGAGCCAGTGCTTGACGCCGCCTCAGCCATGCAGGTCATCGAGCAAACTAACAAGGAGATATTGGCTCCCTACCAACTTTCACCGCGTGAAACACAAGTTGCGTTGATGATGATAGAAGGATATACCGCAGCGGCAGCCGCCGAACAGCTGGGAATATCGATCGCAACCGTAAAATTCCATCTTGGCAACGGATATCGCAAGATGGGCATACAATCCAAGACCGAGCTTATCCATCTTGCAAAACAAGGCCTGCCTACGCAAGGCGATAACGACCAACACTCATGCGACGAAAGAAAAGGCAGCACAACTCCCCATAAAGCGTCTCGCCCCGTATTCGGAGATTTCAGCAACTCATGCGAAGGGGATCGTCATGAAAAATGATACGAGGCTTCTCACCCGCCGAGATTTTGTTCATGGAGCAGCCTTGCTGACTGGGACCATCGCGTGCAGCAGCCTGCTCTCCAGCTGCACAACTATTGACGAGTTTTTTACTGGAGTGCATATAATCGCAGATGACACGGGTCGAGAAGTCGAAGTGCCCATACCTTCAGCATTGGGCAAAGTATATTTTACTTCTGCACTCGCACAAATATTTTGCTTCACCATTGCACCAGACCTACTTGCCGGTACCGCCATTCCTTTCACAAAAGACCAGCTTGATTTTCTACCGATCGGAAGCGAAAATCTCGCATATATGGGTTCACTTACTCAAGGCAGTGTCATTGACACAGAGGCGTTGCGCCTGAGTGACACGCAGCTCGTTTTCTCCATTTCGGGAACCGATCTCACCGACGTGAACGTCACTGATGCCTTTAAGCTGCAGGAGCAAACGGATATACCAGTGTTCTTAATAGATGGATCATTCGACCAGATTGGCGACACCTACCGATTGTTGGGCTCCTGTCTGGGCCGCCCCGAACGCGCTGAAGAACTTGCCGAATATTGTGAACGCATATATCAGAACGTAACACAAGCCGTTGCGCAAATACCCGCAAGCCAGCGGATCCGATATTACTTCGCTGAAGGACCAGAGGGACTGCAGACCGAATCCGATACCTCACAGCACTCGCTCGCTTTTCAAGTGGCAGGAGGTATAAACGTTGCAGGAGATGCGACACCAACTCTTGGTCATAATGATCTGTCGGATACAGACATCGAGCAGATCCAAGCCTGGGATCCTGAGGTCATAATTTCATGGGATTGGGAGACGCGCGGAGGGGCCGACCAGCTCATCCGCGCGTCCTCTGCCTGGAGCGGCATCTCCGCAGTCCGCAATGGTCGCGTCTACGCCATGCCCCATGTGCCCTTCCCCTTCTGCGACCGGCCTCCAGGCGTGAACCGCTTCCTCGGCATCCAATGGCTGGCGAACCTGTTCTACCCCGATTACTATGACGTTGACATGGTGGAGGTCGTGCGCGACTTCTACTCGACCTGCTACTGGCGAGACATCAGCCGCGCCCAAGCCGAAGACATATTGGGAACGGAATAGGCTCAAGCGGCGGGCGGCTCAGGACGATCCGGTCGTACCAAGCCAATCCAGTCGCGCAGCGACAAGCTGGGTCGGTCGTGACGCGGCGAGGTCAAGCAAGCCGCCTCGCACTGCGTGGGGTCGGATGGTCTGACCGAGCCTGTTCGAAGCGGAGTCGCTCCGGACAGATCCGAATGAATTCGATCACTCTGATCGAATCGAATTGCAGTCGATCAGATGAGTCCGGATTCTCCAGATGGAATCTCGTCGGAGCAAACCTGCTCCGATTGGCAAAATGGCCCCCTTAGGGGCAGTTCTTTGCAATCATTTCGCGTCTCTTCTGAAAAACACCAGTTCACAAATCCCTCGCTCGAGTATCTTCCAAGAAACCCGCCCATAACTCGCATCCGCCGCCAATCCGTCCGACAAAACCCCATTGGGCCAAGCAGAGTGTGTCCGACAGCGCCATCCCCAAGCCTTGACATAGGCGCTGATCTTTCAGCGGCGGCGCGAGAAATCGAGAAGCTGGCGCCGAAGTTCAGCTCTCCTGCGGATCCACTCTTTCCCTCCGAGACGCAACCGCCTGCCGAGCCTCTGTGCAACCGCATGGGCCACTTTGTCCATTTCGTCGCAGTCTAAAACCTGTTCTCTCGTCACTGTGATTACCGTTATGCCCATCGAAACCAATCCGTTGCGTCGTTTCGCATCATGAGAAATCCTGGCAGAGCCAGTATGCACAAGGTCGCTGTCATACTCAACGTCAAGCAACGCTTCAGGCCAGAATGCGTCGCAGACGTAATAGCTGTTCGCGGATGTTTTTCGTGCATTGCGAAACACATTCACCCGATAGTTCAGATGCGGCATGGGCAAACCATATCCTCCATACCGCGGAGGCAGACACAACAACAGGACAACGATGGTCTCCATAGGCGACCGGGATCCGTCCCGGACAAAAGCCATGGCTCTCTTTGCCATCGCCATTCCTTTAGCACTGCCCGCACCACTTATGAACGCAATGAGCTGTCTGCGAGACATCAGCGGGTCGCCTTCCGAAAAACCCTTGGGATCGCCAGGATAGATGCGATAGGACCCACAGAGCTCAAACCCCATCTCGACAAGAAGCGGCAATGGCAACTCGCTCGCACGATGGAGAAAGCACAACTGAGGACCCTCCGTCAGCAAGCCTCCCCGCGTCTCGAGGAGGGAACATGGCGTGATATCTAAGGGATAGAGACGGCAGACGGTACCTTTGATCTTTCGACGATCCGCCGCGTCCAGGACAAGCAAATGCAGAGGCTTTGACAAGAATCCGCAACCCAGTAATTCGAGCTGCTTGACTTCGCTGGCACAAGGGATGAGAGTCAGCATTTCCCACCGTGGCAAGGGGCTGAGCGACCACGAGGAAGCGCTTGCCTCACGCAGGCATTCGAGTGCAGACAGTTGACAAAGGCAAAGGGTCATGCCGGCAGGATACCATGGCAAACCATCAATTTAATCGTCATTGAACTGGTATTTTACTTATTTTTCTGCCGCTTGATTCACGTCAAAAATGCGCTGGTTTTTCGCTTGATCCCTGCGAGAAACGCAGGAGATTGCTGCTTGATCCTCGGTAGAAACGCGAGAGATTTTCGCTTACCCGTCATAATGAACATGCGAGATTTTCATCCGACAGGTATTTGGCTGGCATTCATCTGCCCACGGTAGACAGGCCAAATCTTACCCAGCAACTCAAGTTCGCCACACGCAGGTGCATGTAGGAGGCCCAGCTCTTGCCCGTGACATCGATTTCCCACCTAAGATGCAACGCATTCCAGTCGTGCAGCACCCCTCCCCTGTGGATCGGCAGAGGTCACCACTTATGGGCAGTTTTCAGAAGGATGAGCCCATTCGCGAAACATGCAACCTGGGATTATCCATTGGCCCCTCAAGTCAGACGACAAAAAGCTACACATATCTCCCACTCTCAACCGATCCAGCCAACTGCAGGTCCATTCAGTCCGCCCGCAGCCACTCGCCGAAGCCTCAACCGATCCGGTGCGCCCCAAAGCCCATCCAGCCCGTTTGTGGGCACCCCATCCTGCCCCAGGCTCATCCCAGCATGCTCCAACTCCCCCATCCCTTCCGGCACAGCCTTCCCCGCCCCAGCACAACCGTCCCGTCCCAATCCGACAGAACCAGGCAGTCGGAGCGTCCTTCGACGGGAGACAAAGGGGACGCGATGTTGCTCAAGCGGACAAAAGGACGGTCGAGCCGCATGCCAGCACAAGGATAACCGCAACATACGCGGCCAAGCCTATGATTGCCGCCAGCGAATGAATCGTCCGCTCTTGCTGAGCCAGGAAGAGCATGTGATCTGGTCCCGCGTAGCTGTGCGCCTGTTTGAATTGGGCAATGCGCTCCTTCAAAAGCCTATCGTATGCAGGATAGAAAAGGGAAAGCTGAAGAGAGCTCACAATGACCGTAAACGCAATCCGCGGCAAGGCAAGTGCTGCCTTGGCGGCGGACGGGGACGGAGCAAGTCCCGCAGCAGTTATCGAAATCACGGCTGCTATCACCAAGGCAGCGATAAACATAATGCCCTCGCGATATACCCCGCGATAGAGACAATAGAACCCGCCGAAAAACAGGCCAAGCCCAGAAACACGGCTGCGCAGGATCGTCTTTTTGTACATTTGATCCGCGTTCCGGCCGATCAAAGCACGATACAGGCCCTCATTCAGCCTCTCTTCGACAGTCGCTGCATCCGCGTACTTGGAATCATCCACTCTTTTCCTTTGTCCGAATTTGCAGAGCCTTCCGCAAACCTACCGCACGATCAGCTATCGCAAGATGCCCAACGAAGATTCCCCCTGATCTGACGCAATAGCAAACATCTCACGCACAAGAGAGATCCGATAGATGCCTCACCCAAATTCGCCTGGCACCCCGGCCTATAGCCAGCACGCAGCATAAGCCACCGGTTCACACTCCTCTACAGCGGCACGCAGACGGTGGTGCGTTCCCCAGTGCTCAGTTCGACGTCGATGACGTTGACGCGGGTATGATAGATGCTTTCCAGCTCCTCACGCGTCATGACCTCATGGGGGCCGCCTTCGACCTCAATGCATCCCTCTTTCATGACGATGACGCGATTGGCGCAGTAGAACGCCTGGTGCGGGTCGTGCGTGACCATGAGCACGCTCACCCCCGTCTTTGCCAGGTCTCTCATGCGCGAAAGGACGATCTGCTGGTTGCCGAAGTCGAGGCTGGCCGTCGGCTCATCCATGATGATGAGGTCGGGCTGCTGCGTGAGCGCACGGGCGATGAGGATGAGTTGCTGCTGGCCTCCCGAGAGCTTGGTGTACGTGTGTTGCGCCAGGTGGTCAATGCCCAGAAGGCACATGGCCTGCCATGCCACACGGCGGTCCTCCGGCGTCGTGCGCGACATGCGGCCCACGTACGGCGTGCGTCCCATCAGCACCACGTCGGCCACCGAGAAGGGGAACGGCGGGGTGTGCGCCTGGGGGATGTAGGCGAACATCCGCGCACGTTCGCGGTCGGTGAGACGCAGCACGTTCGTCCCCTCCATGGCCACCTCGCCCGACAGGGGCCTGATGAGCCCGAGGATATTCTTCAAAAGCGTGGTCTTGCCGCATCCGTTGGCGCCGATGACGCACACGAAGTCACCCCGCGCGACATCGAACGACACGCCATGGACAATCTCCTTGTGCCCATAGCCACAATGGAGGTCCCGCACGGCCAGCAGATGCCCCCCGCAGGCGGCTTTCATATCCTCGCGTTCCGTCGCGCCCGGCGCCCCCGCCAAGCCCTCGTCACAGCTACCCAGCTCCTCAGCTGCTTCTCCGACCATGGCTACCACCCCTTCATGTTGTGCCGGAAGATAAATATGAAGAAGGGCACGCCAAGAATAGCCGTGAGGATGCCGATGGGAATCTCGGTCGACGAGATAAGACGCGCCACGTTGTCCACGAGCAGCAGGTAGCCGGCGCCGATAAACATGGAGGCCGGCAACAGCACCTTGTAGTTCGGGCCCACGATCGCCCGCGCAAGATGGGGAATGACCAGGCCCACCCAGCCAACGATGCCCGACACCGCCACCGAGCACGCCACGATGAGCGTGGCGGCAAAAATGACCACCGTGCGGACGCGCCTCGTGTTGATGCCCAAGCTCTTGGCCTCTTCTTCCCCAAACGAAAGCACGTTGAGCTTCCAACGCTCCATCAGAAGCAAGGAGAAGCCCAGGACCATCGGCAGCACGATCATCAGGAAGTCATTCTGGTCTATGCGCGAGAAGCTGCCCATGAGCCAGAACGTGATGGCTGGCAGCTTGTCATTGGCATCCGCCATAAATTTTATGAGCGACGTTCCCGACTGGAACAACGTGGACACCAACATGCCGCCCAACACCAAGCCCAGAATGGCGTCGTACCTGTTCACCATCTTGTTCATCCACACCGCCCCGCCGACGGCGACCATTGCCCCTATGAAGGCGAGCAACTGCACCATGGAATTCGGCATATCCAGCAGCAAAGCCAGGCAGGCTCCCAAGCTGGCGCCCGCCGAGGCGCCCAGCAGGTCAGGGGAAACCAGCGGGTTCTTGAACATGCCTTGGTAGCTTGCGCCCGCGACCGCCAGCGCCGCGCCCACCAGCACCACCACCATGATGCGCGGCAGGCGGATGTTCAAAAGCGCCGTGGCCATTTTCTGGTCCACCTCAATCAGCGGAACGGTCACGCCGAAGACGGATTGCAGAAAGCCGGCAATCGCGTTGTTTGCGAGCCCGTAGACGGTTTGCACCAGCTCGATGGGATTGATGGGATAGCGTCCGAGAGCGAATGAAAGCATCATGATGCCGACGAGCGACAAGCCGATGGCGACCTTTATCCAGGGAGCCACCTTTCTGTTCAACGCCTCTTCCGCACGTGCATCCGATGCCTCGGCGGCATCGCAGCAGAACCCGTCAGGCGCTTCTTGGGAAGATCTCCCGGCAACCCGAGACGCGATTCGCCGCTTCACCGAAAGAAAAGAACCACGTCCCTTGTGCCGCTGCCGATGTCTTTTGCCATCCAGAGCACCGCGCACCTCTGCTTCATTCACGAGAATCCTCTTTGTCCCGACACTTCTTGCCGTCTCCGTGTGTTTCTGCCTTCGGCCTGATGAAATGAACCATGCATTACATCCTTGAACAACTATAAAGGCATCGGGAAAGATAGAGACCCTAGACGTTTGGTATAGGCAACCGCCCTTCTCTTCTCCTATCTCGCTCTTCTCTTCTCCTATCTATCTTTTATTGAAACTATTCCTTTTCTGGTATATATTGGTTCGGGCATTATCCTGAGCAAAAATTCAAGGGGGAGGGGGACGGCAGGCGTGATGAAACGCGCGGACGAAGGATACACCGGCAACGACCGCCCCAGAGGAGACACGGAGCAGAGCAACTCAAAGCGATTGGACTTTGAAGCTCCTCCCGTCGCCCCCGCTCCGGCCATCCCCTCAAGCAAAAGTGCTCGCCGTGCGAATATCGTCATTGCCGGTCTTGCTGTGTTCATGGTGGTTGCCGCAGGCGTCTCCCTTCTGCTTGGACGTTACCCGATTGAGCCCTCCGAGGCCATCCGTATGCTGATCAATCTGGTGGTGCCCCTCGAACCAACCTGGACATCTCAGCAAGAAACGCTCTTTTTCAACGTTCGCCTGCCCCGTATCATGCTCGCTCTCATGGTGGGATGCTGCCTGGCTGCAGCGGGCGCGGCCTTTCAGGGGACCTTCCAAAACCCCCTCGTCTCCCCCGATATCTTAGGCGCGTCACAAGGAGCCGCCTTCGGAGCAGCAGTCGCCATCCTGGCAGGCGGGGGCACCTTTGCCGTCTCCACGTCTGCGTTTGCCTTCTCCATTTCCACCGTGTTGCTCGTTCTTTTGATAAGTAGCCGCGCTAAAGGAAACCGGGTGCTCGTCGTTGTGCTTGCCGGCGTGATGGTAAGCTCGCTCTTCTCGGCAGGCGTCTCGTTCACCAAGCTCATCGCCGATCCCCAAGACACCCTTCCCGCCATCACCTACTGGCTCATGGGAAGTTTGACCGGCGCGAAGCTTGACACCAACCTTTTGGCGACATCGGTTCCGATGCTCGTCGGCCTCATCGTGCTCTTTGCGCTGAGATGGCGCATCAATGTGCTTACGATGGGAGACGACGAAGCATCGACCATGGGTGTCGATGCACGAAAGCTCCGCCTGGTCGTCATTCTGGCAGCCACACTCGTTACCGCCGCCAGCGTGTCCGTGACGGGCATGATTGGCTGGGTGGGCCTGGTGATCCCCCATCTGTCCCGCATGATTGTGGGATCTGACTACCGCAAACTGCTTCCCGCCAGCATGCTTATGGGCGCGAGTTTTTTGCTGATCGTCGACAACATCTCTCGGCTGGCGACAACAGCCGAAATTCCCATCGGCATCCTGACGGCTTTCGTCGGAGCACCGTTCTTTCTCTACCTCATCACGAGAAAGAAGCAGCTATGAGCATCGAGACACGGCATCTCTGCTTCTCCTATGGCAAACGCCAGGTGCTCCATGACATCAGCATTGAGGTGCCCGATGCCACACTCGTGAACGTCTTGGGGCCAAACGGCGTGGGCAAATCGACCCTGTTCCGTTGCATATTGGGCCTGAACAGCAATTATTCAGGAACCATTCTCATCAATGGAAAGGATCTGAAAAGCTTGGGAATTCGCGAGCGCGCTCGTGAGATATCCTATATCCCCCAATCGCATGCGCCCGTGTACAACTATGAGGTGCTCGACGTCGTGATCATGAGCACGGGAGCCGATCTGGGCATGCTGCGTTCACCGGGGCCGCGACAGCGGCAGCGGGCCTACAACGCTCTCGAACGCGTCGGCATCGCCCATCTGGCGCAGCGCACCTACACCCAGATTTCGGGCGGCGAGCAACAACTCGTGCTGATTGCGCGGGCACTTGCGCAAAACGCCCGCACCATCATCATGGACGAACCGACAAGCGCGCTCGACTATGGCAACACGATACGCGTCCTGTCCTGCGTGCGCCAGCTGGCGAAGGAGGGGCTCAGCATCGTGCAGTCGACCCATCAGCCGGACCAAGCCTTCCTGTATGCAGACAAGACGCTCGTGCTGCATCAAGGACATGTCCACGCCTTTGGCGATCCGAAGGATGTCATCACCGACGAGCTGGTCAGCACCATTTACGGCGTGAATGTCGAAGTCAATTCCCTCTATGGCGACAAGGTGCGCGTTTGCGTGCCTGTGCAAGAAATTGAACGACAATGACAGAAACAAGAAAAGGGAGGATAGGCATGACAATCGTAAGGACGGATACTTGGCGCAAAAGGCTGGTCGCAGCAGTCTGCGCCTGTGCGCTTTGCCTTGGACTGGCCGGAATGCTTGCCGGTTGCTCGAGCGGAGCTTCCGAAGACACCCAATCGACTGACCAAAGCGCCTCGGAACAGTCATCGACGGTCACCTTTACTGATTCTGCGGGTCGCGAGGTCGAGGTACCCGCCCAGATTGACCGGATCGCCCCATCGGGCCACACTGCGCAACAAGTGCTCTTGACCATGGCACCTGACAAGATGGTCGGCCTTTCCCAAGAATTGACGGACGACCAACTGAAGTATCTTGGCGACAAGTTCAGCGACTATCCCGTGTTCGGAGCAGCCTTCGGTGCCAAGGGAGACATGAACAAGGAAGCCGTCGCCGCCTCCGGGGCCCAGATCGTCATCGATACGGGCGAATACAAGGACGGCCTCAAGGAGGATCTTGACAACCTACAATCTCAGCTGGGCATTCCTGTGGTTTTCATCGAAACGCCTCTTGACGGCTACGACAAGGCCTATGAGATGCTCGGCGAGTTGCTGGGCATGGAAGATCGCGGCAAAGAGTTGGGAGACTACTGTTCCAAAGCGTACTCTGAGACTGAAGCCGTCATGGCCTCCATTCCGGAAAGCGAACGCGTGAACGTGGCGTATCTTCTTGGCGATTCGGGACTGAACGCCATCGCCAAAGGTTCCTATCAAGGCACCGTCATCGACATGTGCGCCAACAATGTCGTCGAGGTTGAAAAGGCATCCGGTAGCGGAACGGGCAACGAGATCAGTCTCGAGCAGATCGCCGTGTGGAATCCCGACCTGATCGTGTTTGGCACAAACAGCATCTACGACACAGTGGGCAGCGACACGGCGTGGTCCGGCATTTCCGCCATCAAGTCGAACAACTACTACGAAGTTCCGAGCGAACCGTGGACCTGGCTCAACAACCCACCAACAGTGAATCAAATTCTCGGCATGCAGTGGTTCGCCCGTCTGTGCTATCCCGACAAGTTCAACGATGACATGCAGGACGTGGTGACCGAGTACTTCAAGACGTTCTATGGCTACGACTTGTCCCAGTCAGACTACGACGAGATGATGTCTACGGCTCTTCCCCACTAAAGTCTCCGCAGCAAACGAGAAGCCCGGCCAAGGCCGGGCTTCTCTGGTTTCGCACGGACGACGTCGCTCTCGACAGCGCCCGTTCAACGCATCATGCTACTCGGCAGCCTGCTCCTCAGCCGGAGCAGCCTCAACGGCCGCAGCCTCGGGAGCCAGCTCAACGGCGGCAGCCTCTTCGGCGGCAACAGCTTCGGCAGCTGCAGCAGCAGCGGCGGCCTTCTTGGCTTCAGCCTCAGCCTTTGCGCTGTACTGCGCGGCACGCTTGGCCTTCTCGGCAGCCTTCTCCTCGCGCTCGGCCTTCTTCTTCGCCTCGGCTGCAGCGATGGCGGCAGCCCGTTCGGCCTTCTTGAGCGCTTCGCGCTCTGCAACCGCATCCTTCGCGGAACCGAACTTGTCAGCAAAGCGCTGGACGCGTCCGCCCGTGTCAACAAAGCGCTGCTGGCCGGTGTAGAACGGATGGCACACGTTGCAGATGTCAATCTTCAACTCCGGCTTGGTGGAGCGGGTGGTGAACGTGTTTCCGCAACTGCATTTGACCGTGCATTCCACGTATTCCGGATGGATCCCTTGTTTCATTCTGGTTCTCCTTCAACAGGCCCTGGTTTCCGACCAGGGCGAAGACAAGCTTACCTATGATATCACAACGCCGCTGTCACCGCATGGAGAATCTGGCGAAGCACATAGCCTGCTCGCACTCGAATCAGGATCCAGAACAATCGCACATCCAACCGCAAGCGCCTGCGCCTTGAGCCTTTGGCCTATTCGCACTGTCATCAAGTGGCATTGCCTCAAAGAACGAGCCGACAGCATACGTCCAGTATCCCGAACGTATGCGAAACCTTCTCCACAATGCCTTCTCGGTACCGTTCCACTGCCTCATCGCCGCACGCCGCCATCGTTCCACTGTCTCATCGTGCACGTCCGCCGCCACACGCCAGAGCCTTTCCGCCGGATCGGCAGAAAGGCTCCCTTATGGGCAATTCTGTCAACAAGGAAAACCAACGCACAACCCACGACCTGCGAATTTCCGTGGAACACACGGTTTTGCGGACAAGGAATTGCCCTTATCGGGCCATCTCAGCCAATCCGGCGCACACGGAAGGAATCGTCCGAGAAGGCACCGCGTCTGCCCCACGCTCCCACAACCGCCGGTTCCCTCCAGGGAACGAAGGATACCCCACCGGCCCCATCGGTCGCATTCCCTAGTCCAGAAATTCCTCGTTCGCGTCCACGCCATAAGCTGACGCAATGTCGCGCAGGCCCGCATCGGGAATGGATTGGGGCAGGTCTCCTGAACCGCCATTCATGGCACGCGCCTGTGCATAGATGGTGGCCGCCTTTTCAATCGTGTGCATGAGACCAAAGGCAGAATCAAAATCCGAACCGGAACACAGCAGGCCATGATGTGCCCAGATGCAGGCATCGAACGACTGCATCGTGGCAGCCGTGACTTTCGCGATTTCGGGACCGCCCGGAACCGTCCACGGCACGACGCCCACACCCTGTGGAAACACGATGAGACATTCCATCATCGACTTCCAAAGCACGCGGGAAAACGTCCGGGCATCAAGCGGCAGAACGAATGTCAACGCGATGACATTCGCCGGATGCGCATGATAGAGAACGCGGCTCGCGCCTTTCGTGACATCCTTGCGAACTGAATGGACAGCTATATGGCTGGGAAGTTCGCTGGTAGGCATGCCGCCGCCCTTGAATCCCCAGACAATGCGCCACGCGCTCCCCGCACCGTCAATCTCCACGATGCCGATGTTCGAAGCAGGGTCGAGCATGACGTTCCGAAAGTATTTGCCCGCTCCTGTCGCCATGAAAAACTCACCGGCCACCGTGGGTGCCGGCACATCCAGCGGCACCCATGACCCGGGAGTGTCATAGAAGAAAGAGCGGCATGACGCCACATCCTCGCCCGTCAGGCGATAGGTCACGTTGCCGCCGTTGCGCTCGTGCCATCCTTGCAGCCAGCCGTCGCCGCACAGCCGCACGAAGCCCTTCGTGAAGCCCTGCTGCTCAACGGCCACGCCCGACACGGCTCCTTTCGCCGTGGAGACGCCCCAATCGAAGACCTCCTGCGCGCTGTCAAAAAAGCTCATATCCCACTCCTTTTTCCCAGAAAACGGAGATGTCCGCCCACAGCGCGGACGGACATCCCTTCACTTTAAAAACGCGGCAAGACAACTTGCCTGCCACCGCGCAAACCGCCTGCCACAGACAGGCGACCGCCCATCAGGAGAGCCTCTTCGACGCGCACGCGAACTCCGCAGGCGCAAAGGCTACAGCTCTGCCACCCACAGGCCATGGATGTTGCAGTATTCGTACACTTTGACCGGCGCATCGCCGTCGACGAGGGCGAAGTCGGCAACCGGCGCATCCTCGGGAGTGAGCTCGGCAATCTGGTAGCCCTTCTCCGTCACCAGGCAGATGAACGTGATGTAATGCTCTGGCGTCATGGGATGAGGCGTGCTTCCAACCTGGACGTGAACCTTTGATCCGTCCACCGTCACCGCGGGCACATGCTTCTCAAGCGCTGCATCGGTCGTGTTGGCAGTGAGCTCGGTCATCTTGTCGCCGCAACACACCATCGGCACTCCCGAATCGAAGAGCTTGATGGCAATGTTGCCGCAATGCATGCACTTGTAAAACTTGAGATCCATGGCAGTCCCCTTTCCAATTGCTTCGTCGCTTTCGGGCGACCTTCCAACGTATGGGCCACCGGCCAACCCGGCTGACAACGAGCGTCCAGACACTCAGCCTCGAACCACCCGACCGCCGCTCTCGTCTTGATGGCCGGCCCCTATACGTTACTGATCCTCTTTCATTTCAGGAAGACCTGCTTGAGGCTTTTTCATGGTAACCGCATAAACCAGCACGCCAATGCCCACCAGAACAAGCGGAACAGAAAGAAGCTGCCCCATGGTCAGCCAGCCTCCCCACAGGTATCCTAGCTGCACATCGGGTTCGCGGACGAATTCGATGAGAAATCGAAAACTGCCGTACACAATAAGGAACAGTCCGAGAAAGGTGCCGCGGGAACGAGGGGGTGTCTTGCGGGAGAGGGAATAGAGCAAGATGAACAGCAAGACCCCTTCGAGCAGGGCCTCATAGATCTGAGAAGGATGGCGCGGCATCGTTCCAGCCGCACCGCCAAACACCACGCCCCAAGGCGCGTCGGTGGGAGCACCCCACAATTCGCCATTGATGAAATTGGCCAGGCGCCCGAAAAACAGGCCAATCGGAGCCGCTATGCAGCCCAGATCAGCAAGGGTGAGATACGGAATGCCCGTAAGCTTCGCCGCAACAATGCCAGCCAGAAGCGCACCGATGAGCCCTCCATGAAAGCTCATGCCGCCATGGTTGAAGGCGAATATCTCAAGAGGCTGCGTCAGGAAGGACCCGTTGGTGTAGAAAAGCTCATATCCCAACCGACCTCCCAAGATGACTCCCACAATGACGCAGAGCATGATGGTGAGCAAGGCGTCGACATTCATGCGAACTCGCCAACGACGGGCGGTGCGCACGATGATGAACGCCGCACAGATGAATCCCAAAACGTAGGCAATGCCGTACCATCGCACGACAAGCGGTCCAAACGAGAACGCGATGGGATCGAGACTTTGATATATATCGTTGAGCATTATTCCTTGCCCATGCCTGCGCCGACTTCGATTGCAGCAAACCGCACTTCTTCACGGAGCTGCTGAGGGATGGAGTGCACGCTGGAAACGACCTCGCCGCATTCCGGGCATTTCAAGGTGAACATAGCAACATCGGCGCGCAGGACCATCATGGACTCGTAGTTGCAGATGTCGAAACCGATAGCACCGCATGCTGGGCAGGTGATGTCTCGTTCCATCCTCTTCACGCTCCCTCCCTCGCCCGTTGCTCCATTTCACCCATTGTAGCAGAACTTCCTCGGACGAAAACGAGAAGGGAGAGATGCAGCCGTCACAGGAGAAACCGATTGGGATTCCCCAGCCGCGGAGGGTCTTCTTGCTCGGAACGGTCGGCCACGGAAGGGCCAAGCGTCAAAAAGTGCTCGCAGAATCGGCATATTTCCTTCACGGCAGCATCGTAATCGCGATCGGGATTGAGAAGCAGCTCATAGTCGGAGGCAACCACATGGGTCGCTCGGCCACAAGCGGCATAATGGCAGTCGGCAGGACAAGGCTCTCCCGGCAGATTGTGCGGGCACCGGGATTGCATCTCTTCGTCGCACCCTCGCGTTTCCCAACAGTTCGTCATGTGCGTCCCTCTTCTTGAACCCTGTCCATTTCTGTGCCCGTCCGGAAGCGCCCTGCCCCGAACAGGAGACAGGGGCGCCCAACAGAGCGCCCCTGCCAAACTCATCAGCCGAAACCCCTCCAGGCTCGGAACAGACACCGCTGCGAAACGGGCTGCCCCGGTGCCTTACGGGACCTTCTACGGAGCGGGAACGACGCTGGTCACGCCAGGCACGCGCTCTTTGAGGATGCGCTCGACGCCACTGGCCAGCGTCATTTGCGACATGGGGCATCCTTTGCACGCCCCCTGCAGCTCGACCGTGACCACGCCGTCCTCGGCAACATCCACCAGTCTCACATCGCCCCCATCTGCCTGCAGGCTTGGGCGAATGAGCTCAAGCACCGCCGCGACATCACTTTTCTCTACCATGAGACACTCCTTTAACGAAATGGTGTTTTCATCTTCTGATTTTACCATAGCCATCCTTATACCTAAAATCGGCATGGCTCATTCCGGCAGGCGAACCCAATGGAGCGCCCAAGGCACTCCCCTCCCACAAGATCGCCTGTCTTGGACAAGCGCGGCGGTAGCCGTCTCAAGATGCCATCGTGACGTCATGGTTCGAAAAGGGTGCCGCCGATCGAGCCGCTAAGAGACCGGAGCCCAGTCTTTTCCGAGCACGACAAGGACATCGGTGCTGAAGGTATAGTATCCAGCCCCCGCAACCGTGCGACCCGACCCCAACGCATCGACAACCGCCTGGGCAGCTGCCTTGAATCGATCGTCGTTGTACACAACCAACGTTTCGGTGTAAACCGCTGTGTCGGTGTTTCCGACATCGGTGACGTTGAATCCCTGGTTTCGCAACGACTCAGCCATCTGGGCTGCCCCGCCGTCAATGGCGGCGCCGTTGCGAACGGTGATGGTGAAACTGCCCGGATCGACCGTCGCGGTTTCCGACTCGGAAACGAGGGAGCTGTCTCCCGCCTCCATACGTTTCATCATGGCACTCCAGGCATCGCTTGAAGCGACATAGAAGGTTGTCCCATCGCGCGTCGTCTCATATCCGGGAACCAATGCTCCCGCGACAGCCGACCCATCGATTCCCCGCATCTTGTCTGCAAGCGCCGTCGCATCAGAAACGGGCAGGTCTGTTTCAAACGTGCTGCCCAACGAGTCGAGCCTCGACAAGAAGTCCGGCGTGTTCTGGCCGAGCAGGCGAAGCGACACGCCGGCGAGAAACGATTTCTGATTGGCAGCCTGCGTGTCCAGCCCGCCTTTGAAGTTGCTGGCGCGCAAGAGCGTGAGGGCGCTCTTTCCATCGACGGTCTGCGTCCCCGCTTCAAGGTACACGTCTCCTGCAGCAGGATCGTCCACCTCCTCAGGAATCGTGACTTCCACGCCGCCCAACCCATCGACCAGCGTGGTGATGCCGGCGGCGTCAAGCTTCACGAAATGAGCTATATCGACGCCCGCGAAGCTTGCCACGGCGGAAACGAGCGCCGCATCCCCTCCGAGACTCTCGGCCTCACGCAGCTGATGGGTCTCTCCATCAGAAAGGGTGACGCTGAGATTCGCCGGTATCGACACCACCGACACGGCACGCGCAGCCTCGTCGACACGGACAAGCATGACGATGTCGGGGCCGTCGCCCAAGGAGGTGGCGCTTCCCTCGACATCGAGATCCGCGGCAATCACCGTGTAGAATGCCTGGCTGTCCTGAGAAGGCGCGACCAGAGACTCCTTCACGTTCGAGTCGACAAGGCCCATCTTCGTGTTGAGCGAACCCGTGAACACCGCCATCCCCACACCCACGGCAACGGCCAGTGCCACGAGAATGCAGACCACAAGGGCCACGATGCGACGTATGCGGACGCGGCGCTGTATCTCCTGCGTGAACTCTCGCCGTCCGACCCGGCGCGAATATTCAGATGAACTCTCGCGCGTCGCCGTCGACGGCAGCAACGTGTCAACGGTGCCCCGAGCGGCACGCTTGTTCTTCCGCATATTTGAAAACCCAACCGAATCGGCGTTCATATGGCGGGACGAGGTTCGTCCCCGCTTCGGGACGTGCGTTCCATAAGTTGCCGAATGCATGCGAGCAGACGTGAGCTTAAGTTGGGAGGAACTGAATCCCTTCCGTCGTTTGAACATCTTTTTGCCTCGCCTCAGCACGCTGACGGTGGGTCTTCGACCACCGCTCTTCTGGCGCTGACACCAAGGGAAGACAGCTTGCCGACATAGTCCTCGTAGCCACGGTCGATATGGCCGATGTTATGCACGCGCGTTTCACCTTCCGCCACCACCCCCGCCAAAACGAGCGCCGCCCCGGCGCGGAGGTCGGTCGAGGAGACAGGAGCGCCTTGCAAGCTGTCCACGCCACGGACAAGCGCATGGTGGTCGTCGATGGTTATGTCGGCTCCCATGCGAATGAGCTCACTCGCAAACATGAAGCGATTTTCAAAGACATTCTCCGTCACGACCGAACTGCCTTGCGCCAATGCCGCAAGCAGCATGAATTGAGCCTGCAAGTCGGTCGGAAACCCGGGATGGGGCAACGTCTGGATGTCGATGGGAACGAGAGGCGAGACACGAGAGACCGTGATCCAATCATCACCGGACTGGACATCGCAGCCCATGGCGGTCAGCTTCATGAGGGCCATCCGCAAATACGACGGGTCAATCCCCCGCACGGTCACCGGACCGCCGGTCAATGCGCCGCCGACAAGAAACGTGCCCGCCTCAATGCGGTCGCCGACGGTGGTGTGCTCGCAGGGATGCAGCGAATCACAGGGAACGCCTTCCACCTCAAGAAAGGACGAGCCGCCGCCCCGTATGTGCGCGCCCATGGAAACAAGCATGTTCACAAGGTCAACGATTTCTGGCTCGCGCGCGGCATTTTCGATCGTGGTACAGCCTTCGGCCACAACTGATGCCATGAGAAGATTCTCGGTGGCTCCGACGCTCGGAAAGTCCAATGCCACGTGAGAGCCCTTGAGCCCCTCGGGCGTCGAGGCCTCCAAAAACCCATGCTGCACCGAAAATCGCACGCCAAGAGCCTCAAGGCCCACCAGATGCATGTCGATCTTGCGTGCTCCTATCTGGCAGCCGCCAGGCATGGCGACGCGCGCATGTCCAAACCGTCCGATGAGGGGCCCAAGAACCGAAATGCTTGCGCGCATCTTCGAGACCAGCTCATACGGGGTCTCATACCGGTCGACGACGGCCGTGTCGACGACGAGCGTATGGTCCTTGCGCTCGAGACGTGCCCCCAGCCGCTTCAGCACCTGCTCCATGATATCGATATCGGATATGAGGGGAACGTTGTGAATTGTCGTGGTTCCACACCCCAGCAGAGAGGCCGCCATGAGCTTGAGCGCCGAGTTCTTCGCGCCGGAAACGGCAACCTCCCCCGCAAGCACGCCGTTTCCCTGCACAATGATGATTTCTTCAGACATGCATCTATCCTTTTCGTTCGACAGAGAAGCGCAGCCAGAACAGAGCGATGATTCACGTGCCGCTTTGAGACATCCGCAAAACAGCCTCTCCCTCTTGACACCATTATAGGAAGGGGCGGCCACAAGCGCGCGCCCCTTCACAACGAAAGCAGAACGCTCCGGATGGCGAACGCGAAGAATATGCGAGTCACGAAAGGCTCTGGACAGGAAGACGGACGATCATGCTTCCCCTGCCGGCACACCGCCCTGAAGCGACCGACCAGAGCCGACCCGCCAAAAGACCCCCGAAATGGGCGCGTCCCGAAGCCCCTGTCGCCCACACAAGGCTCAAGGCTCGATCTGCGCCCAACCGGAGGTCTTCGACCGCACAGAGGGCCTGCGGCCATAGGCCGCAGGTAAAGTTATTCGCCCAGCACGAAGCGCTTGAAGTCCACGATCTCGATGGAGCCGCCCAAGGCCTTGGCGACCTCGGCCGTGTACTCGCTTACGGTCTGATCTGAATTTTTGACAAAGTCCTGTTCAGCAAGGCAGCTCTCCTTGAAGAACTTCTCCAGGCGGCCAATCGCTATCTTCTCTTGGATAGCCTCGGGCTTGCCCGACTCGGCAGCCTGGGCACAATAGATGGCCTTCTCATGCTCGACTATGGCTGAATCGACCGACTCGCGCGTTGCGGAAACGGGAGCGATCGCGGCAACCTGCATGGCCACGTCGCGGCCATACTGGACAAACTCAGGCGAGGCAGGATCGATGCCGTCCACGTCAAAGCGGACGAGCACGCCGATCTTTCCACCGCCATGAACGTACGAAGTAACGGCTTCGCCCTCGACGACCGCAAAGCGCGAAAGCTGAATGTTCTCGCCGAGCGTGTGGATGGCGTCGGTCACAATTTCCTCGACGGTTTCGCCCTCGGCGTCAACGGCCTTGAGAGCCTCCAGATCGGCAGGCTTGGCAGCCATGGCAGCCTTGGCGATCCTTTCGGCATACGCCTTGAATTTGTCGTTCATGCCGACAAAGTCAGTCTCGCAGTTCAGTTCCACCAGCACACCGGTCTTGGCATCGTCGGAAACAAGTGCGACAACCGTGCCCTCGTTCGTGGCACGCCCGGCCTTCTTGGCCACGGCGGCCAAGCCGCGTGTGCGCAGGACGTCGACAGCCTTGTCGACGTCGCCCTCGACCTCGACAAGCGCCTTCTTGCACTCCATCATGCCAGCACCGGTCATTTCACGGAGTTCTTTGACCATGGAAGCGGATACAGCCATGGGGTGTTCCTTTCTCTTGTACGCCCATAATCCGCGCAAGCGGCGGGCGAATGCCTCATTCAAATCTGCCGAACAGCTTGCGGCAGGTTCTTGCGCATCTGCTAGTTTGCAGCAGGGGCCTCGGCGGCAACTTCTTCAGCAGGCGATGCAGCCGGGGTCGCAACCTCAGCCTCAGCAGCGGCGGCTTCCTCCGTCTTGCCGGCCATCTCGGCAGCCGTGACCGGGATGCCAACGCCAGCGATGACCGCATCGGCGATGAAGTCCGCCAGGAGACGAACGGAGCGAATGGCATCGTCGTTGGCCGGAATGCCGTAATCGACGTCGTCGGGGTCGCAGTTCGTGTCGAGCGTTCCCACAACGGGGATGTTCAAGCGGCGAGCTTCATGGATGGCGATGGTCTCGCGGTTGGTGTCTATGACGAACACGGCATCGGGCACGCGCTTCATGTTGCGGATGCCATTGAGGTTCGTCTGCAGCTTGCCGAGTTCCTTGCGCAGCAGGATCTGTTCTTTCTTCGGAAGGAGCTCCATGCGGCCATCGGACTCCATGGCCTCAAGTTCTTCCATGCGCGTCACGCGAGAGCGGATGGTGACGAAGTTCGTGAGCATGCCACCGAGCCAGCGAGCGTTCACATAAGGCATCCCGCAACGATTCGCGGCATCGGCAACGGCTTCCTGAGCCTGCTTTTTCGTGCCGGCGAACAGCACGGTGCCACCTTTGCGCGCAATCTCTGAAACGAACGTGTATGCCTGATCGAGACCCACGAGCGTCTGCTTGAGATCGATGATGTAGATATCCCCGCGGCTGCCAAAGATGTACGGCTTCATCTTGGGGTTCCAGCGGCGCGTCTGATGCCCGAAGTGGCTGCCCGCATCGAGCAGCGCTTTAATGTTGACTTTCGCCATGATTTGCTCCATTCGTTAGTCCTCTGCTCGAGGTCATCCCCACAACCGCAGCCTTTTCCGGCGGCCACTAGCGGCGCGGGTCACACGAGCATGTGTAATATAAACGAAGAGATTATATACGAACGGAGCGGGCGACACAAGCAAAGATGGAGACCGCATGAACATGTCAGCCCCCGCTTTGAAACCGCGGCCGACACCAGCCGAAACAACAAAATGGCCCTCGTCAAAAGCTGATGGGCAAATCCGTCACCCAGGATCCGGCGGACAGGCGCGCCGCCTTTTCCCTTTGCGCCTTGCGGTGGCGAGGTTTCCGAGCAACGCTGATGCTATACTACGCAGATGCCGCGCCCGAAACGCGCGTTTGGCCGCCAGGCCATAGGCAGGCGATCCCATCCGAAACGACCGCGACGCAGGTGAAGGCGACAGCAGGCGAAGGAGCAAGACATGGATTTTCACAACGTGACGTTCGAGGCCTCATACGGAACCTCCGCCCAGCTGCCTCCCTCCACCGCTCCTGAAGTGTCCTTTGCAGGTCGCTCGAACGTTGGCAAGTCTTCGCTTCTCAACAAGCTGTTCAACCGCAAAAGCCTTGCCAAGGTGTCCTCGACTCCCGGAAAGACGGCAACCATCAACTTCTTCGACGCGGACGGCGCAAAGTTCGTCGACCTTCCCGGATACGGATACGCCCGGGTGTCGAAAGCGGAAAAGTCCCGCTGGAACGAACTCATTGGCGGCTACTTCGAGCAGGACCGAACCTTCACGCTCGTGGTGTCGCTCGTCGACATCCGGCACCCCGCCTCGACGCTCGACGAGCATATGATCGCCTATCTCCGCGACCGAGGCCTGCCCTTTGCCATCGCCCTCACCAAGGCGGACAAGCTGAGCCGTCAGCAGCAGATGAAGCAACGGGCCGCACTCAAAAAGCAGCTGCATCTTGATGACGACACACCACTCGTGACCACCTCGGCAGAAAAGGGCATCGGCATCGACGAGCTACGCGCGCTCATCAAGAGCGCGGTTCGCTGACACCTCGGCCCTTTGAGAAAGCCCGCGGGAACCGGACCGGCGCCATCCCTCACCCAAAGCCGATCCTCGGCGTCACGGCAGGATTGGAAACGAGGCTTCCGGCTGCTTACCATGGCCGGACGATGATCATGTCCGGCTGAATTGAGGAAACGCAGACATTTTGTCCCTTTTGAGGTGCATGGATCATCTGTCCCCCGCCGATGTAAATCCCACAATGGGTCCCGCTCGTACAGATATCGCCTGGCTGGGGATCGCTGACTTGAGGATAGGTCATGAAGGTATCGGTTGTGCCCAAGCGCGAGAAACTGCCCGTCACCGCATAGCTCACCAACCCGGAACAGTCAAACGAATAGGGACCGACCTCGCCCCAGCCGTACGGCAATCCAATGCACCCATAGGCGCGGTCGACGATGGCATTGCCCGTAACAGGGCTGTAGGAAGGACCTCCCGAGGAAGCGCCTGTCCCCGTGCTGCCGTTGTCGCCCTCATGCTGGTTGCCGGAATTGTTATTGCCAGCATTGTTGGCCGAGGCTTCCACCACCGCTTGAGCTTGCGAGGCGTTTGCGGCTTCCTGGGCAGCGCGCTCCTCTTCAAGCAAAGCAGCCGCTTCAGAGCTCAAGGCATCGTAGGTCGCCTGCATGGACGCGACCGTCATCTGAGCCTCATCCTGTATGCGTTTGGCCTCGTCAGCTTTTTGGACGGCGACACTTTGCTCCTCCGCATAGACGGCCTCCTGCTCCTGCACTTCGGCCCGCAGGTCCTTCGTCTGTTGAACGAGATCAGCATCACCCTGATTGATATGGTTGAGCATGTCCCAGTTGGAAGCGAATGCCTGGAACGTGGCCGAGCCAAACAGCAGATCGAGCATGGTGCTGTTGCCGGTCCGATACATGCTGCGAACACGCTGGCTCAGACGGTCCTGCAAATCGCCTATCTTGTCGTTGGCCTCTCCGATACGCGCCTTCGCTTCGTCACACCGAGCCTCAGCTTCCTGCTGCGACTGTTGGGCGGCATAGTAGTTGTTCGACGCCTCATTGAGCTTGACCTGCATGGAGTTGAGGGAGGCAAGGGCCGCCTGGGCTTCGGCCTGTTTCTCGTTTGAAGAGGGATCCGCAAGCGCAAGGGGCGGTATCGCGAGCGACAGGGAAAGGACAGCGGCAGCAATGACGACAAGCAAGCCTTTGAAGTGCGGCCGCGCAGAATGTTGCTCTTGCATGGGAACCTCCCTGTTCCTTGGCACCAATCTGTTCGCAAGTTTACCAGAACAGGCCGCAAAGCTGCCAAAGTGAAACCTTGCCACAACCGCAACGCCAGGGACAGACCGGCTGCAACACGTCAACCGGCCCCAGACGAAGCCGCCTTCTCCAGCTTTCCGAGGAGGCCCTTGACTGCGCAGCACGGTTTGAGCCGGTCTCCCCGCACCCGGTGCCTCGGAAAGCTCACCCGGCAAAACCCGTGTCAACGACCCGTTGTTCGCCATCGGCGGCAGTGGTGGCCAGCTCGTCGCAGCGTTCGTTCTGAGGATGCCCAGCATGGCCTTTCACCCATACGAAATCAACCTGATGAGGCTCCTTGGCCAGCAGCAGACGCTTCCAGAGATCGGCATTCTTCACCGGATCTTTCTTCGCATTTTTCCACCCGCGCCTGAGCCATCCGTCGATCCAATGCTGATTGAAGGCGTTGACCAGATACTGCGAGTCAGAATAGAGCGTGACGTCGCACGGATGGGTGAGAGCCTCCAGTCCCACGATGGCCGCCAGCAACTCCATGCGGTTGTTGGTGGTGTGCTCAAAGCCCTGGGAAAGCTCCTTGGCATGCAGGCTTCCTTGCGAGTCACGAAACTGGAGCACGGCCCCGTATCCGCCAGGACCCGGATTGCCCCGCGCCGCGCCATCGGTGTAGAGATCAACGTGCATCAAGCCGATCCTTTCGTCACGTGAGCCAGGAGCAAACGCCCGTCCCAGCCAATCAGCGAATCAGTGGAGCTGGGAGAGATGCCGCTCGAAGAAATCAAAGCGGGGAGGCAGGACGCGGAGGGAGTGGCGGGCCTCGGAAAGCTCTCCGGCACCACACAGCTCTTCGACGCTCTCGAAATCATAATTCCAGCTGAAAAACTCATCGAGATCGAAATTCAAATAGTCGCAGATCTTCTCGGTCCCCTGTGGCACGGCAGGATGCATGAGCAGGGTTGCTATGCGCAACGAGTAGAACGAGTCCACAAGCACCTGACGGCGCTTCTCGCCATCATCCTCCAGTTCCGCTGCACGAATCCCACTTGACCAGTACCTGTTGGCCCATCGGATGTAATCGTCCATGCAGGACATGTACGAGTGGAGTTCCACTCGATGCATGAGCTCGTCAACCTGGGCAAGCGCCCCATACGCTCGCCTCACCACTTCAGGAGACACGTCTCCCAAAGGAAGGTATCCCTCAAAATTTTTCTGCGCTTCATAGAAGCAGCTGCGTGCGAGCCGGTTGAACACATTGGTCAGCAGCACGCCCTCCTTGAGCACAGGATCGGCGACACGGGGATCGTCGCGCTTGGCATCGTCGGAATCGAATGCCTTGGGCTTGAATCCGACGGATTTCTGATCGAGTCCCAGCGCCAAAAAATGAGCCCGAAGCTGCTCAACGGTATAGTGCTCCAAAAGCTCGTCTGCCGTAGGAGGCTTCACGGCAGACGAGGACGAGGCCTTTTTGTTTCCAAAGAGAATATGATGATTTGCCACGAGACGCGTCTGTCGAAGCGGATGGTCCGTGTCGCCGGGAGTCAGAATGTCTCCGGGACGGATGGCTTCAACCAAGGCGGGCTGCGCGACGCCGTAGAAGTACAGATTGTCCTGCCCGATGAATTGATATATCTCAGAATCCTCCGAGCACCAGAATTCACGCCAGCTCTCACGAGGCAGGCCCATCTTGTCATTGACGGCCATCGTGAACGACATGGGAGCCCAGAGGCTTTCGGGCCAACACCACACGGTGAGTCCCTCGACCCCCTCGATGACCGGCGCCTTCACGCCCCATTCGATGTTGCCGGTGATCCGAAACGGCACCAGCGCCTTGCCGGTGCGAAACCGAATGCCGGCATGGGCAAGCACGTCCCGCGCCGCATCACGGGCCTCGATATCCGCGAACTCAATCGAGAAGCTCTGCTTGCCCTTCTCCGGCTCGTGCAGCTCATGGGGCGGGAGGTCCGAGACAACAGACTCGTACGCTTCGCGTTCGTCGTTTTTTATATAGGTGACAGGAGGAACGAGAAACTCTTTGACCGTCTGTGGGACGATGGCGCGCGTCTCGGGATCTTCCTCAAGCTCCGCGATGCGCTCTCGAAGGAAACCCGCAAAGCTGGGCAGGTCGAAATACCAATTTTCCACGGGACGCATCTCGGGCGTGGTGCCCGTGATCGAGGACTTTGGCGCAATGAGATCCTCGGGAGAATACTGGTGCCCGAGATCGCACTCGTCAGCATAAGCATGCTCGGACTTGCATCCCTGCACGGGACAACGGCCAACCACCTGACGACCGTTGAGAAACGTGCCTGCCTCGACATCGTAGAATTGCAGGGTTGCGCGACGGTGCAGATGCCCGTTTTCGTGAAGCTTCCTGATGAACTTTTCAGAGATGGTCTGATGGACCTCGCCCGAATGGCCAATGCCGCTGCCCTCGTATATCGAGAGGCTGATGGCGTAGGCATCCAGAGTCCTTTTTTGCGCCTCATGGTTTCGCTGGACATAGTCGGCGATGGTGCCATCGAATTCCCCCGCCTCGACGAGTTTGCGGTATCCCTCGTCGATGGGAGACCCAAAGCAATCGGTTCCCGAGATAAAACGGACATTTTCCGAACCGATCCGATCACGCAGGAAACGGGCGAAGGCATCGGCAGGCACGAACACGCCGCCGATGTGTCCGAAGTGCAGCGGCTTGTTGCCATAAGGCATGCCAGCAGTGACGACGGCACGACGGGGCCATTGCACACGGCGTCGGCGCTCTCGCTGGAATCGCGTCTTGGAAGACTCGGGAGCGGGATCGTCAGACAGGGTTTCACCGTTATTGTGCGACGCCGGCATCGCCGTTCAGCTCCTTCGCTGCTGCAACGATGTCGTCGGCCGACACGCTGCTCTTCGACAGGAGATCCAGCAGCGTGGTGAGGCTCGTCGAACTGCTTTGCTCGAGCGAGACCGTCTGGTATGAGGAGATGCCCGCAAGCTCGGCGGCCTTCGCAACGGCGTCTTCCTTGGTGCCGATCTCGTCGGCCAATCCATTGCTGACCGCATCCGTGCCCGTGAAGGTGAGTCCCGTGGCGAGGGCCCTGACCTCATCGACGCCCATGCCTCGACCGTCAGCGACGTTCGAGACGAACGTCTCGTTGATCTGGTCAACCATGTTCTGGTAGTAGGCGCGCTCCTCATCGGTGAGCGACCGTGTCCCATAGCTGGAATCTTTGGATTCTGCGCTGGTCACGTTATCGATCGAGATGCCAAGCTTCTCCAGAAGCCCCGACAAGTCGGTCACCTGCATGGCCGTTCCAATTGCTCCGATGGCAGTGGTTTTGGCCGTGAAGATGTAGTCGGCCTGAGAAGATATCTCGTATGCCGCGCTCGCGTTCATCGAGGCGCTTGAAACGACAACGGGCTTGCCGGAACTCTCGGAAAACTCGCGCACATACGTGGCCATCTCCTCGCCAGCCGTGGCGGTGCCGCCACCGGAGTTGACGCGCAGCACGACAGCCTTGATATGCGAGTTCTCCGCCGCACGATCAAGCTGCGCCTTCAGACCCTCGGGGCTCGATGTCGTTCCATCATACTGAATGGTGCCGTCTATGTTGATGATGCCAACGGCATCGTCAACGAGGAAGTCGACGTCCGACGACGTCTCGGACGATCCGAGCGACGAAACGGATGACAACGCCGATGAACACGAGGTTATGCCCACCAGGACAAGCACGAACACAAGCACGACGGCAACGAGCGCGACAATCCAGCCATGGCTTTTCTTGGGCGGCTGTGGTGGATTGAGCCCGGGCTGTCCCCCGTTCGCAAAGCCCGTCGGCATGGCAGAGGACGGGTATCCCCCGGGTTGTTGCCAGACCTGTTGTTGCCAGTTGTTCGGTTCCTGCTGGGTCATGATGCCCTCCCTTAGAATTCCAGCGTGCCGTCAGCTTTGCTATGTTGGGCCTTCTTTGCCGTACGCAGCAAAAACTCCTGGTTCGTGCCCGTCTGCTTGAGCGATTTGATGAGCATGTCCATAGCACGTTCGGTATTGTTCGTGTTGGCGAGGATGCGGCGCACGGCCCAGATGAGAGGGGCCTCCTGAGGATCGAGCAGCAGATCCTCTTTGCGCGTGCCCGAGGCCACCGGGTCAATGGCGGGGAAGATGCGGCGATCCGCCAGATTTCGATCGAGCTTGAGCTCCATGTTTCCTGTGCCTTTGAATTCCTCGAAGATGACCTCGTCCATCTTAGACCCCGTGTCGACGAGCGCCGAGGCGAGGATGGTCAAGCTTCCCCCACCCTCGATGTTGCGGGCGGCACCGAGGAAACGCTTGGGCGGGTACAGCGCCGTGGAGTCAACGCCGCCGGAAAGAATGCGCCCTGACGCGGGCTGCGCGAGATTATAGGCGCGAGCGAGACGCGTGAGGGAGTCCAGCAGAACGACTACATCTTTCCCACATTCCACCAGACGCTTCGCGCGCTCGATGACGAGCTCCGCAACGGCAATGTGGTTCTCGGTCGGCATGTCGAACGTCGAGGAAACGACTTCGCCCTTGATGGAACGCTCCATGTCCGTGACTTCCTCGGGGCGTTCGTCGACCAGCAGGCACATAAGGTGCACTTCGGGATTATTGGCGCTGATGGCAGCCGCGATATCCTTGAGGATGGTCGTCTTGCCGGCTTTCGGAGGGCTGACGATAAGCCCGCGCTGCCCCTTGCCAATGGGACTCACAAGATCGATGACTCGTGCGGTGACAGTGGTCTTGCCGTGCTCCATGATCAGGCACTCGTCGGGATAGACCGGCGTGAGGTCGCCGAAACGCACACGCTTGCCACACTCCTCGGCCGGCACGCCGTTGATGGAGATGACCTTCTGGATGGCCGCGTATTTCTCATTCTCGCGAGCGGGACGCGTCCGCCCCGACACCACATCTCCCTTGCGCAATCCGTTTCGCCTGATGGTGGACAACCCCACATAGCAATCCGACTCGCTGGGCAAATAGCCCTGCGTGCGCAGGAATCCATAGCCATCGGCCAAGATGTCAAGCACGCCGGTAACCTGGATGAAGCCTTCGGCCTTGACGCAGGCGTTAAACACCGCTTCGACGAGTTCAGCCTTTTTAAGCCCTGTCACGTCGACGTCAAGCTCAGCCGCCTTGGCCCGCAGTTCTGCCACCTTGAGCTTCGCCAATTCCTCGCGGGACGTGCTCGGCTGGACCTCGCGGTTCTGCTGATTGCTGAACTGGCGACGCTGACGCCGATGGTTGTTATTATTATTGTTGTTGTTATTGTTGTTGCCCGATTTGCCCGGATTTCCCTGCTTGCCCGAATTGTTTCGGCGAGGACCGCTGGCACCTGCGGAGTTTGCCTTCGCGTTCTGGCGGGAAGACGGGCCGGTCTGCACATTGGCCTTCACGCTCTTGCGCGGCGTACGCGAACCAGAAGCCGAAGCGTCCTTTTTGGCGGATGCCTGCTCCTGCTTCTCAGCGGTGGAGTCCTGCTTCCCCGCAGCCCGATCCTTCACGCTCGTCGAACGTCGCTTGGTTGGCGCGGAGGCTTTCACGGGAGCCGCTTCGCTGGTTGCTTCATTACTCATGCGTTCTGCACTTTCTCCCAATCCTTCAGGAACGTATCGAGGCCACGGTCCGTCAGGGGATGCTGCACGCACTTCTTAAGCGCGGCGAACGGCACGGTGGCGATATCGGCGCCCATGAGCGCCGCTTGCGTAACATGGTTTGCACTGCGAATCGACGCCGCAATAATCTCGACCTCATGGCCGAAATCGTAGGATCCCACGGCCATGACGACATCTTCGAGCTGCGAGAGCCCATCCTCGGCGATGTCATCGAAACGCCCAACGAAGGGACTGATGTAGCGGGCGCCCGCACGTGCCGCCATGAGAGCCTGCGGCACGCTGAAGCAGAGGGTCATGTTCACAGAAATGCCCTCGGAAGAGAGCTTTTTGGTGGCAGCCAGCCCTTCGATCATGGTGGGCACCTTGACGACGACGTTTGGAGCAAGGGCGGCCAGTTCTCGCCCATCGCGAATGATCTCGTCGCGCGTCATGGCAACGCTCTCGGCGGACACCGGCCCATCGACGATCTCGCAGATGCGCTTGATGTGATTGTGGAAATCAGCGAGTTTACCACCGGTCCGGGCATAGAGCGTCGGATTCGTGGTCACGCCGGCGAGCACGCCCCAGCTTGAGGCCTCCTCAATCTCGTCAAGGTCGGCAGTATCCAGAAAAAATTTCACCCGTATCCTCCTTATGGTCAGGTGTTTTTGACATATTGACGCGTGAAAGCACGCATGGTATCCGTGTGGGGTTCAAGATGATAAGGCTTTTTCTTTCTTGGTTGACCCGCATTTCCCAAAGGGAGCACGACTCATGGCTTTCCGCCGGTGCGGGGATTTGAACTGCGATCATAGTAGCGCATGTCAATCCATCGTTCAAGCACAAACCAGCATCGATCATGCAATTGCAACGGAGCGGAAGGAAACGGAGCAATTTCCCCTCCCAACGCTCAATCCCCAAAACGTCCGATGCTCCGGTAAAAGCACGTGCGTTCGCCCGTGTGACAAGCAGGCCCAGCAGGATGCACGAGGGCGAGCAACGTGTCGGCGTCGCAATCATAGCGCAGCTCGACAAGCTTCTGCACGTTCCCGGACGTGGCACCTTTATGCCATAGCTCGTGACGGCTGCGCGACCAAAACACCATCTCGCCGCACTCGACCGTGAGGGCGAGCGAATCGGCGCTCATCCAAGCCATCATGAGCACGTCCCCCGTCTCCTCGTCCTGCACAATGCAGGGCACAAGGCCTTGCTCGTTGTAGGCGAGATCAGGCACATTCACAATGGTTCCTTCCGTTGGGGAGCCCTTCACATTCTCACCGGTATTCCCTGTCCGCGCATATGTTCCTTCACCTGGCGTATAGTGAGTTCTCCAAAGTGGAACACGCTGGCCGCCAGCACGGCATCCGCCTCCCCCTCGATAATGCCTTCGGCAAAATGCTCAAGCTTTCCCACGCCCCCCGAGGCTATGACGGGAATGTCGACGGCACGAGCGACGGCACGGGTGAGGGCACAGTCAAAGCCATCGCGGCCGCCATCGCGATCCATGCTCGTGAGCAGTATCTCCCCCGCCCCGCGGCGAGCCGCCTCATGTGCCCATTCGACGGCATCGAGCCCCGTGGCCGTCCGGCCGCCGTGCACATAGACTTCCCATTTATTGGGATTTCCCCTCACCTGTTTTGCATCGATGGCGCAGAGGATGGCCTGAGTCCCAAAGGCGGAAGCGGCCTCGGTGATGAGCGCGGGATGGGCGACCGCGGCCGAGTTCACCGACACCTTGTCGGCGCCTGCGGCCACCATCCTGCGTATATCGGCGACGCTGCGAAAGCCGCCACCGACACAGTAGGGAAGATGCAGCTCCTCACTCGCCCGGCTGGCAAGCTCCACCGTCGTGGCACGGTCGTCGCTCGTGGCGGTGATATCCAGAAAGATGACCTCGTCGGCCCTCTGATCGTCGTAGCGCTGAGCGAGCTCGATCGGATCTCCCGCATCGCGCAGGTTCACGAACCCGACGCCTTTGACCACTCGTCCGTCTTTGACATCCATGCAGGGAATCACGCGTTTCGCAAGCATGCCGCACCTCCCAGCCCACAAGGGTCGGCCGACGCACGGGCTGCCTCGGCGGCGCGAGTTGCCTCGGCGCAGGCGCGTACCCCGTCCTTGACCGTGAGGGATCCTTCATAGATCGCCCGTCCCGCAATGACGCCTTCGATGCAGTCGGCGACCGGGCGGAGCTTCTCGATGTCAGACACGCCCGACACGCCTCCCGACGCGATGACCGGATGGCCAAAGACCGACGCCATAAGCTCATAGGCTCGTGGATCGATGCCCGTCTGCATGCCGTCACGTGCGATGTCGGTGTAGACAAGGTGCCGAAAGCCCCGTTTCGACACCCGGCGGACAAGATCCTCCGCCAGCACGCCGGACTGCTCACGCCAGCCGGCGACAGCCACTTCTCCCCTTCTGGCGTCAATGCCGGCAGCAAGCAGATCGCCGTATTCGGCGATGGCAGCTTCGGCAAAATCGGGATCGCCCACCAGGCTTGTTCCGAGCACGATGCGAGAGACGCCTGCGTCATAGAGGCGGCGGATGGTGTCCAGCGTGCGAATGCCTCCCCCCACCTCCACCTTGAGCAACGTCTTCGACAGGATACGCTCAATGGTGGCGATGTTTTCGGGCACGCCTGACTTGGCGCCATCGAGGTCGACCACATGAACCCAGGTCGCGCCTTGCTCCTCGAATTCCTGCGCCTTTGCGGCCGGATCAACACTGTAAACCGTCACTTGGTCGTATTCGCCCTTCGACAGGCGCACGGCTTTCCCGTCCAGGATGTCGATTGCTGGAAGCAGATGCATGGCGCTCACGCCCCTTTCGCCAGCCCGACGAAGTTGCGCAGAACCGCCGCACCCGCATCAGAGCTCTTCTCTGGATGGAACTGGACTCCAAAAGCCACCTCACCGTAGCGGACCACGCTTGGAAATACCACGCTGTGAGTCGTCTGAGCCACGACAAAGGGACCGAGAGGCGCGATGTAGCTATGAGTGAAATAAAAGTATTCGCCCGGATCGATCCCCCCAAGCAGCGGACAATCGAAATCGGAAGCATCCGTCGCGGGAACGATGGTGTTCCAGCCCACATGGGGAACCTTGTACGAATGGCCGGCACCGTCGACACGAGGAATGGCCCCGACCACACCGGGCAACACGGCAAGCCCTGCAACAGTGCGGCCGAAAGGCGTTTCACCCTCGGCCGACGCGCCTTCCACACCTTCCTCGAACATGAGGTGGAGGCCCAGGCAAATGCCGAGAAACGGCACGCCATCCATGATGCGCTCGCGAACGGCGTCCATCTGGCCCAGTCTGCGCATGGTGGCCGAAGCATCGGCGAACGCACCCACGCCCGGCAAGACCACCGCATCGGCACGAGCGATCGTTTCCGCATCGTCGGTGACGACCGCGTCTCCGCCAGCTGCGACAAGGCCCCGTTCGACGCTCTTGAGATTTCCCTTATGGTAATCGACGACCGCGATCATAGAACGCCCTTCGTGGAAGGAAGGACGTCGGTCGACCGCGGATCGATCTCGACCGCGACGCGCAGGGAGCGAGCCACCGCCTTGAACATGGCCTCGACGACGTGATGGGCGTTTTCGCCAGCAATCTCACGGACATGCAACGTCACGCCGGCATTCGCGGCAAAGGCGATGAAAAACTCCTTGGCAAGCGATGCGTCAAACGCGCCTATCATGACAGGCGGCACCTGGGCGTCCCAATGAAGTTGGCCACGGCCTGAGACATCGCACGCCGCCAGCACCAGCGCCTCGTCCATGGGCACCATGAGCGATCCGAAGCGCGCAATTCCACGCTTGTCTCCAAGAGCCTGGGCAAACGCCCTTCCCATCACGATGCCCACGTCTTCGACCGTGTGATGTCCGTCGACCTCGAGGTCCCCCTTTGCATGGACGGCAAGATCGAACAGGCCATGGCGGCCAAAGGCCGCCAACATGTGGTCAAAGAATCCGATGCCCGTGTCGACATCGGTCTTGCCCGAGCCGTCGAGGTCGAGGACGACCTCGATGTCGGTCTCGTTCGTCGTGCGCCGCACTTCGGCAGTTCTCCGTCCCATTATGCACACCCTTCTCACAGGTCCGACAAGGCAAGCGGGAGTTCCTGCGATGGCAGAGAAACATCGCACCTCCCCATGACGGCATCGCGCAGCGTCGTCAGAAATGCGTCGTTTTCCTCCGACGTGCCAATGCTCACCCGCAGACAGTCCTCAAGATACGGCGCACGGGAAAAGTCCCGCACCAAAATGCCGCGTCCGTAGAGCGTCTCCCACACCTGAGCCGCATTCGCAAGCTTGAACAACACATAGTTCGCATCCGACGGATAGGGCGTCACGCCGGGAATGCGCTTCAGGCCGTCCAGGATGCGGGAGCGTTCCTCGATGATGGAACGGATGCCCGGCTCGAACTTGGCACGGTTGCGATACACGACGCGTGCGATGGCCTGAGACACCGAATCCACCGAATAAGGCTGACGAACCTTCGCAAACTCACGGACGACATCCTCGTGGCCCAAGATGTAACCAATGCGAACGCCGGCCATGCTGAATGCCTTCGAAAAGGTCCGAAGGATGACCAGATTCTTATGTTGTGCCAGATAAGGACGCATAGTCTGACGCGAGAACTCGAAATAGGCCTCGTCCACCATGACGAGCGCATCGGTGGCATCCAGCAGTTCGGCCATGAACGTCTCATTGGCCAGCTGCCCCGTGGGATTGTTGGGACTGGTGACAATGAGATAGTCGATGTCTCCCCCGGCCACGCGATCGAGCACGGCCCGCTCGTCGATGGAATAGTCGGATTGGCGAGGCACATCGATCACGGTTGTTCCCGTCAGGCGTGCATTGGTGTCATACACCGAAAACGTCGGGGGCAGGTTCAGGAAGGACCTGCCCGGCCCGCCCCACGCCAAGGCGACGTCGAACAGGAGCTCATCCCCGCCGTTTCCCACCAACACCTGGTCACGATCGAGGCCATTGGCCTCCGCTATCATGTCGCGCAACTCGTTCGCAAGCGGATCGGGATAGCGATTGAACGGCAGCCGCTTCATTTCCCTCATGATCTCGCGACGAATCTCCTGATCGATATCACGGGGATTCTCGTTTGCCGAGAGAAACGCATCAGCCGGCAGGTATTTCGGATCATAGGGAGACAGGCCGGAAAGCTGCGAAGCCGCCTGGCAGACATCACGCATCGCACTCCCCGTCCTCACGCCCGCGAAGGTTCGCACCCTCGTTATCGTTTCCGAACACCGTGCCCGTGGCCAGCAGGTTCTTGCGCATCTCCACACTTCGAGCGTGAGCCCACAGACCCTCGTGCCGCGCAATGGTCATGACTGCGTCGGCATCGTTTGCGAGCGCCGCCGACGAGTATTGGATGACGCTTGACTTTTTCACGAACTCGTCGACCGACAGGGGCGAAGCATAGCGCGCCGTGCCGCCCGTCGGCAAGGTGTGGTTCGGCCCCGCCACATAGTCTCCAATGGCCTCGGGAGTCCATGCTCCCAAGAAGATGGCTCCTGCATTGCGGATGCAGCCGAGGAGATCAAACGCATGGTCCACATGGAGTTCCAGATGCTCCGGAGCGATGACGTTCACGGCATCGAGAGCCTGGGGCAGGCTTTCGCATATCACGGTCAAACCCTGGTCCGCCAGAGAGGCCGCCGTGATCTCGGCGCGCGTCGATGCCGCCAGGTGCGTGTCGATCGCACGCTCGACCTCGTCAGCATAGGCCTCGCTGAACGTCACCAGATAACAGGAAGCCAACGGATCGTGTTCGGCCTGCGCCATGAGATCAATGGCAACGAGAGCGGGGTCGGCGGTGGCATCGGCGACCACGCACACCTCCGAAGGACCAGCGATCATGTCGATGCCCACGTCTCCGGACACGACCTTCTTGGCGGCCGCCACATAGGCGTTGCCCGGTCCGGTGATCTTGGCCACCGGCTTGATGGACTCGGTCCCGTACGCAAGCGCCGCCACGGCTTGCGCACCGCCGACCGTGTACACTTCCGTCACCCCAGAAATGCGGCACGCCTCAAGAATCGCCGGATCAACGGTGCCATCCTTCGTTGGCGGCGTCACGCATACGATGCGGGGAACGCCCGCCACGGCGGCAGGAAGCGCGTTCATGAGCACCGTTGAGGGATACAGTGCCCTTCCGCCCGGAACGTAGATGCCGACGGACTCGAGCGGCTCCACCTTCGAACCGACCAGAGCTCCGTCCTCGCGTACGGAAAACCAGCTCTGCTGACGCTGCCTTTCGTGAAATTCGCGTATCTGGTCAGCCGCCTTGCGCAGGGCTTGTGCCGTGTGGTCATCGACGAGCGTCACGGCTTCAGCGATGGCGTCAAAGGGCACGCGCAGGTCATTGACGCGCACGCCGTCGAAGCGCTCGGTGTAATCGCGCAGGGCGGCGTCCCCCCGCTCGCGCACGTCCTCAATGATGCCGGTCGCCGTCGCAAGGGCCTGCGCGTTGAAGGCCCCGGTGCGTTTGAGGTGCGCGTTCGAGAAGACCTCATCGGGCTGGAGAATGACACGACGCATAAGCTCACTCCTCTTCTACGCTCTGCTGCTGCAAGGGGCGCCGCACGCCCCGTTCCAGCGTTTTGGTCAATTGTATGATACGCTCATCCGTACGGAATGCGCAGGCATTCGCGAAGAATCGGGCGGTCGAGGAAAGCACTTCTTCGACCACGACGAGATCGTTTTCGCGCAGCGTGGTACCGGTGGCCGTAATGTCGACGATGCGTTCAGCCATACCCGTCAATGGTGCCAGTTCGATGTTTCCATGCAGTTTCACAATCTCAACCTGCGTGCCCGTCCGAGCATAGTGGGCGGCGGTGATGTTGGGGTATTTGGTGGCCACTCGAATGGAGCCCAGTTCACGATGATGCGCCTCCGTGGCCTCCGCGGCACCTGCAGGCTCCGCGACGACAAATCGGCACGCGCCGAAACCGAGATCGACCAACTCCACCACGTCCGGGTTTGCTTCCAGGAGAGAGTCCTTGCCGCATATGCCGCAATCGGCAGCCCCCAGCGCCACGAACACGGGTGCATCGGTGGGACGCACGATGACGTAGTCAACGCCAGGATTGCTGATGATGAGCTGCCGGCCCGGTTCGGCGAGTCCGGTGACGTCCAGTCCGGCGCCGGCAAGCGCGGCTATCGTGTCGGCATTGAGGGATCCCTTGGGAACCGCAATGCGCAGCGGGCGAGCGGGCTCGCCTGGTTCCGCCATCGCCTGGCGCCCCGTTGCGGCAGCCGCCATGGCCTGCTCGAGGAAGAAGGCGAAGCCGGCAGCAGCGCGGCCTTTCCCATAGGAGGCGATCATGTTGTCGTACCGGCCTCCGCTTCCCAGCGGCGAGCCCACGCCGGGAGCATACGCCTCGAACACGATGCCCGTGTAGTAGTCAAACGAGCTCATGACGGAGAAGTCGACGAGCACGCGATCGGCCAATCCAGCTTCTTCAAGCAAGTCATACGTGCAGGCGAGATCATCCAGGCCATCCTCGCATCCCAGCGGAGCAACGAGCTCACGCACCTTCTCGATAGCCTCACGGCCTCCCCTGATGCGCGGAAGTGCACGAATGGCCTCGGCAAATACCGGCGGGATGGCCGCGCGCGCCGCTCCCTCTTCGCACGAATCCATCGAATCGGAGGAAGAGGAGACGCCTCCCCCTTCGGTCAAACGGTCAAGCTCGACAAAGTTCGACGCATGGTAGGCATCAAGCACGCGCTCCTTCCACCACTCAGGAGCGCCGCTCGCTTCGAGAAGAGCCCGCAACACGCCCACGGTGGCAAGGGCAAGCGTGCAATCCTGCACACCGGCCAGGCGGAGCGCCTCGGCCAGCAGAGCAACCACCTCGGCATCAGCTTCGGGACCTCGTTCGCCGATGCACTCGACCCCCATCTGCGTGAGTTCCCGCGCTGCGGCCTGAAGCTCCGCTTCCGCCTCCCGGAACACCCGCTGCATATAGCGGAAGCGGAAGGGCCCAGGATGGCCTGCCAAACGCGTCGCCACCATACGTGCCACCTGCAAGGTGACATCGGGACGCATGGCCAGCAGATCCCCTTGGGAATCGAAGAATTTGAAAGGAGATCCCGGGAGGCGCCCACCAGCACGCATGACGTCCATCGCCTCGAGTGTCGGCGTCTCTATCGGCGCATAGCCGCGTTCCGCAAAGCAGCCCTGCACGGCGCTGATGATGCGTTCACGTTGCTGGGCCTCGTCGGACAGCACATCCCTGAACCCCGCCGGCGGTGCAAAATTCATCGTGCCTTCTTTCTCGTTCGCTTCACGAGCGGCTGCGTCGCCATGAAGCCATTCTCTCCCATGGTCCTGCGGAGTGGCCCTCATTCATGAAATGCCTTTCACCTCATGGAAGCCCGCTCATTTCTCCCACGTCTCGCTCTTCCATATACTTTATCACAGTAGAGTGATAAAGCAACAGTCATGTGTGAATATTCTTGACCTGATCGGCACCGGCCGCTCGACCTTCTTGAGCGACTTCATCCGCCGCCTCATGATTCGCTTATCAAAGAAACCGGTAGGCAGGACCGGCGGTCATCTTTGAACCGCCTCGCAAAATGAAGCTTGCGGATCCCCGAAGCCTGCGGATCCCCGAAGCCTGTGAGTCTCTGCGCGAAGACGATCCCGGGGACGCTCGACGACCACCTCGGATAATTTTGCGGCGCATTCGGCCCTTTCAAGCACAAAAATCGACGATTGTTGCGGACCTGACACCCTGGGAGGGCATGATCACGCGAAACACTGAAGCGTTCGCTCCATAATGCCTGGTCAGGAAATCGGAGGGGGGCTTTTCTCTGTGCTAGTCCCAACAGGGACGTCGCTTTGAGGGGGCGATCAAGCGGCCGGCCGCAGGGCGCCGCCGCCTCATGCTACCATGGAGCGGGAAGCCCCCGAGCGGATCGGAGACGACAGGGCACGCAAGAAGAGGGACCCGGAGGCCGAGCGCATCGCCAAGGCCATCCCTGATACGCCACGCATCGTGACGCGAACACCTCAGGTAGGGTAAGCGGGAGCGTCCCACATGAAGTCGCGGCAACGCCCGGGCAGCATCACGACGGCCATCCAGGGCAATGCCAGCCCCTTGATGAAGCGCGTCCTAGACGTGGGGCTCCCGGCAGGCAGCGCCTTCTGAAACCAGCGAAAAATCGAAAAGCACCCGAACGCAGGAATCCCGGCCTCATGAGGCCGGGAGCGATTCTGCTCTGCTACAACAGCGACATCTGTTGGGGCGCAAAGTCATACGAGCAGATGACCTCGCCCTCGACAAGCTCCACCTCGTGAGATTTCCAGTCCTTGAGAGACGCGAGGTAGTTTGTGCCGCCCTGTTCGAACACGAGTGCGCTGCCAACCATGCCGATGCAGCGGCCGCCGCATTCGTCGTCTGGACCCTCTGGAATCTGCAGGCTGTCGGACGACGGAGACGGTCCTCCAAAGTAATGGGGCGACAAGTCTTGCACGGGCTCGTCGATCTCGATGCGCACGGGAGAATCCGCCGAGGCAAACCGATGTACCGTCGCATCCAGCACGTCACGGGCCTCATCGATGCCGAAACGCTCGTTTGCCAGAAGTTCGATCTTCTTAGAGGCGCGCATGGTCTCCAAAATGCCTGGCTGAGCGCAAAGCGCCGCTTCCAGCTCCCGCGCTGCATAGGCATTGTCGAAACGTCCGACGATCCGCGCCGCCCGCGCCCCTTGCTCCAGGAGACGCTCGATGCCCCGCACCTCGCTGGATATGCCCGCTTTCACATGCTGGGGAGAGAAGTATGCCAGATAGGTGAAATGCGGGGTCTCATTGTATGACCGCTGCTGAGGCGAGATGAGATCGGAGTAATAGAACGACGGGTTGAATCCCGTTGCCTCCTGGCAGGCGGGACACATGTCGTCCTTCGCGTCGGGCAGCAGCTCGACATCGAGAGGGCACAGGCTTTTCTCCATAGTCCGCAAGTCGAACCGCCCGACGCAACGCCGCCCCGGCAGCCGCCTGAGCGAAAACGTCTGAGCTCGCACGGGAAACCTGACCTGCTTGCCCGCTTGCCGATCGTTGAGAAGGAGGTAAGGACCTCCTTCGTCAAAACCATACCCGGCCAACACCGCAGGTTGACCGCCTTTGTCGTGTGTCATAATGTTTACTCCAAGCTACTCTCATATGATCAGTCAGTGTTTGAGTTGAATGATAGCTGACGCAAAACATGCCCACAGCCCTTGAATCAGCCGCTGCAGAAAATGCGCACAGAAGCACCACCGACCCAAACGGCTTCGGAGCCCTCGAACGGGGGCGGTCAAGGAGTGTCCCAACGACCAGACTCTAGGGAAGCGCTGATTAAAACGAGGTCGTCGGCCGGGTGAGCCCGTTTCTTGCTGGGCGGGCGAAGAAACCGCAGGCGTGCTGGCGGCACGTCGAGGATTCCTGAGCCTGATCCGGCGCGAAACGGGCCGGCTGGACGGCGTGCCGAGTTAGTCAGCGTTTCCCTAGGACAGCCTTCCAGCAAAACGTCCATCCAGCGGAGCGGCCGGGTTGGGCCGGGCAGAACGGCCAACCGACGGAGCAGGCGGTCTGGGCCGGCAGATGGCGTGGGGAAACCGGCTAGCAGACGGAGCGGGTCGGACCAACCGGGCGACCGACCAGATCAGGTAAGGCGGAACAGATTGGCTGAACGAAGCGAGCCGGACTCGACTGGATGGAACGGATTGGTTGGGATCCGGAGATAGGGGCAGTTTTTCGCCGGCCGATCGGCAGAGCAAAGGCAAAACCGCAGGTGCCGCATTTCCTCCAAGGCCTTCCCCCGACGGGAACGACACATATCGGCAAATCTTTACCGATCCGACATCGCGCGACGGCCGTGCAGCTGCCCCGCGGCTACACGGCAGCCATACGACTGCCATACGGCCGCGGCAGCCGGGCGGCGTCGTGCGAGAAAGACGGAAACGCCTGGCGGGATTTGCCCTATCTGCGGCAAAGGACAAATCGGCCGTATGGGCCCGCACCGAGCTTCCCCTGATCCAGAAGCATCGCCGGACCCACGGGGAATCCTTTGCCTGTTCCCATGCGAACAGGATAGGCGGGCCACCCGTCCGTCAAGGGCATGCCCTAGTAGCCTGCAGCGGAGAAGCTCATGCGCATCTGCACCCCCATGAATGTCAGGAACAGAACCACCATGGTTGCCGCGACCTTTGCGGCGATGTGCCAATCGCTTTTCCAGCAGAGCACGACACCGACAGGCCAGAACACCAACAAAAGCACGACAATCCAAAACGTCTGCCGATGCCATGGCTTTGCCGCAGGATCGGTCAGCAGATCGTTCGCGTCTTTTCGCTGGTCTCGCCGTTGCCAGTCACCTGGCCGATGGCTCCCATCCCCCACCATTATGCCACCTCCTTTGCCGCACGAACCTATGCAAGCTTTCTGGCCACAAGTTCGTTGATGATCTTCGGATTGCCCTGGCCGCGCATCTCTTTCATGCACTGCCCAACGAAGAAGCCGATGAGCCCAGTCTTTCCGGCCCGATATTGTTCGACCTTGTCAGGATGGGCGGCGAGCACGGCATCGACGACGACCTCGATGGCACCGGCATCGGACACTTGCTCCATGCCACGATCCTTGACGATAGTCTCGGGGTCCTCGCCCTCATCGAACATGATGGCGAACACCTCCTTGCCTTGCTTGGAGGAAATGCGATCGGTCGTCGTCAGCTTCACCAGAGCAAGGGCCCGTGCAGGCGTGAGCGGCGTGTCGGACAGATCAACTCCATCGTGGGCATTGAGATACGCAGTCACGTCGTTGATGATGAGGTTCGCCACCGGCTTCGAAAGGCTGTGCGCCTCCGTGCCCGCTTCCTGCATGCATGCCTCGAAGAAGTTCGCCGTCACGCGATGCTCGACCAAATGGCGCGCGTCATAGGCCGACAAGCCGAAGTCACGCTCGAAGCGAGCCGCTTTCTGGTCGGGCAGTTCAGGGAGCTTGGCGCGCACGCGATCGATGAACTCGTCGGAGAGGTCGTAGGGAGCCAGGTCAGGCTCCGGAAACAGACGATAGTCGTCAGCCGTTTCCTTGACGCGCATGACGATGGTCCGCTTGGCAGACGGATCCCAATGCCGCGTCTCCTGATATATCTGGCCGCCTTCTTCCAGCACCTCGGCCTGACGGCATATCTCATACGCAAGGCCGTCGTGCAGGTTCTTGAAGCTGTTCATGTTCTTGAGCTCGCTCTTGACTCCAAGCTGCTTCGCTCCGCGGCGGCGCAGGGACACGTTGCCGTCACATCGCAGGCTGCCTTCCTCCATGGAGCAGTCTGAGATGTCGAGAGCCAGGTATATCTGGCGCAACTTCTGCATGAACAGACGCGCCTCTTCAGGCGTGCGCAAATCCGGCTCGGTGACGAGCTCGATGAGGGGCGTGCCGCAGCGGTTGTAGTCAACAAGAGAGTGCGTCGCGCCTGCGATGCGCCCTTCCGAACCGCCGATATGGTTCATCTTCCCCGCGTCTTCCTCCATATGAATGCGGGTGATGCCCACATGCGCGGTATAGCCCGCATCGGTGCGCACCACGTTCTCGTGCTCCGCGCCTTCGGCGAGGTCGGCGATGCCAAGCCGTTCTGCGGCAGCCTGGCCGTCCACGTCGAGGTCAAGATGGCCGCGCATGCAGAAAGCAACGGGGCCTTGGGTGGTCTGGAAATTCTTGGACATGTCGGGGTACATGTAGTTCTTGCGATAGAACATCGAGCGCTTCTCGATGTCGCAGTTCGTGGCCAGGCCGGCCAACACGATGGATTCGATGGCCGCCTTGTTCGGCACCGGCAACGCACCGGGCAGGCCCAGGCATACCGGACAGGTGTGGGTGTTCGGGTCGGCCCCGAACTCAAGCTTGCACCCGCAGAACATCTTGGTTTCGAGCGTGGTCAGCTCGGCGTGCACCTCAAGGCCGATGACGGCTTCCCAATCCTGCAGGACCTCTTCGAGTTTCCGCATGCTATTCACTCACCTTTTCTTCCTGCCCCCGCACATCTTCGACACTCGGAGCCCCCTCCGCGAAAGCGGGAGCCACGGGAGCCACGCCATAGCACGTCTCCAAAGCCGCCGCCACGCGCAGCATGTTCTCATCCTTGAAAGCCGGGGAGATAAGCTGCACCCCAACCGGCAGATGGGTGTCAGAACCCAGGCCCACCGGAAGGCTCATGCCGCCATTGCCCGCGATGTTGATGGAGATGGTGAACATGTCGGAAAGATACATGTCAGTGGGATCGGACACTTCCCCAAACGTGAACGCCGTGCGGGGAGAAACCGGTGCGAGAATGCAATCGACCTGCTCGTAGGCACGCGCATAGTCCTGCGTGATGAGCGTGCGCACCTGCTGTGCCGGATAATAATAGGTCTCATAGACACCTGCAGAAAGGAGATAGCTCCCCAGCATGACACGGCGGCGAGTTTCCGAGCCGAACCCTGCAGCACGGCTCGCCTCATATTGTCCGCCGAGATCGGCATGGCCAGGATCGCAATAGCCGTATCGCACCGAGTCAAAGCGCGCCAGATTCGAAAACGCCTCGCAGGGGCCCAACACGTAATAGGCGCTCATGGCAGCCTGCGCGTTAGGAAGATCGACCTCAACCAGTTCAGCCCCGAGCGCACGCAGGTTTTCGGCCGCCTCCTCCACCTTCGCCCGCACCTCGGGCGTGAGGCCTTGCGCCTCCATAAAGGCGGGCACGATGCCGATCCGCATGCCTCGCACGCCTTCGGCAAGGTTGGCCGTGAAGTCGACAGTGATGTCTTGGCTCGTGCAGTCGAGCACGTCGCGGCCGGCGAGCGCGTTCATGGCCAGCGCCGCATCCTCGACCGAACGGGCGAAGGGGCCCACCTGGTCGAGCGAGCTGCCGAATGCCACCACGCCATAGCGCGACACCACGCCGTAGGTGGGCTTCAGCGCCACAACGCCGCAAAAGCTCCCGGGCTGGCGGATGGAGCCGCCCGTGTCGCTGCCAAGCGTGATCGTGGCGAGGCCCGCGGCCACCGCAGCGGCGCTGCCGCCCGACGAGCCGCCGGGAACCCGCGAGAGATCCCAGGGATTTCTGGTTGGCCCAAAGGCAGAAGTCTCGGTGGACGACCCAAACGCGAACTCGTCCATGTTGAGCTTGCCGAGGGGAATGCCCCCCGCTTCGATGATCCGCGACACGCAGGTGGCGGTATAGGGAGACACGTAGTTCTCAAGCATGCGCGAGGAACAGGTGGTGTGCGTGCCCAACACGTTCATGTTGTCCTTGAACGCCACCGGCACGCCCGCCAGCGGACCTATGCCGGAAAGGTCGCCGGAGACAACGGCCGCGTCGATCTTTGTCGCCTGCTCGAAGGCCAGCTGCTGCGTCGTTTCCAAAAAAGCATGCACCGGACCGTCGCATGCGCCAATGCGGGCAAGAGACGCCTCGGCCACATCCCGAGCAGAGAACTCCCCCGAAAGCAGCCCTTGGCGTATCTCCCGAACGCCACGCGCGGCATAGGCGCGATCGTCGCCCGCCATCAACGATCCCCTCCCTCGCCGAGAATCGAGGGAATGAGGAAACACCCGTCCTGCTGACGGGGCGCGTTCTCAAGAGCCTGCTTCTGGGTGAAACCGGGTCGCACGACATCGTCGCGCATGACGTTCGACAGATCGCCGATGGGATGGAACGTGGGCTCGACGCCCTCCAGGTCATACTCTGTGATGGGCTTGAGGCTCTCGATGATGCCATTGAGATCGACCGTCATCTGGGCCACTTCGTCGTCCGTCAAGCCGATACGGGCATATTCCGCGATATCCCGTACATCGTGTTCGGTTACATGCTGGGTCATAAGCGTCGCTCTTTCCTTTTTATGCTCGCTCTGCATGTTCGCCTCCGCATGGGACCCCTGCCGGACCACGAAGGCAGAGGCAAAACATATCGGCCTCCATGATAGCAAAGGCATCGCGTTTTCCGGAACAAATGTCCCCTCCTTTCTCCTCACGTCGAGGAATGCCCGCAGAAGACACAGAAGCAACAAATGGCTCTCGCAGAGAAGGACGCGCGGGAAACGGAGTTGGCGCAAACATCTGCCTGTCTCGCCGGACGTTCGCCTTGCGAGAGAAGGATGCGCACGGAACGGAGTTGACGCACGCGAAGGAGGCAGGGCGCGAATAATCAGCCCAAACGACAAAAAGGCACAGGGCCGCCAAGGGAACAACATGGCACGACACCGCAGGGTCGAGCAGGCCCGCCTCCTCCTCGGAGGCGGGCGCCGAGAACGTGCGCGAGCACGGGATGTCGATGAGGGCCCTGCATGCCCTCCGCATCGACATCCCGCTGGCATGGAACCTGCCGAGAATCTCTTCCTTGCTTTCTTTCCCATACGTCATTCCCGAACCCCTTTTCTCATCGAAAACTGGTCCAGAAAACGTCCGGGGTCCCCAATCGAGAGATAAGGGCAGTTTTTCAGCAGCCCATCGGCAAACCTGCGGGAAAACCCCAAGTCGCAAACTCTGCAGGGGCTTCCCTTCCCAAAAAATCCACCCATAAGGAGGCTTCTCAGCCAATCCAGCCCAAAGGCAATGACCCACAGCGCAATCCTGACGCTCAGGGAACGTTCGCGCGAGGGACGCCTGCCACTCGGCCCGGCAGCACAAAACTTCCGAGCCGTCTGCGAGTCAGAGGGTTTCCCGACGTTCCGCTTTCGCCTCTTCGACAAGCTCCGAGCGGCCCTCGGCGTTCCCACGCTCAGAGGCGGATATTTCAGCTAGGAACGCCTCGCCATAGCGGGCGAGCTTCGTCGCGCCCACGCCAGAGACGTCGAGGAACTCCTCTTCTGTCCCTGGCCGCCTTACGCACATGTCGCGCAGCGTCGCATCCGAGAACACAATATAGGGCGGCACCGCGGCCTCGTCGGCCAAGCGCTTGCGCAGGCTCCTCAAGCGCTCGAACAGCGCAGGATCGGCCTCAAGCCCATGCGCGCCGCCCGATCCGCCGAACCCGTCGGCCGCTTCTGAACCAGAACCCGCACGCGCATCCTTCCCCGCCTGCGAATATGCCCCTTCTCGCCGGCGATCTCGCTTGCGGGACACCCGCTTTATGGAAAGCGCGAAGCCCTCCTCGGCCACCTCGCGAGCGCGCGGGCCCAGTCCCACGACCGGATACGAACCCTCGGAAATGGTCAGGCGCTCCCCTGCCGCAAGGAGCTCTATGATTTCCTTGATGGCAGCGATGGACGTGTCGAGGGAACCATAGCTTGCCGCCTCGTCAAGTCCCAACTCACACACCTTCGCCGCCCTTGATCCATGAAGAACGTCGGCGACCATGCCTTTGCCGAAGCGGCCGCGCAGCTCCTGCACGCAGCGCATGACAGCCCGCGCCTCAGAAGTGACGTCCACCGCCTCGAACTCTCCTGCACAGTTGGAGCATGCCCCGCAGGGCGAGACGGCGTCGTCGGCAAAGCCGGCCTCTTCCCTTTCACCGAAGTAGCTGAGAATGTAGCGCCGCAGACATCCCGTCGTGTAGCAGTAGCCGCACATGGCCTCGAGAAGACGCCTCTGCGAAGCGCGGACGGCATCGGCCTCCTCGGCAGAGAGTTCCTCGTTGCCCGAGTCCCGCTCTATGAAGAAGCGGCACGTCGACACGTCCCCGCTGTTCCAAAACAGCAGGCACGTCGACGGTTCCCCGTCGCGTCCGGCACGACCCGCCTCCTGGTAATATGCCTCGATGCTGCCAGGCATGTTGTGATGGATGACATAGCGCACGTTCGACTTGTCGATTCCCATGCCAAATGCGTTTGTGGCAACCATGACGGGAGCGTCGTCAGCAATGAACGCCTGCTGGCTCGCAGCCCTCCTTGCTGCAGGAAGGCCTGCATGGTAGCAGGCCGCGTCCACTCCTGCGGCAACAAGGGCCGCCTGCACCTTCTCCGTGTCCTTTCGGGTGGAGCAATACACGATGCCGCTGTCGTCGGGGTGTTCGAGCGCATAGGACACGATGCGAGCGATCTTCCGCTTCGGATCAAGCTGCTCCACGCCGAAATACAAATTCGGGCGGTCAAAGCCTGTCACGATCTCAAAAGGATCGCTCAGCCCGAGGATCCGCACGATGTCGCGACGGACCCGGTCGGTGGCAGTGGCCGTGAACGCCGCCACGACCGGACGCGTAGGCAGCTGCGCGATGAAGTCGCCGATGGTCAGATATGACGGGCGGAAGTCCTGTCCCCATTGGGACACGCAATGGGCCTCGTCCACGGCGACGAGCGGGATGCACGCCGCACGCGCGAACTCCAGGAACCGGCCGTCGCTCAACCGCTCGGGAGCCACGTACATGATCTCGTAGGCACCGTCGAGCGCGCGCTTGAGCACCGTGGCCTGTTGGCCAGGCGTCAGCGTCGAGTTGAGATACGCCCCGCGCACGCCCGCTTCCAGCAAAGACCTCACCTGGTCGCCCATGAGCGAGACAAGCGGGGACACCACGAGCGTCAGCCCCTCAAGCACGATTCCCGGCACTTGGTAGCAGACCGACTTTCCGGCCCCCGTCGGCATGACGGCAAGCGCATCGCGCCCGGAGAGCACGGCATCGACAACCTCTTCCTGTCCCGGCCGGAACGACGCGTATCCAAAATGCTCCTCAAGCGCCTGCCGCGCCGCGTGCATGCCCGCCACATCCTCCACGTTCCGCATCCCTTCGTCACGCCCATATCTGCTGTGTTGTTCCCCCATGATACCGGGTCTGGGAGCCATCCTCCTTGATGCCGGACCGCTTTTCACGTTTCTTTCTCCCACTGGCCCGATGACGAACGTCTTCCGCCCGTTCCGCTCAGGCGATGCCGCTCCCGGCCTTCCGCCTGGCGGCTCCCTTTGCCGCGGAGTGCACCTCAGCGCCTCCAAAACCTTACGCCCCGCCCTTCTTTGGCACCGGTTGGTACAATGGTTTTAAAATTTCTCCCGACATTCCGCGACCTTTGATCGTGTTGGTGTCAGAAAGGGAAAAACCTGCCGAACGCCGACGACATAGCCGCTTTGTTCCGACGCCATTCCAAGACGGTCTACCGCCTGAGCTACTCGTATCTGGGAAACGACGCCGATGCCGAGGACGCGACGCAAAACGTGTTCATGAAGCTGCTCGACAAGCCGCGGCGGTTCAACGACGACGAACACGAGAAGGCCTGGCTCATCGTGTGCACGCAGAACCACTGCCGCGACGTTTTGAAGAGCGCTCACCGGAAAAGGGCAGCCGAGCTTCCTGGCGACCTGCCCGACAGCCCTGCGTCGGCAAAGGAAGACGAAACCCTGGCAGCCGTGCTGTCCCTTCCGGCGAAATACAAGACCTGCGTGTATCTGCATTACTACGAGGGGTACCGCACCGCCGAGATCGCGCGCATCACCGGCACGCCCGCCTCCACGGTGCGAAGCCACCTGAGCGAGGCGCGGGCGATGCTCAGAACCATGCTGGGAGGCGAATCCGTTGGCAATCGATAGAGAAGGGCCGGATTTCAACGCCATCAGAGACGCATTCGAGCGCATGGCGCCCGACACCGAGGCTGAGGAGCGCATGCTCGCCTCCTTGCTGGAGGCAACAGGCACGCCACCCCCCATCGTGCCCAGCAGGACAGAGCGCACATCCGAGGCTGCCAAACCCAAGGGCAAGCATGCTGCAGCCGCCGCGTCACGCACCATCCCTCCCTGGCTGCGCATCGGCGTGGCAGCGTGCCTGGCCTTGGTCGTCGTTGGCGGCGTGGTCGGATACGGAGCAACGGCGGCTCATGACGGGGCTCGGACGGCATCGGAACAAGCGGCCCAGTTCACGGGGTCCTCGCCGAACGGCCCGACGGTAGATGGCGACGGCTCCCACCCAGAGGACCCAGAGGGGTATGCCGCTTCGCCGGAGGACCCGTCCGGATCCGTCCTGCGCGACTATTCGGAAGCAGCCCTCTCCCACCCCCTCGTGGAGCTCTCCTCGGGGACTCGGCTGCGCATCGTGCTGGGAGAAGACGGCTCTCCCCTGCTGGCCAACGAGGCTGCCCTGGCAGCAGATCCCGAAGCGGCATGGGCCCTCGACGAGACCGGCACGAGCGCGATGTCCTGCTACGTGCGCGCTTTGCCTGGCGGCGACTATTCCTATGCCGTCAGCTACGCCGAGGACGGCGAACTCTATCTGGCCGAACCGGTTTCCTGAAGCAGGAGGCAGCAACAGCCAGCGCGCGGAAAACGTTAACCCCCAGCCTTTGGCTGGCTAAAACCATCCGACATTGCCGCCTCCATTCGAAACCCCTACGCCAGAGCCTCCTGCCATCAAAAGCCTCCCGAAATACAACGAACGTCTAAAATGCGTGGGTATTGGAGCCCTCAAGCTCCGATCATCGATCATGGAGAGCGTTATATCTCCTATCATACCTGATGACCGTTTACTATATCTAACATATAGGCAGGCTATGCGGGACAATATCGCGCATTTCAGACGTTCGTCGCAAAAATAGGAAGCGCAAGATGACAGAAAAGAGGTCCGGCAAAACGCCTGAAACAGGAAACGCACACGAGACGTCGCGCCAGCACCGCCCTCCCGACAGCACGAGACATCGCGACATCGAAAGGCTCCACATGACGCACAATCAAAACCATGACAAAACATTTCTTGAAAGATCGACAAATCGCCCCGCTCGTTCGTGTTACCGTCAATACCCCGACGAATGGAGGCTCCCATGGCCCGTCGCTTTCTTTCCTGTCTGCTGTGTTTTGTTCTGGCTATAGCCCTGCTTTCCACATTCGCGGGATGCACGTCTCGGGCGATTGCCGCCACCGACCTCATGGAGGGAATCCATCCAAGCGAATCGACGAACTCGCCAGATGAGACCGAGACACCCGAAGGAACCGTGAGCGAAGAGCAGGCCGATGCGCTGGCAGACTTCGCCGTCACCCTGTTTCAGAACAGCCGTTCCGACGACGTGACGCTCATTTCGCCCCTGTCCGTAAGCTATGCCTTGGGAATGACTGCGAATGGGGCACGAGGCGAAACGCTCTCCCAGATGGAACAGGTGCTCGGAATGCCTATCGACCAGCTGAACGAGAGCCTTCACGCATATGCGGAGGCATTGCCCCACGACGACGACTGCAAGATGAGCGTGGCGAACTCGCTGTGGGTCAGGCAAGGTCTCAGCGTCGATCAAGGATTTCTCAAGACAAACGCCACCTGGTACGATGCTGGGGTTTTCGAGGCACCCTTCGACGAGACCACGGTCGCCGACATCAACCGATGGACGAGCCAAAACACCGACGGCATGATAGACAGCATCCTGGACCAGATACCGACTGATGCCGTCATGTATCTGACAAACGCGATTGCATTCGATGCCACATGGCAGCATCCTTACGAGAGCGACCAAATCGTCAACGGAACGTTTACCACCCAGAAAGGAACCAGACAAGCGGCTGAATTCATGCAATCGGACGAGGATCTGTATCTCGAAAGCGCGAATTCCATCGGGTTCGTGAAGCCATACAGCAACCCTTCCTACGCGTTCGCGGCTCTGCTTCCGAACGAAGGCACGAGCGTCGACGACTTGATCGAGAGCCTCGACGGCGCGAGCTTGCGCACCATGCTCGAAGAGGCGTACTATACCACCGTGGACGCAAAGCTGCCCAAGTTCGAGATCGAATCCCAGACGAACATGGCCGAAACGCTCGCGGCGATGGGCATGACCGACGCGTTCGACAGGGAAACGGCCGACTTCACGGGGATATCGACCGAGGAGAGCCTGTTCATCAGCCGCATCCTGCACAAGGCCTACATCAACGTGGACGAGAAGGGAACAAAAGCCGCAGCCGTCACCTCGACGGAAATTGGAACAACAAGCGCGATGATTGAGCCCGAGGAGGTCAAGACCGTGCACCTAGACCGTCCCTTTGTCTACCTGCTGATTGATCGGGAGACGAATCTTCCCCTGTTCATGGGTGTCATCGAGACCATGGAAGGATAACGGGACGATCGGCAGGAAACACCCGCACGCCCCAACCTCAAAGCCGGGGCACGCGGAGAAATCTCACACGTTGAACTTGAAGTGCATGACGTCGCCGTCTTGGACCACGTAGTCCTTGCCCTCCTGGCGCAGCTTGCCCGCAGCCCGGCAACCAGCTTCGCCGCCAAGTTCCACATAGTCGGTATACGCTGCCGTTTCGGCCTTGATGAACCCCCGTTCGAAATCGGTATGGATGACCCCGGCGGCTTGAGGGGCTTTCGCGCCGATGGGAACGGTCCAGGCACGCGTCTCGGTTTCGCCGCTGGTGAAATATGACTGCAGGCCCAACAGGCGATACGCCTCGCGCACCAAGCGGGCGAGACCGCTCTCCTCCAAGCCCAGAGCCTCCAGGTATTCCTTCGCCTCAGCCGGGTCGAGCTCCGCCAAGTCGGCCTCCACCTTGGCGGAGATGGGCACGGGAGCACATCCGTCGATCTCCGGAAGGTCGGCGTCAAGCTGGTCCTCGTCGACATTGGCGATGTAGAGCACCGGTTTCATGGTGAGCAAGTGAAGATCCGCCAAGGCAGCGCGCTCGTCTTCATCCAAGTGAAGCATGCGGGCCCGATTGCCAACGTTTAGCCCCTCGAGCACCTTCTTCGCCGTCTCGAGCTTCTTGACCCCCGACTTGTCGCGCTTCGCTTCCTTTTCCAGGCGAGGCACCGCTTTCTCGAGCGTCCCCATGTCGGCTAGGATGAGTTCCGTCTTGATGGTCTCAACGTCGCTCTGGGGGTCGACCTTGCCGCCCACGTGCACGACGTCGGGATCGCCGAAAAAGCGCACGACCTCGCATATGGCGTCCGTCTCGCGGATGTTGGCCAGGAATTGGTTGCCGAGACCTTCGCCCTGGCTCGCCCCCGCAACAAGGCCCGCTATGTCCACGAACTCAACCGTGGCCGGTACCACGCGTGCCGGATGGTCGATCTCGGCCAGCGCATCGAGACGCGCGTCGGGCACGGGCACAATGCCCACATTGGGCTCAATGGTGGCAAACGGATAGTTGGCCGCAAGGCCTCCCTTGTTGGTGAGGGCCGTGAACAAAGTCGATTTGCCGACGTTCGGCAAGCCGACGATACCGATGGATAGCGACATGGAACTCCCTTTCGACGTATCGTCCCATGATAGCAAAACGCGCGGACTCCGGGGAGGGCGACCGATCGTCTCTGAAGGATGCGCAGAGATGGGAGGCAGCGTTCATCGGACGTCAAAAGGCATTGCGGGAATGAATCGCCGGCACAGGGCGCCCGATATGCCCCGAAACGCGCATGCGCCGCGCGAACATGGCAAAGCCCTTGTTCGCCACCTTCACGGCCGTGCCACGGGTAAACGGTCGCCAAGCATGTCCATCAGCCACGGAGGCCGATACGCCATGCGAGGAAAGCGCACTTCGGGATACCGGCACCCCCGCCCGCCGTCACACGGGTCCGCCTCTCCCGAGGGCAAATGCATGCGTTCAAGGAATTCTCGCTCGTCGGCACAGGTGCTGGCGATCTCCGCATTCTCAACGACCGATTCGATGTCGTGCAGCACATTCTCCGGATCATCGGCCCGCCCGACGACGCCCGCCATCGAAATGCCGGCGTGCAGAAGCCGGAACAAGGCACAGAGCCCACAGGAAGACGCATGGAACGAACGGTAGGAATCGTTGTTCTCCCGCACCGCCTCTCCAAAACGCCTCGGACCTCCCGTCACGTCGAACGCCCTGTCCACATAGCACTGGTCCCAGCAAGGCACATCGCGGTTCTGAAAATATCCCTCCGGACAGAAGCCTCCCTCCACGCTGCAGCGGGCGGACATGAGCGGCACCCCATAGTCAAGGGCCGGCTCCGTCTCCACGATAGCCTCGATCTCGGCCAAGCTGAGATCGTGAGGAAACAGGACATGCGTGCAGCCAAGGTCCCGATAGAAGCGGGCGATGTCGCCGTTGCAGACATTGCAGGCCTCCGAGGCCATCACGGCAAGGCCGCTGTCGGCCGCAGCCTCAATTGCCTCTGGGGCGGAAACGACCACGCCCGTCGCCCCGATATCGTGAAGCTGCTCGAAGTACCCATAGAGGTAATCGAGTTGGCTCTTCGAATAGGCTCCCAGGCCAAAAACGACATAGAGCTCCCCGCCAAGGCGTTGGACGTCATCGACGGCACGGAGCACATCCTCGAACGTGCAGAGGCCTGCGCGCTCCCAAAAGCCTCGCGTGCAGTCGAATCGGACCGTTTCTCCGAATCGCTCATACCAAGCGGAATCACGGAAGCCCAAGCAGAGCTCCTCGACTCCCGCCCGCAGATAACGGGGAATGAGCGCCCTATCGGACACCGGCACCAACACGTTCATCGTCAGACCTCTTTCTCGTGCGAGGGACCAAGCTGGCCAGACCCCTGTCTCTTGCCAGCCGCGAAGGCGGATTCCCCTCCTTCGGGCAGAGGCGCCTGCCCAGCGTCAACCCCATTGTCGCCAGATGCCGAAACCAACGCGTCAAAGGGAGTGACTATCATGCGGACGACGTCGCCTTCGCGCACGATGCAGCCACGATTGGGGAAATACACCGTGCGCCCGAACTTGAGCAGCCGCACATCGCACGCCAGCTCATACGTGATGGAGCACCGGCTGCATTCGAGCTTGCAGGTGGCGTTCGGTCTGAAGCGCTCAGACGCAGGGTGCCTTGCACCCGCCAGCTCGCAGATGGCCCCCGTCGACAAAACGCAATAGGGCGTGTGAACGCCGACGGAAAGGTGGGGGGCAAGGCCGCTCAACTCGGACAGGTCAAGTTCTGCATGGGTCGGATCCAGCTCGATTCCCCCCAGTTTCTGATGTTTGAACAGCTCTGTCACGATCGTGGGAACGCCGACGTCGCACCGGGTCTCCGCCAAGTGCGCAGGCCGTGGATCTCGCGCGCCCTTCATCAGCAGACGTCCGGCATTCAGGGGGCGGTCGAGATGCGAAAAGGAGAACTCAACCATTCCCGGATCGTTTGCCGTGATTTCGTCGATGTCTCCGCCATAGCGCCGGAGAAGCGCGACGATGCGATCCTTTCCAGCTGTGAGGTCCTTCTGGGAGAACACCGGGAGGACAAGGGTGGCGGAAATCCCCTCCCGACGGCACAGGGCGAATGACTCGCGCCACAGACGTTCGGGCTGACGGAGAAAATACTGCTCGCAGAAAGTCGAACCGACATACAGGCGCTCGACAGAGTGATACCCCGCTCCTTGCATCGTCCGTTCAACCAGATGCGAGAGGGTCATGCCGCGAGAGCGGGCAGAAGCAGCCACGTCGGCGACATTGCAGGCAGGCACACACCGCATGGCGCCTACCGATCGATCCAGAAATGCATGCCCCGTCGGCTTGCTTGAGCAGGGTGCGGGCCTTTGCCGAGCTCTTCCCTCAAAGCGAAACGCTCCGCGTTCCTCCGATTGGCCATGCCCAGACCTCTTCCTTCGTATATATGCACGGCTCAAGGCCGGCAAACCTCATGGCGCGCAGCACGCGATCCCCTGCCTCGAAACATCGACGACGCGAGACCGAGCGCACCGCGCACGAGCATGGTAGCGTGAAAACGGCCGTTTCCCGTCTCCGCCGCCCCATCGCTTGCCGATTCGTACCCGCTCCGTCACGCAGGCGAAAGAGAGCTCATTCCCTCGGCCTCAGACCTCGGCGAAGGCACCAAGGAACCGAACCCCCGCCGGAAAGAGCAGGAGGCCGGAAGCGAACTGGGTCCCCCACCGGAAGATGCCTCTCCCCTGCGCAACCCGGACGCACCTGCAGAAATCTGCGCTTTTGGGCAAGATTCTTGGGGATGGGTCGCACATCCTCTATCATAGGCTGGTACCGAGACGAAGGAGTAGCGCGACTATGTGCGGAATCTGCGGTTTCACCGGGGCGAACAAGGCTGATGCACCCATCCTCAAGGCCATGTGCGACATCATGGCCCATCGCGGGCCCGACGGAGAGGGGCAGTATCTCGACGACGGCATCGCGCTGGGACATCGGCGCCTGTCGCTTATCGACCTGGCAGGGGGGAACCAACCCATGGTGCGCGCGCAGGGAGATCATGCCGCACGCATCACGTCGCCCGCCCTCATGCCCGACGGGACGGCATGCGGAGGAGCGGAAGCCATGGCGGCAAAGGGCGACTACGCCATCGTCTTTAACGGAGAAATATACAACTACCGGGACCTCCGCGCAGAGCTGGAAGCGGACGGCTGGGCATTTGAGACGAATTCCGACACCGAAGTGCTGCTCACGGGCTATCTGGCCTGGGGCGAGCAGGTGCTCGACCGGATTCGCGGCATGTTCGCATTCGCCATCTGGAACAGACCGGCAGGCACGCTGTTCTGTGCGCGGGACTTCTTCGGCATCAAGCCATTCTATTACACGATGCAGGACGGCCAGTTCATCTTCGCCTCCGAGATCAAGTCCATCCTCGAGCATCCCGCCTACGAGCGCGCCCTCAACGAAGAAGCCCTCGCGCAGTATCTCTGCTTTCAGTTTTCAGCCCTCGACGAGACGTTCTTCAAAGGCATCTTCAAGCTTGCCCCGGCCCACTGCATGACCGTGCATGCGGACGGCACGACGACGACGCGCCGCTACTGGCGCCCTACCTACGACTTCGACGAAAACCGTAGTCGTGAGGACACCGTGGAGGCCATCGACGATGCCATGCGCGAATCGGTGCGCTACCATAACGTGGCTGACGTCGAGGTGGGATCATTCCTGTCGAGCGGCATCGACTCAAGCTACATGGCGGCGTGCCTGGCCAAGGAAAACCCCGCCATCAAGACGTTCACCGTAGGGTTTGCCGAATACGAGGGAGAGCGCGACGAGATATCCTGGGCGCGCGAATTGGCCGACGAACTCAAGATCGAGAACGACTCCAAGCACATCTCAGAAGACGAGTATTGGGAAAGCCTGCCGCGCGTGCAGTGGCACATGGATGAGCCCTCGGCCGATCCGAGCGCCGTGGCCCTCTATTTCGTCGACCAGGAAGCCGCCAAGAAGGTGAAGGCCGTCCTCTCCGGCGAAGGAGCCGACGAGTTCTTCGGGGGCTACCGCATCTACCAGACCCCCTTTGCCAACGAAAAGCTGTCCTGGGTTCCAAAGCCGCTGCTGCGCGGAGCATCGAAAGCCGCCCGTGCATGGGGCATCCGCGGCGCGAACTACCTGGAACGCGCGAGCGAAAGCGTCGAAGACTGGTATTACACGAATGCCAACGGGGTGGCATTCTCACCCGAAGAGCGTGAACAGCTGCTCAAACGTCCCGTGAAAACCTGCTCGCCACAGGAACTGACAGCTCCCGTCTACGCCGAAGCGGCAGGCCTCGATGAAACCACTCGCATGCAATATGTCGACCTCTCCTTCTGGCTGGTGGGAGATATCCTGCTGAAAACCGACAAGATGTCCATGGCTCATTCGCTCGAGTCCCGCGTGCCGTTTCTTGACCGCAAGGTCTTCGACGTCTCGCGCACCATTCCCACCCGCCTCAAGGCCAACGGCGAACAGACCAAGCTCACGTTGCGTGAGGCCGCCGAACGCGCCATTCCCAAAGATTGGGCCCAAAAGGAGAAGCTCGGCTTCCCCGTGCCCGTGGTGAACTGGCTGCGTCAAGAGCGTTATTACAATCAAGTGAAGGAATGGTTCACCGGTGACATCGCCCGCACGTTCTTCGACACCGCCATGCTCGTGCGCGTGCTGGACGAGCATAAAGCCGGGGCTGATCGCTCTCGGAAGATCTGGATCGTCTACATGTTCCTCATGTGGTACAAGATCTACTTCGTCGACCGAGCCGCTCCGGCAAAGCCGCCCGTTGCGTGACTTTCCCATTCTTCAGGCACGCTCCGCGCTGACAGGGCGGGCTTGGCACGGCAGCCCCTTGCCGTCAGGAAACCGCCCGCCCCGTCAAGCGAGCTTTGAGGCATCGACCGCCACCAGATGCCCCTGATCGTCCTCGAACAGGCACAGGCCACCATCACGGCTTTCATACAGGCTGCAGAAGCGGGCGAGGTTCGTTTTCTCACAGCCCCCATCCTGATTGCAGGCCGGCTCCTGCATCGCATCGGCAGCGGAGCGGGACAGCTCCCCCTGGGCCGAGCCCGGCAACCCCTCTTCAAGGCCTCCGTGCGTTTCAGGACCTTGTCCCAGCGTGGTTTGATTCACGGCAGCTCCTTCATCGGGATCGAAATCAGGACAAAAGTCGCACGCGTCGTCAAACTCAACGGTGCCGCGCATGCCGGCATCGGGAGCGTGGTCCGCACCATGACTTCCCCCTGCACCCTCATTGCGCACCGCGGTCCTTTCCGTCGCACTGTCCGGCGGGAGCGACACCTCGGCATCTCCCGCACCATCATCATCCCTCGAAGGCGTCTGGTGGCGCGCGAGAAGGGCGGCTTCAGCCAGTCCCCCTTCAACCATCTCGACGCCCGATGCCATGACCTGGTCAGCGGCTGGATGAGAATCGATGCCCAAGCGGGACGTCAGAGAAAGATTCGACTGGGCGATTCCGATGAGCTCACGCGCCAAGTCGGCTTCGACCCCGCGAGGATGCCTGTGCTGAAGCTCCTTGCCTAGTGCGAGCACGCGGCCCCATGACAGCGCATCGATGTCTTCCTTCATGGACACGATCCTGTCGGCCTCGCGCACGATGCGTTTCTCGGCACCGCTTCGAAACACGGTCCGCTCCCTTCCAACGATTGCGTGTCGTCCTGCTTCGGCCTGCCAGTATAGCATGGCCTGCGTCAGAGCCTTCGATCCCTCACGTCGCTCAGGCAGCCCGCGCAGGATGCGCGACGGACGGAACCCGAACCATGCACCGAGGGTCGCGCCCTAGTAAACAACGCGCCAAAAGACCAGGCCCTGTGCGGGAGCGTTCTCTCCAGCAGCCTGACGGTCACGCGCCCCCACGACATCGGCAACCCACGAGGACGGGCGTTTCCCTCTGCCTACCATGACCAGGGTTCCCACCATCGTGCGCACCATCGAATGGAGAAACGCGTTGCCCACCACCTTGATGCACAGAATGTTCTCCCCCATGACGGTTTCTGGATGAAAGGATATCTCATGCACATTGCGAAAGGTCGGCTTTCCCTCGGCGGAAGCCGCCAAGCAGAAGCTCTTGAAATCATGCTCGCCAAGCAGGTGGCGCGCGCCTTCCTCCATGGCCGTCACGTCCAAGCCGCCAGGAACGAACCACGAGAAGCCTTTCATGAAAATGGGACTTGAGCCATCGACGCACAGATGATAGTGGTATTCGCGTGCCTGAGCGTCAAAACGTGCCGAGAAACCAGGTCGTTTCGGCTCAATCTCCCGAACCGTTATTCCCTCGTGCGTCAGCGCGTTGAGCGAGCGGCGAAGCGAGGGAAGGGTGCGGTCCCTCAGCTCGCGGCTTTCCACGTCAAAGCTGACCACTTGGCCAAGCGCATGAACCCCGGCATCGGTGCGGCCGGCGCATGTCGTTTCCACCTCACGCCTGAACAGCAAGGCGAGAGCAGACTCGACATCTCCCTGAACCGTTAGCAAGCCCGGCTGGCGAGCAAAGCCCGCAAAGGGAGCCCCATTGTACGAAAGGGTGAGCGCAAGCGTGCGTCTTTCGGCAAAGCGCCCGTCATCCGCATCGCGAGAAAGGTCTCCCGTCGAGCGCGCATTCGCCCGCGATTCCTCGGAACGCATCGAATAATGTTGATTGATCTGCATCATGATACGCTCCATCATAGACGGACACGGCAGCGCTTTCCACGCGACCGTGTCCGTTTTGCCAAATCGTTACGACGCAAGCCAAACGGGAGCGCCAAAAAGTTCCTGTATCTCAGACAGCATGACCGAGCTGCGAGCGTCAACCGACACCGGGAGCTCTGCGCGAAACTTGCGTCCGTCACTCTGCCTCACGAACAGCACCACGCCGTCTCGTCCAGGATATGACGAGAGGATGCGATTAAGCCGCATGGACTTTGTCTGGTTGAAGTCGGTCGATGACACTTTGAGCTCAAGATGGGAAGGGCGGGCGTCGGCCTCGTTCAACTCGATGGCCTCCACCTCGAACGCCATGATCTGGTTGCCGCGGTCATTGTGCTCGAACTTGCCCTTGACCTTGACAATGGCATCTTCCCGAATGGCCTCGGCGTTCTCTTCGTACTTGAAGCAGATGCAGTCGACATGACCTGTCGTGTCCTCAAGGGAGAACGTCGCCATCTTCGTGCCGCGCTTCGTCAGCTTCGTCGCCACGCTGGAGACCATTCCCACGAAAACCGCGGACTTGATGTCCTTCTCGCGTTCGGCCAGATCGCCAAGGGCATATTTCGTCATGCGCGCAATGGCACTCTCGTAGGGGCGCAAGGGGTGATCCGACACGTATATCTTCATAATCTCCTTCTCGTAAGACAGGAGTTGCCGCTTGTCCCATTCCACCCCATCAGGAGCCGGAACCTCTTCCTCGAACCCTGAATCGGGATCGCCGCCAAACAGGTCAAACATGCTTACTTGGCCTCGGTCGCGATCCTTCTGACGCTTGGAAGCGCTTTCGAGGAGCGGCGTGTCGTCGACGAAGTACATGAGTTGCTTGCGCGTGTACCCGGTGGAGTCGAACGCCCCGCCCTTGATGAGCGCTTCGAGGGTTTTGCGGTTGTAGCATTTCGCATCCAGCCGGTTGACGAAATCGTGCAGGGACGTGAAGGGGCCCTTCGCCTCGCGTTCGGCGATGATCGCATCAGCCACGTTCTTTCCCACGCCGCGCACGCCCACCAGGCCGAACCGTACGCCCTCCTCCACCGGAGTGAACTCAGCGTTGGACGAGTTGATGTCAGGAGGAAGCACCGGCACACCCGAGTGGTTGCAGCTGGCTATATAGCGGATCAGGCGATCGGTGTTGCCCATGAAGCTTGACAGCAACGCCGCCATGAAGTCGTTCGGGTAATGCGCCTTCAGATAGGCCGTGCGCATGACCAGAATGGCATAGGCCGCAGAATGCGATTTGTTGAACGCATATTTCGCGAACTTCTCTGCGTCATCCCATATTTGTTTTGCTATCTGCAGCGAGAAGCCGTTCTCGACGGCACCGTTGTTCCAATCCTCCTGAAGCTGACGCATGATGTCGAGCTTCTTCTTGCCCATGGCTTTACGCAGCTTGTCGGCCTTGCCGGCGGAGAAGCCGCTCATGACCATGGATATCTGCATGATCTGTTCCTGATAGACCATGGTGCCGTACGTCTCTTCCAAAAGAGGACGCAGACGGTTGTCGTAATAGTGGACCGGTGTCTTGCCGCTGGCCACCTTGATGTAGTCGTCGACCATGCCGGACTCAAGAGGACCCGGACGGTTGAGCGCGATGGAAGCCACGATGTCGGAGAACTTACGAGGAGGGAGCCGCGCGAACAGGCTCACATATAGCGACCCTTCCACCTGGAACAGGCCGTCCATGTTGCCCGAACGCATGAGCTCGAACGACTTGGGATCGTCGATGGGAATCTCTTCCGGGATGATCTCGGTGCCGAAACGCTCCTTGATGTTGCGGCAGGCGCGGCTGATGACGCCCAGCGTGCGCAGGCCGAGGAAGTCCATCTTCAGCAGGCCGAGGTCTGGGGTGTAGTGACCGTCGTACTGCGTGATGATGCCGCCGCCTTTGGTGTCACGCTTCATGGGCACGTGATCGGACATGGGGTCACGGCAGATGATGGTGGCGCAGGCGTGCACCCCTTCGCCGCGAACGTGTCCCTCGATGGACAGAGCCGCATCGAGCACGGCCTTCACGTCCTCCTCGGTCTCGTAGGCCTTCTTGAGGTCGGGATTCTTTCCCAGGGCACCTTCGATGGTGATGCCAAGCTCATCGCCGATCAGCTTGGCTATCTTGTCGCCAACGCTGTACGGATAGTCCAGGACGCGGGCGGCGTCACGAACGGCGTTTTTCGCTTGGAGCTTGCCGAATGTGATGACGCCGGACACGTGGTCCTCGCCATACACCTCCTTGATATGCTCGATGACCTCGCCACGACGCTCATCCTCGAAGTCGACGTCGATATCGGGCATCTCCACACGTTCGGGAGAGAGGAACCGTTCGAACAGCAAGCCGTTCGACAGCGGATCCAGATCGGTAATTCCCATGGCATAAGCCACGATGGCGCCTGCGGCCGAGCCACGGCCCGGACCGACGCCGATGCCCTGACTTCGCGCCCACTCGATGTATTCCTGAACGATCAGGAAGTACGCCGGGAAACCTTGTTGGATGATGATGCCCGCCTCGTACTCATAGCGGTCCCACGCCTCCTTGGGCACGGGGTCGCCGTAACGTTTCAGCAGACCTTCCTCGATTCGCTTGCGGAAGTAGCTCTCCTCCGTCTCGCCCTCAGGAAGGGGAAAGCGCGGCAGAATGGAATCACGCTCCAACACGACGTCGCATTTCGCAGCAAGTTTGGCCGTGTTGTCGCAGGCTTCGGGAAAGTCCTTGAGGGCCTCGCGCATCTCCTCCTCGGTCTTCATGTAGAACTGGTCGTTCGCGAACCGCATGCGGTTCGCGTCGTTCATAGCCGAGCCCGTGCCAATGCACAGCATGATGTCCTGGGCGCGCGCGTCCTCCTGCAGAAGATAGTGGAAATCGTTCGTGGCAATGGTCTCGAGACCGACTGCCTTCGCGACGTCGGTGAGCTGATGGTTCAACTCGGTCTGGGTGAGGCCGCCATCCGTACGGATCCCCTGGTTTTGCAGCTCGATATAGAAGTCGCCTGGCTCGAAGCAGCCCGCGAGCTTCTTGGCCCATTCCACGGCATCGTCGAACTGGCGATTGTCGAGCAGCTTGGGAATGATGCCCGCAATGCAGGCGGACGAACCGATGATTCCCTTACCATAGCGCTGAAGCATCGAGAACGTGGTGCGCGGCTTGTAGTAGAAGTTCTCGACGTGGGATTCGCTGACGAGCCTCACGAGGTTGTGATAGCCCTCGTTGGTCTTCGCCAGCAGCAAAAGATGGTACAGCTTCGGCTTGCCGTCCTTCTTCAGCTCCTCGTCAATGGTGAAGTACACCTCGCAGCCATAGATGGGCTTGACGCGGACCCCCGTCTCCTTCTCGACGGCGTCGCACGCGTCGCAGAGCTCCGGCACGCCAGACATGACACCGTGATCCGAAATGGCGACGGCCGGCATGCCGAGATCAGCGGCACGCCTCACCATGTCTTTCACATGCGTCGCGCCATCGAGCAGGGAATATTCGGTGTGATTGTGCAGGTGAACGAAAGCCATATCTTGTGCCTCTAATCAGTCAGAAATGCGCTTGGTGGTATCGATGCCATCATACCAGCATTGAGGGCAACAGGGCTCGAACAAACGATACTTTCTAGAAGATATGACCGATGAGAATCGGTGAAGCCCCCTTTATGCAGCTCGTGGGTTAGGCAATAATCGTTTCTATCAAGGAAAACGGTGGTTGCTTACCACATGCAATGAAGGAGGCTTCATG
>JAEWQO010000099.1 GCA_023460315.1 Actinomycetes bacterium
CCGCAGATTGTCGGAGGCGGACTGCACCTGATCGTTCTGCGCATTGCTGGAGAAGGTGACAATTGCCTGCCCGGCGGACACTTTTCCACCCTCTTTCACGTTGATGGCGGAGACTGTGCCTCCTGCGGAGGCGGTCACTTCCACCGCCGCCTTGTATTGCAGCGTGGCGCTCTCGCTGGAGCCGCAGTTGTTGATGGTGGCCGTCGCCGCCTGCGTATCGGTAAGACCACCGGGATTGGAGACGGAGATTGTCACGTAGCGCACGATGCGGTTGCCGGTGAGCACCGTGTCGGCGGCGGAAACCATGGTCACCTTGCCGGTCAGCGTCTCAAAAGAATTGTCCAGCGTCACCGCGGCGCTCTGTCCCACCGAAAAACCCGCCGCATCGTCAGAGGCAAAGGGTACCTTCAGTGTCATGGTGGAGTTGTCCCGCACAGTAGCTACCGTCTGACCCGCCTGCACATTGTCTCCAGCCCGGACATTCAGCGAGGCTACCACACCCGCCACGGGAGCCTGCGCGTAAGCCGCTTTTTCGTAGCTCCGCTGGGCCTGATCCAGAGAAAGCTGCGCTTTTTCCAGATTGGACGCAACATCGGAGCTATCCAGTTCATAGAGGACAGTGTCCGTGGTAACCGTGTCGCCCTCCTCAAAATCCGCCCGCAAAATCTCACCCTGCTTCAGCGTGGTTACAACATAGGAGTTGGCGGGCTGCAGTGTGCCGCTTCCGGAGAGAGCCTGCGTGATGGAGCGGTACGCCGTAGGCTCCTCGGTATAAGCGGTGTGTACCGCCGCCTGCTTACTGCCGCAGCTTCGCAGTGCCAGCACGGCCATAATCACCGCGATAACCGCCAGCACAATCCACTTGCGCCGCTTTTTGTTTTTCCAAAGCTCTTTCAGCTTTCTGATAACACCAAATCTTTTCTTTTTAACCGACGCAGCGTCCGGCTCCTGTGTCCCGGTCTTCTCCTGCAATTCTTTGTTCATATGATTCCTCATTTCCTTACATCGTCACCTTCGGCTCAAAGCCGTGTTACACACCATGAGACAGTTTCCATTGTTTACCTTAAACAGAACTTGAATTCCACGCCTCACCCTGCCAAATTCTTCTGCGTAAGAGCGGAAGCGCCCCGCCTAATGTACTAAGCACGTAATACATTAACACAGATTTTTTAAAAGTCAAGTCTTTCCAGTTTAATTTTTTCAACGCACGTTCTCCCGCAAGACAAACCGCTGAAGTTTCCGGTCACTTTATCCGCACTAAAATCGCCTTGTTTGAATGAAAATGTTTTAATCAAGCTTTCATCAATGCGCATCCGGTCTTTCACCAAAATTCATTAGTAACAAATTAATATCCATCGTTCAGTCATCATCTTTTTATGAAACCTTAGCGTTGTGTTTTATCCAATATGAGCGGGGTTTTCATCGCTGACAGTATATAAATTTCACAGCGTTGCCTTGTGCCAAATTGCATTTTTATGCACTTTATATGTAATATTTTTTTATTTTTATCTCACAAGACGCCGCCAAAAGCGAGTTTAAAAAAGGAGTGCGAAAGAAAAAAGCCTTTTGCTTTCAAGCGTTGAAAAATATAGTCAAAAAAAACCATAAATGTTAAAATTTATTAAGGAAAAGTCTAGAGAGAGAAGGGTATACAGAAAATGGTAGATTTGACTTTTTACAGAAGTTCAAATGAGTAGTTGTTGTAAAACAACCAAAATTCATGGGAAATAAATGGTATTCGACCAATTATTTTCAAATATTGTATAATTCGACAAAATATGAAGATTTTTGTTGCTTTTCACGTGGGAACAATCTATAATTACAAATATTAATCTGCGTCATTCAAATGGGTGGAGCGCCCTATGCACTCCGGCGATATATTCAGCGGGGTGCATATGAAAAGCGGGAGGAGCTGGGAAAATGGATTTTATTACGAGCAATTCCGAGTTGATGATGGAAGGCTCGATGCGTTTTTTGTGGTCAAAGCAGTCTGCCATTTTGGACAACATCTCCAATGCCGAGACACCGGGCTACAAAACGAAATATGTCACCTTTGAAGAGTCTCTGAAAAAAAGCCTGCAATCCGCCTCCGGCTCGGCCAGTCCCTCGGGGGCGTTTCGTCAGGCGCTGGAAAGCGCCCGTCCCGTGGTCCACACCGCCGCCAGCGAGAGCACGCGCATGGACGGAAACGGGGTAAACCTGACGGAGCAGGGTGTAGAGCTTGCGCGGAACACCTATCAGCTGCGGTACGCAATGAACGCCATCAACAGCAATCTGAATATCCTGCGCACGGCGATCAAGGGCTGATCGCGGTCCGCGTCTGCGGAACAAACCTTTGGGGAGGAAACAGCATGGCATTTTTAAGCTCTATGAATATCATCGGTTCCGGCCTGACCGCGGAACAGCTGCGGTTGGACGTGGTTTCGGAAAATATCAGCAATATCAACACCACCCGCACAGAGGGCGGCGGAGCCTATCGCCGCAAAATGGTGGTGTTCGAGGCACAGGACGGACGGGATAGTTTTCGCAGCATTATGGCGAGCCGTTCTCGCGCCTCCAACGCCGGGTATAACACGGCGGGCGGCGTTCGCGTGACGGAGATCGCCGAGGACCCGTCCGATCTGAAGCTGGTCTACGATCCCACCCATCCCGACGCCAATGGGGACGGGTATGTGGAAATGCCCAATGTGACGCTGGTGAAAGAGGTCACGGACGCCATGGCCGCCACGCAGGCATACTCCGCCGGAGTCACCGCGCTGAACTCCCTGAAGTCCGTGGTCAATCAGGCGCTGGAGATTGGCAGATAACAGCAAAACACGCCGCTGCAAAGGCGGACGGCAAAAGGTATCGGGATATGATTGAGGGGGTCTTTTAATGAATACGGAGCCGATTTCCGGCATCAAACCAATTCAAAACGCAGTCGCGCTTAACACCACGCAAAAGGCGGGTGGAAGCGCGACCTCTGTGTCTGACGGAATTTTTGCGGACATCTTTCAAACCGCCATTAACAATGTGAAAACCACTGACGCGGACATGAACGAGGCGCAGTACCTTCTCGCAACCGGTCAGTTGGACAACCCTGCGGAAGCGACGATTGCCGCCGCAAAGGCAACCTCCGCTGTGGAACTGCTGGTCCAACTGCGGAACAAGGCGCTGGACGCATACAGCGAGCTGACGCGCATCAGTCTGTGACCGGTGGTTGCACAGAAGTTTAGGTGGGGGTAACGGAATTGCAGGAGAAGCTGAAGGGCTTTGGCACAAAACTGAAAGAGTTTTTTGCTAAAATGGGTAAAAAGACGCGAATCATTCTGGGCTGCGCGTTGGGCGCGCTGATTTTGGTTGGCGTAATTTTTGCCATTAGCATGAATAACCGGCCTTACGCCGTCCTATTCACGGGCCTGAGTACAGAGGAAATCTCTTCGATTTCCACATATCTGAACGACAACGGCACCACGGATTTCAAGATTCAGGGGACGGACACCATTTTGGTGCCGGAAGCGCAGGAGGCCCAGCTGAAAGCAAACCTTCTGATGGAGGGATATCCCAAATCCGGCTTTGCCTATGAGACTTATCGCAAGGGCGTGGGC
>JAEWQO010000100.1 GCA_023460315.1 Actinomycetes bacterium
GCCTGAAACTCTACGACCTGCCCGTCCGCGAGTGGCTCAAGCGGCATTGGCTGATGAAGTAGGTTGCGGTTCGTTCCGCCATACGGGAAGGTCCCCTCGTTCTGGAGGGGACCTTTCTGTTTTGCGGCGAATGGCTTCCGCCCAACGCGCAGAGATGCCGGGAGAGGCGTGAACGAGAAACAGCCGCCCTTCGGGGGCGGCTGTTTCTGTAAGGCCGTGATTTCGCCTCTACTTGCCGAAAGCGGCTTTGATCTTCTCGGTGGCCTTCTTCAGCAGCGCCTCGGGGCAGCAGAGCGTGATGCGGATGTAGCCGTTGCCCTCCGAACCGAAGATGCCGCCGGGGGTCAGGAACACGTCGGTCTTCTCCATCACCTCGTCCGAGAATGCGAAGCTGTCGCCCTCGTAGCCCTCGGGCAGCTCGGCCCACACGAACAGGCCCGCCTGTCCCTTGCGGTAGCGGCATCCCAGCGCGTCGAGCAGTTCGTAAGCCTGCTTCTCGCGGCCGTAGTAGATGTCGTTCAGCTCCTTGAACCACTCCTCGCCCAGCGCCAGCGCCGTGTCGGCAGCGGCCTGAATGGGGTAGAACATACCCGAGTCCATGTTCGACTTGAACGTGAGGATCGAGTCGATCCACTCCTTCTTGCCCACGACGACGCCCACGCGCCAGCCGGCCATCGAGTGGCCTTTCGACAGCGAGTTCATCTCCAGCGCCACGTCCTTCGCGCCCTCGGCCTCCATGATCGAGATCGGGTGTTCGGCGTTGCGGATGAAACTGTACGGGTTGTCGTGCACGATCAGGATGTTGTGCCTGGCTCCGAAGTCGATGATCTTCTGGAACAGCTCCATCGAGGGGGTTTGTCCCGTCGGCATGTTGGGGTAGTTGACGAGCATCATCTTCACACCGTCCAGCCCGGCCTTTTCGATGGCGTCGAAGTCGGGGTAGAAGTTGGTCTGCTTGTTCAGCGCATAGGGGAGCATTTCGCCGCCCGCCAGACGCACGGCCGCCGAGTAGGTGGGGTAGCCGGGATTCGGGACGAGAACTTTGTCGCCCTTATTGAGGAACGTCATGCAGATGTGCATGATACCCTCCTTCGAGCCGATCAGCGGCAGCACCTCCGACTTGAAGTCCAGCTCGGTGCGGTACCATTTCTTGTACCAGTCGGCAAAAGCCTTGCGCAGGATGGGTTCACCCTGATAAGACATGTATTTGTGTACGTCGGGACGCTGCGCCTCTTTCGCCAGGCGGTCGATCACGGACTGATGGGGCGGCAGGTCGGGGCTGCCCATGGCCAGTTTTACGATCTGGCGGCCGGTGGCCGCTTCGATCTCGGCGATCTCGCGCAGACGGCGCGAAAAATAGTACTCTCCGATGCCGTCCAACCGGTGCGAACGGGCGATGTTGACTGCTTTTGCCATAGCTTGAATATGTTTGGGATTATGCTTTCCGGGCAAAGATAGGGAAATAATAATAAAATTAAAAATTAAGAATTAAAAATTGAGCATTAATTCCCCGGTCTGCGCTGCAAGGCGAACCGGACATCTCCGTGCCTCGTTTCTTCGCCGCATGCGCACAAGGTCTTGCGTCTAATACAGATATTTCTCCATCAGCGGCATGAGCAGCGCCGTCGCCAGCCCCATCAGGGCCATGGCCAGACCGCTCAAAGCCCCTTCGGCGGCTCCTATTTCGATGGCGCGGGCCGTGCCGATGCCGTGGGCTGCGGCTCCGAGGGCGAATCCCCGGGCCTCGGGGTCGCGGACCCCGCAGCGGCGCAGAATCCATTCGCCGAAGATGCTGCCGAAAATCCCCACGCAGAAGACCACGACCGACGTCACCGAGACGTTGCCGCTCAGCGGTCCGGCGACCGACACGGCCATGGGCACCGTGACCGACTTGGGGGCTATGGAGTTGAGAATCTGCCGCTCGGCGCCGAACGCCATGGCGATATAGACGACGCTCAACACCCCGACGACGCATCCCGCGAGCGTGGCCATGCCCACGGGAAGCAGGCTTCCGCGCAGGCGTTCCAACTGTTCGTAGAGCAGATACCCGAGCGCCACGACCGACATGCCGAGGGCGAAATTGAGGATGCCCGTGGCGTCGCGGTAACGCTCGTAGCCGATTCCGGCGCAGCGCAGGAAGACGATCACGGCGACGAACGTCAGCAGCACGGGATGCAGCAGCGGCAGCCGCGTACGGCGGTAGATCATCCCTCCGAGGCAGTAAAGCCCCACGGTGAGGGTCAGCAGAAAGAGGTCCGAGGAGAGAAATGAGGCGTCAGGCATCGTGGCGGAGTTGTTTGATGTGCCGCAGGCGGGCGCGGCGGTTCAGGCTCTGGAAGGTCTGGCCGGCGACGATCAGCACGAGGATCGTCGAGACGATTCCCGAGACGAGGATGGCCCAGAGGTTTTCGAGGATCACCCGGTAGGAGTCCATCAGCCCCACCCCGTAGGGCACGAAAAAGAGCGCCATGGCCCCCAACAGGAACCGCGCCGCGGGGCGCACCGTCTCGGCCCGCACCCAGCGCAGGCACAACGCAGCAAAGAGCAGGATCATGCCGATGATGTTGCCCGACACGTAACCTCCGGTGATAAGGCTCAACGCATTGCCTATGAGCCAGAAAAGAAGAATCTGAAAAAGTCCTGTCATCGTCGTTCGACTTTGGCGGCGGGCCTTGAACGTTCGGGACCGGACTTTTCAGCCGGTCCCGGAACCCTGCCGCCGTTTGCGGCGACAAATATAGTGCATGCCGGGTGCAATGCCAAATTTATTTGGAGAATCTCCCCGGCGCAGCCCGTGTCCGGCAAATCAATTCCTGCCGGTGCGCTTCTTGAGCGGGCATTGCGCCGACGCGCACGACGCGCATCCTCCCCGCCGCCGTCCGCGCGCGAAACACCACAGCCGCCTCGCGACAATGGCCGCAACCGCCAGCCCGATGGCTGCGACGATGTAATCCTGCCAGTCCATCGTTCAGAATAACAGGACGATGCGGTAGACGATCCATGCTACGAGCCAGGCCATCGCCGTGTTGTAGACGACCGACGCCGCGGCCCATTTCCATCCGGCTTCGGAACCGATGGCGACCACCGTGGCGATGCAGGGGACGTAGAGCAGGATGAAGACGAGGAACGCCATCGCCGAAGCGGTCGAGAAGTCGCCGCTCGCCAGCAGCCGCTG
>JAEWQO010000101.1 GCA_023460315.1 Actinomycetes bacterium
GTGGGGCAACAAGAAATACATGAATATGAAGCATCTGGAGGCCATCTGCGAGGACGCCTCTGTTGCCATTTGACTTCACTCGCTCAGAGACTGCAAACCAATTTGCGCATAATTCTTGACACTACCATTGGATAAGGTAGAATAAGTTGCGCAAATTCAAAGAGGTATGAAAAAGGACACGGTTTGCAGTCTCTGTTAGAATGAAGTCACGACACACCATTCTGAAAGGAGACAGCAAACCATGTCCGAAAAAATTGTACAGTTAAACGAGGAAGTAATCAAGACCTGCTAAGTTTTTTCAAGGGTAAAATCAAAATTGTTGAGGGAGGAAAAAAGTGCAAAAACCAAAGCCGCTGTGCATCTCAAAAATGAAACGGCGGCCAGCTGATATTGTGCAGCAAGATTAGACTTGCGCTAAAGATTCCAAGTACGCTTTCACGGTGGCGTAGTAGATCCGCAGGAACTTGTTGGCGGAAGCCATCATGTAGACGCGGTAAGGCTTGCCCTCGGCTCGCTTTCTATCCATGAACTGGTAGACCGGTTCATCCAGCGGTGAGTTCTGCAAATAGACGCTCATGATAAGGAATAGCGTCCGGCGCAGAGACGATGCACCGACCTTGCTCATGCTCTTGTGCCTGCCGGTCACATCGCCAGAGTCATTCGGTGGGGCATCAATACCAGCGTAAGCCACAAGTGCTTTCTTGGAGTAAAAGCGGCGTACATCGCCAATTTCGGCTATGAGCTGCGGGCCAAGAGTCGGGCCAACGCCAAACATCTCCATGACAACGGGATATTCCGGCAGTTGAGAGGACAGAGATTGCATCTCCTGTTTGAGCGCGGCAAGAGCAACGGAAGTAGCTCTGAGTTGAGACACGGCCTGCTCCACAAGTAGCTTTGTGGTTTCAGCTTTCGGCATGACACCAATGTGTCCGCTGGCTTCATCGTAAATGGCGTGTGCTTTTTCCTCACTGAAGTTGTACCCATGCTTTCGGCACCACCGTTGGTACTTGTTCACGAATGCCTTTTCGAAGCGTTCACAGACGCATTCACAATGCCAAAACTCTGCTGCGAAGTCTACCCACTTCTCGCTTCCATCTGCACGGGCAGGACTATTGAACAGGCGGTTTGCATTTGGAAAAGCCATATCCAGTAAGGAAATCAAGTTGTTTTTCAGAATAGTCTGTACCTTGGAATGCTGCCGGTACTGGCGATAGCAGTTCTTCAGCAACAGCCGGGTACTTTCCTCGGGGATACATCTCGGTAAGGAAAGCCAGCGGTCAAAACCGTAGTTTGCCAGCTTTACGGCGTCTTTCCGGTCGGTCTTGACACGTCTTAAATTGTTGTTCCCGTAGCCATGCACCAACTTTGCATTGACGACGGAAACATATAGCCCTGCGTCGTGGAGCAGCTTTGCCACCGGCGCATGGTAATTTCCAGTGGCCTCCATGACCACGCGAGTCTCACCGTCCAGGCTTTTGAGCTGCCTTGCCAGTTCGCTCAGTTCATTGCCGGTGTGACGCACTTCAAAGGGTGAGATGACAACCTCTCCAAAGGGACGCATGACGGCAACCGTGCTTCTTCCTTTGGAAATGTCAATGCCAACAGAGTTCATGTATCTACCTCCCATACAAATTTGCAACCGGAATCCATCTTTTTCTCATTGCTCATTCAATCTATTGGGTGACACGAACTCTAAGGCTCAACCTGCTCAAATCGAACGCTGCAATAAGGGATGGCTGACAGTCTTGATTACGGACTTTAAAGCCCAAGGGGCAGACCGTTAGCCAGTTGCTCCCCTTATTGTAGCTTAGGCACGAGATGGAAAGAAAGCCGGACTGGCTGCCCGGCTTTCCTGCCCAAATTTATTGTAATAGGGGCAAATCAAGGAGTTAGTCCGAGGCAGCGTGGAAGAAACGCTCAATGGCCTTCTGGAGGCCGAAGCGGAGAAACTGACGCAAGCCGCTAAATACGAGCGCAGCGAGGAGCGACAAGGTTACCGTAGCGGTCATTACAGCCGAAACCTTGCCACCACATCTGGCGACGTTACACTCAATGTGCCCCGTCTCAAGGGAATCTCTTTCGAAACCGCCATCATTGAGCGGTATCGCCGCAGGGAAAGCAGCGTAGAAGAAACACTCATTGAGATGTATCTGGCAGGCGTCTCCGTGCGCCGTGTGGAGGACATCACAGAGGCTCTCTGGGGCAGTAAAGTATCCCCCTCCACCATCAGCGAGCTGAACAAGAAGGCATACGTCCATATTGAGGACTGGCGCAACCGGCCGTTGCAAGGCGGATGCTATCCGTATGTCTATGTGGACGGCATCTACCTGCGTCGCAACTGGGGCGGAGAGTACGAAAATGTGGCCATTCTGGTGGCAATCGCAGTCAACGAGGACGGCTACCGTGAGGTTTTGGGTGCTGCTGAGGGGATGAAAGAAGATAAGGCCAGCTGGGTCAGCTTTTTCCAATGGCTCAAAGGCCGCGGACTGGATGGCGTGAAGCTCATCGTCGGTGACAAGTGCCAGGGTATACTGGAGGCCGTGGGAGAAGTGTTCCCGGAGGCGAAGTACCAGCGTTGTGTGGTTCACTTCTACCGCAATGTGTTTTCAGTCGTCCCCAAGTCCAAAATCAAGCTTGTGGCCAAGATGCTCAAAGCAATCCATGCGCAGGAGAGTAAGAAGGCTGCTCGTGAGAAAGCAAAGGCGGTGGTTGCCCAGCTTCGGGCGATGAAGCTCAAAGAGGCGGCCAAGAAGATTGAGGACGGCGTGGAAGAGACGCTCACCTATGCAGATTTTCCGTCTGAGCATTGGACTCGCATCCGCACCAACAACGTGATAGAACGGCTGAATCGCGAGATTTGCAGGCGCACCCGCGTGGTGGGCAGCTTCCCTGACGGGAACTCGGCGCTCATGCTGGTCTGCGCCCGCCTGCGACATGTCGCAGGAACTCAATGGGGCAACAAGAAGTACATGAACATGAAGCATTTGGAGGCGTCATCAAGGACCGCCTCCAGGTGCTTCATATTTATGTTACACCATTGGATACTGGACATATGAGTAGGTGCGCAGACCAGCATCAGTGTGAAATTGCCGCCCGCAAAAGACTCCAACACATGGGGACAGCGGATTGAATCGTTCAATCACATTGCAGGGAGGATGTGTGCCCAACGAACAAAGGGAAGCGACATATAAGTTAGGGTTGCTTTTTTTAAAGAATTGCGCAACGAAATAGATACCGCCTATCTCCAGTTGTCAAATTAAATCTGTATAATCGTATTTTCCGATAATAGTACAAGCAATATTGCAAATTTGAATTTGTGTTTAATCGAATAATGTCTTACGCTCTATATATTGGATGAAATATCCAAAATTTTTTTTGGAGGCATTGTTTCGATGAAAAAAACTCTTGCTGCGTTTCTTGCCGGTATCATGATACTTTCTCTGACTGCCTGTGGCAATTCTCCCGCACCAGCTGCTTCCGCAACCAGTGGAAGTGCGTCTGCTTCTGCGGCGGAAACCGCCGATTTCCAGAGCAGCATCCTGTTCTGCGGTTCCACCTCTTTGTACCCTATCATCTCCTCTTTGGCATCTTCCTTCACCGATGAGTATGTAACCTGGGACAAGGTAGACGCGTCTTTCCCGGCCGACAACATCTCCATCTACGTGGCACCGGGCGGTTCCGGTGTGGGCGCCAGCGCGGTGATCGACGGCACCTGCGATTTCGGAATGATCGCCCGTACCATTAAGGACAGTGAGAAAGAAGCTCTGGGCGCGGGCTATACCGAATATGTGGTTGCCAAGGACGCCCTGACCGTCTCTGTCAACGCCCAGAATCCCATCTGCGGTGTGCTGGACGATATGACCAGCGACACCATCCGTCAGATTTTCAGCGGCGAACTGACGACTTGGAATCAGGTGGATTCCTCTCTGCCTGCCGAGGCTATCAACGTGTACATCCGCGACCTGTCCGGCGGCGCCTATGAAGTGTTCCAAAAGGCCATTATGGGCGAAAGTGAAGTGACCGCCTCCGCCACCCAGTCCGCTTCCATGACCGAATTGGCCACCAATATCGCAAACGATCCCTGGAGCATCGGCTATGCGGGCTTTGGCGCATACAACAAGGCTAATCAGGACGGTCAGGTGCTGTTTGCTATGAAGGTTGACGGCGTGGAAGCGACTGAGGAAACCATTCTCAGCGGTGATTACAAGGTGCAGCGTCCCGTTATGTTCGTCACCGGGCAGGAACTGACAGCCTCTGAGCAGGCCTTTGTGGACTATGTGTTTTCCGATGTAGGCTATCAGGTTGTGGAGGACAACGGCTATATTCCCGCATTTATCGCCTGATTTTGACAGAACCGTTCATTCATGTTATCTTACAAATGCTGCCATTGCCGTGCAATGGCAGCATTTGGCCTTATGCCACATAGAATCGAGGGATACGCATGCGGACAATTGGGAATTTTTTGTTCTCTAATCTAATCAGGCTATTGACATTGCTGACGGTGTTGTCGCTGGCATTTGTTTTGATTTTCATTGTGCAGGAGGCCCTTCCCGCATTCTCTGAAACCTCGCTGACCGCATTCTTGTTTGGTCAGCGATGGATGCCGATGGACTACGGCAACGGCGTGTCCTTCGGCATCGGCAACTTTATTGCCGGGACGATGGCTGTGTCCGCACTGGCAATTTTGATCGCCCTGCTGATTGGCGTTGGCGCGGCGGTGTTTCTGTCCTGCGCTGTCTCGGAAAATGCCCGGAGCCTGCTCTATCCGCTGATCGATCTGCTGGCGGGGATTCCATCGGTCATCTATGGATTTATTGGCCTGTGCGTTTTGGTCAAGCTGTTCCAGCGGCTGGGAATTGCGGGGAGCGGCCATTCCGTGCTGACAGCGGCAATCCTTCTTGCGGTCATGCTT
>JAEWQO010000102.1 GCA_023460315.1 Actinomycetes bacterium
GGGGCCCCCCGTCTGTATGCGGGGCGGCCAATCGGAGGATCGTCTGCGATAAGCCTTTCAAGTTTCTGATAGGCTATCAGCGCAATGACGCCATTGGCGGTGGCTTTCACAAGATTGAAGGGAAGCAGCGCCGGCAGGACGAGCGCGACCACCTCCTCGTACGTGGATTGCAAATAGAGCGGCGTCACGATGAAGTTCATACAGAGAGAGACCGCAACGGAGGCAACGATGCCGGCCAGCACGCCAAGTATCGCCCTTTTGAGGAGGGGGTTTCTTTTGCTGACCAATCCCATGACCACGACCATGGACACCGATGCCGCAATGTTCATGGTCGCTCCAAGAGGATTGGTGACCAGATGGGGGATCCAGGCAAGAAATGCAACTGCGGCACCGATCCAGGGGCTATAAAGAAGGCCGGTGAGAAGTACGACGATGCCTGACGCATCGTATTTCAGCCATTCTGCGCCGGGGATGATAGGAAACTCGACAAAGCTTAGCACCATGGCCATCAGAACAAGTATGACCAGGGCGACCAACTGCTTCGATGAGCGCTTAGGAGTGCCGTCTTCGAAAGGGGCCATAGTTTCCATCCTTTCTCGGCCGCTTCCAAGCAGGTGCTCGAGGCCGCGGGTGTCAACTCTTTTTTGTCCTCCCAGTATACTGCACGGGATCCGCTTGATGCGGATCCCGTGCACAAGTCAGGTCACTCGTTTGTCAAAGGTGACGTGCGGATGGCTAGACGGTCTCTGCGGCAGCCACTGCTGCTTTGGCGTAATTGGCCGTGTCGACCAGTGTTGCTCCGGAGACTGCATCGGGACCGTCGATGGACACCTCTGTGATCTTCTGTCCGGCCAAGGCTCCTTCGATGGCTTCGATCGATGTCAGCCATGGCGTGGTCGACCCCGCTTTTTCTGCGAGCATCGCACTGTAGGCCTCGTTGTTGGCAGATTTCGAGGTAAGCGTCTGGCCTGCAACATAGTAGTCGGTGCCGAACGCTGCGTCGGAGTTTGGCACGCTGACGACGTTGTCGGCCACGGCGACGAACTGGAACTCGTCAATGCTTGCCGCAATGATCGTATCGTCCTGCACGAGTGACACGGCATTGCCGAAGGCTTTCGTGCCATGGCACGATGCGTTGACACGGCCCAGGGCAGCATCGGCGCTGTTGGGGTCAAAAGTTCCCTCGGTGGTTATGTCGTCGCTTTCCGCCACCTTGGCGATTCCTGCAAGATAGTTCGGCGCATCCACCAAAGTTGCCCCCGATACGGCATCAAGCCCCACGGATTTCAAATCTTCGGGTTTTTTCCCGATGGCATACTCTTCGATGGCGGCCATGGAATCGGCCCATTTGACTGTGGAACCGGCCTTTTCGGCCATCATGGCCGAGTAGACCTCGTTGTTGTCCTTTTTAGAGGCGAGTTGATATCCTTCCACGATTCCTGCCGAGAAGTCTGAGTCAGAGTTGGGCACGGGCACAAGACCTTGGGTGCTGGCGCTCATGAACTGGTAGTCATCGACGTCCGCCCCTACAATGGAGCCATCTTCGTCCACGGCCACCACGACTTGCGTGAAGCACTTGTCGCCATGGGCCACAACATATCCTCGGTGAAGGGTTACCTTGCTTGATCCGCTTGCGGCACCGGTGCCGCCCGAAGCGCCATTGGTGCTCGCATTTCCTGCACCGGTACAGCCGGCGAGCGCATAGCTTCCGATTGCGCCAGCCGCCAGGACGATACTGCCTTTCAAAAAGTTTCTTCGTGAGAGTGGCTGTGCCATGGTCTCCTCCTTTTTCGTAATGGTCGTACCTTGCCTGCCGTGCAGGCGTTTGATCTTCCCTCATGTAAAAGATACAAAAATAGTAGGATTTTAGAATAGTCAAAAGGGAGTAACTTTTCTGACAAGGCGTTTTGCTGTTGTCGACGAAAAGGGGGAGACGCTTTTGCTCTTTTGTTATCCCTCGTGGCTGGCTGTGGAGTCTTCTGCCGGACGCTCTTCCGTGTTTCCTGAAAGGCTGTCAAGCAGTTCCAGAAGCTCTTCCCGTGAATTGATGCCCAATTTGCGATAGATGTTCTTGCGGTGGCTGCGCGCGGTGCTCTCGGCTATCACCAACATCTCGGCCACGTAAGCGGCGCTGTGTCCCCGGCCAAGGTATCCGAGAATTTCGGTTTCGCGCTCAGTGAGTCCGTATTCTTGCGCAATCGCTTCGCAGCGCTCGGCAAAGGAGGGTCCTTCGGCGTTGCGCTCGTTGCGGTCCACTCCTTCGAGAATCATGCGCCATATGCGCGATCCGGGCGTTGCAAGCAGGGCGGCAACCGCCATGACGAACAGCGCCATGAGCATGTGACGCTGATAGGAGATCAAGGCCCCAGCGTCAACGCGCGTGTAAGAAAGCAGGGCAATCAGGCCGAGTCCTATGAGAAGGATGCTGCTGGCTGGGAGCGAGAGGGAGCGCATGCGGCCGGCCATGGCGAGCACCATGCCGCTGACAAGCATGAAATAGAGAGTGCAGAAAACATCGATGCCGACGCTGGTCACAATTCCTAAGGTGGTGTCCGAAACGAGCGAGTTCACCGCAAAGGTCAAAAAGGCCAAAAGAGGCAGGTAGAGACGATAGGAGAAGTTGATGAGCTCGGGATCCGACTTGACGAAGAGAAGGGGCATAGAACAGGGAACGACAAGCAGGCAGCCGATGAGCAAGGGGGAAAGGGGTTCGGACGTGTCGGGAGACATCGTTCGATTGACAATGAAAAGAAGCAGCATGATCAAGGGCGTGGCGACGAAAAATAGGACACGGGATCCGAGGGGCTTGAGATCGCCCGTTCCCTCAAGCAATGACAGATCGAACGATCCAAAGACGTCCCACCAATTCGACTCGCTTTCGGCCGGTTGGTAATTCTGGCAATTGCGGCGTCGGCTTCCGACGAGTCCTCCCATGGTCCCCACGCACGCCAAAGCGAACAGGAGGGAGGATCCCGCGGTTGGCGGCAAGAACAGGACAACGGTGTTTGCTATGGCCAAGGCCAGCAAGGCGACGATGAGTGCCGAGAAGGAAGAATGAAAATCGGTGAAACGTATGTGGGAAAGCCAGCTTGTTGCCAGAATGGTGGCTCCAAAGCCCAGAAACAGACCTGCCGCAATTAAGACCGTCGCAGGAATGTCGGAGGTGAATGCGACCGCGGTGAGGACCGCATAGCCCAGCAGATAGGCTATGCCGCCGGCATTGACGATCGTTTTGCTGAGGCGATGATAGGATGTTTTGAGAAGACAGACAAACAGCAGGGAGAGTGCGGTGAACATGACGGCTATGAGCATGGTCCACACAAACGTCATGCTGCCGATGTCGAGGGCTGGCGCACGGTCGACTGTCGGTTCGAGCAGGATATGGAGAGTGTCAAGGCAAGGAAGCGCGATAGGCAGGCTCGAGGCGAATGCCAAAGCCGTGACGGTGCCCGGGAATCCGAGTTTGTCGGCACTGTTTCGATAAAGGCGCAAGCGCAAATCAGTCTACTTTCAACATGGCGTCAGATCGTATCTCCTGTATGATCGTCCAAGTCGGATAGATCGAAACTTACGGTGACCTCGAGAGTTTCTCTATGAGGCACGCATCATCTTCGTATACTATCCGATTGAGTGCTAGGATGCCACCATGCGACGGGCGTCTTGTCCATATGGTTGCACTACGGTAACGGTCAAGGTGATGAGGCAGGGTGAGAATGGTTATGGCAGAAGAGCTTGTGTCGAAAGAATTCTTCGCATTCAACACGGTGAACAAGGTGAGCGCCTACACCGACGATCCAACCGTCTTGACTGATGCCGTCGCCCTGTGCGCTCGCTACGAGCATCTGTTCTCTCGGACGCGACCCGACAGCCAGCTTGCCCGTGTCAATGCAGCGGCAGGCAAACCGGTGACGGTTGAGGGGGAGCTTGCGCGTTTTATCGAGGTCGCCCTTTCTTACTGTGAGGAAAGTGGGGGGCTGTTTGACATCACGATGGGTGGCGTCGTGCGGCTCTGGGATTTCAAAGCGGGAGTCATTCCTGAGGAGCGCGCCCTGAAAGAGGCGCTTGCCCACGTGGGATATCAGACCGTGCACGTTGACGGTGATGCCGTATGGCTCGACGACCCTCGCGCCTCTCTGGATCTGGGCGGCATTGCCAAGGGTTATATCGCGGACGGCCTTTCCCAGCTCCTCGTGTCTCGCGGGGTGAAAAGCGGCATTGTCAATTTGGGCGGGAACGTTTTGGTGGTTGGAGAAAAACCTGACGGCACTGCCTGGAATGTGGGAATTCGCATGCCGGTGCCCTCTTCGTCCCAGGGTGCCGAATCCGTGTTTGCCACGGTTGCCGTGAGTGATTCCTCGGTGGTGACAAGCGGGGTCTATGAGCGTGCTTTTTCATGTGACGACGTGCTCTATCATCATATCCTTGATCCCAGAACGGGATTTCCCGCACAAACGGACATCGTGTCCGCGACCATCATCTCCAAGGCATCCCTCGATGGTGACGGATACACTACCGCCCTTGTGATCATGGGTCTTGACAAGGCGCTCGCATTCGTTGAGAGCCGTCCGGGCATCGAGGCGGTTTTCGTCACCACGGAAGGCGGCATCTATGGCACGTCTGCCATCGGTGAGTCCATCCCCCTTCAGGTGCGGTCGTCGTAAAGCATCCGCACGTGCAATGGCAAGCGGCGCGATGGGCGAGGTCCTTCCTTTGCCGAGGGATATTTCGAAGCCGTAGAGTTTCAATGAGACAGATGCCCTACCTCTGACTCATTTGCTATCATCGGGTTCCTATGATGAGACGCAAAAGACATGGATGGTTGGGACGCATGGTTGGGATCTTTGCCGGCTGCGCCATTGCGGCCCTTGCGGTCGTTGCGGTGACGAACGTCGCGACGGTTGTGGTGACGGAAGGCTCCATTGTGAGCGTCGATGAGGCGGCAGCTTACGATGCCGATGCCATTGTCGTGCTCGGCGCTTCTGTGTTGCCGGATGGCACCCCTTCCAGCATCCTGCAAGATCGTCTTGATGACGGCATCGCCCTGTACTTTGCCGGCGCTGCACCGAAGATCATCATGAGCGGCGACAATGGAACAGCATCCTACAACGAGGTCAAGGCAATGAAAGCCTATGCCGTTGCGCAGGGGGTTCCTGCTGAAGACATCTTCAGCGACCATGCGGGCTTCTCTACGTACGAAAGCATGTATCGCGCGCGGAACGTGTTCGGCGTGGAGCGGGTCGTCATCGCCACTCAGACCTATCATCTCTATCGCGCACTCTACGCCGCGCAGGGACTGGGGATGTCTGCGATCGGTGTCGCAAGCGATTATCGTTCCTATGATAAGCAGGTGCAGTATGATATTCGTGAAATACCTGCCCGCACCAAGGATTTTTTCAAGACGCTGCTCAAGATGCCTTCCACCTATGTTGGGGATTTCATCAGCCTCGATCAGTCAGGCGATGTGACGGATTGATTCCTGGGCCCGCGCTAGCATGGTGCTCAGCGGTACCGGCGCGGGCCCAGCGGCGCCGGCTGCCGTTTGGGACAAAATTTGCGGGTCGGGGTGTGGAATTCATGCAAGAGATGCATCGTGCGCATTCCCGGTGGCGCCATGCCGCATTCGTTTTGCCATTTCCGCAGGTCGAGAATTTCCTTTTTGGTCGCATGATGGCTTTTATGCATGAGGGCGGTGCCGATTGCCTTCCAAAACGAAAAAAGTGTCCAGAAACGAAAAACAGCCATTCATGGTTGAGAGCTCTTAGTGGGAACGGACGAGGATGCGGCGACCTTGATCCGCCGGCTTCGCAGGCCCGCTTTTCTCCCGGTGTTCAACGGGCGATAGGGCGGGCTCTCCTTCTTTGGCGACGGACTTTATTTTTCAAGGTCGATCGGATTGAAGGTGTCGATGAGGTCAAGCAGCTCCTGCTTCTTGTGAATGTCCAGCTTGGCATAGATGCGCTTCGAGTGAGTGCGGATGGTGTTTTCTGACACAACGAGGTCTTCGGCGATACGGGACACGGTATTGCCTCGGGCGATGAGTTCCATGACTTCCGCTTCCCGTGCGCTGAGGCGATAGCGGCGTTGGAGGGCTGCCGCCTGCTTTGAGATGCGATCTTGATAGAAGGGTTGGTCGCGGGTGCCTCGTTCGGTGCGCGAGGAGGAGGCTCGCTGTCCTGCGACGGAGATTTCCGGCTGTTCTCGTGCGGTGGTCGCGGATTCCACACGCTGCGAAGTGCGGTTGCTTTCGGCGGGCCGCAAGGCAACAAGCTCGATGCTCTCGCCATCGTTTGCGCTGAATATCTTGCGAAAACCTCCCTGTCCGACGAAATACATGAGGCCGAGAAGGTAAACCGCGACCAGCGCAACCACGGCAAGTGGTTCTATGCCAAGGAGATCGATCTGCTCGGCGAATGTTCCCGTGATGAACCCCACATCATGCAAGGCATACACGATGCCGGCAAAGAAGCCATAGATGAACACGGGATTGATTCCCCGGTCACGTGATGCCTGCGCGCATTGAATCATCATGAGCATGATGGCGACGCTGTAAAAGGCATAGAGGATGGCTGCCAGCCATTGGGCATAGGTCACTATCAAAAACGGAAGCAAGAGAAATGAGGTGATGACAAAGGGGAAGAACACGCGATAGGCTGACACCACGTTGACGCGGAGGTTCTTGAATTGCCATAACACCATCAGCGCGACCGCCGCAACGAGGGATCCTCCCATCGAGAGCAGGTTCACGAGGGATCCTATTTGGGGATCGCCGATGGCAAGCGAACGCATGATGCCGGTGCAGAAGCCGAGGGCACCCACGCAAAACGCACTCCGCCAGTAATCGTTGATCACGCGGCGATACACGTGAGGATGCTCCCGCGGGACATCCTCAAACATGGATTGGCCGCGATCTATCTCGCGGCTCTTCAAGGCAATGGCCAAGCCGAATAACGGCAAGAACACGAGCGGTATGAGAAACGCCGTCACGGCTCTTGGGATAAGGTAGAGAGCAAAATACAGAAAGGTTGCGTATACGGTGCCAACGATGAGGTCGTGGTTTCCCTCGTCTGAATCCTGACTGGCGAACAGCCGCTGCCACAACATGTAAAACCCAGCCGATCCCAAGCCCAGCAACCCACCGCCCGCCATCACGAGAATCAAGGCGTAATCATCCAGATAGATGGCCGCGATAAGGCAACCCCAACCCAGGAAGTAGGGTATGCTTGCGAGCCGGACGAGGAACGTGCGCGTCGGTCCGGGGAAGAAATATACGCCAAGGGCGCTCGCGAAATAGCTGAGAGAGAACACGAGCGACTGCGCAAAGAAGAACCAGAAAATGATGTCTGGCGTTTGGAATTCCATGGGAAGGAAGGGGAACACGCCGCCCCAGACGCCTGCGGCGTTGATGGCAAGAAACAGGGCATAGCCGATTGAGGTTATGTTCGGTTCAGGCTCGTGAGCCTGTCCTGTGCGGAACGCGCAGGACAAAGAACCACCCGCTATGCGGGTGCGCATCGAAGGCTTTGCCCTTGAAAATCCAATGACCGCCTACCAGAGGCTTAAGATGCAAGT
>JAEWQO010000103.1 GCA_023460315.1 Actinomycetes bacterium
ACTTGCATCTTAAGCCTCTGGTAGGCGGTCATTGGATTTTCAAGGGCAAAGCCTTCGATGCGCACCCGCATAGCGGGTGGTTCTTTGTCCTGCGCGTTCCGCACAGGACAGGCTCACGAGCCTGAACAAAGGAGCCTCGATGCACTAAGGGCGCATCGAGGCTCGATTCTCACGACCTCCTGCTGCTGCCATATGCCGCATTCTTGCGATTGCCGTAGGCGCTGCCCTTTCGAGCACCCTTTTTGAGATTGGCCAGCACATCGCCCTCGCTCGAGCCGTCCACCTGCATGCGAAGCTTCACCACCTGGTCTCGCAATCGCGCGGCTTCCTCGAAATCCATGTCCTGAGACGCGGTTGCCATATCGTCTTCCATGGAGCCGATGATGCGAAGCACCTCTTCGCGAGAAAGTTCCGCAAGTTCCTTGTTGACCTGCTCTGCCGTCGTGGTGCCCACGGCGTCCTGCACGTAGCCCATGATATCGTTGATGGCCTTGCGGATGGTCTGAGGCTCTATGCCATGCTCTTCGTTGAACGTCGTCTGGATGGCACGACGGCGCCTCGTCTCGTCGATAGCCAGGCGCATGGAGTCAGTGACTCTATCGGCATACATAATAACCTGGCCTGAAACGTTTCGGGCGGCACGACCGATGGTCTGGATAAGCGAACGATGGTTACGCAGGAAGCCTTCCTTGTCAGCATCCAAGATGGCCACGAGGGATACTTCGGGAAGATCGAGGCCTTCGCGCAGGAGATTGATGCCAACCAGCACGTCGAACTTGCCCTGGCGCAACTCCCTCAGTATCTCGATCCGCTCAAGAGTTGCGATGTCGGAATGCATGTAACGTGCCTTGACGCCCTGATCGAGCAAGTGATCCGTCAGGTCTTCCGCCATCTTCTTCGTCAGGGTGGTGATGAGCACACGCTCGTCACGCGCCGCCCGATCCTTCGCCTCGTCGATGATGTCATCGATCTGAGAAGTGCTGGCACGCACGACGATCTCGGGATCAAGCAGGCCCGTCGGACGGATGATTTGCTCCACCTGCTGCTGGCTGACCTTCTTCTCATAATCTCCCGGCGTCGCGGACACGTAGATGAACTGCGGCACCCGTTCCTCAAACTCGTCAAAGCGAAGCGGCCTATTATCAAGGCAGCTGGGCAGCCGGAAGCCATGCTCCGCCAGCGTCACCTTGCGTGAGCGGTCCCCCTCGTGCATGCCCCGTATCTGAGGCACCGTCACATGGCTCTCATCGATGATGCAGAGGAAGTCTTTGGGAAAGTAGTCAATGAGCGTATAGGGAGGCTCGCCGGGAGACCGACCGTCAAGATGTCGGGAGTAGTTCTCTATGCCGGAGCAGAACCCCATGGTCTCCATCATTTCCAAGTCGTAGTTAACCCGCATCTCCAATCGCTGGGCTTCCAGCAGCTTGCCTTCTTCCTTGAACTGCTGCAGGCGATCCCGCAATTCGTCCCTGATGGTTCCCAGCGCGCGATCCATCTTCGGACGCGCCGTCACATAGTGCGAAGCCGGCCAGATGGGTAGCGCCTCATAGTCGTTCAGCACCTCGCCGGTAAGGTTGTCAACCTCGGTGATGCTCTCTATCTCGTCTCCCCAAAACTCAACACGTAAGGGGTTATCCGCGTAGGGAGGAAATACGTCCAATGCATCGCCGCGCACGCGGAACGTGCCGCGTTTGAGCTCATAATCGTTGCGATCATACTGGATGTCGATGAGCTCATGGATGACGGCATCGCGATCCATTTCCTTTTGCTTGTCCACGAATACAGCCATCCCCGCGTAATCCATGGGCGAGCCGATGCCGTAGATGCATGACACCGATGCAACAACGATGCAGTCGCGTCGTGACAGCAGCGCCGATGTGGCAGCATGGCGAAGTTTTTCAACCTCCTCGTTGATGGAAGCATCCTTTTCGATGAACGTGTCTGACGAGGGCACATAGGCCTCGGGCTGGTAATAGTCGTAGTAGGAGACGAAATACACGACGGAATTGTTGGGAAAGAACTCCTTGAGCTCGCCCGCCAGCTGAGCCGCCAACGTCTTGTTCGGGGCCATGACCAACGTCGGTTTCTGAACAGCCTCGATGGTCTTAGCCATGGTGAACGTCTTGCCCGATCCCGTCACTCCCAGGAGTGTCTGATAGCGCAGACCCTCTTCGACGCCATGAGTGAGCTTCTCAATAGCCTGAGGCTGATCGCCCGCAGGCTCATAGGGTGAAATCACCTCGAGCGGCGTTGAGGAAAGCCTTGTGTCAGGCAGCTTGCCTTCCATCTCCATGCCTTCTAGATTAGAAAGATGCACTGAGCACTCCTCCTTCGCATAGGTAGGCAAACAAGTTTAGCATAGGCTTGACATTATGAACGGATGTTCGTAAAAAAGACATCTTCACGAGGCTAAGCATATCTAGTAGTTGATTCGCAAGCTGAACCGTACACTTTGTTTTTTCTCTCGAACTCAGCCTGACGCGTGCGGCTGAGTTCGAGAATTCCTTTCCGGAGGGCGGGCCCATGGGGGACCTGGCCAAGAGAGAGGAGC
>JAEWQO010000104.1 GCA_023460315.1 Actinomycetes bacterium
CAGCTTTAATCACAGTAAACTTAAAAACCGTATTACCATGATGTTGCGTAAAAAATCGTCGCGGTGGGCCGGAGCCAAAGCGCTCCTGTTGCTGCCGCTTATGGGCGTGGCCCTCGGGGCTTTCGCCGAAACCGCTTATGTATTTCCTGAAGACAAAGGTAAAAAAGAAACCAGTACGATCTACATCCGGGGGTCGAAATCTTTTTCCGATGGGCAACAACCGCTGATTCTGGTCGACGGCCGGGAGGTGAAGTCGATGGACAGCCTCGCTGCCGACCGGATCGAGTCGATCACCGTGCTCAAGGATTCCGTTTCGATGGCTGTGTACGGCGAAAAGGCCGCCGACGGCGTGATTCTTGTAACGCTCAAAAAGACCGGAGAACCGGGCGATGGGGCGCAGGTCCCGGGACTGAAAGGCAAAGTCGTGACGGTCACCCGGGCGGACAGCGCCGGGACGAACGAGTCGACAACCGTGCGGGTGATCGGTCACGGTACGAGGCCGAAAGACGGAACGGTTGTGGTGAATACGGCCGGAATCGCGAAATCGTATCGGTTCAAGGTCGAGAACGGCTCGTCGGTCGAGTCGAATCCTGTATTTATCGTCGACGGCGTACAAGTGTCTGAAATCGAATCGCTCGACCCGGATCAGATTGAAAGCATGTCGGTGATCAAAGGCACGAATCTCCCCGGGGAGTTTGCCGACAAGGGGTATGAGGGCGTGATAACGATTACGACCAAACAGGCGGCTGCCGCGCAAAGGGCTGCCGCGAAGTCGGCCCGGGAGGGTATCGAAGCCGGTAGAGCCGGGATCGAAGCCGCCCGCGAAGGGTTGAAACTGGCCCGCAAGTATATGAGTTCCGATGACTGGAAGCAGGCCCAGAAAGCGCTCGACAAGGCCCAGAAGGAACTTGAATCGGCCCGCAAGGAGACTTCGGCACAGCTTTCCGAAGCGCAGAAAGCGGTGGGAACGTCGCTTAAACTTTCGGCGGACGCCGGGCATGCCGATAAGGTGACCATTCAGGGCACTCCGGAAAGTTCGGTGTCGGTTTATAAGGGACAGGTTACGCTGAAAGGCGGATTTCCCGACGGCATGCTGATCCGTATCAACGGCAGGGAGGCCTCGAAAGAGGATGTTGAACGGCTGGAATCCGGGAAGATCAAGCGCATGGAGGTCTACAAGGGCGACGAGGCCGTGAAGCGTTACGGCGAGAAGGGACGCAACGGCGTGGTCGAGATCCGCGCCCGCAGGTAAAGGCTTAAAGGAAAAACCATAAGCAGATAAAAAGTTCACGAAGGCGGGGGATTCCACGGAATCCTCCGCCTTTTTTGTGCGTGCCTATTTGAATTCGACGATCTCGGGCCGCGTCGGCCGGTAGCGGTACTGCTCCATGCGTGTCGGGTTCGAAAGGCGGAAATATTCGCTCTCGACCAGTCCGCGTTTGCCGAAGGCCACGCCCAGCCGGATCTGGATCGTGTTGAACACCAGCCGTTCGTTTCGCAGCCGCACGCCCAGTCCGAACGAGGTGAAGAAGTCGTTTTTGAAGATATTGGGCGAATAGCCGATCAGCCCGAAGTCGGCGAACCCGAAGACGGCGATGCGGAATCCCAGCGGCTGGTAGGGGGTGAATACCACCGTCTCGGTGTTGAGGATCATGCGGTTGGTTCCGATGATGTACTCCTTGAGGGCTTGCAGGCCGTCGGTGCGCGTGAAGCGGATGCTCTCGTCGCTGCCCGTCGCACGGTTCCAGCCCTGCGTGTAGTTGAAGGCGAGGAACTGGCGGATGCGGCTGCGCTTGAACAGGAAAAGGTTGGAGAACCACCGCAGGTCGACATCGACGGCGCTGCGCTGCCACATGCCGTTTTCGAGGTCTATGTAGCTTCCGAGCGTGAAGCCGCCCATGATGTAGCCCAGTCTGCGGAATCCACCCGTTTCGTAGCTCGCGCCGAGGTAGAGGGCGTCGTTGAATTCGCCCCACGAATAGCCCGTCGTCACTTCGGCCTTGTAGCCCGTCGCGAGGTACTCGCGCGTACCGAATCCGTAGATCATGTTGGCCGTGTAGAATTTTTCGCGGTAGAGACCCCCGCCGACCAGCAGGGCGTCCTGGTCGTGCAGCGCGGGGTTGTAGTCCGGGGCCACGAGGGGCCTGCGGCTCACGCGCCGGTAGTTGTAGCGTCCCGAGAGATAAACGCTCGATTTGATCCCGCGCAGGTAGTGCGAGTAGCCGCCCCAGACGTCGAGGTTGCGCTCCTTCACCAGCAGCGACGTGTCCTGTTCGATCATGTAGCGCTTGGCTTTGATGTCGCTGTATGTAAGGCCTATCTCGTAGTCCGTGGGTTTGAGGAACTCTTTGCGCAGCCCCATGTTGAGCGTCGAGTTGTAGAAGTCGCGCCCTCCGCCGATCTCGGCGGTGTAGAAGGTCCCGAGCAGGTTGGGGATTTCGTATTCGACCATGTTGCCGCCGTAGGAGAAGTCCTTGCGGCTGAAGTTGGTCATAAATTTGAGTTTGTTGCCCGATCCGAAGATGTTGGCGTCGGAAAGCCCCACCATCGTCCGGCCCTCGGAATGCCATCCTCCGTCGACGGAGATGGTCCAGCTGTCGCGCGTGGTGATCAGGAGGTTCACGCGTGTCGAGTCCACCGCGTCGGGGAGCACCGTGACGTCGATGTCCGAGATGTAGTCGCGCGAGCGGATCAGCTGCTTGTTGCGCACGATGAGCTGCGGGTCGAGCTTGTCGCCCGAGCGGAACAGCAGGTCGCGCCGGACGACGCGGTCGCGGGTGAGCATGTGGGTTTTGTTGGCCATGCGTTCGAGCCGGTTGCCGCCGGGGTCGAAAACCTGCTGGCGTTCGATGGTGATGTCGCCGATGGTTTTCCCGGCGTAGGG
>JAEWQO010000105.1 GCA_023460315.1 Actinomycetes bacterium
CCGGGGCTATGTCATCTATGCGATGGAGGCTTGCGGCTTTTCTCCCCAGGGCATCCGGCGCGTGATCGGTGAGTTTCACGATGTTTTCGATCTGTGCGGACTGGAGGATGCCGAGGCACACTACCAAAACAGTCCCTATTAGTTCGAGACACTTTGTCCCAAGGTGAGGGCAGGCCAAAGGGCGACATCCGCGAGGGTGCCGCCCTTTGGCGTTTCCCCACAAGACGAGGGAAAACGGATGATATAGATGCTTTCAATAATGGAGGGAGGGCAACATGACCGATACCAAGTGCAAAGAGAAATACATTTATCAAGTAGATAAAATCAAGTTTATTGTGACGCCTGTTTACAAGGAAACGGGCGAGCTGCTGCGGGATATTCTTCTGAAATTGATGCTGGCGGATTTGGAGCCGGTATAGGCCATTCCATCGGCATCCTTAACATGGGCGGCAGACAGAGGTATAATATAGGTAGGATAAAACCTCTTGTTTGACTGCCGGGAAGGAGGATATTTTGAAACAGTCAAACAACAAAAATCACGCCACGGGGACAGCCGCCCTCTATTGCCGTTTAAGTCGTGACGATAATATGGATAGCGAAAGCAACAGCATTACCAACCAGAAAAAACTACTCCAAAAGGCCGCCAAGGACAAGGGCTATGAGGAAACCATGTTTTTTGTTGACGACGGCATAACCGGCACAACGCTCAATCGCCCCGGTTTTCAGCAAATGCTCAAAGCCATTGAGACCGGGTATATCTCGGCAGTCTTTGTAAAAGACCTGTCCCAGCTGGGGCGCAATTACATTGAGGTCGGCAGGCTGACCGAGGAATTTTTCCCGCAGCACGACATTCGCTTGATTGCCGTCTCAGACGGCGTGGACAGCGACGAGGGCGAAAATGATTTTACTCCGTTCAAAAATATTATGAACGAGTATTACGCTAAGGACATTTCCAAGAAACACCGGATCGTCAATAAAATGAAAGGCAATTCCGGCGTTCCACTTTCACCCCCGCCTTATGGCTACATAAAAACCCGGACGATCCCCGGTTTTGGGTGGTAGACCCGGAGGCTGCCGCTGTAGTACAGCGCATCTACCGAATGGCGCTTGAGGGCTACGGCCTTGCGGAAACGGGGGCGGCGCTGGAACAAGACGGGATTTATAATCCCACCTACTACTGGCGCAGCAAGGGGACAAACCGCAGCGGCTCAAAAAGCACACTGGAGCCTACCAAGTGGGGGCACACCACGGTCAAGAAAATTCTCGGCTTACAGGAATACTGCGGCGATGTCATCAACTTCAAAAGCTACTCCAAGTCCTACAAGATGAAGCGCCGCATTGAAAACCCGGACGAAAACCGTGCGATCTTCCTCAATGTGCATGAATCCATCATTGACCGCCCCACATGGGAAAAGGTGCAGGCACTGAAAAGCGGTACACGGCGCAAAAGACCGTCTGTCTCACAGGAGCCCAGCGTGTTCTCCGGCCTGTTGAAATGCCCCGAATGCGGCGGCAACCTCAACTTTCATTTCAACCAAGGCAACCATGACATCAAGTTTTTCAGTTGCCAGAACCACAATTCCGGGCTCCGCAAATGCTCCGCTACCCATTATATCCGGCTGGATTTTCTGAAGCAGGTGGTGCTGTATGAGGTCAATCGTCTGGCCTGCTTCGCCAACGAGTACGAGGGCGACTTTATCAAAGCCATGATGGGGCGTTCCGCAAAGGTAGCGGAAAATGACCGGGCGCGAAAACAGCGGGAGCTGGACGGGCTGCTGGCGCGGGACAAGGAGCTGGATATGCTCTTTGAGCGGCTGTATGAGGATAATGTGTCCGGCAAGATCGACGATGCCCGCTTTTCCAAAATGTCCAAACGGTACGAACAGGAACAGGGGGAGAACGCCGCAAAGGTCAAGGCGCTCAAGCTGGAACTGAAAAAGACCGAGGGCAAGCGGATGGATGTTGATCAGTTTCTTGAAAGCGTCCGGCGATACACCAACGCCAAAAAGGTCACAAAGCGCATGGTGACGGAACTGATCGACCACATTGAAGTGTATCATGCCGAAAAGGACGAGGACGGCGTTGCCACCCAGCGGGTCACGATTTTCTATAACTGCATCGGCGCGTTTGATGTGCCGGATCGCCGCAAAATCCCCGAGGCCGACATCCTCATGGAAACAAGAAAGGGCGTAGCTGTCAACTACGCCCCGGCACAAACCGCTTGATTCAATTTAGCGTACAAAAAGCGGAGTGTCCTTTATAAGATCCTCAGATCCTATAAGGACACTCCGCATGGTCCGAGTGACAGGGTTCGAACCTGCGGCCTGATGGTCCCAAACCACCCGCGCTACCAACTGCGCTACACCCGGAAATTTATGAAATTATTTTATCTAGTCGTTTTCCCAAATTACCGGCACCGTTGACCGCTGGGCGCTTCATCGCTTCATGACAGCTATAAATCTTTCTTGCCATCGGAACGGGGCGCACCTCAGACTGCAATGGAAATCGAAATCTAAAAACCTTAAGTATTATATCTGGAATTGGCGTTAAAGTCAATCCACTCTCTGAAAATACTGTAAAAGCACTGGACTTTGACTGTCTTTGCAACAGCAAACCCGGAACATTGGACCGATGCGGCAACTCTTCATCGTTCTATTTCAACCGTTCGGCGGAAGGAATGGATCGCCCTCCCCGCTCCTCCAAAACCCACCGGAACGCCTACATTTGTGAGCGTTCCGGTGGGTTTTACGTTAAAATCTTTATTTCCCAGCATTTATAAGGAGAAATCGCTTTTCAGCCCTTGCATCTCAATTTAAGCCGCCCTGCTCCGTTCCCGTGCCGGTCTTGGCAATGGCGGCAACCGCTTCCTCCCCGTCGATATACAGTGTGTATGTTTCGCCTTCTGTCAGCGTCTCCGCGCCAAAGATCACGGAGTTGGCGGCCTTCACGCCGGTGGCGGAGTAAAGCACATCGCCGCTGCTGTCCTTGATGACGATTTCGCTGCCTTCGGCAATCACAAACTCCGAGGTATCTGCATCGACGGTTCCATTCATCATTCCACCGCCCAAATCGCCTCGCTGACCGCGGGTGGTGGAATCATCTGTCCCATCTGTGGGAGGGACGGGCTTCTGCCCGTTCATCGCAGGAGCCGCGCCACCCTGAGATCCGTCAGGAGGTTCCATATCATCAGCAGGCTGCTGCGTCCCGTCGGCAGTATGTTGGGAACGCTGGCCGCCCATGCCACCACCGCCCATACCAATACTTCCAAACGCTACATACGCGCCAGTAGAAGGTACTTGCGCCATGCCGGTTGTTCCTACTGCCAAGA
>JAEWQO010000106.1 GCA_023460315.1 Actinomycetes bacterium
CTGTTAGCGTTCTAAAAATGCCGCTCCCCGGCGTGAATTTGATCCCGCTGCTTGTGCTGACAGTGAAACCACCTCGCGCCCCACCTACCGGATATGCGACAGCCACGAAAAGCGAGTGGAAGGCGGATTTACGATGTTGAATTTTTTCGTAGGTCATTTTGATCCCGATGGAGTCTGACGCACAACACATATCAGGTGAATGCCGGGTGTGAACACCGTCACTTGGCTGCAGAAGAAATCTGCAGACGCCTAAAAGCTGAGGGATGCACCCCAGCGCTGATCGCGCGCATCCCCGGCGATATACCCCGAAAGAGCTGGAGGAGTTGTGCAAAAACGGGCTACCGCAAAGCCTATTCGCTGAATGGTACCTATGAACACTTCGACGTAGACAACCCGAGCATCAGCGAACAACGTTGTAGACGGATCGGCGCAGACTGGCAAGGGACGGTTGCGCCGACAGCCTGTATTCCTGAATCGGAAGACTGAATGAGTCAGGCCCTCCCCCGCGGCTCATTGGCAAGCAGGGCAAGGGATGATGTGCTCCAGGGATAAGGAGGCCAAATATCTACCACTTTACCATGGTAGAGCGTTTGGGAGTGGGGCGCAACCGGTCGGGATACTGGAAGGAGGGGGTAGACAGATATGGTTGAAATACTGTCTGTCGGGCTTCTTCCTGTTCCCCCTCTCGACCGTAATAGCTGTCCCCAGAACCCGGAATGTTTGACATCGGCGTTTTGCTTTTTGGGAGGACTGTTCTGATGGCAGAAATACCGCAAAAAAGCTGCCATCAGATTTGCAAAAAATCGGATGACAGCCTCTTTGAGCGAGACAATTCTGATGGCAAAGGTCCATGACTGAATATTCACGCTTCTCGGCTGGAGATTCCTCCAATCACGTCATCGGCCCTCCAACGCCATCTCCATCAAAAAGCGCATGGCAACGTCCTCCATGTCGGAGCAGGTTTCGTGCGCGTAATCCGGGTAGACCTCGACCCGCTTAGGCGCAGTAATGCCGTTAAACGCCGCGAACTGCGTCGAGGGCGGGCAAGTATGATCGAGCAAGCCCGTGAGCATGAGCGTTCTCGCGCGAATACGCGGGGCCAGGTTCACATTGTCGATGTAGCCCAGGCGTTCGTAGAACTGCCGCTCTGTCGTGTGGCGCGGATCAATAAAGCGGAAGTAATAGCTAAGCTCAAAATAGGCGCCGTCTGGCGCGCCAACCGTCCACGCGCGGCGATAATCGCATAGAAAGGGCGTTACCGAAACCACCCGGTTTAGCGCCGGAGTAAGCGCGGCGCAGGCAAGCGCGAGCCCGCCTCCCTGCGATATGCCCTGCGCGGCCACACGGCACGCGTCGATTTCCGGCATTGACATGGCGATGCGCGCGAGCTGTGCGCAGTCCAGGTAGATTGCCCGCATCAACAGGCTTTCTGGGTTGGGATCCGTAGCGCCCCGAATGATGTGGCCTCGGATTGTCGATCCCTCTACGACGCCAACATCCTGCGACTTGCCCGCCTGTCCTCGGCAGTCCATTGCCAAAACGGCAATCCCTGCGCAGGCGTAGCGCATCAGCGACGACCATCCGACGCTGGAGCCGCTGTAGCCGTGAAAGATCACCACGGCCGGATGCGGAGCGGGAAGGCCGGCGGGCCGCAGGTATTTTGCGTGTACCCGCGCGCCGCCAACGCCGGTAAACCAGAGTTCAAAGCATTCCGCGCCGACGGGCTCGATATCCGCAGGCTCCAGATGGTACGCGGTTCCAAGCCCCTCCATTTCCGCAATTGCCCGCGACCAATACGCGTCGAAATCCGCCGGCCGGTCACCGCTCCCGCGGTATTCCTTTAGTGCCTCCAACGGAAGGTCAAAACAGGGCATCGCGATTCCTCCGTCCCTCTCAGAGCATTTCTCCGGAAATCCGTCGGACGAACAGTTCCCCGGTCGCGTGAAGCAGCTTTAGCAGATGCGGAGCCAGCGACAGATCAAACGTACCGATCCCCTGGAAGGTTTCGAAGTTCAGATCGTACGGGTAATTGATTTCATTGAGCGCCCGGCAAAACCGATTCCAGTCCGTGACGCCCATATAAGGGAACAGATGCTCATCCTCAAGACCGTTGTTGTCGTGCACGTGCAGCGTTTTGATGCGATGGCCGAGACTGTGGATCAGCGCGTACAGATCCTTGCCGAGGAGCGTCGCATGACCGATGTCCAAGCAGAATCCGTACCGTTCTTCGCCGGCGATTTCATTCAGCGCGTCAATGTACCGGATCGCCTCGTGCGGATCGGAACAGGATGCCTCCATCACCTTGCCGCGATGGCGTGTAAACATGTTCTCCAGGCAGCAGACCACACCATACCGCTTCAGCGCGGGAAGCAGCGCGGTGTACATTTCGATATTCATATCCCATTCCTCGGCCGCCGTCAGTCGCTTGTCGGCGGGCAGGTAGCAGGGGTGCACGATCAAGTTGGGGCAGCCCAGAAATCCGCACATCATGACGGTCTTTTTTAGCG
>JAEWQO010000107.1 GCA_023460315.1 Actinomycetes bacterium
ATCGCCTTTCCTTGAATCCGTTTTCTTGGTCGTTAACAGATTCTAGACGATGACCGTATTTTCATGGTTAGGCTATTTCAGCCCTCAACTCAAATTTTTCCTTACACCAACATTCGGCACGCGATCGGAGACGCGTACCCATTCGGCAGCTTGATTCCTGTCAGGATTGGTGCGTTTCATCGGATATTTGACGCGGTCGGGATGATAGAGCGACTGCATCGCGCTGCGCCCTTTCGAGCAACAGTTGCCCCGCGAGGTATAGGCGGAATTATCTCCCTCGATCTTGATGACACGACCATTGCGGACGGTGACCCAGATGCCGCACTCCATCTTCCCACAAGCGCGACAGGTGCTGCGAACCTTCTTCGTCGCATCTGAAGTGACAGCCTCAAGCGCTTCGGCAGTCTTTGGTTCAAGCCCATTTCTGTCGCCCGACGAGAGCGCGGCGGTCAATCCGGCCGCAACGCTCAGACCCAAAAAAGCGCGGCGACTGAATCCTTTGCTACCACAAGCTTCGGACATACCTCTTCTCCTCTTCTCCCATATTGCCCTTGTCATAGGGGACCACAGAGCGCAACGCCTTCAAAGCTTGCCGCACGACAGCGTAATCCCCTGAAGGAAATCATGAAGAACAAGCCTCTTGCTGGACAACTCCATAAAGTATGTGATATTGAAGAAATCGAAGCGGCATAATGGCTGCAAGCTTCTACCATAAACCATGTGATAGGGGCTCAACCAGCACAGACATGCTCAATCGAGTTACGTGTGCCATGCGCGCAACATAAAGGGAATCGTTGCAGATACCGAGACCAAGCCTTCGCCTGTTGTTTTCTCGTCCGGCCATGCAACCAAAGGAGAGAGCAGGCGCTCTTCAAAATTGAGAACGCCGGTGGACTCCATTCAAACAAAGCGGAGTCCACCGGGAAGAGTCTCCCTCAAACCACGCCAGAGCTTTTCATTTCTTTTTCGGCTTCGGGGCATAATCGCGCATGTTTTCAAGAGCGCCACCTGCGACCTCCCACAAGTAGAGGCTCGCAATTGATCCGTAGGGAGAATAGCGGCGTTGGTATTTTGCAAACAGCTGAGGTGTTATGCGACGATGGTGATACACCATGCGCAAGCCACGTTGAATCGCCAGATCGCCCCAACTCAATACATCAGGACGCTGCAAGGAGAATATCATCAGCATCTCAGCGGTCCATACGCCAATGCCCGGCAGCGCCGACAACCGCTGGCGAACCTCGTCGTCGGAAAGCGTCGAAAGTCCATCGAGGTCAAGCTCACCCGACAGCACGCGTTCGGTAGAATTCTTGATATAGGACACTTTGCGGAATGACAGCCCGAATTGTTGCAGCTCGTCATCGGGACATGCGGCGATAGCCTCAGGTGTGACATCCCCCATGGCATCGCAGATGCGTCGCCATATAGTTTCTTGAGCCTTGGTGGCAATCTGCTGTCCCACGATGCATTTGACCAGAGAAGCATACAGATCGGTGCGAACCTCACGCCGAATGGGACCGATGCCGGCAATAACTTCGCCCAGACGTGGATCTCGCAACGTGAGATACGAGATTTCTTCATCTCCATAGGGAAAGTACTGAAGAGCCACGGCATCCTCCTCTTTCATGTTCTCGACCAGTATAGCCAAATCCCGCCATGGCAGAGGCCCCCGGAGAAACGGCAAACCGGATTCCTCTGCCCCTTCGTCCTTGACCAGCCCGCGCGCTTGTTTTCAAAATCATATCTTCACCTGCTATTTTGTCGCTCTTCAGCCCATTTCCCCCCTCCTGTGCAGGGTTTTTGCCGCGTATGATTCGCCTTTCTTACAAAACGTAATACATCCATTACTTTTCGGCTATACTAGGGAACGTTTTACTGATGGACATCAGGCAGAGCAATCCGGGGGGAGTACCTATGTATGAAAGTGAAACGAATGAGAGCATCAATGCGCTCATGGAAAATGTCTATTCATTGCTCCGTGAGCAGGTCACGTATGAAAACGTTTCAAGCCTTGAGCGCAATATCATCGAACGCATACAATACGCATCGGCCGTCGTGCAATCAGAAAAGGTGACTCCTCCGGGTGGCTGGGACCTCTTCGGACGCTGAGCGAAACCGACTCCACAGCTCTGCCTAAGCAGCAAGTCGGCATTCCTTGGCGCAGAAAGCCTTCATGGAGCAACCCTTCCCCCGAAAGGCGGACCTGCAGCGGAACAAATGCCTAAACGCTCACTCCAACCGTCATATGCATCATGTAGAACGCAAACCGCATGACAAAAATCCCCGCCAAAACGAGCACGCAGGCAAACAGAGAGCGGGAGAAGGTGAGCGGAACGGATCCGAACAAGGCATGGGCGTCTATCCCCACCCCAAGCACGCCCAAAATGCAGAATGCCCCCACCATGATGCCATAGGAAGGCACCAGCTCATTCCCCGAAACTACCGAATTCTCAAGAGACGCCAACTCGACACCCTGCAGTCCAAACCCTATCGCATTCGCCAACAAGGCTATCCCCGACACGATGACAAGAATGCGGCCAAACATCCCCTCAACAGGCTGATAACCGGCGATACGCAAAGAGAGCACCGCGAGCAGCGGACCACCCACCAGAGCGTTCAACCAAAGATTGAGCGGCACGTATACGGTATACCATGACACGATGGTCTCGGCATGGTAGGCAAATCCGATAGCGGTCACGAAAATGACCCCCGCTATCATGCAGAAGGCCATCCAGATGCGCTGCACTTTGGCACGCGGATGTTCGGCAAACGCGTAAAGCCAGTACAAACCGGCAAAAGCAAGAAACACCACCGCACAGAACACTTCCGTCGAAAGAGGACTCCGCCCAACTCCAAGGAACACGTACAGGGCATTTGAGGGATTGCCAAGATGGGTTGCCGATGCAACCAGCCCCACCATCGACGTGATGAGCGGAATGCAGAGAAATTTGTCAATGCGATGGCGCGTCGCGTCATCCACCTTGCCGAACAGCGCCGGGAAGCCCATGAAGACAAACGCCATCACTCCCGACGGAGCGAGCGTCGTGAAAAGGACGAGGGTGATCTCGCCAAGCGCTGTGTCGATGCCGGACACCGCACGCTCCTCAGCGATAGAAGCGCGGGTAGTCGACAGTTAGGCCACGCGCAACCCGAATGCCCTCAAGGCTTTCTTTCGTGAGGCACGCAAGACCCTTGAAAAAAGGCTGCTCCGCCGCTTCGGCAAATTGGGAAAGAAAGTGCGATGACCACGTCAGAACATGAAGCCTGAGATAGTCGTCAAGCAGTTCTGGCCTATAGTGAGCAAGCCACGCCATAAGCAGCAGCATGAGACCGATATGGTCTTCGGGGGTCTTGTCGTCGTTGAGGCGCGCAATTCCCTGCTCTCTCATCCACTGACGCAGCGCCAGCGTGCTTTCGCCGAACACGACGCATTCTCGATCGGTGTACACCGAACCCCAGGGCGGGGCCGGCTTGGAGGCCGGCCCGACAAGCAAACGCCGGTATTCCCAGACGACTGCGTCATCTTCATGTCCGCGGGCAAGCCCTTGTTTCATGAGGCTCAAGTCCGCTCGCGCTTCAGCATCGTCAACAAAGGGCCATTCCGTTGCCGCAGCGTCCACGTCGAGGACCGCCAGAGCCTGATAGGCAGAGCCAGCATCGCCCGTCTTGGGGTCCTGCAAATAGAACGGCCCGAGCGTCTCGCCGACAAACGCAATGCCTTCGATCAAATCATCAGTCATTTCGATCATATGATCCCTCCGCTTTTAGTAGATCCCCCACAACAAAGCGAGGTGCGCTGTTATTGTAGCGCACCTCGCTCTCCTATAACGCCCTTCGTCAAGAACCGGTTGGGCTCTCTACAAACCCACCGACATCTGCACCGCATAAAATACCAAACGTGCGATAAATATGCCGGCAAGAGCGATGACCGAACTCGTCGCGGCCAACGCAACCGGACTCTTTCCGGTCAGAGACACCACACTGACCAAGGCAGAAACGATCAGGCAGACCACCGCGACCGCTATCCATATCGCCACACCAGCCACCAAGTCGGCACCTGCAACCAAAGGATTGACGAGTTCGTTCACGCCCATGATTTGGAAGCAGAGTCCAACGACCGCGAGCAGCACGCCAATCACCGCCACGGCGATCGCCGCCGTCTTGAAAGACCCCTTCAGGGCCTCTCCGAGAGAACCCGCCAGACCGAGCACCAACGTGCCCAGGGGAATTCCGCCAACCAAGGCAAAGCCGAGCAGTTGGACAGGAACGAACGGCGTGTTCCACGACGGGATGGTTTCCATCATGTAAGCCATGCCCGTAAAGCAGGCGAACACGACGGCCATCACGGCAACAACAGCCGCGAACCCTTTGCGCGCGCCGTCCGAAAGCTTGCCGGCCAGCGCTGCAACCGTGTAAACCAGCGCCACCACCACAAACAGGGAGCCGACAAGGATCTCGTTCGACAGCGGCGACGATCCCACGCCCGCAAACACACCGGCGGCATGCAATGGTGCAGCCAGATGGGCGAATGAAGCAGCGAAGCCCAAAAGAACGACAACGAGCGGAATAAGCGTCATCTTGTCGATCTTCTTCAGCTGATCGCCAGAGAATGAGGTGGTGAAAAAGGCGAGCGCAAGCGCGACGAACGCGCCGGCACCCATCGGTGCCAAAGTCGTGAACAGCGCCAAAGGCAGTTCAGCGAATGCAGCCTCCATGCTACATCACCTCCAGGGGGTTAACGACCTTGCCCTCTGTGCTGCCCGCCGGTTTGGCGTCGGCAGAAGGCTTGATGTAGAAATTCGGACTCGTGTATGACGGCTCTGGCAACGGTGCGATATTGCCTCGTTCGCCCTTCTGGGACATTTCCTCAACCGTTCCAAAATCAAGGGCTCGAGCAGGACAGGCCTCGACGCACACCGGCTTCTCGCCCGTGGCCAGCCTCTCTACGCAACCGTCGCATTTGACGGAATGGCCCTTTTCACGATCAACTTTGGGGGCATTGTAGGGACAGGCCATATGGCAATATCCACAACCAACGCACTTGCCCGCATCCACGAAGACCAGGCCATTGTCAGCGTCTTTATGCATGGCTCCCGTCGGGCACACCTTCGTGCATGCCGGATCATCGCAATGGTTGCACGCCATGGACACCGGATAGCTTACGCATGTCGATGAAACGCATCCGTTGCCGTCTTTCACCGTCTCCCCCATGGTCACTTCGTACACCTTGCGGTACGCGAAGCCCACGGTAAGGTCTTTATAGTCTTTGCAGGCCATCTCGCAGGTTTTGCAACCAGTGCAGCGAGTGCCATCGAAAGAAAATGCATATTGCGTCATTTTTCATACCTTCCTTTCCTCGCCGCGTTAGGCTTTTACGACTTCGCAGATGTTCGTGTGCTGCGGGTTGCCCTTGGAGAGCGGAGAGGGACGCTGGGTCGTGAGCGTGTTGATGCTCCCGCCCTGATCCACCCCATTCTCGTCGGCATCGAACCAAGCACCTTGTGACACGGCCACAACGCCGGGCACAACGCGGGGGGTCACTTTTGCAAGAAGCTCGATCTCGCCAAACTCATTTTTGACCCGGACCTTGTCTCCTTGTGCAATGTCGCGCGTCTCGGCATCCACCGGGTTCACCCAGGCTTCCTGAGGATTAACCTCCTTGAGCTCCGGTATAAAGCCCCACGAGGAATGGATCCGGCCACGATAATGAAAGCCCGACAGCAGAAGCGGATAGTCATCGGTCGTATTTTCAACCCCATACCATTCAGGTATATAGACAGGAATGGGAGGCAAGGTGTCCATGCCGGACAGCGTGTCGCCTTCTTTGAACTCCCATCCCTTGGTGAAATCAAGGACCTTTGCAGAAAAGATCTCAATTTTCCCAGAAGGAGTGTCCAGCGCGCTTCCCGTGGGATCCTTGCGGAACTTTTCCATGGAGACGACGGGATCGTACTTTCTTGTATACACGCCCATCTCAACCGCTTCATCCCATGTCGGGAGCTTGGTGTCTTTGACGCGGGACTTTTCGTACAGTTCCTTGATCCACTCTTCCTCGGTCTTGCCTTCGGTGAATTGGTCAAGCACATCGAATTTCTCCGCCATGAGCGATGCCATCTCATAGGCCGTCTTGCGCTCAAACTTCGGCGTGGTGCAGGCGGTGCCGGTGATCATGTAACCGGTGTCGCTGCCAGTTGCGATCTGGGATGCCTGCTCAAAGCGGAACAGGTCGGGCAAAACGACGTCAGCGTACATCATCGAGTCGCACATGACCGTATCAATGCCCAAGATGAATTCGCACTTGCTTTCATCGACGAGCACTTCGTGGGATCGGTTGATGCTGGCATGCTGATTGGTCAGGCAATTGCCAGCATAGTTGATCATGTACTTGATGTTCACCTTGAGCGCGTCGGCGTTTTTCACGCCAGCGTTCTTCGACGTCATCTCTGTGCCATGGTCGATCGCATCGGTGAAGAGGAAGCAGGGAATAGAGGTCTTCACCGGGTTGGTCCCGGCCGACAACGAACCGAGCGTCGGGCTGTTGCGAGCCTCACGGGTGCCATTGTTTGTGCCAGGCAAGCCAACCTGGCCGACGAGACAAGGCAGCGCCATGATGGCCCATGCTGTCCATTCGCCATTGCTGCGACGCTGCGGTCCCCAGCCTTGGTTCACATACAGCGGCTTGGTGGTGCCCACCTCTTCAGCGAGGGTTTCGATGCGGTCAGCCGGAATGCCGGTGATCTTGGCAGCCCATTCGGGCGTCTTTTCCACCTTGTCGTAACCGATCCCCATGACATAGTCGTGGTATGACATGTTCTTACCCTTGTATGCTTCGGGCATGGTCTCTTCGTCATAGCCAACGCAATAGGTGTGCAAGAAATCGATGTCTACCAGATCATGCTCGATGAGATAGTGGGCGATGCCCGCCACCAACGCGGCGTCCGTGCCCGGATTGATGGGCAGCCACTGCTCGGAATGACCAGAGATGGAATCGTTCATCCGGTAGTCAATCAGGTATATTTTGGCACCGGTGCGCTCACGCAGATGCACCCAATCATAGTGGGTGGTCAAACCGCCCTGACGTGTTTCTGTGGGGCTCGAGCCGAAGACGAGCACAAGCTTTGCATCCTCAGCAGCGCTGAGCGAACTGCCGTCTGCCTGTTTCGTGCCATACATATACGGCGTGATGCAGGATATCTGAGCCGTGGAGTAGCTGTTATAAAAGTTCAGATAGCCCCCCACCAAGTTCAGGAAGCGATTAAACGGACGAGAGGTCGTGGCCGAAACGCCCGTTGCATAGGGCACGTACACGGCCTCATTGCCATATTGGTCTATGACTTCCTTCAGCTTGCTGGCAGCAAGGTCAATTGCCTCGTCCCAGCTGATCTGTTCATATTTTCCCTCGCCGCGCTTGGATCCTTCGACACGCTTCATGGGATAGTTGATACGGTCAGGACTGTTCATCCACCGGCGATAGCTGCGGCCACGCAAACAGGCCCTCGGCTGAGGGTCGTCGAAGCTGGCGTCTGCGCTCGTGTAGGTGTCGACCCATACGACTTCGTCATCCTTCACGTGAAACTTCAGGCTGCAGCGTCCTGGACAGTTGATGGCACAATGGCCCCACGTGGTTGTCTCTTCGGTTTCCGCATGCGCCTGTGGCGCACCGTTTCCGAAAAGCGAATCTGTCGCTGCAACGGTGCCACCAACGGCCGCCAAGGCGCCAAGCGCTCCTGTCGTCTTCATAAAAGAACGACGGCTCATGCTCATGGCATCTGACATTGCACTCCCCCTTTTCTCTTTTTTCTCTTCGCCCGTCTTCGTCGATACCCGTCTCTCGGATATCGAACCTACCTCGTCTCTCTCGGGCGCATACCTTCGCCACTTCAAGAAGCTAGCGAATATCGAACAGCCTCACCATACCCATCCACGAGTATCCCGTGTCACATAAAATATGCGAATTTAGTATCATGCCTGTTCAAAAGCTGTCACATGTTTAAATATGTGACAGACGAAAGCCTTTCCAAAGCACTTCGGACAACCCATCAGTTCGTCTTGGAAAAGATTGAGCCACTCATAAATATGCCAAACACGTAATCTGACAGTCACGAAGGCGCTCCTGCGCCACTGCGTCTGCCGAAGTTCGCTATACTGCTCACACAGAGTCAGCCCGCTTCAGGTTCGTCCAATCGTCACATCAAGGGAGCATGTTGAAACCCGCACACCTCATGCAGATCTTCAAATCATGAACCACCCTTCAAAAGGGTGGTTTGCTCAAGGCCTATAAGGCCAAGGGGTGCTGGCAGCGTCTCAAGGCGCTTGCCTTTCGCTTTGCTCAAGCCGTATCGCCCTTGACTCGTCGCAGC
>JAEWQO010000108.1 GCA_023460315.1 Actinomycetes bacterium
CGGTTAGCCCCCTTAAGGGGCGGCCGGTAAGAATGCGCTGGACCATCGCGGCTTTGCCGCAGCTGGCATTCTCGACCCTTACAGGGTCGCCTATGCAAGCCACCGGCTCTGCCGGTGGTCATGACTCGTCTCGTCACCATCGGTGGTCCGAAGCATGCTAAGGCTACCGACACGGCACCGGGACAATTGGGCAAGACGAAGCTGCTCGTGGTCTGGGGCTACAATAGCGAGAATTCCGCTATCAATCAAGGTAATCCATATGCGCGTCTTAACGCTATCGAGAAAGGCCTCAAAGTAATCGATATCCGTCCCATGCAGGACGGGCTTGCTGCAAAGGCCGACGTGTGGGTGCCCGTGCGCCCCGGCACGGACGGTGCGCTGGCCATGGCTATCCTCAACGTCATAATTGAGGAGGATCTGTACGACCACGACTTCGTTGAGAACTGGTGCAGTGGGTTTGCCCAGTTGGCCACGCATATGAAACAGTACACGCCCGAATGGGCGTCGCCTGTCACGGGCATTCCCGTCGACCAGATCTATGAGGTCGCACGTATGATGGGCACGGTCAAGCCCATGGGTATCAACATCGGCAACGGTATCGGAGATCAGCAGAATGATGGCCACTGGGCAGTGGCCTGCGCCTGCTTGATTGAGGCAATAACCGGCAACTTGGGCATCGCGGGCGGCGGCGGGGTCGCCATGGTGCCACCACCGTCGCTCATCAAGACCAAAGGCATTGATGAGCTGGCTGAAAAGCTTCCTAAGAGCCAAGAAGACGAAGAGAACGGCTTTATGGCCGGTGTCTCCGATTTGGTAGGTCCCGAGACCCCACGCTGGTTCCAGACGATGAACACGCAAGAATCCGGTCCCACGACAGCCTATTTCAAGGGCATCATGAGCATTCTCACGGAGGATCCCTACCCGCTGCGCTGTATCTTTGGACAGTCATCCAACCCTCTTTCGGCAACGCGTCAGCCGGCAAAGGTAGAGGAAGCCTTGAAGAAGCTCGACTTCTACGTGGTCATGGATACGCAGTGGAACTCGTCGTGTGACTTCGCCGACTACGTGTTGCCCGCTTGCACGAACTATGAGACGAGCCAGCAGTTCGGTACGAAGAACAGTGTTGACGGCACATTCATCGCCATTAATCAGAAGATCGCAGAACCTATGGGAGAGTCACGCTCGGACTGGGAATATTATCTTGATCTAGCCGTGCGCATGGGCTATGGAGAGGATTTCTGGAATGGCGACATGGAGGCATGCCTGCGTGAGCAGCTAGACGGGTCGGGCATTGAGCTAGAGGAGCTGCGCGCTGCGAATAGAGGCATCTTCATGGAGCGTGTTGACGGTGCCAAAGCAACAGAGCCGTCTTACCGAGATTACGAGACCATGTTTGCCAGCCTGCCGGGTGGCAAGGTCCAGTGCTACAACGAGTGGATCGGCAATAAGCCAAACTGCGATGATACTGGCGTGATTTCTCCGCTTCCCGTGTACAACGGTCCGGCGGAAAGCATTGCGGGCACACCTGATGTTGCCAAGGAATATCCGCTCGTCATTTCCGACGTGCATGCGTATCGCCTGTGTAACCACAGCTATTATGTTGACGTTCCCTACTTGCGCGAGTTGCAGCCGTATCCTTGGGTGAAGATCAATCCGGCTACGGCAAAGCAGTACGGCATCGAGGATGGCGACTGGGTGAAGATTGAATCGCCTCATGGTTGGGTGAAGATGGTCGCGCGTCATCTTGAGAGTATTGCGCCCGACGTGCTCATGTCGCGTCGTGGGTGGTGGCAGCCATGTGATGAGCTGGACTTGCCCGGTTATGGGCATTTGGACGGTGGCAGTGAGATCAATGTGCTTTACGATGCCGATCCGGCAAATTTTGATCCGTTCAATTCGGCCATGTCGAAGCAGACACTCGTGAAGATCAGCAAACTGGGGGAGGGTGACTAGCTATGGCGAAACAATACGGCTTCTATATGGACACCGCCCGCTGCATCAAGTGTTGGGCATGTGAGGTGGCCTGCAAGCAATGGAACGGCATCGAGGCGGGGACGGTCGCGCGCCGCAAGGTCCATGAGATCGAAAGCGGCACGTTTCCAAAGGTCGTTCGCACGTTTGTATCGATGTCGTGTATGCATTGCGAAGATCCGGCCTGCGCGGCCGTGTGTCCCGCAGGCGCTATCTCGAAGCGTGGTGAGGACGGCATCGTGGTGGTGGACAAAGAGAAATGCATCGGATGCCATTACTGCTTCTTCGCCTGTCCGTTCGGCGTTCCTCAGTACACTGATGCCGGCATGGACAAATGTGACTGCTGCATCGGCAACGGCGTGACGCCGGGCGACACTCCTCATTGTGTGGCAACGTGCCCAACTCAAGCGTTGCAGTTTGGAACGATGGAGGAGCTTGCCGAGAAGGTTTCCGGCAAGACGGCAAAGAAGATGAACGCTGCCGCGTCGAACCCTTCGGTCTTCATGTCATGACAACTCGATGCTGGAAACGTGCCATTATTGACGGCTCGTTTCCAAAGAGAGACGGAAAGGAGGTTTACCCATGGTTGAGTTGCAAACGACCTGGAGTTGGCTGCCGGCGATCTACCTCTTTCTCGGAGGCTTGGGTGCCGGGGCATTTCTGACGGTGTCTGTCATGCGTCTGGCGAGACCTGGCCGGTTCAAGAAGACTGTGACAGGTGGCGTATGGACGGCAGTAGCCGCCTTAGCCATTGGCCTCTTGGCGTTGGTGTCGGAGGTGGAAAAACCCTTTCAGGCGATGATCTTGTATAAAAGCTTCATCAACGGAACGTCATGGATGGCAATAGGTGCGTGGCTTTTGCTGGTGACGTTTGGCGTGTTCGTGCTGAGTGCGCTATTCACCACAGACAAGATAGCTGATTGGCTGGGCAAAGTGTGGAAGCCACTCGGGCGGGCGCGCGGGAGCATCAACAGGGTGCTGGCCGTCGTCGGCATTCCGTGCTCGCTTGCGGTGGCTGTGTATACCGGTGTGCTGCTGGGTGCGGCACCGGCCATCCCTCTATGGGGAACTTGGTTGCTGCCGGCGCTATTCACGGTGTCGGCGTTGGATACGGGCGTGGCAGCAGTGTCCATTTTTGCGGTCGTGCTCGACCGGGACTACGGCATCGAACGTATGCGCACGGTACTCGAAACGGCCGTATTGTGCCTCGTGTTTTTGGAAGCCGCTGTGCTGGCGGTGTTCGTGTTGTCCATGCAAGGTGCGGGCAGTGGAGAGGCACTTGCGGTCGGACTTCTGACCGATGGCGTGTTGAGTGTGCAGTTCTGGGTGCTTGTGGTTCTGGTGGGGCTGGCCGTTCCATTTGTCACAGCGTTGGTGCAAGTGGTTGCGGCGCGACAGAAGGGCGGTTCGCATTTGGGCATGGCTATCCCCGTGGGTGGTGCGACATGCGCTCTTGTCGGAGGCTTCACGCTGCGTTTTCTGGTATTGTCTGCCGGCGTGCATGCGGCGTTGGTAAGTCCGCTAGCATTGCAGGCCGCACAGGGCGTACTGTTTTTCATTTCATAAAGGAGCGGATCCTGTTTGGGATTCGTGCAGTCAGGGGGACGATATGGAAGCGTGTGACAATCATGCGACGGTCGAGTCCCGGAAGCTCACATACGTGCTGGTGTCTTCGCTGTTCCTAGAGGAAGTGAGCGAGGATTTCTTGGAGAGGTTGGCAGCTGGTCCACCTGCCGCAGGCGAGCTTGGGCGGTTTGTTGCCACGCTCTCATATGCCGATCTTGCGACGGTGCGTACCGATGCGGCTTCCGAGTTCGCGGCGCTGCTATTGAACATGTCGGCCGACCCCGTGTTTCCGTACGAGTCGGTATACACGAGTGGCGAGCGTCTCATGATGCAACAGGCGCGCAACGAGGTGTTGGCGGCATATCGGCGACAGGGTTTCGAGCGGGCAGATTCCGTGAATGTGCCGGAGGATCATGCAGGCATCGAACTTGAGTTCATGGCTCGGTTGTGCCAGAAGGAACTTGATGCTTTGGATGCCGGTGACACAGAGGCGGTTGAGACCGTGCGTGCGGCGCAGAAGTCGTTTCTGACGGACCATCTGCTGAGGTGGATGTTTCAGCTCTGTGATGACTTGGAACGACGTGCGAAGAGCAGTCTCTACCGGGGCTTGGCGGAAACAACTCGGCAGTTCTTGGAGTTCGAGCGCGAGGAGCTCGCCTGAAAGAGAATCTCCTCGTTGCGGATAATGGGGTGGTGATCTCGGGGTGAAACGTTCTGCTTCCTCGGATTCATGTGGCCAGCTGTTCCTTCTTGGTTGACTGCGTGGCGTTTTGAAGCGTGATATTATAAACCAAACATCTATCGACGAAACGGGAGTGATGCTTCCAAGTGAGTGCAGCCAGTCAGCCCCTGCAAATTACCATAGACAGCCACAGTGGCATTCCTCTGTGGCTTCAGCTGCGCAATCGATTGGTCTATCTCATTGCATCGGGAAAATTTAAGCCGGGAGACAGGTTGCCGACCGTGCGCGAACTAGCTGTCGACCTGGGCATCAATTACAACACGGTCAGCAAGGTCTACCAAGATATCGAGCGTGATGGCTATATCACCTCGAAACGCGGGCGGGGGACCTTCGTGGCCGAACAGTGCTCTATCGAAGCAGAGGAGGCAAAAACTGAAGTTGACTTCCTTGCGGACGAGTTCATCCGCCAGTGTCGGGAATTGGGGGTTCCTCGGCAGGATATAGGCGATTTGGTTGAGAAGCGCCTGGCGGCAGCTGTCGACTAGGCGATGACATTCGAAGGGGCGACAATGGGATTGTTCAAACGGTCGGTCGACGGCGGCGCATCGGTCGACTCGGCAAGGAAAGTTGCCGATACCGAGCTTGAGGCCAATGATGCTTCGCGTGGGGGCGTGTATCTGTTCTTTCTAGAAGATATGACCGATGAGAATCGGTGAAGCCCCCTTTATGCAGCTCGTGGGTTAGGCAATAATCGTTTCTATCAAGGAAAACGGTGGTTGCTTACCACATGCAATGAAGGAGGCTTCATG
>JAEWQO010000109.1 GCA_023460315.1 Actinomycetes bacterium
GCCCGATGCCGGAGCCGTGAAACGAAGGCCCGGCTAAAAGTGGCAAGAACCGGGCGTCACAGCAGCTCCAGCAACTCGCCGGGCCGGTCGACCAGATGCCGCGCCCCGGCGGCGATCAGCTCCGCACGGTCGCGGAAACCCCACGTCACACCCGCCGAGCGCACCCCGGCAGCCGCCGCGGTCTCGATGTCCACCCCCGAATCGCCGACATACAACACCTCCTCACGCGCCGTGCCCGTCCGTGCGAGAATCTCCTCGACGACCGCCGGCGAAGGTTTCAGCGGCACGCCGGGACGCTGGCCCAGCACCGCGGCGAACGTCACCCCGGGGAAGAACAGCCCGACGAGCTTCTCGGTCCCGGCCTGGAACTTGTTCGACGCCACGGCCAGCGCGACGCCGCGCCGCGCCAGCTCGGCGATCAGCTCCGGAATTCCGTCGTAGGGCCGCGTATGGGCGTCGATGTGTTCGGTGTAGTATTTCACGAAGTCGGCGCGCACCGCGGCGACGGTTTCGGGCGTGCGCAGCGGCTCGGGCAGGGCGCGTTCCACGAGCCGCAGGATGCCGTTGCCGACGAAATGACAGTATTCTTCATAGGTGTGTTGCGGCAGTCCCCGCACACCCAGCACGGCGTTGCACGCCACGGCCAGATCGCCGATCGTGTCGAGCAGCGTGCCGTCGAGGTCGAAGATGACGAGCGAAGTTTTCATTTTTTCCGTTTTATGTTCCAGCCGACAGCCGCCACGAGCAGCGACATCAGCGGCGAGACGATGTTGAAGATGCAGTAGGGCGCGTAGACGAAGGTCGAGACGCCGAGCACCGTGGCCTGCGTCATGCCGCACGAGTTCCACGGGATCAGGACCGAGCAGACCGTGGCGGAATCCTCCACCGAGCGGCTCAACAGCCTCGGCTCCAGCCCCCGGTCGGCATAGAGGTCGCGGAAAAGCCGCCCCGAGAGGATGATCGAGATATACTGGTCGGCGGTGCAAAGGTTGAAGAAGAGGCCCGCGCCCACGGTCGAGGCCACGGCCGAAAAGGCGCGGCGCACCCAGCGCAGGAAGATCGACGTCAGCGACCGCAGCATGCCGCTGCCGGTCATCACCCCGCCGAAGCACATGGCGCAGATGATCAGCCACACGGTGTTCAGCATCCCGGCCATGCCGCGCGTGGCGACCAGTTCGTCGAGCTGCGGCGCGCCCGTGGGGATGGCCGTCGGGCCGAAGCAGGTCATCAGCACCCCCTTGAACCCCGACATGAAGTCCAGCTCCCCGACGCCCGCCACCCGGGCCACCAGTTCGGGCTGCGCCAGGAGCATCGCCGCACAGGCGAAGACCACGGACGAGAACAGCGTCACGATGGCCGGGAGTTTCCGTGCGATGAGCATTCCCGTGGCCAGCGGCACCGCGAGGAGCCACGGCGTGATGCGGAACGTCGCGGCGAGCGTCGCGGCATACATTTCGGCATGGGTCGAAACTCCGTGGTCGAGCGCCAGGCCCGCGACGGTGAAGACCCCGAGGGCGATGAGCATCGACGGAACGGTGGTGTAGAGCATGTAGCGGATGTGGGTGAAGACCTCGACGCCGGCCGTCGACGAGGCCAGCACCGTGGTGTCGGAGAGCAGCGAGAGCTTGTCGCCGAAATAGGCTCCCGAGATGATGGCTCCGGCGACCCATCCTTCCGAAAAGCCCATCGCCTGGCCGATGCCCATGAGCGCCACGCCGATGGTGGCGATGGTGGTCCACGACGATCCGGTCATCAGCGACACCACGGCGCAGATCACGCACGAAGCCACGAGGAAGAACGACGGGTGGAGGATTTGCAGTCCGTAATAAATCATCGTCGGGACCACGCCCGAGATCATCCACGTGCCGGCGATGGCGCCGATCAGCAGCAGGATGACGATGGCCGACGCCGAGGCGCGGATGTTGTCGATGATGGCCTCTTCGAGCACGGCCCAGCGGCAGCGGTAGATGCCGATCGAGAGCATCACGCAGACCGACGTGGCCGACAGCAGGGCGATCTGGCTTCCGCCGTTGATGGCCTCGCCGCCGAAGGCGCGGATCACGACATAGAGGAGTCCCGTCAGCACCGCCAGCGGAATGGCCGACACCCAGGGCGACGGCAGTTTTTCAGCATTCGTCTTCATATTCTCTTCTTACGAGAGGCAAAAGTACGAAGAATTTTCGTACTTGCGCCATCGGGACGCCCGACCTGCGGTCTTCGCCCTGAAGAAACCGCGACGGGCGAACACGCGAACAAAGGGTGTTCGCCCCTGTTCGCATGTTCGCGGAGAACCGGGCGCAGAACCGGATGGAGAGCAAGCCGAAGCTGCCAGCCGCAATGCGAATCCCGGTTCTTAACCGGGCGCAGAACCGGACGGAGAGCAAGCCGAAGCCGCCAGCCCCCTGAAACCGGCGTCTTACGCGGGGGGGGGTAAGCATTTCCGGCCTTATCGTACACCGGCCGTGTTTTTTCGGGGCCGGAATTTTTTTATTTCCTTTTTTCTGCCTAACTTTGGTAGAACATCCAACACGCAACGAAATGGAGACACTCCGCAAAGTGATCCGGTTTTACGTCGAGGGATTCCGCGAAATGACCGTGGGACGCACCCTGTGGGCCATCATCCTCATCAAACTCTTCATCCTGTTCGCCGTGCTGAAAGTCTTCTTCTTCCCCGACCTGCTCGCGGGCAAAAGCCCCTCGGAAAAGGCCGGCTGCGTGCTGGAAAACCTGACACCCGAAATTCCGCAACCATGAATGCACCCGTCATCATGCAGTTCCGGCCGCCGCTCGCGGCGTCAATCCCCCTCCGGGGCAGGGTCGCCGGCGCGGTGCGGGCCCGCAAACGCGGCCGAAAGCCGCAAACAAGAAGGCTCCGGCGTCCCGGAGCGACGCAGACAACCAACCAGTAACCCAATACGCTATGCTTTCCGACTACCTATCCACCGTCGACTGGTCGCGCGCACAGTTCGCCATGACAGCCATCTACCACTGGCTGTTCGTCCCGCTGACGCTCGGGCTGGGCTTCCTCATCGCCATCATGGAGACCCTTTACGTCCGCACGAAGGACCCGTTCTGGCTCCGCACGACCAAATTCTGGATGCGCCTGTTCGGCATCAACTTCGCCATCGGCGTGGCCACGGGCCTGATCCTCGAATTCGAATTCGGGACCAACTGGTCCAACTACTCCCACTTCGTGGGCGACATTTTCGGCGCGCCGCTGGCCATCGAGGGCATTCTGGCGTTCTTCCTCGAATCGACCTTCATCGCCGTGATGTTCTTCGGCTGGCGCAAGGTCAGCCGGGGTTTCCACCTCACGGCCACGTGGCTCACGGCCTTCGGCGCCAACCTCTCGGCGTGGTGGATTCTGGTCGCCAACTCGTGGATGCAATACCCCGTGGGGTGCGACTTCAACCTCGAAACCGTGCGCAACGAGATGACCTCGTTCTCGGCCGTGGCGCTGTCGCCCGTGGCGGTCAACAAGTTCTTCCACACCGTCACCTCGTCGTTCGTCCTCGCCGCGCTGTTCGTCGTGGGGGTCAGCGCGTGGTATCTGCTGCGCCGGCGCGAACAGCTGATGGCCCGCCGGAGCATCGCCATCGCCTCGGCCTTCGGGTTCGTCTTCGCGCTCGTCACGGCCTTCACGGGCGACCGTTCGGGCGCCATCGTGGCCCGCGTGCAGCCCATGAAGCTGGCGGCCATGGAGGCGCTCTACGACGGGCAGCAGGGCGCGCCGCTCACGGTCGTCGGCATCCTGCGTCCCGAGGCGCAGCGGACCGGCGGCGACGCCTTCTACTTCAGGATCGACATCCCGAAGATGCTCTCGCTGATGAGTTTCCGCTCGGCCGACGCGTTCGTTCCGGGCATCAACGACCTGGTCTACGGCAACGAAGAGTACGGCGTGATGCCGGCCTCGGAGAAGATCGAACGGGGACGCGTGGCCGTCGAGGAGCTGGGCCGCTACCGCACGGCGCGCGAGAAGGGCGACACGGCGGCCATCACCGAGATCGAGGCCAAGTTCGACCGCTCGACGCCCCAGGGCGCGGAGTTCCTGCGCGAACATTTCGCCTACTTCGGCTACGGCTACCTCTCATCGCCGGAGCAGATCGTGCCCGACGTGCCGCTGCTGTTCTACTCGTTCCGCGTGATGGTCGGCGCGGGCTGCTTCTTCATCCTGCTGCTGGGCCTCGTCTGGTGGCTCAACCGCCGCGACCGCCTCGCCTCGAAACGCTGGCTGCTGCGAACGGCCGTGTGGAGCGTCCCGTTGGCCTACCTCGCCTCGCAGGCCGGCTGGGTCGTCGCCGAGGTCGGACGCCAGCCGTGGGCCATCCAGGATCTGATGCCCGTGGGCGTCGCGGCGTCGAAAATCCCCAGCGGATCGGTCTCGGTGACCTTCTTCCTCTTTCTGGCGCTGTTCACGGCGCTGCTCGCCGCCGAGTTGAGCATTATGTTCCGGCAGATCAAAACAGGGCCTAAAGACGACTGACATCCCGACTACCGCAAATTTACCGGCAGGGTGGCTTCCGCGCAAGCGGACACAAGTCCCCGCCAGGGCGGGGATTTAGGGGTGGGTCAAATCTATAAACACAGCGGTACGCCGTGAATCGCCGACGGACAAGAGCGGCAAAACAACGACAACAACGACAACAACGACAACTATGGATACTATCACCCTACTTCAACACTATTGGTGGCTGATCATTTCGCTTTTGGGGGCCTTGCTGGTCTTCCTGATGTTCGTGCAGGGCGGTCAGGCGCTGCTCTACACGATCGGCCGCACCGAAGAGGAGCGCAACATGCTGGTCAACTCGCTGGGCCGCAAGTGGGAGTTCACCTTCACGACGCTCGTGACGTTCGGCGGGGCGTTCTTCGCCTCGTTCCCGTTGTTCTACTCCACGTCGTTCGGCGGGGCGTTCTACGTCTGGATGGCCATTCTGCTGTGCTTCGTCATTCAGGCCGTGGCCTACGAATACCGCCGCAAACCGGGCAACGTCTTCGGCGAACGGACCTTCAACGCCTTCCTGCTCGTCAACGGCGTGCTGGGCCCGCTGCTCATCGGCACGGCCGTGGGAACCTTCTTCACGGGGGCGGAATTCACCGTCGACCGCCTCAACCTGGCCAACCAGGGCGGCGCGGCGGTGATCTCGCAGTGGGCGACGCCGTGGCACGGGCTGGAGGCCGTCGCCGAGTGGCGCAACGTGCTGCTGGGCCTGTCGGTGACGCTGCTGGCCATGACGCTGGCCTGCCAGTACTTTATGAACAACATCGACGACGAGGCGATCTTCCGCCGCGCCGCACGCCGCATGCGCACGTTCGCCGTGCTGTTCGTCGCCTGCTTCGTGGCATGGCTCCTGGCCCTCGTCCTCGCCGACGGATGGGCCGTCGACGCCGCGGGCACGGTCTCGGTCGAACCCTATAAATACCTGCACAACCTCGTGGAAATGCCCTACGTGGCCGCCGCGCTGCTGATCGGCGTGGTTTCGGTGCTGTGGAGCGTCTATCTGGGGTGGCGCGGCAGCCGCCGTGCGGTGTGGTTCGGGGGCGTCGGCACGGTGCTCACGGTGCTGTCGCTGCTGCTGCTCGCGGGGTGGAACGACACGGCCTACTACCCTTCGCTCGCGGACATGCAGTCGTCGCTAACGATCCGCAACTCCTCGTCGAGCCTCTTCACGCTCCGCACGATGGCATGGGTGTCGCTGTTCGTGCCGTTCGTGGCAGCCTACATCTGGTACGCCTGGCGTGCGATGAACCGCCGTCCGATCACCCGCGAGGAGATCCGCGGCGACGACCACCAGTATTAAGGCGAACCTTACGGT
>JAEWQO010000110.1 GCA_023460315.1 Actinomycetes bacterium
ATACATAACAGGGTATTTTTTTGTCGTATCTGTCGAATAGGAAGGTGGAAGATAAACATTGTATTTCATTGTACGACTTAATACTGTACTGGAATGGGACTCTGTTATAACCGAACTCGCCGCAAAGGCTGAAAATGTAAAAAGGCTGTTAATTAATAAAATTGCAAGTATCATGGCGAGCAGTTTTTTTATTGACTTCATAAATAGCACCTCCATAATTTAAAAAAGTTTATTTACTTGAATTTATGCTGGACATCATATGTCAAAAATTAATGCGATCTGATTGTTTCCAATATGGAATTTACAGTCCGATCCATTTAAATATAATACCTCCTTCCATGTAAAATAGATCTTATAATATACCAAATTTTACCATAAAAACACAACACGGTCAAGCATTCCTGCGAGAGGCAGCATAGCTAAAACAGTGAACTCATAAAGTCTAATGACAAGGATGACATAGAGAAATGCATTTCTGAAGGTATTTTACCGGAACTCGGTGCACTGTTTGCAAAAATAATATGACTATTTTTTATTATACTAAACTGCTACTGCGAAATATGTAGTAAACAAACTTAGTTAACAGAAAAAATGAATTGAAAGTTATTTGAAATAAGGGATGGCTTTTTTGTTACTTTAAAAGCTCATATGGTTATAGTGTGACAATTCAAATTGGGTCGATGTAAATGCGTATGAAAGCTGTTACAAAAAGTCGGATTTTTACAGTATAAAGTCTAAGGATTTTTCTGATATCTCTGTAAATATATACGTGTTAAAATGTATGAGTATTTAATCCCGTTATTTTTTGAGGAATTTATTATTGCAAATAATAATTCTATGATTTACATCTCCCCGGGAATTTATAGGAGTCTCCTTTAAAATTGAATACTCTGTAGGCGATGCAAAACAGAGAATTTCCCTCATGGTAGCTAGCGGGGAGCTGTCGTCGGCTATAAAAGAATTATTCCACTTGACAGGATAAAGATAGATAAAATCCGTATTCATGTCCTTGATGCAAGAGTTGTACCTACGTTATCTTAAATAGTAATAAATTCACATAAATGATATTTTTAAGGGGGTATCATATGCCCAATCCTTATCTTGCGTTGTGGGAGTATATTGTTTTTATGAAGTAGTATACAGTTTTTCCGGCCCCTCTTCATTTTTAGGGGCATTTGAATATAGACAAAACACAAATCCAAAAATTAGGAGATGAAAAAATGAAGAAAAAGTGTAAAATCATTAGTACAATAATAAGTATAATGGCTGTTTTACCGTTTACTTTTTCAGAGTCACCGGTGAAAGCTGCGAAAACATCCGCTACAATCAACGTTAACGCCGGAACCGTTAGCTATACGATCCCGGATACTTTCTACGGATCTAATCTTGCTGCCTGGACAGGGAATGAGGATGGAAAAGATTTACTCAAAAATGAATTTACGAAATCCACAAACCGCAAATTATTTCGGTGGCCGGGAGGTTCATGGGGAGATGCCTACATATGGGATGATATGGAGGTAGGTGGAAATAGCTGGATTATAAGTTATGAGGAATGCCTCGATTATCTGGATAAAGTTGGAGGAACCATGCAACCGATTGTGAATTGCGGCGGTGTGTGGAATGGTGTGCAGCATACCAATGCAGAAGCAGTTGCAAAAGCAGCAGCATGGGTAAAAGACATGAATATCACCCGAAAAATGGGGATTAAATATTGGGAAATCGGTAATGAGATGTATGGCTCCTGGGAAGCAGGATATGCAGCAAACGGTAAGGAATATGCTCAGCGGTATTGCAATTTTTACAGGGCTATGAAGGCGGTTGACCCCACCATAAAATGCGGAGCAGTTGCCGTTGAGACTGAAGGTGGCTGGAATAATTGGACGCCCGCAATGCTTTCTGAATTTAAAGCACAAGGAATTATACCAGATTTTCTTACCATCCATTTTTATCCCACCATTAATCAGACAGTTACTCCAGCAAATGACGCTACATGTTTAAAATCAGTCGACAGCGTCAAGACATTTACTGACAACCTTAATTCAATGGTTAATAAATATTTGGGTTCCGCATATGTTGGAAAAATCGAATATGCAATGACAGAATTCAGTTCTACGCCTGCAGACCATTTATATGTGGACGCGATGTTTAACTCGCAGATGTTTATGGAATGTGCCAAGAACAAATGGACTGTAGCAAATCCTTGGATGGATGACGTCTGGTATAGAAATGGGTATGTCACGCCTACTTACTACATTTATCCCTTCCTTCAAAATAAATTTGGTCGCCAGTTGGTAAGTGCAACTTCAAATAATTCAATGGTTCGCTCCTATGCTGCCAAGGACAGTGACGGGAATTTAACAATGTTCATCGTGAATAATTCACCTACGGATACCACAACAGCTAGTATTGCAGTCTCTGGCTTTACGCCTGCCACCTCGGGTGAAAAGTGGGTGATAGAACCTGTTTATACAGGATTGGATAGTCAGCTTCCCAATTCCACGGTTAACCAGGAATGGGATGACGTAAAAATCAATGGTGTAGTTCACCCTGATACACGGAAAATAGATGAACAAGTTAGTTCGACAATCTTATCAACCGGCAGTTCATTTACAGTGAACCTTCCTGCAAGCTCCATGGTTTTCCTTAAACTATTACCCGAAGGAAAAACCCCTGTTCCTCATGCTGTAGTATCCCCTGAACCATTGGTGGTTTCAAATCCTCCATCCGTTACAGGGTCAATCAAAGTACAATATAAGTGCAGTGAAACAGGTGCTTCAGCAGGGGCATCCCGTTTCAGCTTTAATATTGTCAATACAACGGACAAGGAGGTTCCATTAAACGACTTAGTTCTCCGCTATTGGTATACTAG
>JAEWQO010000111.1 GCA_023460315.1 Actinomycetes bacterium
CATCGGGTAAAGTGTTCATTGCGGTCATCGCCTTTCCTTGAATCCGTTTTCTTGGTCGTTAACAGATTCTAGACGATGACCGTATTTTCATGGTTAGGCTATTTCAGCCCTCAACTCAAATTTTTCCATACACCAACATTCGGAACGCGATCCAAGTGGCCTTTGGCTTGCGAATGCTTATCGCCTCACAAGAAGGTCGAAAAGCTCCTGCTTCGAATGGATGTCGAGTTTTCGGTAGATGCGGGTCATATGAGTACGCACGGTGCCTTCTGCCAAAACGAGCTCTTTGCAGATATAAGGAACGCTTCTGCCCTGCACGAGAAACTCAAGAATCTCGCTCTCGCGCTTGGTGAGACGGTATTCTCCTGACAGGATCCTGCTCTGTTCGATCACATCGTTGAATGGATTGTCGTTTTTCAGCTGGTCAGTTGGATCTTGGCTGTTGTCCACGACGGGCTTTTCCGGAGACGGTGCATCGTTGGGCGAAGCCACAAGGACAACAAGGAGATAGGTGACGAGGACGATGGCTGTATTGGCCGCCGGGTCGAGGGATTCGAGCGACACCATCCAAATCAGGGCGAGTATCCACGAAAGGGCAGAAGCGAATCCTGCAACGGCAATGCCCAGCGACGGGAGCTTTCTCATGCTCTCAACGACGGCAAAGGCAAATATGAGTTGGCAAAAAAGCTCGACTGAAGAATTCAAAGAAGCGCGCAACGACTCATCGAGCGAGGTTCCAAGCAAAGAAAGCAGGAGGAAGCAGGCAATGAGGGAAAGGAGGGGAAAGTGGTATCGGTTTGAACGAGGATTTGCAAAATAGGCCCTGAACGACAGGAGCGCAACGAGAAGGAATACGCCTATCATGAGGACAAGCGAACCGCTAAACATGGATCCATTGACCCGTTGGCCTCCCCAGATTCCACCACCGCTCGATCCTCGAAGGGCAATCATGGCAACGGTGATTATCGCCAATTGGAACAGCTGACGCCGACCGCTCGCCAGCAGGTTGCCGGTTGACGAGAGCCGCCGTCCCGACCCCTTTTGACCTCCGTCAGGGTTTGTTGACGGAAAAGCATCGAGCGAGGGACTTTTCTCTCTGAAATAGAATGCGCCCATCAGTGCCAGCGACAGCACAATGACCGAGCCAAAAGCAAACACTATTTGAAATTCGGAAGGCTCACCTGCTTGTATCATGACGTTCGCCACGGTGGCTGTCGCGCTGGAAGCCGAAAGGCAGACGACAACCTGCCACAACGAACCGGTTGTTCCAAAAAGAGCGTAGGTGCACAGCGTTCCCCAGGCATTTCCCAAGCCCATGAGAATCGCTCCGGCTATGAGCATGCTTTCAGGGGTGATGAGCGATTGATGCGTGGCAAGGGCAAACATGCCCGTTCCCATAAGCATGAGAGAAGGCGCAAAAAGAAAAAGCGGTGTGCGAAGTCCGATTGACTTGCGGCCGAGAAAGGCAAAAACAACGAGAAAAATGATGCTTGACGCTATGAAGGCAAGCCTCCCGGTTGAAATGACGTCATCGCTGCTTCCGACAACGAAAGCCGGGCTATAGCCGACAAGATTGAACCAGACGCTTCGAGCTATCGAAGCGACAACGGTCAAAGCCATAATTGACATGGTTGTCGCTTTGTCTGCATCCACAAAGGCTCCCCTGGTTCCCTCGGATCATGGTAATCCGATTCGTATTATCCTCGCGTTTTACCGAATTACGATGATTGATCGGACTTCTGTCAAAGATGCGATGGTCCTATTATACCGATATCCGCAATCGGAAAGGGGAAGGGACGGAGGGGGATGTTCGTTATTCTGGCCTCGTCCCCCCGTGGCTCTTTCTCGGGAAGGCTTGCGGGTGAACGTGCCAGACAAGGGAAGGGATACTCATGAACCAGAATAAGGTGAGCAGAAGAAACTTCATTAAGAAGGCAGGCTCGGTTGGATTGGGGGTTGCGGCACTGGGGGTTCTTTCTTCGTGTTCGAGCCAGGGTTCGAGCACGGGAGATTCTACGAAGGCATCGGATATCTCTTGGGATCAAGAGACTGACATCTTGGTTGTCGGTTCGGGAACCTCAGCTTTTGCCGCATTGGTGGCCAAAGCGAATGATGTCGAAAAGGTCACTCTTATAGAAAAAAGCTCCATTTGGGGTGGGACGTCTGCCACTTCGGGCGGCGCGTTGTGGGTTCCCCTGTTCTATGCGGGCCAAAGCGCCGGGATGAACGACACGCGTGAAGATGCGTTGACCTATATGAAGCTGGTTGCAGACGGACGGGGCAACGAAGCGGCCATGGAATTGTATGTTGACAATGCAAACGCGCTGCTTGAATGGACTCGGGACTCATTCGGGTGGGAATGGGTCACCGACACGCCCGGCATGGGTTTCAAAGACTATTATGAGCCGTTTGAGGGATTTAGGTCGCAGGGCCGGCAGGCGAGCGTCGCCAACGGCGGCGCCGGGCTTTGGTCGTTGCTGCAGAAAGAGGTGGAGGACCTCGGCGTCGAAGTTCTTATGGAAACCGCTGCCGAGGAGCTTGTGGTCGATGAGTCGGGAGCCGTCGTCGGCGTGAAGGCGAAGGCTGGCAGCAAGGAAATCTTCATCAAGGCATCTCAGTGCGTTGTCCTGGGAACGGGTGGGTTTGATCATAATGCTGCCATGGTGAGAGAGTTCCAGGCAATTCCCCTCTACGTGACCAATGCAGCAGAAGGAAATGTGGGAGATGCTCAAATCATGGGCGGAGCGCAAGGCGCTGCCTTGGCAAACATGGATACGAATTGGGGACTCCCCAGTTTCATTCAGGAACCCTTCGACGCCCATGCCGACGCGGTGTTCAGCATTGCCTTGCCCGACTGGGGCATTTATCGTGCGGGGGCAGGCAGCATCGTCGTCAACAAGGCAGGAAAGCGTTTTGCCAATGAGTCATCCGCCTATGCCGTGTTCAATCGTGCCTTTGGGAACTATGACACCTCCGAGCCGGGACATCCCAACATTCCTGCTGTCTGGATCTGTGACAGTGCCTATCTCGCGAGCGGTGGGGGACTGCTGCCGGGCATGAAAAGTGCCGACGATGCTCTTCCTGCCAATTTTTTCAAAGCCGATTCCATGGATCAGATTGCTGAGCATTTTGGGATTGATTCCGAGGGGCTTGCCAGCGAGCTGGAAAAGTTCAATTCTTATGCCGAGCAGGGAATCGATGGCGATTGGAAACGGGGAGAGAAGGAAATCGATCGGGCCATAGGGGCGTATCATCCCTATGCGAGCTCATTGCCTAATCCTGTTCTGGCTCCTTTGTCGACTCCTCCGTTCTATGCCTCGCTCTATGTTCCGGGCACCTGCGGGACAAACGGCGGTTTGAAGACGAACGAGTATGCACAGGTTCTCACGACGCAGGGCGAGGTCATTCCGGGATTGCTTGCCGTGGGAAATTGCAGCGCCAGCATCACCGGTGGGCAGTATTGCGGCGCGGGGATGACGCTCGGGGCAGGTGCGGTCATGAGCTGGATAGGCATACGAAAGCTCCTTGATATTGCCTAAAGCTCATGCCGAGCCCCTTTCTCCGCCAAGGATATGACGGCAACTGCTGCAAAGGAAAGGGAATCCGGCAACGCCAAGGCAAGAGGCAGGACGACGAGGGAATTGCGCGTCGAGCACGAAAACGCCAGCGCACGGCGGGTTCGTGCGCTTTGGCGAGAAATTCTCCCAGCTATATTTCCAAGAAGCGGCATGATCACCAAGAACGCGACATAGATCGGCAGCGCGGCGAGCAGAAGCCCAATCTGAGGAATGATGTGGGAAAACTGTGATGCAGCCACGACAAGCAGCGTGATTGCCATCAGCGGAACCATAGCGGTCTCCAGAGCTTTCATGACACCTCTCGCCAAAGCGAACTTTTGGGAGAGGTGCTGGGTCACCGCCGATAGGGCAAGCGGCATGGCAATCAAAAGGAGAAATGCTTGCACGAATGGTTCAAGCTGGACGCTTTCCATGATATCGCCGCCAGCGAATGCCAAAAGAAACAGCGGAAGAAGGGCCAGCTGCAGAAGCATCAGGAGCGGCGAGACGGCGAGGAGTTTTTCCCAGGATCCGTTTGCCAGACGCGTGAACACCATCACGTAATCGACACAGGGGCACAGAAGGACCAACAGCACGCCGACGAGCAGTGCACGGTCGAACAGAACAAAGCGGCTCAGAATAAAAACGACTAAGGGAACCACTAAGAAATTGAGAATCAAGACGGTAACCACGAACCGGATGTCTTTGATGGACTCGCGTATGCGTTCGAAGGGAACGGCAAGGAAGGTGGCATAAAGGAGAAGGATCAAGGCTGGGTTGATGGCTTTGTCGAAAGAATTGTCTTTCTCGGGCAGCAAAAGACCCAGCAAAGCTCCTCCTAAAAGTGCAGCAAGGTAAAGAGGGACTTGCCATCTTTCGAGCCACTTGCTCATGGAGGATCCCTTTCTTTAGATTATCTTGCCTGCGGAAGCGGTGCAGCGTTTTGGCATACTTAGGTTTACATAACATATATTATCAATAATTACCTCCTGTAATATCATTCGTACCAGTCCAGATGAAAACGACTGGGAATTGATAACAGGAGGTAATTTCAATGGAAATGAACTTTCAAGGCACCGTTAATGCTGCATGGTCTGACATTTACAATGATTTCGAATACGGGCGTGCAGAGGTTTTCAATCCCGGCGAACGTGTGCAGACTTGGAACGCAACGCCGGAAGTCGCAAAACGTATGGCCAAGGAAACCTTTCCGTTCAAGGCTGAAATTCATGTTGAGTTCTATGGCGGTAAGAAAGTCCAATGTCGCATCTCCGATTACAAGCTGATTCGGTAGGTCTGGCCATGTCTCCAAATAGGCACATGGTGTTGCCTATGGACTTCTTCGAGGATGCGGCGCAGGTTTTGCCGCTACCTCGCGGAGTGCTGCTCGATTTCGCCGTCAATCCCTTCAACGGCAATATCGTGGTTGGCTATCAGGATAACCCATGTGCGCGCTTTTTCATCCGTCTTGTGCTAGAGCAGCTTGCCGGTTATGACGATCTTTTCAACCAATCTGTAAAAGATACAGATGTTCGTGTTATGCAGGAGGTGTGACCATGGACGCTAGCGCCGCATACACGCTTACCCAGACTGATGTTACCAATGTTATGCAATTTCTTTGGTTCCTGTCGCTGGTTGAAATATTCCAGTTCGTCATGCTCGTGCTTATCTCCGGGCTGATCTTCGGCATCATACTTACTAAGCGGTGGCAGGCATGACCGTCTTTGACATGTATTTCAATGAGGCGATGTTGGATTATCTCGTCCAGTTCTTCGGCCTGTTCCCCGCGGGGATACTGCTGAGCGTTATCGCTTGGCTGGTTTCCATACTTGTTCATACTGCGTTCCGATGGATTAGAGGTTAGGGGGTGTTTTGAATGGAGACTGTCGTATCTTCGCTCACCACGGCTATCACCGGCTTCGCGACTGATGCCATGGGGGCAATCGGCTCTATCGTGCCCGTCGCCCTGCCGATCATGGGCGCTATCGTGGTCGTGGGCATCGGCATCAAGGTTTTCCGCAAGTTCGCCAAGTAGCTGCTTGCGGCCGATCTGGGGAGGGCTCGCCCTCCCCTTTCTAGTTGAAAGGCGTGTACAATGAGGGAGGTTCTTGCAAAAGTAATCAAGGTGGCTTTGGCATCTGCTTTGGTGTTCATGGTCGCCGCGCCTTTGATCGTGGGGGTATACGATGCCGTTAACTCAGGAAGAAATCCAGAAACAGGTGCAGCAGGTAATATCCTCTATGAGTTCGGAGGATCGAGTTCAGTTGGTATTGAAGCAACAGGGTATGGACTGTCTCAAAATGTATCAGGAGGAAATGTCGAAGGGCAAGCTGTCGATGGCTCGGCAGAAGGAACTTCGGACGGAGTTCATAGCGCGATATCAAACAGAGAATCTTCGGAAGTCAGCGGAGATAGTGCACGATCAGTGCAAGGAGATAATAGCGAAGGAAATATACCGGTTGAACAGTCCTCAGATTCGGACATTCTTCACGCTTGGTATTCTGGTGATAGCAGCACTTCTAATCTTTTTGCTGGTGACGGAGCGCATTTAGTTTATACGTTCTCTGATGGTTCCACGGTTGATTTTGGCAATCCCTATTTTCTCGGCTGGTCTGACGTTCTTCAGCCCGATGACTTCGATAAGGTCATTTCCGGTGATGATGGTACTTCTTCTGCATTTTCCCCTGAAAAGGCTTATGCCGGACCTGTATCATTCATATGGTCTAAAGGCAAATATCTTATGCAAAAGGCGGGTATTTGGGAGACGTTGAATAGAGGTTTGATATCTCTGTTCATAACGGGTGCATCAGCTATAGGTATGCAAGCTCCTGCGATTTCTGAAATGATGGCTAAGTTCCAAGCTGAGATGCCGGCAGTAATGGAATTGGCTTCTAAAGAAGGGATTGTTGTTTCTGAAGAAGATGCTGCACTTTTGGTAAGCGATGCAATTATGACTGCTTCCCAACGTGGTTATGCTGCAAGTGAGATAGCTTCGAAAATGCCTGAGTTAATCAATGAAGAAGCAGCTAGTATAAATACTACAGGGCAATTGCTTGGGGGTAGTTCATCGAATTTTATGAACACTCTTTATCAGTTGCTTGCAGAAGGACAGGTTTCAGCAAGCTTTATAAATTCTAATCCAGATTTCTGGACAACTCTTTTTAGCTGGCTTGGTGCTGACCTCACGAACTTCTCCGATCTCCCTTCGGGCGTTGGCGGCAATGCGACGGTGACGCTTGGCGCTGTCGAGATTCCCATACACTTTGCTGAATATCCCTTGGAGGTTGAAGCGAATGCAAAATATAACTCCACCAATTGGCTGACATATCGTGTTAACGCCGACGGAAGTTACACTTTCGTTTATCCTAAAACCTCCGATAGTCAGCTGTCTATCTTCATGCAAGATAATGGGAATTATAATATTCGTACTAATTTGGCTGGTGGCAATTCATATGATCTTGAAGTTTACTATCCCAATGAAGATAGATGGGCTGCTGGTTCCGGTAGCTATTCTGTTTCGTACAGTCCTAGTTATATGGATCAGTTTTTTGTCAATTCGAACTATCCGATTTATTTCTTCGACAGCAAATCGGCTTATGATTCCGGCGTTGATAGCGCCATGTCCCGCTATAGCCCTGAAACCGGCTGGTCTGGTACTGGTGTGGTTGCCGATGCGCAGTTCCAGCCCTTCAACGGCGATATCGTCGGTAAGGATGCCGCATACGACAGTGCAGGTAACATAACGGATTATGGCAATGTCTCCGTTCCAGACGTGACCAATCCCGCATATGTCCAGCCGAACACCTACGCTGATGCCCTTGCGGCCATGAATGCTGCTGCCGCGCAGAATGCTGCCACTGCCGAAAGCCCCGCTTGGGGCCAGACCGACACTTCCATAGGCGATTGGATTAACAATAATCAGACACCTGCGCCCGAACCGGGTTCTGAGGAAGGTTCCCAGGACGATTTCAAGATTGAGGACTTGGAGAAGGTCTTTCCCTTCTGCATTCCTTGGGACATTTACTATCTGCTGTCTGTCCTGAACGCCGACCCGACCGCTCCCAGCTTCACATGGCATTTCGATTTCGCGATTGCTGGCAGCTATGATTACACGGTCGATCTCTCTCCCTATGAGAGCGTTGCCGCCGTGGTGCGTGTCTGCGAGGCGTTGGCTTTTTGTGTCGGCCTTGCCTTGATCACACGCGATTTGATTAGGGGATGATATTCCATGCTTGATTTCGTCGTTGATTTTCTGCGCTCGGTGCTAGGCGGCCTTGTCGATCTTCTTCCGGCAAGTCCTTTCGAGCAGTTCTATTCCGCTTTCAATGTCATAGGTCAGGGCTTGGGCTGGCTCAATTGGTTTGTGCCTGTCGGCACGATCCTCGGCATAATGGTTGCTTGGCTCGTTGCGATCGCTGCATACTATGTATATAAGGCTCTGCTGCATTGGATTGGAGTGAGTGACTGATGACCATCTATCTTTATTCAGGCACGCCCGGTAGTGGCAAGAGCCTTCACTGTGCACGGGACATAAGGGACTACCTTCGTTTCAAGATGCTGCCTGTTGTCGCCAATTTTCCGATAAACGAGGACACGAAGGGCTTTGAGCGTTTCACGTACCGGGACAATTCGGAGATAAACCCTGAGTACCTAGCGTGGTTTGCCCATGAGTATTGGCAGGATCACAAGTTCGGCGAGGACAGGATATTGCTCGTCCTTGACGAGTGTCAGTTGCTCTTTAACAGCCGAGATTGGGCACAGAAAGATCGTATGGCTTGGTTAGAGTTCTTTTCCCAGCACCGGAAGTACGGTTACAAGGTGATATTCGTTGCCCAGTTTGATCGTATGGTTGACAGGCAGATACGTAGCCTGGTTGAATACGAGTACATCCATCGCAAGATGGGTAATTTCGGTTGGAAAGGAAAGGCTATAACGCTGTTTGCACTTGGTGAGTTATACGTGTGCGTCAAGCGCTTTTACTCCTTGTCTGAGAAGATCGGCGTTGAGTACTTTCGCGCGCATAAGAGCCTATTCAAGCTGTACGACAGCTACGCGACGTTCGACCGGACGGGCGGCGGCGATGAGGGGAAGGGTCTCGGGGTGCCCTCCCCGATTGCCGACGCTTGGCCGGACGATAGTCGCGCTCCTGGCCGTACCCTTGAAATGCCCCCTGTGCGCCCCTCTCCTGCCATGCGTCTCGGTGCCCTGTCAAGGCGCTTCCGCCGCACTCTGACCGGCTCCGAGGGCGCTCATGCGCGGGTTTAGTCCTTGGCGCTTTCTCAGGTTGCTGAAGCTGTGTAGACGGTTGCTCTATCTTGTCAGCCGCTAGCGTGGTGTCTGAATAAACACGTATTTATTATTTAAAGGGTTTAAAGCCGCAAGGCTTTAAAAAACACTTCTTTTAGGCACCATGGCTTTCATGATGCTTGCTATCAATGCCTAAAAGCTGTTTAAGCGTTCTTTGCTTAAACCGTCTAGTCGTGTGAGTGAATCGTATAAAGAGCAAAGCGTTCATATTTGCTTTTTAGACGGGTGGCATTGCTTTATTCTGGCTGCTTATTTCTCTTAATTTTCCTCCAAGAAAATTTAGAGAAATTGCCGGAAATAAAGCTCAGGTTAGTTTCATGCTATCCGTCGGTTTTTCGCTTTTTCGGGTCGGAAGCACGGCCCTACTTGATATAGGGCCGTGTGTCGTGTGTTGGAACACTCAAAACGGAGGTGTTTGCTATGTCTGAAACGTTGGTTGACAGCATGAATCTGTCTCTCTGCCTGAACGATGATTCGAACGTTTCTTTGCGCAAGGTCATGTTTCGGGATGGCTTGTCTTTGCACGAAGCGCTTAATCAATGCGTCTTGATCGGTTCTGACTTTCTTCTTTCGTCCGCTTTTGGCGAGTATCTCGCCGAGTACTGCAAAGAAACGTCTTTCTTCAATTGGGATGGCTTCTTGGCTTGGCTGCCTGTTCGGTTGGGTCTGTGATATGGCCGGTGTTAACAAGCGCTCGCGCTGCTGGTGGTTTGTCCAACTGATTGACAATCTGCCGGAAGATTGGGAAAGCAAGCTTTATGATATGGTTTTGCCCGGTTGCTATATCGTCCATGACCAAGATACGAAGCTGGACATTGAGACCGGCGAGTTGCTGCCCGTTGCCCCTCATGTCCATTGTCTGGTCGAGTTCGGCAATGCTGTGCTTGCAAAGACGGTTCTTGACGTTCTGCCGGAGGAATTCGGCGTTTTGCACGTCGAGCCAGTGCCTACCAAAGTGGGTGCCTATAGGTACCTGCTCCACTTGGGACACGAGGAAAAGCACGAGTACCAACGGGACGAGATGAAGCACCTGCATGGTTTCAGGGTTAACATGTCGGATGTTTACAACGTCGATTTCAGCGACGTGTACTCCCTCATCAACGAAATGCAGATAGACAATTTTGCGGTGCTCATGTCGTTTCTTGTCGAGTTCAAGCCTGATTTTGTGCCGTATGTCTCGGCACATGTGAATCTCGTCCGCTCCTTTCTCATGGAGCGTTCAAAGCTATAACCTGATCAATATACTTTAGTTTCCATAATCTTTCTACCCATACTTTACTAGTGTAATGCCTGCTCATCATTATTTTTTCAGTACATATATTATCAATAAATCAATATGAGGCGAGAGGGGTGCGAGGATAGCTTGGCACCGCTGAGGCTCGACGGAGCTCCGTGGCGTGCTCGGCGTCATCCCCAGGTTGAACTTGTTCCCGCTGAGCTTGCGTCTCCGCTGCCTGCGTTTGGAATGAGGCTTCCGTAGTCGCCGGTTTCCAGAGCCTCCAAAACAACGGGATACATAATGGCAAACGAGATCGCGTTGAGGACGAACGCGATTCCGCATATGACCAGAGCAATAATGGCGGATGTTTTGACCCGTGAGGCAAAGGCGCTCACATCGGTCCCTCGCTTGGACAGAGCGCTTAGTTTGCGGAGGCCAAGGAACGCGCACACCGCTCCTGCGCCGCTGAGTAAAACGCCGCCGAAAAACAAGGACACCGGTCCTGCTATGCTTCCAACCATGATAAGATTTTGCGCGGTACGAAGATCATGGATCTCGTGTCGATTCGGCGATGGCTTGCCGCCCGGTACTTGAGGGGTTTGCTGGTCGGGCGAACGATGCGGCGGCTCTGGAGGCGGAGTGTCTCCACTCCTGACAAAAGCGGGTGAAAAGGGCGATTTTGGAAGTCTATTTTTATCATCAGTCATCTTTTGCTCCATTCCTATAAAAACAGGCTTATGAACAGGCATTATATAGACAAGGCCACGAGAGCCGTTCTAAGGGGCCATCTTAGCCTCTTTTGACTCGTTACTCATGGAAATCGCTTGCTTATGAGTAAATATCAGATAACTATAGCATGAAGGCGGTGATTCAAGATTCCGTGTCTTCCAAATCCATAGCTGCTGCATTCAGATGAGTCAAGCTGTTGTCAAGCTCGGCACGCTGGTATTCCAACGCATTCTTCCGAGATCGGAGAATGGAAAGCCGCTCGCTGCTTGTTGCTGCTCCTCGCTTTTGCAAACGCACGAAATACTGGATGCCTTCAATTGAGAGACCGCTTTTGTGCAAGGCTTCGACCAGATAAAGCTGTCTCATATCAGACAGGAAGAAGGTGCGAACCCCTCGGCGGTCGCGCTTGAGATTCGGGAGAAAGCCGCATTTATCGTAATAGCGAATCGTGAATGCGGATATGCTGGTAATTTCCGAAACCTTGCCGATGCCGTAACCTGTTTCAGCTGCCGAACTGTCTTTTCCGGATTGAAAGGAGCTTTCGGGATCTCCGAGAGAGGTATGGTTCATAGGTACTCCCTTGCATCATGCGGTTTGATCATTTGATAGACTTAGAGTAACTCTAAGTCTATCAAATGACGACCATGGCAGAAGCTCAGTTGTTCTCCCGGTGCCGCTGTGCACGTTTGGCATTAGAATGGCTATTTCGTTTTGAGCAGGGCGCTGTTTCATAAAGGCGATGAAATGCCGCTGCTTCCAAAGCCTTCTTCTCCCCGATCCGTCTGAGACAAGTCGTCGCAGGGCATAAACGAGACGCTGGGAATACGAATGATTACCAGTTGGGCAATGCGATCGCCCCGTTCAATGGAAAACGTTTTCTTCGGATCGAGATTCATGAGGATGGCTTTGATCTCTCCACGATAGTTGCTATCAATCAAACCGGGTGCATTCACCAAGGTGATGCCGTGCTTGATGGCCAATCCACTTCGCGGAATGACAAGTCCCGCATGTCCTTCAGGAACGGCTATGGCAATGCCGCAGGGTACAAGAACTCGCTCAAAGGGAGGGAGTTCAAAACGACCGACGGAACGCAAATCGACACCGCCGTCTCCTGCATAAGCATATGACGGAACAGGAAGGCCGTCATCCAGTTTTTGAAGAGGTACAGAAAGCGGGGGCACGGGCATCATCGCATTTCTTCAAGCGCTGCTGCAAATTCTTCGATATTCTGAAAATCCTTGTAGACGCTTGCAAAGCGCACATAGGCCACGTCATCGAGCTTTGCGAGTCTCACCAAGGCCATGTCGCCGAGACTCTTTGACTTGATTTCGTTTTTCGAAGAGGTCCGAAGCTCGTTTTCGATGCTGTCAATGAGGGCGCTGATTTGCTCCGGCGAAATGGGGCGTTTTGCGCAGGCGATGAGAAGCCCTCTCATGAATTTCTGCCTGTCGTAAACTTCTGACGAGCCATCTGCCTTCACAACAATAAGAGGATTGTCTCCTAGACGCTCATAGGTGGTAAAGCGATGCCCGCATTTGAGGCATTCTCGTCTTCGCCGTATTGTTGCACCGTCTTCAGACGGCCGTGAATCGACGACTTTTGATTCATTGTGACCGCAGGAAGTACAGCGCATATATCTCCTTTGTTTACCTTTCTCACACTGTACCACACACTATATGGGGGTACAATTTTTAAAAGAATTCTCTGGAAATAAATGCCGCTTTGCCAATGTCTTTGATTTGCGTTTCGCCGCTACGACCCATGGCGCAAGCCTTGCCTTGATAGGAAGTCTCCTATCCAAAGGAGTGCGAAGGCGGAACTCGGGCTATAGTTTGAGAAAGAGGGCCGCAAATGCCATGGCACAGAAAACAACGCATGCCACAACCGCTTGCCAACGCGAAATCCGATTGAAAGACACACCCTGGGCGCTGCCGTAGCGAAGGCTTCTCACCATCTCGGTATTTCTGAGCCTGTCAAGGGAAACGGTCGAGAATTTTGATGCCTTGGATAGGTTTTGGTAGAAGCCGCGGGAAGCAAGGGTTCCTTCCTTTTGGTCTGAAGGCACCATGCCCGGAAAAGCAATGATGTTCTCACGGCCGGAAGGCGTATCATGGAGGTCAGGGTGAAGAGCGGATGATCCGCTGATTGGGTAGCACACCTCGGAATTCTTCATTTTGTGACCTCCTGGTCTTGCGTAGAACCTTTGTTCGCGTATATAATAAGCCGAACAAAGGTTCACGTCAAGTATATTTTAAAACATTTGTTCGATACGACGAAAGGACGACCATGGCCGGAAAAGTGACGAAGCGTCAGCAGGCAGTGCTTGACTGCATTGAGGATTGCATTCGAGAGAAGGGGTACGGTCCAACTGTCCGCGAAGTATGCCAAAGCCTTGGGCTCTCCTCCCCCTCCACGGTCCATGTCCATCTGAAGGCGCTCGAGCAAAAGGGACTCATCAAACGCGATCCTCTCAAATCGCGTTCTATCGCCCTCATGCATCCGCTGGAAGAATCCACACCGGCTTCCAACTCCTTCCAGCCAAGTTTCAGCAAGATTGTCGCCGTTCCGCTTGTCGGAAATGTCGCCGCAGGCTCCCCTATCCTTGCCGAGGAAAACATTACCGACACGCTGTCCTTGCCCACCGACATCGTGGGTGATTCCCCTTCCTTTTTGCTTTCTGTCCGCGGTGAGTCGATGATTGAAGCGGGCATCAATGACGGCGACTACGTGGTTGTCAAGGAGCAGCCCGTTGCCGATAACGGCGATATCGTCGTTGCTCTCATCGATGATGGCGCCACGGTTAAGCGCTTTTACCGAGAAGCTGACCATATCCGCCTTCAACCTGAGAATTCGTCCATGGATCCCATCATCACAACCGACTGTTCGATCGCGGGAAAGGTCGTCGCGGTTTTCCGTCGCCTGTGAGGTGTTTTTTGGGCCCGGTCACGTCAGGGTGTGAGGTCGGCCTGACAAAAAAGGCCGAGCCTGAATTTCACGACAGCATGGGAGTGGTCGGGAGCATGGGCGCCAGAAACCCTCGTCTCTCAACTTGAAGCGTTCTTTAAGGTTTCGTAGGGTTTGAAAAGGCCGGCATATGAGGGTGCGGCAAGCATGATGATATGGGTCCCCTTCTCCTCATGGGCTTCTGACAAGATATGACAGCGTTCGTGCGCGAGGGAGACCAAGTCTCCTTTGCTGTACGGGATGATGACATCGAGGTGCGTGTCGTGAGCGGCGGCGACGCGGGCGATGTGGCTGACGAGGCTTGCTATTCCCTCCCCCGTTGATGCCGACACGAACTGTGCGTCAGTATAGCGTGACTTCAGTGCAGTGGCAGCCTCGCTGTCAAGCAGGTCGCATTTGTTGAATACGAGAATGCGTCTAATGTCTTGTGCATTGATCTGGCCAAGAACATCTTCGACAGCCACGATATGGGCCACCGGATCTTCCGATGAAGCATCCACGACATGCAGGATGAGGTCCGCCCCGCTTATCTCGTCAAGGGTGGATTTGAATGCCTCGACAAGAGTGGTCGGCAGCTTTTGTATAAAGCCGACAGTGTCGGTAAGGGTGATTTCACGGCCTTCGGGAAGGCAGTACTTGCGAGTTGTGGAATCGAGTGTGGCAAACAGCTTGTCGTAAGCCAAGACATCCGCCTTTGTCAGGCAATTGAGCAGACTTGATTTCCCTGCGTTTGTGTAGCCCGCAAAAGCAACTTTGAACATGCCGCTCTCATAACGGCTTTCGCGTTGGATGGCGCGCACGGCGGCAAGATGTTTCAACTCGCGTTTGATGGAGGTAATTCGTTTCCTCACCATGCGACGATCTACCTCAAGCTGGCTTTCTCCCTCGCCAAAACGCGATCCGACACCACCTCCCATGCGGTTGGAGGCCAAATGAGACCACATTCCGCGCAACCTCGGCAAAAGATACTCATTTTGGGCAAGCCGCACCTGAAGGCGCCCCTCCTTGCTGGTGGCATGGAGCGCAAAGATATCGAGAATGAGCGCGGTGCGGTCGATAACCTTCGTGTCTTTTCCCATAATTTTCTCAAGGTTTGCCTGCTGAGAAGGAGTCAGTTCGTCATCGAAGATGACAAGGTCAGCTGCATGTGCACGAACGAGCTCGGCGATTTCCTCCGCTTTGCCTGAGCCGACGAACGTTCGCGGATTGGGTGCTTCAAGCCTTTGGGTCGCGACCGCCGCCTTGTCGGCGCCTGCCGTGTCGGCAAGGCGTTCCAGCTCTTCCAGAGATGCGGCTATCGGCCATGATGAACCGGGGCGTTCGACGCCAACCAAAACAGCGCGCTCGCGTTTTTCTTCGAGTTGCGTGGAAGGGCCGTGCTGGATGACGGAAGAGTGCTGAGAAAGGTCGGACATGAGATCCTTTCAGTTTACGGGAAGAGGAGAAACCGATTTCCCCTGAAGGTCGGTTTCTCCATTGCGGTGGAATCCGCAGCGCGCAAGGCAATTCGTTTCACAAGAAGAGCAAGGGAGGGTGATGCGAACGACCGGTCGTTTGCATCACCCTCCGCATTCTCCGTCGAGATCTACATCGTTTCCTTGATGCGTCGTGTGGCTTCCAGCAACCTGTCATCGGGAGTCGTGAGGGAAATGCGAATGAATCCTTCGCCATCGGGTCCGTAACCTGAACCGGGCGTGACGATGACATGTGCTTGCTCCAAGAGTTTTGTCGCGAATGATTCGGATGTCTCGCCTTCGGGAACCTTTGCCCAGATATAGATGGTTGCCAAAGGGGCGTTACACTCGACTCCAATGTCCCGGAGGGCATTGACAATGAGGTCGCGTCTCCGTTGGTAGAGCTCACACATGTCTTCAACGCATTGCTGAGAGCCTGTCAGGGCCGCGATGGCAGCTTCCTGTATGGCGGTAAACTGTCCGGAATCGAGATTGTTCTTAACGGTTCCAAGTGCTTGGACGGCCTGCTCGTTGCCGACGGCGAAGGCAATGCGCCAACCGGTCATGTTGTAGAGTTTTGACAGGCTGAAAAACTCAATGCAACATTCCTTGGCGTGGGGCCGTTCGAGGATGGACGGTGCACGGTATCCGTCAAAGCAGATGTCACAGTATGCGTTGTCGTGGGCGAGCAGGATGTCATGTTCGCGGCAAAACGCAATGGCCTTGTCGAAATATTCCTCGGTTGCACAAGCTCCAGTTGGATTGTTGGGATATCCCAGGAACATGATTTTTGCCTTGGAGAGCACGTCGGCGGGAATGTGATCGAAATCAGCCAAGAAGCCATTCTTCTCTTCCATCGGCATAAAATAGGTATTTGCGCTCATGAGCGTCGCACCGCCGGAATATACCGGATATCCAATGGAAGGGGCGAGCACGTAATCGCCGGGATTGACGAATGCCATATGAAGATGCGCGATACCCTCCTTGCTGCCAATCAGGGCAAGGACTTCTCGTTCGGGATTCACTTTGACGCCGAAGCGGGCGTCCGTCCATTGTGCCGCAGCCTTGCGGAACGCCAAGGATCCGGCATAGTCGGGATACTGATGGTTTTCTGGCTTGCGTATTGCGTCTGCCATGGCATCGACGATGTGCGCCGGTGTCGGCATGTCCGGATCGCCTATGCCTAAGGAGATGACGTCAATGCCCTGAGCCTTGAGGGCATCGCGTTTGGCATCGATCTGGGCAAAAAGATAGGGAGCCATATGATTGAGACATTCAGCGGTTTTCACGTAGTGCATCCTTTCGATTCTTTCTAGATTTCCACCGTGCCTTGAAAGCTTTCCTCGGCTGGCCCGGTCATCATGACATGGTCGTTGTCTTCCCATGAGATGCTGAGGGTGCCTCCCCGCAGCATCACATCGTTTTTGCGGCCCGATCGGTCAGTGAGGGCTGCAGCCACGCCTGTTGCGCAGGCTCCGGTGCCGCAGGCAAGGGTCTCTCCGCAGCCGCGCTCAAACACGCGCATGGAAATAGAGTCATTGCCCACCTCGGCAAATTCGATGTTCGCCTTTGCGGGGAAGGCCTCATGGGATTCAAAGAATGCTCCGACAGACTCGACGTCAAAGGTGCTCATCCTCTTGTCGGATGCATTGCAGAAGGCGTTGTCAGGCAGGTCTTCCCAATCATCGACGAAGCAGACTGCGTGAGGATTGCCCATCGATACGCAAGTGAAGGAAAAATCCCCCCATGGAGAAGCGATGGTCAGGTCCTTCACGAACGGAATCCCCTGAGGGCTTGTGGCATCTATGGCGGAGGCGACCGGAATTGCGTCAGGGTCAAGCACTGGCTGGCCCATGTCGACCGTTGCGTAGGTCAGCTTGTCGTCGGCGTTCGTGTCGAAGCTGATGGGCTTGGGGCCCGCGAGGGTGTCCGCCGTGAGATGTCCGTCGGAGGCAGGCACAAAGCCTCTGTCGACGAGGTACTTGGCAAAGCATCTCACGCCATTGCCGCACATTTCCGAAAGCGTGCCGTCTGAATTGATGTAGTGCATGTAGGCGGCACACTTGGGATCATCCGAGGCCCGGACGAGAATGACGCCGTCCGCGCCAATGCCAAAGTGGCGATCGCATAATGACGTGACCTGTTCTGCAGTCAGCTCCCGTTCGCGAGAAAAATCATCGACGAAGACAAAATCGTTTCCGCAGCCCTGCAGCTTGGCAAAATCCAGTTTCATGGCACTGCCCTGCACTTTCTTCTATCGTCTTTCGGTCTCAATTGTAGCAATGACGCGAAGCGCCTGTTCCGTAAGCTTGTCCATATCCTGCGAATCTGCGCAAAGCCATGTGATGCGCTTGTCTTTTCGAAACCAGGTTCGCTGTCGCTTCGCATAGCGTCGCGTTGCCTGTTTTATGTTCGCCACGGCTTCCGCCAAGGGTCCGCCCTCGTCAAGGACTGCAACGATCTCTTTGTATCCTATCGCTTGCGGAGCGGTGATCCCTTGACGGAAGCCCGCTTGCAACAAATATTTAACTTCATTCACAAGGCCGGCTTCGACCATCGCATCAACGCGCGCGTCAATGCGATCGGCGAGGATGTCGGGATTGACTTCAAGGCCGATGAGGCATGCTGGAACGACTTGAGGAATGCTCGCAAGCTTCGCCCTCTGCTCCGCATAGGTTGTTCCGCTCTCCAGCAATTCGAATGCCCGCACCACGCGCTTGACGTCCCGAGGCGGCAGGAGGGCCGCACTGGCGGCATCGCGGGATTGAAGGAGCTTCCAAAAGGCATCCGCCCCCTGCTCTTGTGCAAGGCTACTGTAGTGTTCACGGATGGGATTGTCGGTTTGCGAGCCCCGGGGGAAGGTGTACCCGTCGATAGCGGCGCGTACGTAGAAGCCCGTGCCTCCCGCCAAGACGGTTCGCTTTGCCCGGGCCGAAATGTCCCGAAAGCACTCTCGTGCATATGTCTGAAACAGAGCGGCAGAGAATGGCTCACCTGGATCGACGAGATCGAGTCCATGATGGGGAACCAGACGCTCGGAAGGAGCCACCTTGCCCGTGCCGATGTCCATGCCGCGGTAGATTTGCATGGAATCCGCGCTTACCACTTCCCCATCGACGGACTGCGCGATTTTCTGAGCAAGCTCGCTTTTCCCCGTCGCCGTTGGCCCGACGACGCAAATGATCGGCGCGAAAGCCGCACCATCGCCGGCCTCTGCCTCCGCCCTTGGATATGTGTCAGCCTCCATGGGACGAAAGCCCTCCCGCTTCGTCCGCACAAGGGGCATGTTCGACCATCGACCCTGACAAATACCAAGTTTTCGCTTCTTCTATGCGCACGGGAAGAATCGTGCCGGCAAGATCATGGGGGGTGACGCCTGCGGGCGTGGCGGCATGCACCGTTTGACCCTTGGGGCTTTTGCCGCTTATCATGAGGGGATTGCGCTTTGACGGACCCTCGACAAGCACATCGACGATGCTGCCGAGATCCCGCTGGTTCACTTGATAGGCTCGATCCTGGACAAGGCCAACCAAGCGGTCGAAGCGACGTTGAATGGTCTCAGGTGAAGTCTTGTTGTCCAGCGTCGCTGCTGGAGTTCCCTCCCGTTTGGAGTAGATGAACGTGAAAACCTGATGATAGCCCACCTCATCGACGAGGCGATAGGTGTCTTCGAAATCCTTCGCCTCTTCTCCGGGAAAGCCGACGATGACATCGGTGGAAAGCGCAATGTCAGGGCAGGCGTCCCGAACTTTCTTCACGAGCTTTAGATAATGTTCGCGCGTGTATCGGCGGTTCATGGCAGCCAAAACGGCATCGGATCCCGATTGAACCGGCAAATGCAATGAGGGCATGAGCGACCGCAGCGATCCAAATTTTCCAATCACCTCATCGGTGAGGTCTTTGGGATGGCTGGTTGCGAACCGTAGTCGCTCGATGCCCGTCTCGTCGAGCGCGGAGAGAACGTCGGCAAAGCGGGGCGAACCATAGAGGTCGCGTCCGTATGAATTCACGTTTTGACCGAGCAGGGTAATTTCCTTGACGCCTCCGGCCACGTACCCCTCTGCTTCGGCGACGATGTCTTCAAGGGCACGCGACTTCTCGCGGCCTCTTACAAAGGGCACGATGCAGAATGAGCAGAAATTGTTGCATCCGATGGTGATGGGCAGCCATGCCGCCCATTCATGCTCGCGCGCGGTCGGCAAATCGGTGGGAAAAGACGAGGAGGCATCGAGAATCTCGACTCGATGGCCGCCGTCCTCGATGGCTGCGTCGATCAGTCGTGGGAGAGAACCGAGATTGTGGGTTCCGAACACCACGTCGAGATGCGGAAGGTCCTCGACGAGCTTCTGTCCGTCTCGCTGTCCAATACAGCCGCCAACAGCGACAATACGCTTATTGAACGCCGCATCTTTGCGGGGTGGGATATTTTTGAGAGAGGCTATTTGACCGTAAAGACGCGTGTCGGCCGCTTCGCGAACGCAACAGGTCATGAAAACCACAATGTCAGCCGCTTCTATCGTATCGACAGGAAGAGATCCCAAGCCTTCAAGCATTCCTGAAATGCGTTCTGAGTCGTGCTTGTTCATCTGGCATCCAAACGTGCGGATGCAGAACGTTGAGTCCATGAACGTGGTATGCATATACAGAGGGCTCCTCAGTCGGTTGGCGTGGAGCCAGCAGCTGCCGTCTCTTCGGGTGCGGCCTGGACCGTGCCATGGATGAAGCGAGACTCAACCGTGAAACGTATCGCGGTACGATATTCGCCATCAATGACGATGTCGGTGAAAGAAGGAATGCAGGCGATCTCAATGCCAATGGGAGAAAGGAAGCCTCGCGATATGGCGATGGCTTTGACCGCTTGGTTGACGGCTCCAGCCCCAACCGCCTGCATCTCAACGCCGACGCCATCCTTGACCATGCCGGCAATGGCTCCGGCGACGGAGGCAGGAGACGATTTCGATGAAACCTTCAGGCAGCCGACGTGAGGCTTCTGTTCCGATAGGGTAGACACATGCATATCCTTCTACGTTCTGGTCCGTCTAGCGTGCGTTCGGTTCCGTTCAATATGCCATGGTGCAATCTTTGCACAATTTACACGATGATTGCTATTCTATCCATTAATGGTATGGCGTGCAACCTGCGCATTCTCTCCAACTTGTCACGGACGGCATCGCGTGCCCGTTTCAGCGGGAACCGTGTGCCGAAGACGGGGATGCCTTCTCTATCTGAGCTTTTCCACCGGTATGGTGATGCGGATTTGATTTTTGTCAACGCTGATGTCAGGCTTTACATCCGGCTCAAGGAAATAGTCACGTGCCAGCGAGCGGTAGGCATCCGCAACGCTGTCGGCAAACGAATCGAGATCGGCGCGATCGACTTTCAAGCTCCGCGCATCGCTCGATCTTCCCTGTGCGCGATGAGGGTGTCGAGGGGTTTTGCTTGGAGTTTCCCCGATGCGGAGACGATCGAGGAGCGGAGAGACGGGTGCAATGCTGTCGTCCATGATCCGGCGTGCCGACCGCTCGGAAATATCCAATCCAAGACTTGCGGCAATCTGAGCGAACTGTCCGGGATCAGCCGCGGTGCAGAGTCGTTTGCATACAGGAAGAAGCAGGTGATCGGAACAGAAGGTTCGGGCAGCCCTCGAAAGGGTCGTGTTGCCGAAATCACGGAGCGTGGCGGCGATGTCGGTTGCTGAGCCGAGATAGACGGTGCAGTCCCGCCGGTGCTCGAGGGCGAATTCACATGACGTGCGAAGGATGTTGCGCGGTCCCTTGATTGCAACGGTTCCCGCTTCCGTGCGCTCGCAGGTGGGGAAAGTGGACTGGTCGGCCTTTTCTCCCAGACGCCTCAGATCCGTTTGGACAAGGAAGGAACTTCCCATGCCGGCATCCGATGCGACGATACAGGCTTGAGAAGCGTTCGCCGATATGGAATACAGCGCCATGCCACGTCCGTGAACGCCCCATTTGTCGATATGGGCGGTATCGAGCTTGGAGGTGACACGCGGTTCGAACACCCGCTCATGCATGGACGGAGGCACGCCGTCGCCGTCATCCAGGACGGTGAGACGTCGAACGTCTCCCTCTCGTCCGGTCGCAAGAAAGATGCTTCTTGCGTGGGCGTCTCGGGCGTTGCGAAGCATCTCGATGACAATATCTTCCGTCGAGCGGATGTCATGGGCTGCCTGACGCCGCTCAGCTTCGGATATCTTGAGACGGACAAAGCCACCTCCGAGATCGTCTTCGACTCGGAGGTGGCTATCGCCGCATACTGACTCGACGAATGCTGAAAGCGATTCGTCGGCCATGTTATTTTGCAATGCCGACGGCGCGGCTCTCGCGAATGACCACAACCTTCACTTGGCCCGGATACTGCATCTCGCTTTCAATTCGATGCGCGATGTCATGTGCAAGCACGGTGGTGGCGGCTTCGTCGACCACCTCAGGTTCCACCATCACCCGCACTTCGCGTCCAGCCTGAATGGCGTAGGTCCGTTCAACGCCCTTGTAGGAATTTGCGATCTCCTCAAGTTTTTCGAGGCGTTTCACGTAGGCATCCAGCGTCTCCTTGCGAGCCCCAGGACGAGCGGCGGAAACGGCATCAGCCGCCTGAATAAGCACATCGAGCACGCTGTTCGGATCGACATCGTTGTGGTGGGCCTCGATGGCGTGGACAATTTCAGGTCGTTCCCCAAAGCGGCGGGCGAGGTCGGCACCGATAACGGCGTGGCTGCCTTCGATTTCATGGTCGACAGCCTTGCCGAGATCATGGAGAAGGCCAGCGCGCTTTGCTGGAACGGGATCAAGTCCCAGCTCAGATGCCATCACCCCGGAGAGGTAGGCAACCTCCAAGGAGTGATTGAGCACATTCTGCCCATATGAGGTGCGGTAGCGAAGCCTTCCAAGCGTCTTGACGAGCTCGGGATGCAGATCATGGATACCCGTGTCGAATGCGGCCTGGTCGCCCGCTTCTTGCACTCGTTGATTCACATAGACTTTCGCTTTTCCAAACATCTCTTCGATGCGCGCAGGGTGAATGCGCCCATCGGCAATCAGGTTTTCCATCGTGACACGACCGATCTCTCGGCGCACGGGGTCAAAGCATGAGATGGTCACGCACTCGGGCGTATCGTCGATTATGAGATTGGTCCCGGTGAGCTGCTCGAATGAGCGTATGTTGCGCCCCTCGCGACCGATGATGCGTCCCTTGAGGTCGTCGGAGGGGATATGTATGGTGGAAACGGTGCTCTCGGCAGAGTGGTCAGCCGCCACGCGCTGGATGGCCAAGCTGAGTATCTCGCGTGACTTCTTGTCCGCTTCGGCCTTGGTGCGGGTCTCCGCATCCCGGATGACAGCTGCGGATTCATGCACAACTTCATCCTTCAGCGTGTCGAGCAATTCTTTCTTTGCCTCATCGGATGTCATGCCGGCGACCCTTTCCAGCCGGTATCCAATGTCCTTTTCCGTTGTGTCCAGGTCGCGTTCGCGGCGGTCAAGCTGACCTTGAAGGGAGGATATCTGGTGCTCCCGCGTGTCGAGCGCCTCGACGCGTCGGTCAAGCGATTCCTCTCGTTGGGATATGCGGCTTTCCGCAGCGCGAACCTCTTTCATTCGTTCTTTGTTTTCGGCTTGGGCTTCCTGCTTGAGCTTCAGCGCTTCGTCCTTTGCCTCGACGACTGCCTCGCGGCGTAAGGTCTCGGCCTGCCTCTTTGCGTCAGCAATGACGGTTTCGGCCTCTTGCGCAGCACGTTTTGTGGACTCGTTGATCAAGAAGCGCGTGGCAACAAAGCCGACGGCGATGCCGATGACGGCTCCGATGAGCAACCAGATGAACTCAGGCATATACTCCCCCTTTCGTTTTCTGCTCCAATACAAGCATTTCAATGGTGCATGGTATGTTCAAAATGATGCCGGTCTTGCACCGGACATGAGCGAACGCACACGATACGGGGAAGTTGTATAGGATTGTCTATAAAAAGCACCCACTATCAGGCACGTATCACTCAAGCTATACCATATGATAGGGCTTATCGTCCCTTTGGTGAAGCCCTATCAGAAAAACTGCGGAAAACGGGAGGGCTGCTGATTCTCGGTATGGCCTTCCCTGCCCTCGATCCAGAGACGGGCGGCAGATGACGAGGAGGCTGAAGAAAATCCCTTTTGGACAAGGCGGCGATAGGCTGCGTCGCGGAGACTCTTTGCCCGCGGCGGCTTCTTGTCGAGCACGGCGATGGCGCGGGATATCTCAGCATCGTCATCGCCGACGAATTCCTCGGGCCATCCTGGCACATCGGAGGGCTCGATGCCGAGGCGTGACAGCTCTGCTTCTATGCCTTGTCGCCCACGTCCTGCCGCCACTCGGCTTCTCATGAGCACTTCAGCGAATCTCAGATCATCCACCAAGCCGCAACGAAGAGCACGGTCGATTGCCTCGGCAACATCCTCTTCAGAAAATCCTTCCCGTATAAGACGATTTTGCAAAGCAGCACTCGCCTGCTCCCGCATGAGCGAAAGACGGCGAATCTTGCAAAAAGCGCTTTCGGCCCCATCCGTTTGAGCTGGCCCGGCAGCAGGGAGATCGCCGCAATCGTCTTCGTGGCTGCCGGCTTTCTTCTTGCGGCAGTTTTCAGAGGAGCTGTCGCAAGAAGACGCGTTCGGGGCATGGTTGCGCTCCATTGAGGCTATACGAGCCCTCAACTGGGTCAACGTGTCGTCCGTACCCCTGGTCAATCTCGATCACTTCTTCTTTGTGGGCTTGGCTGCGGGAGTGAGGACGTCGGCCTCTTCGGACGAGCGCGTGACATGGGGAATGTCAAATGCCTCGCGAACCTTCGCTTCGATCTCTTCACGAAGGTCGGGATTCTCGCGAAGCGTCTGTTTTGCCGCCTCCCGGCCCTGGCCAAGCCGTTCGTCTCCGTAGGTATACCAGGCTCCGCTCTTGCGAGCGACTCCCCCCTCGACGGCCATGTCGATGATGCAACCTTCACGCGAGATGCCTTCGCCATACATCAGGTCAAACTCTGCTTGGCGGAAAGGCGGAGCAACCTTGTTCTTGACCACCTTCGCACGCACGCGGTTGCCGATGATCTCTCCATCCTTCTTGATGGAGTCAATGCGGCGAATGTCAATGCGCACGCTGGCAAAGAATTTAAGCGCACGGCCGCCTGTCGTGGTTTCGGGATTACCGAACATGACGCCAATCTTTTCGCGCAACTGGTTGATGAAGATGCACGTTGTATTGGACTTCGAAAGGGATCCGGCAAGTTTTCTCAGCGCTTGCGACATGAGCCGTGCCTGCAGTCCGACCGTCGTGTCCCCAATCTCCCCCTCTATTTCGGCGCGGGGAACAAGGGCGGCAACCGAGTCTATGACGATGCAGTCGATCGCGCCGGAGCGAACCAGCATGTCGCATATTTCGAGGCCTTGCTCTCCCGTGTCAGGCTGGGAGATGAGCACTTCGTCGATGTCGACGCCGAGCCGGGCGGCATACACGGGGTCGAGCGCATGTTCGGCATCGATGAACGCAACGATGCCCCCAGCTGCCTGGGCTTCGGCAAGAATCTGAAGGGCGAGCGTCGTCTTCCCGCTCGATTCGGGGCCGTAGACCTCGACGATGCGTCCACGGGGTACCCCTCCGATGCCAAGCGCCGCATCCAGCGGCAGTGCGCCCGTTGGAATGACGCCAAGGTTGAGGTCCTTGCCGTCTTCTCCGAGTTTCATGATGGATCCCTGACCGAACTTCGACTCGATCTGGTCGGTTGTCAGTTTGAGCATCTTTGTTTTCTCGTCGTTCATAGTCCTTCTCTTCCTGCCCCTTCACGGCTGGCATGACCCTATTCATTATGCGTACAAATGTTTGGATGTCAAGACATTTCGATGAAACCGATAGAGGAAAGTATACTCCGTGATCCTATCAAAAACCTTGCAGGAATCCAGCACGTCGCACTTCCCTTTCTGCCCTTATTCCACCCAAGGCCATGCATCCATCCGACACGGCGAGGAAAGCGGCATGCGGGAAGGGGCTTGTCGCTTTCTTTCTGGTTTGGGCTGGAGCTGTCGTTGCTCCTAGAGGGACTGCTGCTCCTCCAGGTTCTCCTTGAGGAGCAAAAGACTTGCCCTTACGGTCAGAAGGCGAACCTGTGCGCGATCGCCCTGAAAATGATGGCACTGTGCACAAGTCGTTGTTCCGTCGGAGAGCCCGATCCAAACCGTTCCCACCGGCTTATCCGGCTCCGCGCCGCCAGGCCCAGCAATGCCCGTTGCAGACACGGCAACGTCCGCGTGCAAAGCGCGTCGCGCGCCCTCGGCCATGCCCCGGGCCGTCTCTTCGCTCACGGCGCCATGGCGTGAGAGCACCTGGGGCGTGACGCCCAAAATCCCTTCTTTCACCCCATTCGCGTAGCTCACCACGCCGCCACGGACGGTGTCGGAACTGCCGGGGATGTCCGTGAGCGTCGAGGCGATCAATCCTCCGGTCAGGCTTTCGGCTGTGCCGACGGTCTTTCCTGCCCGCCGCGCCGCATCAAGCACCGAGCTCGCAAGCGTGTCAAGCGCTGGAAGGCTTTCGTGCGCAAGGACATCCGGTGGAGCTTGTCGCTTTCCACCGGTGCCCGTACGCACGGTTTCGCTGGCGGCGGGATTCGATTCCCGCCTCTCGCGGCTTTGCGCACGTCTTCCCGATGGAGAGAAATTGAGCATTTCGCGTGCCTGGGCAAAATAATCGAGCATGGAAATGATCGTGAGAATCAAAGCGACGATCATGACGAGCCATGATGCCAGGTAAAACGGATTTTGAAGCGCTCCTGTCGGATCGACGGCGACAATGCCATCCTTCACGATGAACAGCACGATGGCAACAATCTGAGACACGGTCTTTGCTTTGCCGTACCAGCTGGCGGCTATGACGACGCCTTGGCTGGCTGCCACCATGCGGATGCCTGAAACGATGAATTCGCGTGCCAGGATGATGAGAGCGACCCATGACGGCAAGACGCCCAGCTCTATGAGTGCGAGCAAGGCGGCCGCCACAAGTATCTTGTCGGCAAGGGGGTCCATGAACTTTCCGAAGTTCGTCACTTCTCCGCGGCTGCGCGCAAGGTAGCCATCGAGTCCGTCAGTCGCAGCGAGCAGGATGAAGATTCCCGCAGCTATCCAAGGTTTCCAGAGCTCAGCATCATGCCATGCGGGAAAATATGCCGGCCAAGGGCTGATCATTGCCAAGACGAACACCGGGATGAGGCAGATGCGAAGCAGCGTCACGACGTTTGCCGGCGTCCACAGCTTCTCGTGAACGGACTCATTCTCCATGCGCTCCTCAGGCCCCTTCCATTTCATACAGCAACGTGTCTTCGATGACGACTTTTTTGACGTGCCCAATTTTTCCCGAATCGAGATAGGTGACCCCATCGGTGTCCGGCGCTTGAGCCATCGTGCGCCCGAACAGATGGCCGTCCTCCTCGACGCCTTCCACCAGTACGTCGAACTCGCGTCCGACGCGTGCCGCAATATGAGGGACGCAGACCGCATCGGCCACGTCGCGCAAATGTTGTGCGCGATAGGATTTCTCATCTTCCTCGACCTGGTCGGGAAAGTTGAACGCACGCGTTCCCTCTTCTCGCGAATAGGCGAAGACGCCGATATAGTCAAAGTCCGAATCCTCGACGAACGCGCACAGCGCTTCAAACTGACTATCCGTCTCGCCCGGGAAGCCGGCAATGAGCGTCGTGCGCAGCGTCGCATCCGGCACGGCGGTGCGGATGCGTTGGACAAGCGCATCAAAGGATTCGCGGGAACCGGAGCGGTTCATGGAGCGTAAAAGCGTGGCATCGACGTGCTGGAGGGGAATGTCAAAATAGCTGCACACGTTCTCGTTGTCGGCCACGGCGGAAAGGTACTCGTCGGTCACGCCTTCAGGTTGCAAATACATGACCCTGAACCACGTATCCCTAAATTCGGCAGCAAGCGTGGCGACAAGGCGGGCGAGGCTCGACGGCTCGTCGAAATCGGTGCCCCATCTTCCCGTGTCTTGAGCGATGAGCACGATCTCCCGGGTTCCGCCAGAGACGAGAGATGAGACTTCTGAGCGGATGTCTTCAAGGGAGAAGCTATGATAGCGCCCCCGGATGAGGGGAATCGTGCAAAATGAGCAAAAGCGGTCACAACCGTCCGAAATCTTGACATAAGCGGAAATCGGTGCTGTTTCAGCGGTGGATTCAGTCGCTGCGACCTCCACCTCAAGCACTGAGGCGAGCACGGAGACGATGTCGTCCTCACGTGAACAGGGAATGAATGCACGTGCCTCCGTAAGCTCCTGGGCAAGATCGTCGCCGTATCGTGCCGGCATGCAGCCGGCCACGATAAGCTTGGCGTCGCCCGCTGCAACCTTTGGCAGCTGTGCCACATCGAAGATGGCCTCGAGACTCTCTTCCGTTGCGGCGCGAATGAACGAGCAGGTGTTCACGACGACGGCATCGGCTTCGGCCGGATCGTCGAGGAGGTCGAAGCCGGCGGCGGAAAGGCGCGCGCCCATATGCATGGTGTCGGCCTCATTCTTGGCGCACCCCATCGTCACGAATGCGATACCTGGTCGTTTGGCTGCCATGGCCGATTCTGCGGTTGATTGAGGACCATCAGTCTTTTGGGTCGTTGTCATCTGTTCTTCTCAGCGGTAGTTGACGTACTGGAGAGGCTGGCCGTAGTCTTTCTCTTTGAGAAAGGCGATGGCCTCCTGAAGGACGTCGCGCGAGGTGGAGCTCACCCGCAGCTTGTCCCCTTCGATCTGGACCTTGATCTTGAGCTTGGTCGCTTTGAGGTCTTTGTTTATCCTGCCGGCAGCTTCCTTGTCAATGCCGTCGATGATCGAAGCCGTCTGACGGACGCTTTGGCCCGCGGCTGCCTGCGGGGCATCCCACTTCACGGCCGTCAGGTCTATGCCTCGCTTCACCAGTTTCGATCCTATGATATCCACCACCTGGCGGGCCACGAAATCGGCAGGCGCCGACACCGTGATGCTCCTGTTTGCCTTATCGAGGGAAATTTCCGCTCCAGAGTCTTTCAAGTCATAGCGCTGAGCAAGTTCCTTTTTGGCCTGTTGGTAGGCGTTGTCGACCTCCTGCATGTCAACGGTAGACACGACGTCGAAGCTTGATTCCTTTGCCATGGCCCATCCTTTCCTCAAAGAGCGTTTCTGTCCAGCATACCTCATTTTCGCAGCGGAAAGGCAACTTTGACGGGGGATACACAGCTGAGGAAGGAGACTTTCCGCAGAAAGCAATCCTTCCCGTCGGATAGTGCTTCTCAAGGTTGTGCGAGGCCGCGAGAAGGATTTAGGTGGTCGTCTGGCCGCTCGACGCGTCCGACGAGCTGGTGTTTGAATGAGCGGCATTCCACTGCTCGAGGATGGCCGGGAAGTCGACGGTATAGCTGTACACGCTGTCGCCATCGTCGTCGACGAGTTCAACCGTTTGTCCATCGACCTGGACCACGACCGAATCGGGTTGTGGCGTGTCGATTCTCAGCGTTCCTGTCACATCAACGGATTCGGTCACGGGCCCCGCCATGGTTTCTGCCACCGAGGGTGTGCTTGCTCCGTTCTCGTACAGCTCTAGGTAGGGTGCCGCTCCTGAAGCGATCGTGTAGGAAAGCACGGCCTTCGTCGGCGCTGTCTCGGTCGTGGCGGCATCCTGCTGGGCGTTCTCGTCTCCGCTGCTTTCCGCACCCTGCTCTTGGGTGGTGTCGTTGAGGCCGGTGATGGGAACGGAGGGGACATCTTCTTCTGCCGATGAATCCTTGTTACCAAAAACCAAAACCAGAACGATGATAAGCAGAACGAGGATCGCTGCTCCGGCAATGATGAAGGGAAGCCTCGATTTCACTGCTCCTGGGGCTTTTGGACCGGCATAAAAGTTTGTGTACTGCGCGTTCGGAAGTGCAGCGTGGCGGCTGGGATGAGTGCGCTCCTCCGTCGCCCGCTTCCCCGCTCCCCCATCACGGCCATACTCCGTGCGGTCATCATAGAGCGTGCGTCCGAACGCGTTTTGTCGGGGAAGGCGTTCGGCCTGCGCCGCTGGCCGTTCGCGTTGCCGCTTTGTCCGCGAGGAAGCACCCAGGTCAAACGGCGACGGCTCTGCCTCATTGCGGGCTCGGCCAACCTGGTAGGCATAGGCCTCGTCCAGGTACATGCGCGTGACTTCGGTCGGATTGAGTCCCAGCAGACGTGCGTAGGCGTTCACCATGTTACGCGTATAGCCGCGCGGCGGCATGCGCGAGAAGTCGTCTTCCTCGATCGCACGTAAAATGTCCGGCCGGATGCGCAAACGGCGCGCGGCCGTCGGCAGATCGTAGCCTTTGCGTTCGCGAGCTTCCCGCAACACCGTTCCGAATGTCATCTGTGCCACGTCGTCACTCCTCCGTGCCCGAGATGCCGCCTGCGGCGTCATGGGTCTCGAATGCCTTCAACGTTTCCAGCTCCATGGTGTCGACAAGAACCTCGCGGGGCTTGCTGCCGTTCGGGGGTCCCACGACACCCTTTTCCTCAAGCATGTCCATTATACGCCCAGCTCGTGAATAGCCCACTTTGAGGCGTCGTTGGATGTTGGAGGTGGATCCAAGCCCGCTTGAGACGACGATGTCGGCCGCTTCCCAAATGAGGGGGTCGTCCGATGAGGCGGTTCCCCCGCTGCCGTCGGGTTGAGAAGCGCCGAGCGTGATGAGATTCGTCTGCAATATTTCTGAATGATATTCGGGCTCTCCCTGGGCCTTGAGCATCTCGACGACGTCGTTGATCTCGTCCTCGGACACATAGCACCCCTGGATGCGTTGAGGCTTGGCGAACTCCGGCTTGCTCAACAAAAGATCGCCCAAACCGATGAGCCGCTCTGCGCCCGGAGTGTCAAGAACGACGCGGGAATCGATGCCGGAGGCGACATTGAAGGCGATGCGGTTCGTGATGTTGGCCTTGATGAGGCCCGTCACGACATTGGTGGAGGGACGTTGTGTCGCCACGATGAGGTGGATGCCGGCTGCACGGGCCAGCTGCGCAATGCGGCTGATGGAAAACTCGACCTCCTTGCCGACATTCATCATGAGATCGGCAAGCTCGTCAATGATGATGACGATATAGGGAAGCTCCGCGGCCCCCTCGTCCTCGAGCTTGCCTGCCTGCACCTTGGCGTTGTATTGTCCGATGTTGCGGGCACCGACCTTGCTGAACACCTTGAGGCGGCGCTCCATCTCGGCCACTCCCCACGAAAGTGCGCTGGCAGCCTCGCGGGCCTCGGTCACAACGGGCACGTAGAGATGAGGTATGCCGTTGTAAGGGGTGAACTCGACACGCTTGGGGTCGATCATGATAAAGCGCACTTCCGAAGGCGTGGCGCGCATGAGTATTGACATGATCATGGCGTTGATGGAGACCGACTTGCCCGATCCGGTCGTGCCGCCAATGAGCAGATGAGGCATCTTGGCCAGATCCGAGACGATGGACCGGCCTTCGACGTCCTTTCCGATTGCAATTTGCAGAGGGCCAGGCGAAGCTTGCTTGAGCACATCGCCCAGCAACACGGTTTGGCGCGTGCGATTGGGAACCTCGATGCCCACATAGTTGGTGCCGGGGATGGGGGCGAAGATACGGACGCCCGGCGCGGCGAGCGCAAGCGCGATGTCGGCCTCGAGGGCCGTGATGCGGCTCACTCTCACTCCGGCAGGCAGATCGACCTTGAACAGCGTGACGGTGGGACCCGCAACCCAGCCAACCACTTCCGCCATGATGTTGAAGTCTTCAAGCGTCTCCTGCAGGCAAGCACCGGTCTCCTTCAATTCGGTGTCAGGCGCCTGGCCTTTGCCTGTTCCTCTCGATGTCGAGAGAAGGCTCATCGGAGGCAAGGCAAACCCGTCGAGCGGTTGCGGCGCCGCAAGGGGGGTTGCGGTCGCTGTGGCGCGAGCTTCTTTCGGCTCCGCCCCCTGCTTGCGACCAAGCTTTCGCGTCATTGGCTGCGCTTCGACCGAATCGGAAGCCTGCCGCGCATCCTTTGCCTCAATAGCCCGTGTCGGAAGAGACTCCGAAGAGCGATGGGGACGGCTTCTTCTTGCCTTTGCAGATTTCGTTTCGTCGGCGTGCGGCAAGGCGACGGTAACCGCGTCGTCCATGGCGGGCACGTGCGGTATGAATCCAGCGGAGGCCCGTTTCATGCGGGCGAAGGGAGGGGCGGCCGTCGCATCCGTCCCTTCCTCTTCCTCCGCGTGGGCGATGCGGGCATCCTGCACGCGCTCGATGAGTCGAGAGAGGGAAAAGCCTATGATCACAAACCCGGCGATTATGACGCCGACCATGATGATGCATGAGATGACTTGCCCGAACAAGGTGAACCCGACCCATGCGATGCCCGCTCCAACATATCCGCCCCGCGCCACGAGCTGTTCCGAATCGAACAGCGCCTCCGGCGCGCCGGAGGCGCTGGCGGGAAGCGGCATCGAAAGGGCCAGCAAGGCAAGAACGGCAATGAACACCAGGGCCAAACCGAGGGAAACGCGGGCAGGAACCCGCTCGCGGTCAAAGCGAACCAGGAAGCTCACGCCAATGGCCAAGAGAAGGAATGGCAGCAGATACGCCCCGATTCCCAACGTCATGTGGAGCGCGGTCGAGACGAACAGGGTGACGACGGCGTTCGTCGGCATGACGGCAGCAACCAAAAGCGCCACGGCGAGCACGGCGAACATGACGCCGATGATGTCGCGGCGGGCGCGCTCATCAATGATGCGAGGCTCTTCGGGAAGCGCTCCACGTGCGCCATTCTTCTTTGCGCTCTTTTCAGCGGGCGACGCCGCTCTGCCTTTCGGCTTGGGCGATGTTTGCCGCTTCGGCGTCTTTGTGGATGCTGACTGTCGGGCCACGACCCCGCTCCTTTTGCTGCGTTTCTGATGCGTTTGTCTCATATGGCGTGTCGAGCCTGCTCGGGATTTGCATGAACAGGCTCGACACCTTCGACCGAGGCGAGCCTGTTCTGCAATCTCAAGCATGCATTGCAGGTATTATAGCTTAAACCTCCAGCAAGTTCACCACGACCATCGGGCGTGTTTTCGTGCGCTCCCAGAGCAGCGACAGAAGTGCGTCGCGGCAGGACTTCTTCAGATCCTTCTGGGGCACTCCCTTTCCAACGGCCTTCTTGAGTGCATTCTTCACCGTGCCTTGGGCCTCGCGCACGAGATAGTCATCGTCGCCTCCCGTGATGCCATGCATCTCTATCTGCACCGCGCCGACGACGTCCTTCTGCTTCGGGGATATGGCAGCTGCCACCGAGGCGAATCCCTGGGATCCGAGTGCACTCCGCTCGTCGAGCACTCCCTGCGAGGTGTCGCCCACCGACAGGCCGTCCACGAAGACGATGCCGCTCTGCACCGTCTCTCCGCGCCGGACACCTTTGCTGGAAAGCTCAAGGCTTTCACCGTTTTCGCAGATAAATACATTTTGAGGGGGCACGCCTGTCGCTTCGGCGAGCTTTGCGTGCGCACGGAGATGCGTCGCCTCGCCGTGCACGGGCATGAAGGCCTTTGGCTGCACGATGGACAGCACCAACTTCAGCTCTTCAGCTCCGGCATGGCCCGACACATGAACCATGGCGCGCTTCTTGTCATACACGTCTGCACCGATTTTGGCGAGCGAGTTTATAACGCGTGTCACGGCTTTCTCGTTGCCGGGGACGGGCGTGGCGGAAATGATGACCGTGTCGCCCTCTTCCATGGTAATGGTTCGGTGCTCGCCGTTCGCGATGCGGGCAAGGGCGGAAAGGGGTTCGCCCTGCGAGCCGGTGCACATGATGACAACCCGCTCGGCGGGCATGCTCTTCAGATCGTAGGCGTCGATGATGTTCGTGTCGCTGACGTTGAGGTATCCCAGACGTCGTGCGATATCGGTGTTTTGAACCATGGATCGCCCGGTCACCACCACTTTGCGGCCATTTGCAACCGCCGCATCGCAAATTTGTTGCATCCGATGGATGTGCGATGCGAAAGAGGCGATGATGACGCGCCCTGTGGCCTGGGAAATGATCCTCGAAAGCTCCTTGCCCACCTCCGCTTCGGAAGGGGTGAAATTGGGATTCATCGCATTCGTCGAGTCGGACATCATCAGGTCGACGCCGATGTCGCTGAATTTCGCCAGGGCGCCAAAATCGGTATGCACCCCGTCGATGGGGGTCTGGTCAAGCTTGAAGTCGCCGGTATGCAACACGTTTCCTGCGGGGCTCTGAAAGAAAACGCCAACGGAGCCGGGGATGGAATGGTTGACGGCAAAGAATTCAGCGGTAAAACAACCCAGTTTCACCTTATCGCCGGCTTTGATTTCGACAAGCTTTGCATTCTTTATCTTGTGTTCGGCAAATTTGCCTTCGATGAGGCCCAACGTGAGTTTGGTCGCATAGATGGGCACCTGCCGGTCGAGGTCTTTCATCAGGTACGGAAGCGTGCCGGTGTGGTCTTCGTGCCCATGGGTTATGATGATGCCGCGCAGCTTGTCGGCGTTCTCCAGCACATACGTGTAGTCGGGAAGGATGAGGTCGATGCCCGGATGGTCGTCATCGGGGAACATGAGTCCGGCATCGTCCAAAATCATGTCGCCCTTGCACATGAAAGCCGTCATGTTCTTTCCAATGGCGTCCAAGCCGCCAAGAGGGATTATCTTGAGCACGGTATTCGGGTCAACTTTTGGGGAGTCGGAGGTGCGGCGCCGTTTTTGGGCAGCAGGTGCCCCTTTGGCCTTCCCGTCCGCTTTCTCCTTGGTGAGCTGCGGGCGTTGCCGATCGATCTTCACATGCTTATAGGAGCGTGTCTTCTTGTCCTCGTTTCCATCCTCCTGCGCGCGTTGCTCATCATGAGACTTCTTCTCGCGCGCTTGACGTGAGTTGTTCTGTTCCATAGCTGTCCTTCTGTTGTCGTCGCGACGAACGGAAGCATGCACAGGAATAAACCAGCCGAGCTGGCCTATTCCTGTCGAAAATGCAGGGATGCGTTTTCGACTTCGCTTTGTCTATTTCCGCTCGTCGCGGTTATTTCAAGAAGGGAGGCGGCTTTTCCGTCTCCCTTCTTCCTTCTCTTTTGTTCTCTAGACCTCAAGAACACCGGTGTCCCGCATGATTTGAGCGAGGCGTTCCGACTGTTGCGGTGTCGCATCCACCAGCGGCAGACGAACTCCGCCAACCGGGAAACCCATGAGCTTGAGCGCCTCTTTCACCAAGATGGGATTGGAGGTTTCAAAGAGTCCCTTCATCAGAGGAAGAAGGGCTTTGTTTGCCCTTGCCGCCTCATCGAGATCGCCCTGCGCGCACAGGTTCACAATCTCCTTCATCCTCGCAGGCGACACGTTTCCGATGGTCGAAATGACGCCAGCCCCACCCAGCTTCATTATGTCGTAGGTGGCGGCATCGTCGCCCGAATACACCGCAAACCCTTCGGGGGCGGAGTCAATGATGGCTTTCACCTGATCGAGATCGCCGGATGCCTCCTTAACCGCCACGATGTTGCCAACCTCGTGAGCCAGGCGCAGCGTCGTTTCGGCAGTCATGTTCACCACGCAGCGGCCGGGGATATTGTACAGGATGACGGGAAGCTCGACCGCTTCGGCAATGGTCTTGAAGTGGCGATAGATGCCCTCTTGGGGAGGTTTGTTGTAATACGGCACAACGAGCATGAGCCCGTCGACGCCCAATCCGGCAACCTCACGTGCAAAATCGACCGTGTCGGCCGTGCAGTTGTCCCCGACGTTGGCGATGACGGGGACGCGCCGTCCAACGGCTTCTATGACCGCACGGAAAAGCTCAAGCTTCTGAGGATAGAACACCGTAGGGCTCTCCCCCGTTGTTCCGTTGATGATGAGCGCATCGCTCCCGCCATCCACAAGGCGCACTGCGAGCTCCTGAATGCGGTCGAGGTCAAGTTCGCGCTCGTCGTCAAACGGCGTCACCATCGCCGGAATCATTCGGCCGAAACGGGGTTCACCTTGCGACATCGACAATCTCCTCACCTTTTGCTTGAAGCGTTTGGCCGCTGTTGTGCCAAAGCTCCGTGCTCATGCGTTCTCCTAGACTCAATATTATGCCACGGACCGGGCCTTTAAGCCATGAAGTTCTCCAAACCCACAATGAGCCCACGGTGGGTTTGGACGCTGCGGATGCCCAGAAGCACACCCGGCATGTAAGATGCGCGATCCCATGAGTCATGGCGAATGGTGAGAGTCTGGCCAAGGGAGCCGAACACGACTTCTTGGCTGGCGACATACCCCATAGAGCGTACGGCATGGACCGGAACGCCGTCGATGAGAGCGCCGCGGGCACCAGTGGCACCATCGATTTCCGTTTCACGGCCGGGGGCGTCGCTCTGGCGACCGTCACGGGCCTCAGCAATGATTTGGGCTGTGCGCATCGCCGTGCCGGAAGGCGCATCCTTTTTGTTGCAGTGATGAAACTCGATGATTTCCGCTTCGGGAAAATAGGGCGCTGCAGCCCGCGCGAATTCCATCATGAGCACTGCTCCTGTCGTGAAATTAGGAGCATAGAACAAACAGGTGCCTTCGGGAGCAAGAGAAGCCAGGTCTTCAAGCGTTTCCGGGGAAAGGCCTGTCGTCCCGACCACGCAGTCAATGCCGGCCGAAAGGGCGAGGCGGAGGGTGTCTGCCACCACCGCAGGTTGCGTGAAATCGACAAGCACGTCAAAGCTCTGAGAAGCAAGGGCGTCAGCCACCGTCGTGCATACGGGGAAATCAGCCTCAGCGCCATGGGGATCGATGCCACACACCAACTCCATGTCATCGGACAGGCGCACCGCGTCGACGACCGCCTTGCCCATACGGCCTGCACATCCCGAAACCGCCACTCGTATCATTGGCCATCCTCTCTCGACATCTTTCATAAGGATGCTATCACAACCGAAAGCAAGGGGCCGCTTCTGCGGCCCCTTTTGCAAGCAAACGGATGATCAGCCTTCGTGACGGCGGCGTGGCGTGCGACTGCCGCTGGCGTTGCGGTTGCTTCGGCCGGGACGGTTGTCGCGCTCTCCCCGGTCGGCGTGCGCGCTGTGGTTTGGCGCAGCAGAGCCCTCGGGAGCATCGGGCTTGTCAAGGCGGTCAAGGGATATCTTTCCCGTCTTCGGATCGACTTCAAGCACTTCGACCTTGATGACGTCGCCCAAGTTGAGAACGTCCTCAACCTTGCCAACACGGCCATTCGCCACACGGGAAATGTGCAGGAGGCCATCCTTGCCAGGAGTCAACTTGACGAATGCGCCAAAGTCCTTGATGCCGACGACCTCGCCGTCGTAGACCTCCCCGACTTCCGGCTCTTTGACGATGCCGAGAATCATCGCCTTCGCTGCGTCGCCGGCCGAACCCTCGACGGCCGCAATGTGGATGGTGCCATCTTCCTGGATGTCGATGGATGCGCCGGTCTCCTCCTGGATGCCGCGAACGACCTTACCGCCGCTTCCGATGACGTCGCGTATCTTGTCAACCGGAATATGGATGGTCTCAATGCGAGGAGCAAACTGGGAGAGTTGCTCCCGCGGTTCCTCGATGGTCTTCAGCATGGCGTCGAGGATGAAGGAGCGGCCCTCGCGTGCCTGTTTGAGCGCGCGGGCAAGGATTTCGACGGAAAGGCCGCGGGCCTTGTTGTCCATCTGCAAAGCGGTGATGCCCTTTTCCGTTCCGCACACCTTGAAGTCCATGTCTCCCAAAAAGTCTTCGATTCCCTGGATGTCAGAGAGAATGACGACGTCGTCGCCCTCTTTGATGAGGCCCATGGCAATGCCGGAGACAGGCGCCTTGATCGGCACGCCTGCGTCCATGAGGGACAGGGTTGATCCACAGGTCGATGCCATCGACGAGGAGCCGTTGGACTCAAGAACCTCGGACACGACGCGAATGGCGTAAGGGAACTCATCCGTGTCGGGGAGCACCGGCATCAACGCCCGTTCGGCGAGCGCCCCGTGTCCAACTTCGCGGCGTTTGGGGGCACCCATGCGGCCCGTCTCGCCCGTGCAATACGGCGGGAAGTTATACTGGTGCATATAGCGCTTTCCCTCAGCGGGATCAATGGTGTCAAGGCGCTGCCACTCATTGAGCATGCCCAAGGTGGTTACGGAGAGCACCTGAGTCTGACCGCGCTGGAACAGACCCGAACCGTGAACGCGGGGAAGGTAGCCCGGCACGATGTGAAGCGGGCGAATCTCGTCTGCCGCACGGCCGTCGGCGCGCTCGCCCGTTTCGATGACCATGGCTCGCATGGCGTGCTTCTCGAGCGACTTGAGTTCGGCGGCTATGTCGCCTTTCCAGGCAGCACGCTCATCCTCGGAGAAGCTTTCCTCCTTGATGCGCGCCTTGAGGTCTTCGACTTTGCCCATGCGCGCCTGCTTGTCGGCGTCCTTGAGGGCGGCTGACATCTCGGCCTCATAGGGAGCAATGCGGCTTGCAATCGACGGATCGGCGACATGGATGGGCCATTCGCGTGCCTCGATCGAGGCACGGTCGAGAAAACGCTGCTGAGCCTCGCAGAATGCGGCGATGGCCTCCTGGCCGAATGTCATGGCGGCGAGCATGTCCTCTTCGGAGACTTCGTTCGCTCCGGCTTCGACCATGGAGATGTAGTCTGCCGTGCCGGCGATCGTAAGCTCGAGATCGGACCCTTCCTGCTCCTCGAAGGTAGGATTGACGATGAAGTCGCCCGTCTCGACGCTGCGCGCGATGCGCACGCAGGCTGCCGGTCCGTCAAAGGGCGCGGCTCCCAACATGAGTGCCGCAGAAGCGCCCATCACGCAAATGGCGTCAGGAGGATTGACGCTGTCGACCACAAGGGTCGTGGCCACCACGTGCACCTCGCGCTTGAAGCCTGCGGCAAAGCCCGGACGGATGGGCCGGTCTATCATGCGTGCCGTCAGCGTGCCCTTTTCCGAGGGACGTGCTTCCCGCTTGAGATAGCCGCCCGGAATGCGTCCAACCGCGTACATCTTCTCAATGAAGTCGACCGTCAGAGGAAAGAAGTCATAATCCTTCTCCTCATTCGAGATGACCGCAGTGACCAGAACGTTCGTGTCGCCTTGAGCGACGAGTACCGCGCCGGTCGCCTGCTTGGCAAGCTCTCCCGTTTCAAGGCGATACTGCTTGCCATACAGCTCAAAAGACTCGACAATTTTTTCCATGCTTGCTCTTTCTCTTTGTCTCGCGCGCCCTATTGCACGCAAGCATCTTCGACGGCAGCTACCTTAGATTTCACACCGTCACGAGCGAGTCCGCCCTTGCGTTCCCGACCGCCTATACAGAGGAAGCATCCGCTTCCGGCTGCGCTTTGATTGTCTTTTGCTCCGCCGAAGCAAGGCGAGAGAGAAGACTTTGCCCTCCTTGCACGAAAGCCCGCCTAAGCGGGCTTTCGTGCAAGCGTCCTAGATGTTGTCGCGTATCCCGATTTTCTTGATGAGATCGCGATATTCCTCGATGTCGCGGGCCTTTATGTATTTGAGAAGGCCACGTCGTTTGCCGATGAGCATCATGAGCCCGCGGCGTGTGTGGTTATCCTTCTTGTGTGACTTCAAGTGCTCCGTGAGGTTCTTGATGCGTTCCGAAAGAATGGCAATCTGCACCTCTGCACTGCCGGAATCGCCTTCCCCCTTGCCAAATTCCTTGATGAGCTCAAGTGTGCGCTCTTTGCTGATGGAATCCTTGTTGGCCATGATGTCTCCACCTTTCCTCGCATCGTCTTCTTGAACGATGTGGTTCTATGCGGGCGTCGTCAGACACGCGCACTCCCTGCTTCGGTCTGGGCGGGCAAGCGGTGGCGCATGCGAGCCAAGAACGAAGTGCCTGCATTTTTGCAGCCCGATCATTGTATGCGAAGACCAAGGCCGCGGCAACCGCACGCGCATTCTCGCCCATAGGTTGCGCACAAAAGGAGGCGGAGGGGCCTTCTCGTGGGGATCGCCGCGCGGCATTTTCCGCGACGTCAGGAAGCCGGCCGCTTCGCCAAGCGAGCTTTGGGCTTTCGTGGAGCGCCGCACGGCATCTTCCGCAACCGCTCGATTCCTCTGATCGAAGGCGAGGCTTGCAGGACAAAGGCGCGTCCTATTTCGGGTGCTGACTCAGGCCAGCGCCTGTCCATCGCTTCGCCGGCGCCCGATGTCTTTCCGTTTAGAGCCGCGAGCGCGAGAAATGGAAAGACTTGAGTCTCCAAAACTCTATCTGTATATCAACAGCGGAACAAAAAGCCAGTTGAGAGGTTTGGCGAAATAGTCTGTCAGCGACACTCCTTGCCATTTCTCGCGCTCGCGGCATCGGCTGCATCGTGCTGCCCTCCAGCACGGGGCTCCCCATTCCTATTCATCGCCCTTCGCGGGGGCTGCCATCGGCTGTATCGTGCTGCCCTCCAGCACGGGACTCGGCGTCCGCCTGCTGAGCCTCGCGCAGGCCTCGGACAAGCTGGTCGACGCATGAGGTCTGCTTGGTTCCACACGTGTTCCCTTGCCAAAGATTGGCAACCTCGTCGACCGACATGCCTTCGACCACTTTTGATATGGCTTTGAGATTGCCGTTGCATCCTCCGACGAAATCGACGTGCGAGACGGTGTCTCCGTCGAGCTCAATGGTGATCTTCCGTGAGCAGACGCCCCGGGGAGTGAAAGTGTACATGCAGTGCTCCTGTCATCTGTCTGAAGCTTGTATTCTCTCACAGTGAAAGCCTCGTTTCCGGGAAATCAGGTGGACGGCCTGCGCCCCTTCGCCGCACAGCAAGGCACGCCGGGTAAAACCTCTGGTGGAAGCGCAAGCGTTTGCGGGACAAGCCCATTTTCCACAGGACGCGCGAAAACGGGAGACATCCTGACGGATCGTCGAAGATTCCTGAGCCAAGCTCAGCGTGAGGGAGGTCAGTCGAGCAACGTGCCAGACGAGCGGCGTCTCCTCAAAACATGCCGCACGTGAATAGAAAGTTGAAGGACTTGAGGTTTGCGCCCACATGCTCACGTATCCACTGTTGGCAAAACCTCAGCGCGGCAAACGCCGAGGAGACGTCTCTATCCGAGACCGCCAGTTCTGAAAAAGTCGAAGAGAGAAGCACCTTGATCGTGGCGATCGTTGAGACGGGAACCAGGGTCGTTTCCGTATGAGCACTGCACGCAGGGCAGATGACGCCCCCTTCATGATAGGAAAGATGGACGAAGCCATCAGGCCTCTCCAAGGAAACAGGTGATCCGCAGGTCACGCACGTGTCAAGGTTGGGGCGTAGGCCGGCGAATGCGAGGGCTTTGAGAAGATGGGCTGCGCATATGAGAGGAGCCTTGTCGACCTGGGCGTTGCCCAAACAGGAAAATGCCGCCTGGGTGAGCAAGAACAGCTGGGGATTTTCAAGGCCCATCTGCGTCTCGCGATCGAGAAGCTCTGCCATGGGAGCCGCTGCGGCAGCATGCTCCATGTCACGCCGCAAACGCTCGTTGCTCTCGACGAGGCGAGCCTCCTTCACGATGTCAAGCGTCCTCCCCCGGGCAAAGAGCGCATCGGCGACGGAATAGAGTTCAAGCCGTGCAGCAAAGGAACCTGCTGGTTTGCGGGCTCCCTTCGCAACAGCGCGTATCTGGGAGCCATCCTCTGCAAGCATCGTCAAGATGAGGTCGGCTTCTCCGAGCTTCGTCTTGCGCAGCACGATGATGCGCGCGGCATAGGTTGCCTGAGCCACGGTTCTCCCCGCCTACGCTATGCTCACGATTTCATTGTTGCTGTTCCACGTGATCGTCGCGCTTTTCTGTTTCGCCGAACCACGAACCGTCTCCCCGTCAAGCGTTGCCACGGCGGATCCGGTGATGGTGAACGACGTCTGGTCGCTGCCGACATATTCCACGGCATCGACGCTGGCAATCTCGTAGGTGGTACCCCCGATGCTGATGGTTCCGGCGCTTTGGAGGTATGATCGCGCGGCGGATTCCAGCTCGGCTGCACGTGACAGGGCAACGACAACGGTTACCGTGGAACCCGAAATGAGCTTTTCTCCTGCTCCCGGTTCGGTTCTCAGCACCGTGCCCGAAGTGACGTTCTCGTTGTATTCGTAGCTCTCATGAGGCAGGTAGCCTCCGGCTTTAAGCGAGGCTGATGCCTCGTCCCACGTCTGCCCAGAAACATCGGGAATGGTATAGGGCACGGCGACGGTGATCGTGATGGGGGTGGTGGCCTTCGCCTTGGTTCCGGCCGCAGGGGAAACCGCGAGCACATTCCCTTCCGTCTCGTCGCTTCTTTGCTCCACCACCGTGACGTTTTCAAGACCCTCGTCGTCAAGCATCTTTGCAGCGGCATCGCGCTGCTTTCCGGTCACGTCGGGGACTACGCGTGAGACCGACACGTGGATGACGACCTCCGTGCCGGAGGCCTGTCGCGTGCCCGCGCTAGGATCGGTCAGGAGCACAACCCCCTCCGTCTCGTCGGACTTCGATTGGAGGACCCGAACGGAAAATCCCTTTCCCTCAAGCACGTATTGGGCATCAGACTGCGTGTATCCCACAACATTGGGCAGGGTCTTCCCACCCCAAAGCTCCATGTGATAGGTAATGGCGACCGCTCCAGCCAAAAGAAGGATCACCACCGCGATCACGATGGCCACGACCTTTCCTTTGCCCCTTTTCTCGGCGTTTGGATCAGGAGCGCGAAACTCCTTTTGCAGGGGAGCCGGATCGCCTTCTATGCGGGGCATCTCCATCGTGTCACCCGAGTGCCAGGACGCCCTCGGTGGGGCATAGCCAGCGTCGACGAGGATCTCGTCAATGCCAGCTGTGTCGGAGACCCTCTTTGCGCCAGTCGTTCCCTCGGATACAGGGAATCGCACCGCCTTCAGGACAGCGGTGCGGTCTTCGTCGCTCTCCTCTTCGCGCGCATCGTCATCGGACAAGACGGACGCTTCCTCATTGTCGGCATCGGTTCCTTCAGCCTCGATGGCGGGAAGGACCAAGGAATTTTGATCGTCATCCCTGGCAAGCGGGGATGACGCTTCGTCCTGAGACTCTCCGAAGAGCGAACCTTCAGATGCGGCGGTGTCATCAAGCGGCGTCCCGCATTCATCGCAAAACCGGGCGCCGTCTCTGTTTTCGGAATGGCAGTGCGGACAAATCATGCTCTTGTCTCCTCCAGGTGACGGTACCGCCCCATTGTAACGGAAAACCATGCACATCGAAGCCGCATCGCGCCGAACATCGACTTCGCAACAATACCTGCAGAAACCCTGCTCTCAGGTGGAGCCAAGCGCGGCTCAGGCCCCTTCTCCATAACCGAAACGGCGGATTTGGCTGGCGTCCTTTCGCCAGTTCTTCTTCACCTTGACCGAGAGGTCGAGAAAGACCCGGGTGCCGAGCAGCTGCTCGAGATCGACACGGGCTTCGATGCCGATCTGCCGGATGGCGCTCCCCCCTTTCCCGATGATGATCCCCTTCTGGCTGTCGCGTTCGACATAGATGACGGCAAAAATCCGGTGGAGATCTTTCTTTTTGTCATAGTTCATCTCATCCACCCGAACGCCGATGGCATGGGGAACCTCGTCATGAAACGAGCGCAGTATCTTCTCCCGGACAAATTCGGACACGATGACCTCAAGAGGCTGGTCGGTTTCCATATCGGCCGGAAACCAGGCCGGGCCTTCGGGCAGCAGCGCCGAGACGGTGTCGACGAATTCCGCAACGTTCGCGCCGGTCTGCGCCGAAAGAGCCATCACGTGATCCCACGCGCAGAGCGCTTCCGCGGCTTTTCGCTGAATGGCCAGGCGCGCATCGTCTACCAGGTCGGACTTGGACAGCACGAGGATCTTCTTTGCCCTGCTGCGCGCAAGCTGAGCGGCCACCCATTCGTCGCCAGCCCCGACTGGTTTCGAAGCGTCAACGAGCATGACGGCGACATCGACATCTTCAAGCGCTTTGAGGGCTGAGACATTCAATTCCTCCCCGAGCGCATCATGGGGCTTATGAAGCCCGGGAGTGTCAACCAAAACGAGCTGGAACCCATCGCGGGTGAGCACGGCACGAAAGCGATGCCGTGTCGTTTGCACCGTGTCTGAAGTGATGGCTATCTTCTTTCCCATCACCCGGTTGACCAGGGTCGATTTACCGGCATTCGGCCGTCCGACAAGCGTGACGAAGCCGGAGTGAAGCACGTTTTCTGACATGGAGGCATGCCCTTTCTTGAATGAGTCTGTCCCCATCAGCCGACAATGAGCGCGATGAGGCGAGGAAGGAACACGACGCCGGCAACCGCAAGCGAAGCCAGGGAGGCAACAAGAACGGCGGAGGCGGCGCAGTCTTTGGCCCGGCGTGCGAGTTCGTGAAAATCAGGTGAAACGAGGTCGACCACTGACTCGACTGCCGTGTTCATGCATTCCATCGAGAACACGAGGGCGATGCACAGCACAACTGCCGCCCAGCTTGCCGAATCAAGCGAAAGGGCGAATCCGAGGGCAAGGGCGACGGCGGACACGACAAGGTGCACCTTCATGTTGCGCTGCGTGCGAACCGCATGAACCAGTCCCCGCCAGGCACAGGCGAACGCACACGCAAGCGAAAACCGGGAGCCCTGCGCCTTGTCGGCCTCATTGCGGACAAAGGACGATGTGTCGACGCATCCGGACGGCGGACGGGCGTCCCCCTCGTCATGCAGCGCTTTTCCCGGTTCCATGTTCGTCACTTTTTCGGAATCACTTGGCGCGTTGGGACCATGCGGCAAGCAGGGCGGCCTCTTGCCGTTCCATGACCTCGGCCTCGTCGTCCTCAACGTGATCATATCCGCAGAGGTGCAGCAGGCCGTGGACGAGGAGAAGGCTGATCTCCTCCTCGAACGTCGTGCCGAATTCAAGCGTCTGGCGGGCGGCGACATCGGGAGCGATGACGACATCGCCCAATTCATAAACCAGCCCGTCGGCAAAGGCGGAGGACGAGAACTCGTCAGCGACATTGTCGCATTCGAACGAGAGCACGTCGGTCGGGCCCTCCTTGTGACGATAGCGCTCATTGAGGTCCGCGATGGCCTCGTCGGTCACGAAGCTCACGGAGACTTCCGTTGTGGAAGGCTTGTCTTCACGCGACAGCACGAACTGAGCGAGCTCTTGCAACGGAAACCCCTCGAGATCCTCCCGGTGATAGTCGTAGTTGATTTGGATATCCATTGATCAGGCCTTTCTGGTTGATCGGTCGTAGGCCGAGACGATTGCGGCAACCAAGGAGTGCCGCACCACGTCTTTTCCGGAAAAATCGCAGAATGCGATGTCGTCGATGCCGTCGAGTATCTCCCGCACGCCCTTGAGTCCCGATGTCCCATGGGGCAGGTCAAGCTGGGTCACGTCTCCCGTGATAACCATCCTCGACCCAAAGCCGAGGCGTGTGAGGAACAGCTTCATTTGTTCCGCCGTCGTATTCTGAGCTTCGTCGAGAATGATGAAGCTGTCGTTCAGCGTGCGTCCTCTCATGAAGGCGAGGGGGGCAATCTCGATGACGCCCCCCTCGATGAGCTGCAACGCCCGCTCCATGTCAGTCATGTCGAACAGCGCATCGTACAGGGGCCTGATGTAGGGGTCAACCTTCTCGTTGATGGTTCCAGGCAAAAAGCCGAGGCTTTCGCCCGCTTCCACGATGGGGCGCGTGAGGATGACGCGTCCCACTTCTTTACGTTTGAGGGCGGCTACGGCCATGGCCATGGCCAGATAGGTCTTCCCGGTGCCGGCCGGTCCAATGCCAAACGTGATGGTATGGGAACGAATGGCGTCCACATAGCGCTTCTGGCCTGCCGTCTTGGGCCTGATGGCCCGTCCGCGATACGTCAGCAGAATGTCCTCCCGCAGCGCTCGCGGCGAGAACTCGGCCGTATGGAGAAGTTCCACCGCCCGGCGCACGTAGTCGACCGTGGGCTCATCCCCACCGTCGACAAGCTCGATGAGATCAGAAAACAGAGCCGTCAAGGACTGCACTTCGAGAGGGTCTCCCTCGAGGGAAATCACATCTCCCCGCACGGTGATCCGGGCATGGAACGCATCCTGCATGACATGGAGCATCTCGTCTGCCGGTCCCACGATGCGCGCCATGTCCACGCTTGCTGGAGTGGTGAGAGTGATTTGAGTCTTGTCTTTCATGGGGAATATTGTACCATGGCCTTCTTCATGCTCCCGCCAACGTCATCGAAGAGATGGTCCGTTGCCTTGCCGAAAACATCCGAAGCACATTTCCCGAAGCGGACAGGGTGCAGGCTTGACGCACTGCGGCCTCGTCCGACCCCTTGATCCAAGGCGGGCGTCGCCGTGTGCTCAAGCATCCCCGTAGATCAGAGAGTGGCCGCTTGAGCCGCGCTTTCGCAGAGACCATCATTCCGCTCCGCCTTGCCGCTCAACGCACAGAGCCCTTCCGACACGTCGGGCACCGGGGGAAGGAGCGCATCGACGAGGGCGCCCGGAGCGGATCCCCGCGGTGCCGGGATTTCGAAATAGCTTTCCGTCATGGCCGTGTTTCCCGCTTCCACAAGAACGAGCTCATGCATGCCGACGCGCCGTGCATAGTCAGCGGCGCGCAGCTCGTCTCCCAGCGCGCGTGCGGCGGCGGCACGCTGGGCACGAACGGCCATCGGCACCTGATCAGTCCGCTGTGCGGCCGGTGTGCCGGCTCTGACGGAGTAGGGAAACACATGGATTTTTGAGAATCCGCAGTGCCGCGCGACGGCGAGCGTCTGCTGGAACTCCGCATCGGTTTCTCCGGGAAAGCCAACGATGATGTCGGTTGAGAGCGAGATTGTCGGAATGGCTTCACGCAGACGGTCGACGAGCGCGATGTAACGACCAACGTCGTAGGGACGGGCCATCTCCCGCAGGACTTTGTCGCTGCCCGATTGCAGCGGGAGATGGAGGTGCCGGCACAGCCTGCCCTCCCCCTCAGCCAACAGCGAGACCAGCCTCTCGTCGACGTCGCGCGGCTCGATGCTCGAAATGCGGAAACGGGTTGGGACGTCTTCCCGTCCGCCCAAGCCATCCGTTTCCCGCAGCAGGCGGGAAACGAGGTCGGACAGGCGGACGGCCTGCGGGTCACGACGGTCCCCGTCGCAGTACGATCCCAGGTTGATGCCAGTGAGCACAATCTCCCTCACCCCTGAACGGGCGAGCGTCGCGCACTCGTTCGAAACTTCGTCGGCAGAGCGGCTCGTCGCCTGCCCGCGGGCAACGTGCACGATGCAGAACGTGCAGGCATTATCGCAGCCATCCTGGACTTTGACGCCGACGCGGGTTCGGAAGGAGCCGCCGACAGGGGCCGGCAAAGGCCTGTCCGACGGCGTGGAAGCGTCCTGCTCCCTCCCCGCCTCGCTCTCGCAGAGGCGCGAGGCCTGTTCTGACAGATAGGCATCGATGGCACCTTTTGCGACCACGTCCACGCGCGAATCGAGGGCCCGGTAGGCGGCTGAGTCGAGAGCGGCCGCGCAACCGGTGACGACGATGCGCGCGCAGGGGTGGTCGCGCAATGCTCGCCTCACCGCCTTGCGCGCTTTCTTTTCGGCCTCTCCCGTCACGGTGCAGGTGTTCACCACCACGATATCGGCCTCTTTCCCGAAGGCCTCTTGTCCTCCCCGAGAAAGAAGGAGCGCGGCTGCAGCATCCGATTCGACGCGATTGACCTTGCATCCCAAGTTGATGACCGAGAATTTCACGGCGTGGCCTCTCCGAGGTCCGGCCTTGCATGGCCGTGCGCATCGGCCTCGGATCGGAAGGGGGCGTTGCCCAATCCACCCAGTTCGTAAAGCGTCAGCGCGCTTGCCACGATGCCTGCCGTTTCCGTGCGGAGAATCGAGGGACCCAGAGAGACCAGCTCCGCATGAGGATTGCTCGCAAGCAAGGTTTTCACCTCATGCTCGGAAAAACCGCCCTCGGGACCAACCACCACGACGACGGGAGCTTGCGCCGGCCGAGACTCCTCGACGGCACGGTTTCTGCGCAGAGCGTCTGCAAGCCGTGCCGTCGAGGGGGCCTCCTCCCAACAAATCAAAACCGCAGCTGCTTCCTTGAAGGATTCGGCTGCGGTTTTGATGTCAAGGGGCGCACCTACCTCAGGGATGCTCGGCTGTCCCGACTGCATGGCGGCGCTTTTCGCGATAGCCTGCCAGCGGTCCCTCTTTGCGGAAGCCTTCTTGGCGTCCAACCTGACGATGGACCGCTCGCATGCGAGGGGAATGAAACCGCACACGCCGAGTTCGGTGGCGTGCCGGATGACCGTCTCCATCTTGTCCGCTTTCGCAAGCCCCTGAGCAAGGATGACGAACGGCGGCTCCTCCTGGCTTCCAGCGTGGCGCGCAATCCGGACCAGGGGTTGGGAGTCGTCAAACGAGACGATTTCGCATTCGAAGTAGTCCTGCGCCGCATCGACCACGACGATATGTTCCTCCGGCTCGAGGCGCAGCACGCGGGCATGCTTCGCATCCGCGGGAGAGAGGCGGAGCGGAAAGACCCCGCCTCTCTCTGCAGAGAGCTCCTGGTCCTCCAGGTAGAAGCGGTGCAGAGACATGTCAGTTGAATGCGTCGCGGAGCTTTTGCAGCGGGGAGCGTGCATCAGAGATGCCTTCGCCCATGTCCTCGGCAAGTTGCTCGAGCAGTTCGCGCTGCTTCTTCGTCACCTTTTTCGGCACAACCACGTTCACGTGAACATACAGGTCGCCCCGGGCATCGCTACGAAATCGCGGCATGCCGAATCCACGGACGCGGACAATTTGCTCGTTCTGACAGCCTTCGGGAACGCGCACCTGCACCTTCTCGTCTTCGAATATCCCGTCGATCTCAATTTCGGCGCCGAGCGTCGCCTGAACGATGGAGACGTTTGCGCGGGCATGCAGGCTGTCGCCGTCGCGCTCGAAGAACTCATGCGGCTGGATACGGCAGGTCACAATGAGGTCGCCAGCGGCGGCACCATGCATGCCCGCCTCTCCGAACCCCGACAGGCGAAGCTGTTGGGAATCTCGAATGCCCACGGGAACTTCCACCGTCACACGCTGCCGATCGGGCACGCGGCCCTGTCCCTCGCACTCGGGACAGGGATTCTCGATGGTCTGGCCGGTGCCGCCACATGTCTTGCACGTCGTCGCAGCCTGCATGTCTCCAAGGAAGGTGTGCTGGATGGTGACCACTCGTCCCGATCCGCCGCAATCGGGGCAGGTGACTTGCTTGCCACCTTCGCCAAGGCCCGATCCGCCGCAATCGGGGCAAGGGGCAAGACGGTCGTAGACGATCTCCTTTTTCGCGCCAGCCGCAACTTCCTCAAGTGTCAGACGTAGTCCGACGCCCATGTCGCGCCCCTCCTTGCGGACGGAGGCACGCCCTGTTCCCGCACCTCCAAAGAATGAGCTGAACAGGTCGCCCATGCCGAATCCGCCACCGAAAAGGTCCTCGAAGTCAACATAGCCGCCGCCGTACGGATCCCCTCCCCCTGCGGCTCCGGGAACGGTCCCAAATCGATCGTATTGAGCACGCTTGCCGGGATCAGACAGCACGTCATATGCCTCGTTGAGCTCTTTGAACTGATCCTCCGCATCAGCCGCCTTGTTGACGTCGGGATGCAGCTCCCGGGCCCGTCGGCGAAAGGCTTTCTTGATCTCGTCTTCCGAAGCGTCTTTGGAGACGCCCAGTGTTTCGTACAGATCCTTGGTCATGCTGTTCGGAAACCTTTCCTCGTCAGACGCCCTCAGAGAGGGCGCTCTTTGTTAAGTGTGCCCTACGCCTCCTGCAATGCCTCGCTTGCCACCCGCACCGCCCTGATGACTTTTGAATAGTCCATGCGCGTGGGACCAATCACGGCGACGACGCCGGCGGAGTCGCCCCGGCCATAGCGCCCTGCCACCACGGAAACTCCCGCAAGCTCTGCGGCATCGTTCTCGCTTCCGATGCGAACCGTGGGCAAGCCGTCCTCCCTGGTCGCATCATCGAGGATATGAAAGAGCACCGTATCGTTTTCAAGCACCTGCAAAATGGGGAGAAGCGTCTGAGAACGGCTGAATTCGGGTTTGGTGAGCAGCGAGCTCACTCCGATCCGATGCGCACGGCCGACTTCGTTTTCCTGCAGGCATGACAGGACCTCATCCATGACAAGCCCCACAAGCGGATTGCGAAACGCCTCGAGCATGCCGCGCCCTATGCCCTCTTCGATGTCACGCAGAGACTTGTTCGCGAACACTTCAGACAGAAAATTCTGGACTTCGGCAAGTTCGTCGGAATCGACCTCCTCGGCGAATTCCACCTGTCTGTTGAACACCTGTCCGTCTTCGGTCACCAGTACGACAAGCGCACGGTAGGCACTGAGGGAGATCAAGGACAACTGCTTGACGCGAAGGGTGAGAACGGAGGGCGCCAAGACGATGGACAAACAGTCAGTGAGCTTCGTGAGCGCCGCCGACGTCTGCTCAAGCAAGGTGTCAAGCTCGGTCGCACTGCGCTTGAGGTCGCTGACCACTGCCTTGTAGCGGCTGCTCTCCTCCGCGATGCCCACCGCACCCGATCGCAGAAGATCGTCGACAAAGGCGCGGTATCCGAAATCGGTCGGAATCCTGCCGGCCGACGTGTGCGGCTGCGTGATGTAGCCGCCGCCCTCCAGCACGGACAGCTCGTTTCTCACGGTTGCCGAACTCACGCCCAGCTGATAGCGCTCCGCCAACGTGCGCGATCCCACCGGAAGCGCACGTGCAACGTACTCTTCGATGAGTGCGGCTAACACTCGTTGTCGCCTGTCCGAAAGCACGTCTCACACCTCTTCATCTTTCAATCATGACGAATCATGCCTCATCGTCGGTGTTTGTTATTCAGGGAGAATGAACAAGCAGCTGCTTTCTTAGGATTCCCGAAGCCAGCGGTCTCGAACATTCGCCATCACTGCATTTTAGCAGCCTCGTCAAGAGAGTGCTAATAATTGTGAAGAAACGGGGTGAAACCGGCCGGTCGGGTTCCCGGATGGACCGGAAGGCTTCCTCAAGGAGCCAAATCAAGCAGGGCTCCATAGAGGTCGTTGCCAAACAGCCAGCCATGCTCGGTTGGCCGCCAACGCCCCGCTTCATGAACGACAAGACCCTGCGCCTCGAGGCGTTCAAAGACAGGTCCGACGGCGGGCAGGAGCCGGGACGCACGGGCAACGAGGTCATCTGACACTCCTTCAGTCATGCGCATTCCGAGCATCAGGTCCTCGGCAGCCATCTGTCTGGGGTCAAGCTCGTCGGTCACCAGCCCATCGCGAACCCTCATGCGGCGCTCTGAATTTTGCGTCATGGTCACCGCCGAACGGCCGAGACCCAAATAGGGCACACCCGTCCAATAGGCTATGTTGTGACGGCAGGCATATCCCGGCAGGGCGTAGCTCGCCACCTCATAGCGAGCGAACCCGGCCGCAGAGAGAATATGCTCGGCACGCTTCATGTGCTCAGCCTGCACCTCGTCGTCGGGCTCTGCCAACTCGCCCGACAGGACCGCGGCATCAAACAGCGTATGGGGTTCGAGGGAAAGCGGATAGACGCTCACATGCACCGCCCCCAGGCGAATGGCCTCACGGACACTCTCTTCGAACGACTCGACACTCTGACCGGGAATTCCGCACATGAGGTCAACGCTCACGTTTTCAAACCGCGTTCTGGCCGCTGCAAGCGCATGGCGCGCGTCTTCGGCTGTGTGGGCACGGCCAAGGATGCCAAGGACCTGGTCATCGAAGCTTTGGATCCCGATGGAAAGCCGATTCACCCCAAGTGCCCATACGTCGCGCACCATGCGCTCGGTCAAGCTCTCAGGATTCGCCTCCATGGTGCATTCGACTTCGGGCACAAGATGCATCGACAGCGACAGGGTGTACAGAAGCAGCGACAACCGCGAGAGACCCACGTGGCTGGGGGTTCCCCCTCCGAGGTACACCGTTTCCAGCGAGCCCAATTCCCCGGCCTTGGCCTGACGCCTGATCTGCAGCACCAGATCGTCGATATAGTCATCGACCTTTGGGCTGTCGGCGGGCAACGCCTCTGTGTCGAAGTCGCAATATCCGCATCGCTTCACACAGAATGGCACGTGAATGTACAGCGCCCTATAGGGATCGTGAGGCATGGGAGGACCTTTCCGCCAACTCATCGAACACGTCATCAAAATCCGCGACCGTCAGGCATCCGTTGATGCGCCCTCGTGCGGCTGCGGCGCCAGGAATGCCCGCAAGATACCACATGGCGTGCTTGCGCATGCGCACGATGTTGCGTCCTTCACGCTGCGAAAGGAGCAGCGCATGACGGCGGGCCATGGCAATGCGATCCTCAACCGTGGGGGCAGGGGGCGAAGGGCGACCTGCGAGAGCGGCTTTTGCCTGGGCGAACACCCATGGATTCCCTTCGGCTCCTCGCGCGATCATCACCGCGTCACACCCGGTCTCCGCCATCATCCGTCGCACGTCTGCGCCCGATCTCACATCGCCGTTTCCCACAACGGGAATGGCGACGGCCTTTTTCACGCGGGCGATGACTCCCCAATCGGCCTTCCCGCGGTACAGCTGTTCGGCAAAACGGCCGTGAACAGTCAGGGCCGCCGCTCCCGCAGCTTCCATGTTGCGGGCGAATTCCACTGCGGTTTCCTCACCGACATGATATCCTCGGCGAAATTTGACCGTCACGGGATGGGTGACGGCCGCCGTCACGGCTCGCACGATCGAAGTGGCCACATCAAGGCGTGTCATGAGCGATGCCCCATCGCCCTTCGTGACTATTTTGCGCGCAGGACAACCCATGTTGATGTCGAGGTATGCGAGAGCGTCTCCCATGTCGTCCTCGATCCACGCGGCCTGCTCGGCCATGGTCGCGGGTTCGTGGCCGAACAGCTGGACGGCCACCTGATCTTCGCCAGGTGCGCGATGCAAGAGAAAGCGCGTCTTTCGATTGGCGAAAGCAAGGCCCTTGGACGATACCATTTCCGTATAGGCCAAGTCGGCACCTTGCTCACGGCAAAGGGCACGCAGAGCCTCGTCGCTCACGCCGGCCATAGGGGCAAGGAGAAGCCGGTGGCGTTGGAAGAACTCTCGCACCGGGCCTACCTGCTTCCAAGGATGTCGATGGTATTCAGGCCGACAAACAGCACCAGCACCACAAGCGCTGCAACGACCACGAGACATCCGCATCCGAGCGCCAGCTTCGTTCCGCTGCCCATTCCTTCGCGGTCAGCGGATGCCTTCTTGTCGTTGAACGGGTCGTCCAACCAATCATATTCATCCTTTTTGCCCATCTCCGTGACCCCATCACTTCCGGTCGATGCGCCTGTGTTCCTGGCGTTCCAATCAGTCATCCACTTTCAGAATGGCCATGAACGCCTCTTGGGGCACCTCGACGTTTCCAATATTCTTCATGCGCTTCTTGCCAGCCTTCTGTTTTTCCAGAAGTTTCCGTTTGCGGCTGATGTCACCGCCATAGCATTTGGCGAGCACATCCTTGCGTTTGGCCTTCACCGTCTCACGGGCAAGCACGCGTCCGCCGATGGCCGCCTGGATGGGCACTTCGAACATCTGCCGCGGAATGATCCCCCTGAGTTTTTCCGTCAGGATACGCCCTCGATCATACGCCTTGTCCTTGTGCACGATAAACGACAACGCGTCGATGGGCTTGCCTGCCAACAGGATGTCGAGCTTCACAAGTTTCGATGGCTTATAGCCGTCGAACTCGTAGTCCAGCGAGGCATAGCCCTTCGTGTTTGACTTCAGGCGGTCAAAATAGTCCATGATGAGCTCAGAGAGCGGAATCTCCCATAGCATTTCCACCGTTGTCTGGGACAGATAGCTCATCGTGACAAACGTGCCGCGGCGCGCAACGGTCAAATCCATGACGGTTCCCACATAGTCTGGGGGTATCAATATCTTCGCCTTGAGGAACGGCTCCTCGATTCGTTCGATTTCGCCTGGGTCGGGCATTTCCTGGGGCGAATGCAAGGACACCATCTCGCCGCCGTGCTTGTAGACATGATATTCCACCGAAGGGGCCGTGGCCAGCAGGTCAAGCCCGAACTCACGCTCGAGGCGCTCCTTCACGACCTCCATGTGCAAAAGCCCGAGGAATCCGACGCGAAATCCAAAGCCGAGCGCATGTGATTTCTCAGCTTCCCAAAGAAGGGCTGGGTCATTGAGCGAGAGCTTCTCCAGGGCCTCCTTCAAAGGCTCGTACTGATCCCCGTCGAGGGGAAACAGGCCCGTGTACACCATGGGCTTGACTTCGCGGTAGCCCGGAAGGGGCTCGTCGACATGGTCCTGCGCGCTGGTGACGGTGTCGCCCACCTTCACCAGGCTCACGTCCTTGAGGCCCGTCACCAGATATCCGACCTCGCCAACAGACAGGCGGGGCAGCGGGGTCTCGGCAGGACGACGTGCACCCACCTCCTCGACGACGTCTTCTGTGCCCGTCGCCATCATGCGGATGCGGTCGCCTTTTCCGATGCTTCCGTCCACGACGCGGATGAGCGCGACCACACCGCGGTAGGCATCGAAATAGGAATCGAAAATCAACGCCCTGAGGGGAGCTTCGGGATCTCCGACCGGCGCTGGAATGCTGTAGACGACGGCTTCGAGCAGGTCGTGCACGCCCTCCCCCGTCTTTCCGGAGGCAAGGACTGCATCGTCTGCAGGGATGGCGAGACCGTCCTCAATCTCCTGACGCACGCGCTCCGGTTCTGCAGCCGGCAGGTCGATCTTGTTTATAAGCGGAATGATCTCGAGGTTTGCATTCATGGCCATCATGGCGTTGGCAACCGTCTGGGCTTCCACGCCCTGCGTCGCGTCAACGACGAGCACCGCGCCTTCGCAGGCGGCAAGAGAACGGCTGACCTCATAGGTGAAGTCAACGTGTCCCGGCGTGTCAATGAGGTTAAGCTGATAAGCCTGTCCATCGTCGGCCGTGTAGTCAACCCTGACAGCTTGGCTTTTGATGGTGATGCCCCGCTCCCGCTCGATATCCATGTTGTCGAGCAGCTGCTCGGTCATGTCGCGCCGCGAGACGGTGCCTGTCAATTCCAGAATGCGGTCAGACAGCGTCGACTTGCCGTGGTCGATGTGCGCTATGATAGAAAAATTGCGTATATAGGTCGGGTCAGTGGTCATGGCCTGTCTCTCGATAATCGGTGCATGCGTCTCCGCGACACGAACATTTGCGGAAGGCTGGTCTATTCTACCCCATTCGCATCGAAAGATGGCAACCGCTTCTTTTCGAGGGAGTTTCCAAGCGTACGTCGCCGAAGGACAGTCCTTCAGCGCGCCCGCAATGGCTTGTCTCCCCTTTTCTCCTTCTTGCAGAAAGGCGGAGAAACAATGGACTCAATAAGGAGACCAAGCACTGCCGACCTGCGCTTTCGCCTCCGTCTTTTCCAAAAGGGAACGGGGAGCGGCAAAATGTCGGCCGGGTTTTCGCCACGAGGTTCTGCTCCTGTCTGGAGCTGGCATTCCGCACGGACCGCGATGCCAGGCCAAACGCCATGTAGAAAGCCGATCCTCACCGCAGCTCGTCTGAAAACCATGTTTTCGACAAATCAGACCCAAAAGTCGGGCATTATTTGCTATCCTGTGACATTGTGTATCCAGCGATACGTGCGTGCGATGTTGTATTTCGCCGAATCCGCAGACGTGGCTGCGTTTCAAGGATTCGTCTTGCTGGGCGACCGATTGGTCAAGGAAGTGGAAAATCCCGCCTGCTTCCACATGCATTGAACGGCATCCTCAACGAAGCCGTCCGTTCCTTCGTGGACATGCATGCATGACGATCGGCTCGCAAGCGAGCCGCGCGCTACACCGGGGTGCACGGAAGCCGACCGGCTTCATCGAAAGCATGATCGTGATCCATTGGAGGAAAGAAGCACATGGCGAACATCAAGAGCCAGAAGAAACGCATCATCACCAACGAAAAAGCCCGTCTGCGCAATCGCGCGGTCAAATCGGAGCTCAAAACGGCGATCCGTCGCGTGAAGGACGCCGTTGCCGCCGAAAACGGAGCCGAAGCATATGCGGCCGCTTTGGCCGCCTGCCGCCTGATGGACAAGGCGGCATCAAAGGGCGTCATTCATAAGAATCAGGCGGCAAACCGTAAAAGCGGCATCATGCTCCTCGTGAAAGACGTCGTCACCGACGCCGATCGCGCCGCCTACGTCAAGCCGGCCAAGGGCGTGCAGGCAACGACCGGCAACAAAAAAGCCCAACGCAAGGCAGCCCGCAAGACCGAGATGGAAGAAGCTTCGAAGGCAAAGGCCAAGCGTCGGGAGAAGCAGCTGAAAGAAGAAGCGGCAGCGGCCAAGCGCAAAGCGAAGCAGGCTGCGGAATCCGCCGAAAGCGAGACTGCCGAGGCGGCTGAATAGCACCACACCGGGGATCGCCGTGCGATCCATCTGCATATCAAGAGTAGAAGGACCCCTCATCGAGGGGTCCTTCTACTCTTTCAAGCCAAAAGCCTTCCGCTTGGCTCCTCGCTCAGCCGATGACGGAAATCGTCCAATCGAGAAAGGCGGCATCGGCATCTCCGCCGCTCTTCATTGAGCGTTCTGCATCCCGTGCGCTTCCAAGGGCCGCACGAAGCTCCGATGCCGAGAATCTCCGTGCCCAGGTGATGTGATTTTTGACGCGCCAATCAGGCATCTTCAAGGCTGCGGCCACACCGCGGGGATTCCCTCTCTCGACAAGGGCTCGGGCGCAGATGAGCTCGCGCAGACGCGTGGTGCACAGGGCGAGAAGCGCATGCGGCGACGTCGACTTCATGCGTGGAAGGAGGAGGAGGCAGGTTCGGACATCGCGCGCTGCAAAGGCGTCGACAAACTCCCAAGGCTTGACTTCAGCCGTGCGAATCACCATGCGGGCAACTTCGCTTTCGCTCACGGCATCGGTGCCTTGGTGCGAAAGCGCAATTTTCTTGATCTCGCTATCGAGCCGAACGGTGTCTTCGCCGACCAGCTCAATGAGCTTGCTTGCAGCTCCTGCGGTAAAGGTGACCCCTTGCCCAACGGCAAGCGAACGAACGGTCTTGGGAAGCTCATGGCGTTTGAGGGGAGAGCAATCGATGATCGCCGTTTTGCCGTGGGCGGCGACCGCCTTATAGAGACGCGTGTTCTTTGCAAGCTTATCGGCAACGAGGGCGAGCACCGTCGCGTCGCTTGGGGAGGCAAGATAGGAGACGACTGCCTCTGCATCAGCTTTTTTAAGTTTCCCAGCCGCACGCACCTCCACAAGGCGGACGGGACTGGCAAAAGGCACGGTATTGCATGCCGCGACGATATCGGCTCCAAGGGCTGTCTCGCCATCGATCTCGTCGGAGTTGAACGCGAGGTCACCGAGGGAGGAGATGCGCGCTCGCAGCCGTTTCATGACGGCGGACCGCTTGAGGGCGTCTTCCCCGACAACAAGGTAAACGGGGAGCAGCGATTTCTGTTTTCTTTCATCGGACATGGGGACATCTTACCGCAGACTCACGGTGCATGCCCCCTCATTGCTCAATTTGCATGAAACGTCTCCCACCACATCCGACCGGAAAACACGGGCCCCGACGTTCTCAAGCGTCTCAACCGTCGATGCTGCCGGATGGCCATAGCGGTTCCCTTCGCCGCAGCTCACCAAGGCGATGGAGGGAGAAAGCCGTTCGGCCTCGACAGTCCCAAGAGCGTTCTTCGAGCCATGGTGTCCCACTTTGTAGAGGTCGACCGGCCCTACTCCCTCGGCAATCATCTTCGCCAGCTGTTCGCGTTCGGCATCTCCGACCAGAAGGGCGCGCCAGTCCCCCACCCCGTCGGCATCCATGTCGGCTACCGCGAGAAGACAGAGGCTGTCGGCATTGCCTCCTGCATCAGAAAAGGAGGAAGGCCAGACGACCCGGAGGTCAAACGCACCGCATCGGATATGATCTTCCTTGGCCAGCCCGAATACGCCTGCCTCTCCCACGAGGTCGCGAGCGTCACTCACCAGCGAATCGCAGGTGGCGCATCCGCACGACAGGGTCTCCTCGGAAACGAGGACGCGGTCAACCCGCACGACTCCTTTCAATGACGCGAGAGAGCCGCAGTGGTCATCGTCGCCATGGGTGATGACGACGGCGTCGATTTGATAGATCCCCTGCCGCGCCAAACCCTCTCGCAGAAGTCGGTCCTGATTGCCGGTATCCACCAGAATTACGGCGTTGCCGCTCCGTATCACAAACGCGTCACCTTGGCCAACGTCGAGCATGATGATCTCCGTGCCAGCAAGTCGAGGAATGAGGAGCACGAAACAAGCCACCAGGCAACACGCTGTTCCGCCCATGAGGGCAAGCGTCCTGATCCGAGGCATCGGCCAGATAAGCCAAAGAGCCGCCGACGAGAGCGCGGCGGCTGCAAGCGATGCGCCAAAGGGAACGGCGACGGGTATGCTGGCATAGGGAACCGAAGCGACGAATTCAACCACCTGGACAAGAACGGCAGTGCAGGCGATGGCCGCGGAAACGAGAAATGACATCTGAGGAATCGCCGATGCCAACAACGTTGCCGCAAGACCCCCTGCACACACGGGGGGAAAGAGCGGAGCGGTAACGACGTTGGCAAGCGGTGAGACCAGAGACACCTGCGAGAACAGGGCCGCCGACAAAGGGGTCACCACAATTCCCGAAGCCAGGGTGAGAGAAAGCGCATCGCGCACCGTCCGAGGCAAGCGTGTTGAGACCCGGGATATCCATGACGAAATCAAGCCGCAAAAGAGGGCGATTCCCAAGGTGGAGAGCGCCGACAAGGCAAAGGAGACCGAAACTGAGCTGGCAGGCGACAGCATGATGAACGCGAGTATGCACACCGCAAGCGCACTGACGGTCGAGGGCCGGCGCGATGCGGCGAACGACCCCATGCCAACAAAGGCCATGACGGCAGCCCTCACGGCGGATGGAGGAGCTGCGGAGAGGGCCAGATAGCCCAAGATGAAGAGTGCTTGCGCCGCTGTGGACAAGGCCCGGGGAGCCCTCGCGAGTTTCAAGAAGGCCCCGACGGAGGCCGTGACTATGACCAGATGGGCACCGGATACCGCAATGAGATGGGCGAGCCCCGTCGCCTTGAATGCCCCATAGCTTCCCTCGTCATCCAAGCCATCGCGCCAACCGCAAACCAAGGCGGCAAGAACGCCTGCCTCATCGCCGTCCTTGTCGAGTATAATCCCTATCCCGCGTTCTCTGACAACGAGCAGCAAGCCCAAGACGTCATGGCGTTCCAGCCGTTCGAATTCGTCGATGCGGACGATGGCAACGGCCCCGTTGTTCCAACAATATGATGCCGAAGCGCCTTGGGGCGACGCGATCGACGCGTTCCCCTCGATCACCTCGCCATAGCTTGGCACCTCGTCTGCTGTCACAAACCGGAGTTGCACGACCGCATGGCGACCCGAAGGGAGCAGCGTCCGGGCAAAACATGATGCGCCATAGGCTCCGCTCACCCCATCGCCCACCATTTCAAAACGCATCATGCCGCCCAGGGTGGCCATTTCTTCCTCGGCAGCATGGTGGATGGCGCCGCTGGCAGCTCCGACAAAGCCACCGAGCGCCGCACCAAGCACGGCGCACCAAAGCACGGTTGGCCGCAGCTTCCAGACCGCGATCCCTGCAGCCACGGTTCCCGCCATTCCCACAAGACTCAAGCAAGCGCAGGTCCTTCCCGTCCAATCTTCCGCAGCAGAAAAAACCAGGGCGCAGGTTGCCCACATGCCGAGCGCGGTCGCCAGTACAGGTGGCAGAAAGGGGCGCGGCGGCAGGTGGCCCATCGCCGAGGACCGTTCGTCAACAAGCCCTTCTTCCAGCAGAAGATCCTTGAGCGCCTGCCAGAGGAGGCTTGTCACCCGACACATATCTCATCAGCGAGAGCGGCGTATTTCTTGTCGCCAATTCCAGAAACCCGCTTAAGCTCCTCAGGAGACGAAAAGGGCCCATTCGCCTTCCGATCGGCGACGATCTTCTCGGCTGTCGAGATGCCGACGCCTGGAAGGGCGTCAAGCTCTTCCACCGTTGCTGTGTTGATGTTGATCCGGCCGGGAGCGCTGGACGAAGCTGCCTCGTCCAGCACGTTCCCCACGTCTGGTACCGCAGAGGCAGATGCCTTGTCGGCCACCGAAAGCTGCTCCCCATCCACGATGATGCGGGCGAGGTTGAGCCCTTCCCTATCCGCTCCTTCGGTAAATCCGCCGGCCGCATCAACCGCATCGCAGACGCGGGATCCCAAAGGCAGCTCGACAACGCCCGGCGCAACGACGCAGCCGCTCACATAAACGAAGACCGTCGTCGGATCCTCTGCCCCTGCGGCCTCGTCCTCCTCATGGGAAGGAGGTTGACATTCCTCTTCACCCACGAGGGCAAAGCCATCGGAAGCCACCGCTTGAAGCAGCATCGAGCCAACCCAAATGAGCACGACAACCGTCAGCGCGGTCAGCCCGACGAGCAAGGGCAACCTGATGCCATTTCCCTGCGTCCGCCGGCGCCACGACTCGACCTTCTCCTGAAATGACATGGCTGCCCCCTTGTCCTCAACTCAAGCATACCGATCAGCTCAAGCGCGCTCATGGCAGAGGTCCAGCGTGGCTTCACCTGCATCCTCCTCCGGATTCAGCGCGTTTGCGCTCTCAAGCCGACACGCTTCCAGCAGGAAGTGAAAAAGGCGGATTAAAAGGGAAAGAAGAAGAAGCGGCCGACGACAAAACGGGGACACAAGCCGTGCATGTCAGCAGGCGGGCGGCCCCGAAGGAGTATGACAAGTCAGCCTGCTGGACGCGAGGGATGAGGCGGTTTCAGATCCTTCAAGGCGCTTTGGGGACACTCTCTTGCGGGGTCGATACGACGCGCACGCGTAGTCATGGGGTTGTGCCGCCTCGACGATCTCGGAAACCCAACGTTCAAGGGGCAGGCACGCCTCGGCCTCAAGAACGGCAGGAAGCTTGGCATGGGTTTCAGGAGATCTCGGCATGAAAAGCGTGCAACAGTCGGGGGCGTCCTGCGACGAGATGGCGAACGTCTCGAGCCTTTGGGCCTCGCCGATGATCTCCAACTTGTCGGTGCCGATAAGCGGACGAAACACCGGCATCTCGACGGCGGCGTCAGTGCATCGTATGTTGTCGAGGGTTTGGGATGCGACCTGTCCCAAACTCTCCCCCGTCACCAGGGCGCCTGCTCCCTCTTGACGGGCAAGTGCTTGGGCGACTTTGAACATGAGGCGACGGTACATGATGACGCGCAGCGACGGGGGCACGGACGAGGCTATCTCTCGCTGGTAGTCGCCAAACGCAACTGTATACACGCGCGCGATGCATCCTGTGCGCTCAAGCACCCGGGCGATGTCATCGACAAGGAACTCGCTTGCATCAGACGTTTGCGGACGTCCCGAAAAGTGAACGCCGATGCAGATGGCTCCGCGTCGAGCCAATTTCCAGGTTGCAACGGGAGAATCGATTCCCGAAGAAAGCAGGCACACAACTCGGCCGGAACTTCCAACAGGCAAGCCTCCTATGCCGGGAATCGAACGAGCGTAGACGTATGAGGCATTCTGCACGACTTCCACGCCTGCCACGAGGTCCGGGTCCTTCATACGCACGACTTTGTCGGGAAAGGCAGCGCAGAGCTCAGCGCCGATAATTCTATTCATGTCCATTGAGCTTGTGGCAAAATCAGTGTGATTGCGGCGAGCATGCACCTTGAAGCTGGAAAAGTCACCGGCTTCCGACAGCGCTTCCTTTGCCGCCTCGATCATCTTGTCGAGATCTCGGACGCATTTGAATCCGCATGAGACCCGAGCCGTGCCGGGCACCTGCGCAATGAGATCGGCGGCTTTGACCGTCGTGGCTCGATCGGTCCCCTCTCGGAAGAACACGCAAAGACGACCCGCTATCCGATGAATGGTGACCACCGGATAGTCGGTAAGGAGACTTTCGATATTCTTCAAGAGCCTCATCTCGAAAGATGAACGATTATGACCCTTGAGGCCGATCTCGTGATAATGAACGAGACAGATGCGCTGAAATGCTGTCATGGAAGGAGGTGGACAGACGTCCTAGTGGTTCTTGATGTCGATTGAGGCTGGGTCGTATGAAACCTCTCCGCGCGCAATCTCGCTGAACGCAAGGGAAAGCGGTTTCTTGTCGGCTGCCCGCGCGATCTCGACTGCGGTCTGCAGCTGAAGGGCGCGGTCACGCTGGCCTCTCATCATGTCGTTGATGTCGTGCGCGCGCTTTGACGCGAGGGTGCACAGGAGAAAGCGGTCGTTGTCCGTGCGATCCAGCAGGGCGTTGATCTTTGGCTCAATAATGCTCATATTCGAATCTAACCTCGTATTTTCTCGGCTTGTTCATTGACGTAGTCGACGAGCGCGATGGTCGCTTGATCAAGGTCGTCGTTTACCAAGCGCATATCATACTCCATTTTGCGGGAGAGTTCCACCTGTGCCGCCTGCATCCGCGCTTGTATCATGGCAGACGATTCGGTTCCCCGGCTGCGAAGCCGCTGTTCAAGCACGTCGAGAGAAGGAGGCTCGACGAACACCAAGTGAGCCTCAGGCATGCGCTCCCTCACTTGGAATGCCCCTTGAACATCGATTTCCAGAATAACTTGCTCGCCGCGTGCCATGTGCTGCTCGACGTCTGACCGGGGGGTGCCATAACGATGCCCCGCGTAAGTCGCATATTCCAACAGGCCATCGGCCTCGATCAAGCTCTGAAAGGCATGGCTGGACACGAAATGGTAATGCACCCCGTCAATCTCTCCCGCGCGTGGCGCGCGCGTGGTGGCAGACACAGAAACCCAGGCATCGGGAACCAGGCGCAGCAAACGGGCCACCAGTGTGCCCTTGCCGGCGCCCGATGGCCCAGAGATAACGAAGAGATTTCCGCAACGCATGAAACGGCGGCTAGCCCAGACGTTCCAAGAGCGCCCCTTGCTGACGCTCACCCAAGCCACGCAGACGACGGCTTTCAGCAATCTGAAGTTCTTTCATGATCTTCTCCGCCTTGGCTTTGCCATAGCCGGGCATCGTTTCAATGAGTGTCGAGACCTTCATGCGACCCACAACCGGATCGTTCTTCATCTCGAGGACCTTCTCGAGGGTAAGCTTGCCGGCCTTGAGATCGTCGCGCACCTCGGCGCGCTTAATACGAGCCGCCTTAGCCTTCTCGAGGGCTGCCTGGCGCTCTTCGGGGCTGAGTTGAGGAATAGGCATGTCTGTATCTCTCCTTCTTTTCCAAAGCGATTCCGTGATACTAGCACGCAATCGGTCGTCTTGCCTTGTCATTTATCGAATTCCAAAAAAATTCAGACCACCGTTTCACATTGCCGCCACACATTGTAGAAGCCAAGAGCTTCCCTGCCCTCCTTCCGTCGCGCAACCGTTACCATTGACCAAAATTTCGACATCTGGCGTGCGGTTCCTCTCGTTTTACAGCTCTGAGACGAGAGCTTCAAACGCCGCCACGGGATCGGCGGATTGGGTGATTGGCCTTCCGATCACAATATGCGAGGCTCCTGCCGCGAAGGCTTCCGAAGGCGTGGCGACACGGCTCTGATCGCCGAGCTCGCTTCCTAGGGGACGCACGCCTGGCGTGACGATATAGACATCCGGCCCGAGCATCTGACGAAGGCGATCAGCCTCCCTCGGCGAAGCGACAACGCCAGACATTCCTGCCTGCCGCGCCTGCCGCGCAAGTGCTTCTACCTGCTCGGGCAGGCTCCGCGTTACGCCCGTCTGCTTCAAGGTCTCATCGTTCATGCTGGTGAGTACCGTTATTCCTAAGATTACGGGCATGCTGGCACCGCGTTCTTCGGCGGCTCGCTCCACTCCGCGCCGCGCCGCGCGCATCATCTCCGCGCCGCCCACCGTGTGCACGGTAAGCATATCGGCTCCGCTTCCGACGGCCGAGGCGGCTGCTCCTTCGACTTGGTGGGGGATATCATGGAGCTTGAGATCCAAAAACACCTTGAAACCCCGTTCTTTGAGCGCATGGACGATGGCCGGTCCGTTTGCGTAGAACAGCGTCATCCCGACCTTCACCCACGCCGCCTTGCCACGCAGGGCATCAGCCAGGTCCAAGGCCCTTTCAGCTTCGCAGTCAAGCGCGACGATCACGCGGTCTCGTGCAGGTGTGCCCGTAAAGCCACTTAACATTCCAATGCTCCTGTCAGATCCCTTGCCCGCTCGATGCCATGCCGTTCGCAATAGCGGGCCACTCCCTCAGCAATTTCCACCGAAGCCCGGGGGTTCATGAAGTTCGCTGTGCCGACGGCGATCGCCGTTGCTCCCGCAAGCATGAATTCCACCGCATCAGTGGCAGTGGTTATTCCACCCATGCCAAGAAGGGGAATGCGAACGGCTCGATGGGTCTCCCACACCATCCGCAGCGCGACCGGCTTCACCGCCGGACCTGACAAGCCTCCGACCACGCGGGCAAGCACGGGCTGCCGCCGTTCTGCATCAATCGCCATGCCCAGCAACGTGTTGATGAGCGAGATCGCATCGGCACCAGCCGCTTCGGCCGCGCGGGCGATGTCGGTGACGTCAGTGACGTTCGGCGTGAGCTTCACGATGAGCGGACGATTCGTTGCCGCACGGCAACGGGACACCACCCGCTCCACGCTTCCCCTCTGACAGCCAATGGTCATGCCCCCGGCATCGACATTCGGACATGAGACGTTCACTTCATAGGCATCGACGGGAGCCTCTTCAAGCGCCTCAATGACCTGCACGTATTCGTCGTCGCTATGGCCGGATACGTTCACGATGACGGTCGCTCCCCTCGCGGCAAGCCAAGGAAGGTCGTACTCCTTCAGATGCGCCACGCCGGGATTCTGCAATCCTATGGAATTGAGCAATCCGCTGGGCGTTTCGGCGATGCGGGGACTCGCGTTCCCTTCCCAGCCCTGCAGCGACACGCCTTTGGTTGTGACTGCCCCAAGGCTGGAAACGTCGATGAAGTCATCGTACTCACGTCCGGCAGCAAAGGTGCCCGATGCCACGGTGACGGGATTCTTCATTTTCAGGCCGCCCAGGTCGACAGACAGGTCAACGGAAGTGGGAGGCACGCTACGCTGGGACACGCTGTCGTTCGGCATCATCGCCACCTCACCTTCCGGGCATCAAAAATAGGACCATCGACGCAGGCGCGCTTCTTCCCGTCCACGGTATCGACGATGCAGGACAGGCACGCCCCCACGCCACAAGCCATGCGCCTTTCCAGAGAAACCTCGCACGGAATATCCCTGGCAGCAGCCATTGTGCTGACCGCCTTCATGAGGGGGTCGGGGCCACAGACGGCCACGTAGTCATAGGAGATTCCTGCAGTCTCGGCATCGGCGAGGGATTCAGCCACAAGCGAGGTGCAAAATCCCTCCCTTCCGAAACTGCCATCGTCGGTCGCGCAGCGTGGCGGCGCCGCAAGAATGCCTTCGTAGCGCACTCGACAGGCAAGCGCCTCTTCGGTTTGCGCGCCAAGCACCACGTCCGTGTCGACTCCAGCAGCGCGGAGATGCTCGGCAAGCATGAACAGGGGCGCCGCCCCAACTCCTCCACCGACGAGCAATGCCCGCCCGATATCCGTCGGCGGCTGCCAGGCGCGACCGACGGGCCCGATGAGCTCGACACCCTCATCGCCCGGCGCAAGGGTGGCCATGTGCCCGCTGCCAAATCCAACCACCTGGTAGAGGATGTCCAACGTCCCCTCATGCATCTGACGGGCATACACCGAAAACGGACGTCGCAGGATATGAGTGTCCATGCCCGGTATCTTCATGTGCACAAACTGGCCCGGCCTGATGTTTGACGCAATGCGGGGCGACAGGAGCCTCATGAGATGGAGGTTGGGGCCGACATCCTCGTTCGTCAGAATATGAGCCTGTTCGTTGACGAGCGTCACGTCCATCCTTCCTAATTCTCCGACCGGCATTGTCATGCGCGGCGGTTCTGCGGTTCTCTAGGAGACAATTGTACCATCTGCCTGGCAAAGAGGCGGTTGACGGGCGGGAATGCACGGTAAGCGCACGCTCTCCCCCATCTTTTCGCCCCCTTTCGCGCATCTTTTCATCATCCTTTCGCCCATCTTTTCGCCCTCCTTTCTCCCTCTTCCCCGTATCCTCGTCTCCCTCCTTTTTGCGCTTTTTCTGATCCCTTGCCTCCTCTTCTTCATTTCGACGCTCTGTTTCTTTTGACCGCTTTCTTTTCCGTCTTCACTTCTTCTCGCGCGTTTCTTCCATGGGGGAAGCCGCGAGCCGTCGAAATGGCACTATGACAACCGAGGCAAAAAGAGCGGCAGGCCTCTGATCTGGCAATTTTCAATCCCCTTGTTGCGACAGGCTCGTTTCGCAGGCGCAAATCTTGCCATTTCGACGGCTCGCGACAGGTCATGACATTGAACGCTCCCATAGTTGGCCGCATCATAAATCAGACGGATTCCCCCAGAATTTTCACAGCACCGGCCGATCCTCCGGCCGACCGCCAAGCAGTTGGGATCGCAACTCCCGTTCTCGAATCGTCCAGGAAAGACTCGTCTTCCTGTTTCGCTTGCCCAAACGCTTTGAAAGCAACTGAACGACAGCGGCAAATTCAGAGCGCAGAGCGACCTGTCTTCTGGTGACCGTCACCACTTCGATTCCCATGTTCGCCAAAACCGTGCGTCGCGTCGCGTCATCGGCGATCCGATCACCGCCGGTATGATGCAGATCACTGTCATACTCGACGGCGAGACGTGCTTTCGGCCAATACAGATCGCACCGGAGGCTTCTCTTCCCGGTTGCCCGCTGGGCGCTTTCGGTCAGAGATACCGGATAGTTCAACTCAGGTTGCGGCAATCCGCACCCGCCGAGGCGCAGCGGCAAAGACAGCAACAGGACGAGGATGGTTTCCCGGGGAGAGGCTGAGCCTTTTGCAATATAGCGAAGGGCTCGCTTTGCATCAAAGCTGCCACGTAAGCCCTCGACAGCATCGATGAACAGGGAGAGGGCTTCGACGCTGACGAGCGGACTCCTCTGGAATATTTCTTTTTGTCCCCCTGAAGACGAGCTATAGGTTCCGCAAAACTCAAATCCCAGTTCAAGCAGCTGAGGAAAAGGCATCTTCGTTGCCATTTGCACAAAGCACAGTTCCGGGCGACAAACGAGAATCTCATCTGCCACTTGTACGAAAGAAGCGGGTGGCAGATGAGGTGGATGCAGGTGACATGATGAATGGATGCCACGACAGCGGGAATCTGCCGTGTCAACAAGCAGATGAACTGGATCGGAAAGAAACGCCGATCCCCATCGTCGAATCTCATCGACCTGTGCAGCAGTCGGCTTTCCCGCGCTTGCACCTTTCGCCGCAGAGTCTGCATAGGGAAACGAGGCGGACGTTACGGTGCGCCAGAATTCCAATGCGGAGATATGGCTGAGAATAAGTGTCATGCGTTCAGATTACCATGCTCGCCAGGGATGTCAGAGCTAAAAAATATGTTATTTGAACAGGAGATATAAATCATTTTACATGCTTGATTTTCGCTAGATTCACGTCAAATTTGCGCTGGATTTCCGTTTGGTGTGCGCTGGATTTCCGCGAGCGAATCACTGACTGAAGCAAGGACGGCGGCGGGGAGCGGGAGCGGCAGAGGAGGTTTGATGCGAGCAAAAGAATACGCGACGGCAATTCGGCAATCCATCCGACGGTTCGCTCCATCCCTTAGCCAGGCGCTGTCGCTCGCCGTCGGCATCATATGTCTGTTCCGCCAAGCGAGAGAACGTTCGACAGGCATGCCCCCTCTTTCTGGCTGCCCCCCGATCAGAAAGAGGGGGGCGGACGCCCTCTGACGCCTCATCCCTGTCAACAAAGCCGCGAGCCGTCGAAATGGCACTATGGCAACTGAGGCAAAAAGAGCGGCAAGCTTCTGATCTGGCGGTTTTCAATCCCTTTGTTGCGACGGGCTCGTTTCGCAGGCGCAAATCTTGCCATTTCGACGGCTCGCGGCATAAACGACACAAGCAGTGAAGAACAGCGAGGGTCCCTTGGGTCCCTTGGGTCCCTTGGGTCGTGGTTATTCCTTGGGAAAGAACACCTGCGATCCAGGAAGGGACACCTTAAGATTCAACCGTCCCCGTCCATCACCGAATATCCCACTGGGGAAGATCCTGCAGGGCGACGACGGACAGGCCGTTGTCGCGAGCGACCTCCATGCCTGCCACCATGGCCTGAGCTCCTGCCAGATTGGTGACGTGGGTCACGCCATGCTTCACCGCCTCAAGACGCAGCTCATAGCCATCGGCACGCGTGGCATGCCCGAAAGGCGTGTTGACCATGAGAGCGATGTCGCCGTTCGCAATCATGTCACATACATTGGGTTCACCCTCGTGGATCTTCTTGACCTCTTCGCACTCGATGCCCGCCGCACGGAGGGCTCGTGCCGTGCCGCCGGTAGCGACAATATGAAATCCCAAGCGAGCAATGTCGCGTGCAATGGATACGATGGCGCGCTTATCGCGATCACAGACGCTGATGAAAACCGTTCCGCCTTCAGGCAGCGCATAGCTGATGGCCAGCTGCGTCTTTGCAAATGCGGCTGGGAAGTTTCGGGCGATGCCCATCACCTCGCCCGTCGACTTCATTTCAGGGCCAAGCACCGTGTCGGCACCGGGGAAGCGGCCAAACGGCATGACAGCTTCCTTCACGCTGAAATGCTCAAGGCGACGATCGTCAGGTGGCAGTCCCAAGTCGGCAATCTTCTCCCCCGCCATGATGCGCGCAGCACATTTTGCCAGCGGAACGCCCGTGGCCTTCGAGGCAAACGGCACGGTGCGGCTTGCGCGGGGGTTGGCTTCGATGATGTAGATGACTTGATCCTTGATGGCGAACTGGATGTTTATGAGTCCCACGACGCCCAAGCGCAACGCAAGGCGGCGGGCTATGCTCCTCAACTGCGCCTGCACGGCTTCCGACAGCGCAAAGGGAGGCGTGCAGCAGGCGGAATCGCCCGAATGAATGCCCGCCATCTCTATGTGCTCGAGCACGCCGCCCACATACACTTCGTCACCATCGCAGAGCGCATCCAAATCGACCTCGACCGCCCCTTCGAGAAAACGGTCAAGATACACGGGATGGTCAGGCGATATCTTCGCCGCTTCCGCCATGTATTTCTCAAGTTGAGCGCCATCGTACACGATGCCCATGCCCCGTCCGCCCAGCACGTAGCTTGGACGGACAAGCAAAGGAAAGCCAATCTGATCCGCGACGGCGCACGCCTCTTCGAAGGTCGAAGCCATGCCGGCAGAAGGATAGGTGATTCCCAGCTCATCGAGAATCGCTGAAAAACGATCACGGTCCTCGGCGAGGTCGATTGCTTCCGGCTGTGTCCCGAGGATGGGAACACCCGCGGCGGAAAGCGCGTTTGCCAGCTTGAGCGGCGTCTGTCCGCCGAGCGTCACCACCACGCCTTCGGGTTGCTCAACATCCACGATGTCCATGACGTCTTCGAAGGTGAGCGGTTCGAAATAGAGCTTGTCAGAGGTGTCATAGTCGGTGGAAACCGTCTCGGGGTTGCAGTTCACCATGATGGTCTCGCATCCCACTTCGTGCAACGCATAGGACGCATGCACGCAACAGTAGTCGAACTCGATGCCCTGCCCGATGCGGTTGGGACCGGCGCCAAGAATCATGACGCGCCGCTTCGTGCCCGTCATCGCCTCCGTCTCATCGGCATCGTAAGTTTTGTAATGATAGGCCGTTGAACTGGGGAACTCAGCGGCACAGGTGTCGACCGTCTTGAATGCCGGCTTGACGCCCAACAGCTTGCGGCAGGTGCGCACCGTAAGCTCGTCAGACCCGGTGAGATGGGCGATCTGGACATCTGACAACCCCGCACGCTTGAGAAGCCGGAATGCGTCGGCGTCAAGTTCGTCGAGGGCCATGCCCCGCAGGTTTTCCTCCACCCTCACGATGTCGGCCATGCGGTCGATGAAGAACGGATCGATGCCCGTGGCCACATGGACCCGTTCTGTCGTCCAGCCACGGCGAAGCGCCTCAGCCATATAGAAGATGCGGTCTTGCGTGGGACGTCCTACCAGATCGTCGAAATCTTCTTCATCGAGAATCTCCTTGCATTTGCCGTCGGCATTCAACCCAGCACGCCCATTTTCCAGCGAGCGCATGGCCTTCCCAAGCGCCTCCTCGAAGGTGCGGCCGATGGCCATGATCTCCCCCACGGCCTTCATGCGGGTCGATAAGGTATCGTCGGTGCCTTGGAACTTCTCGAATGCGAAACGCGGCACCTTGACAACGCAATAGTCAATGGAAGGTTCGAAGCACGCCGGGGTGGCCTTCGTGATATCGTTGACGATCTCGTCGAGCGTGTAGCCGACCGCAAGCTTTGCCGCTGCCTTTGCGATGGGAAAGCCGGTGGCCTTCGATGCAAGAGCCGAGGACCGCGAGACCCGAGGATTCATCTCGATGACGATCATGCGACCGTTGTGGGGGTTGACGGCAAACTGGACGTTGGATCCGCCCGTTTCCACGCCCACCTTTTCCAAAATGGCGAGCGATGCCGCGCGCATGCGTTGATACTCGACATCGGAGAGAGTCTGAGCTGGCGCGACGGTGATAGAATCGCCAGTGTGCACCCCCATGGCATCGAAGTTCTCGATGGAACACACGATGATGCCGTTACCGGCATGATCTCGCATGACCTCCATCTCGTATTCTTTCCACCCCTCGATGCTTTCCTCCACGAGAACCTCGCCCGCCGGAGACAATTCGAGGCCCTGGCCCACGATGCTGAGAAGCTCGTCGCGGTCATGCGCGATACCGCCGCCGGCACCTCCTAACGTGAAGGACGGCCTCAGGACCACCGGGTAACCCAGGACGTCAACGATATCCTCGGCATCGGAGAGGGAATAGGCATAGCCGCTTTTCGCCGTTTCGATGCCCAGCTCGGCCATGCAGTCGTTGAAGAGCTTGCGATCTTCGCCACGCTCGATTGCCGCAAGGTCGCAGCCGATCATCTCGACCCCGTATTTTTCCAAAATGCCCGCTCGAGCCAAGTCGACAGCCGTGTTCAGACCAGTCTGCCCGCCAAGGGTGGGCAGGAGGGCATCGGGGCGTTCTTTGGCGATGACCTGCTCGACGAATTCAACCGTGATGGGCTCCACGTACGTGCGGTCAGCAAGACCGGGATCGGTCATGATGGTGGCAGGGTTCGAGTTTACGAGAACAACCCGATAGCCGTCGGCCTTCAGGACCTTGCATGCCTGCGCCCCGGAGTAGTCGAACTCGCACGCCTGCCCGATGACGATCGGGCCCGACCCGATGACGAGAACGGTCTTGATGTCTTCGCGTTTCGGCATGACTACCTCCCTCCCTCGGCGAACGTCCAGCCCGCCAAACGGTCGGCCGCGATATCGATGTCAAGATAGTCCTGACGTCCTTCCATGAGGCGCGTGAAAGCGGTGAACAGGTAATGGGCATCTGTCGGTCCCGGCGAAGCCTCAGGATGGTATTGCACCGAAAACGCCGGGATGTCGAGAAACGCAATGCCCTCGGCTGTTCCGTCATTGAGGTTCACGTGCGTGAGGCGGATTCGTCCAAAACGCTCGTTCTGGACGACGGGGCAGATGCCTGCTCTCGCCCAAAATCGCAGATCGTCCTGGTGCTCTCCCAGACCGCCCGACAGCTCTGGCACAAGCTTGCCAAGGCTGGAAAACAGCAGTCCAAAGCCATGGTTTTGTGCCGTTATCTCAACGCGGCCCGTGAGGAGGTTCATGACGGGATGGTTGCCGCCGCGATGTCCGAACTTGAGCTTTTCGATGTCCGCGCCGGCAGCCTTCGCAACCATCTGATGCCCCAGGCAGATACCGAACACCGGCACCTGTCCCAAAAGCTTTTCGACCTGCTCATACGTTCCTTGAACGGCATCGGGATCGCCCGGCCCGTTCGACAGGAACACGCCGTCGGGCTTTGTTTCAAGCACCTCTTCGGCCGATGTGTCCCATGGCACCACCGTCAGCTCGCATCCTGCGCGAACGAGATTTTCGAGAATGGAGCGCTTCACTCCGCAATCATATGCCGTGACACGATAGCGCACGGGTGCTGGCTGCGCCACCGCGAACGCCTGACTTTCGGGAAGGGACGAGAATGCATGGGTGGCCTCACATGAAACCGTGGCTGCGAGATTCTGCCCAATAAGGGAATCGCTTGCCCTCACCTTCGCGAGAAGGCTCTCCCTGTTGTGGTCGAGCGTCGAGAGCACGGCACGTTGAGCCCCATGATCTCGCACGTGGCGCACGAGCGCACGGGTGTCGACTCCCTCGACGGCGACGACGCCCTGCTCTCTCAGATAGTCAGCGAGCGTCATCTGGCTACGCCAGTTTGATGGAGTCGTGCACAGATCGCGCACCACAAGGCCTCGAAGGGCAGGCGCATCCGACTGGCAGTCTTCGCGATTCACCCCATAGTTTCCGATTTGGGGATAGGTCATTGCGATGATCTGGCCGGCATAGGAAGGATCGGTAATGACTTCCAGATATCCCTCCAATGACGTGTTGAAACATATCTCGCCATACGTTTCGCCGGATGCCGCACATGAAATTCCCTCGAAAACCGCGCCGTCTTCGAGCACGAGGAGGGCGGGCGTCTGCGGGGGTTTCGACGTCCCCTCAAGGAGCCGTTCGCTTATTTCGCTCAACTATCCATTCCTTCCGTTCGGGCAGCATATGCAAAAAACGCCTTTGTCATGAGACAAAGGCGCACAAAGCGGGAAAGTATGCTGCGCACCTTGTCGGTCTCTCCGTACCGCCTTAAAGGTTGCCGTCAGTATACGCCTGTTTCGAGTCGCTCACCCAATAAATGCAATTATTTCAAGTATTCAAGCATGAATATACCAAGCGATTGATCGCCAGACCACTCCACAGGCTGCTCTGCGTGAGGTCTGGCAGGCCGCGAAGCCTTTTTCAAGCCTTTGCACGGAGCGTCCCGGACACTCAAAGCTCAGACAAGGCGGCAAACGCCGCTGCAACATCTCGGCGCCGTCATGACCGCCCTCCCCGCGCCGTCGCCGCACGGGCATTCCCGACGCTTCTCAATCTTGTGCTGGAAACGGCTCTGCGTATTTGTCCATGAGGCTTCCTCCGCAGGAGCTCCCGCATCCCGCCGCGCAGCTGTAGCATAGGGGACTCGTGGCTATGTCACGAACACCGAGCGGCTGGGAGGCGATATCCCGCACATTCTGCGGACCGGCGAGGTGCAGGCCAAGGACATGGTTCACCTCGCAATCGTAGAGGCCGCCATCAAAATCGACGTTTACCTGCGAGCGGCACATCATGCGCGCAACCACTGCCCCATTGTAGTTATCGCTGAGCAGATTGAGATACTGGTCGAATTTTCCCTCGTGTTTCAGCTGATTGGCGAAACGTCCGAGCGCGTAGTTGTTGAAAGCGTACAGGTTGTCAAACACGACTCCCTGCTCACGCTGGAGTTCAAAGGTGTAGAAATCTTCAAGCTCCCTTTGATCAGGGGGAAGGAAGGGACCCGACACATTGTAGACGAGGTCGATCTTGAGTGCAGGATCCTTGCCGTAGCCGAGCTCGTTTAGCTTGCGCAGCACCTTTATGGCGCGATCGAAGGTTCTCCTTCCGCGTTGGAGGTCGCATCCTTTCTCGTTGAAGTAAGGCAGCGATGCGACCACCTGCACCCCGCACGCGGCATAGGTCTGGAGAAGATCGTGGTATTCCGGCTGATCGAGGATAGCAAGGTTGGTGCGCACGATGACCGCCTTGGCGATCGAGGAGGCTTCTTTGAGGAACCAGGGCAAATGGGGATTGGTCTCAGGCGCGCCTCCGGTCACGTCAAGCGTGGCAAACCGCCCTGTCTTGAACGCTGTGAGAACAGCCTGCATGGTGTTTTGGTCCATGGTCTCAGTGCGATGGGGTCCGCATTCCAAAAAGCAGTGGCTGCAGGAAAGATTGCAGCGATACCCCACATTGACCTGCATGGTGGAGAGCGTGGGAGCGCTTTGAAGGAGATCCTTGTCGTGAACTCGCTCGGAAAACGGCTCGATGCCGAGCTGTTCGCACGACTGTCTGAGGTCATCAATGCCGATATGTCGCCTGCCGCGGATAAGCTCCAGGGATTCCTGCGCCTTCTGAAAGTCGTAGGGACCGACATGCCGCTCGCGATTCCCCTCAATTTTGAAATGGGCGGCATAGCGCGAAGACGACAGCATGGTCGCCATATTTCCGCTGATGGCGACTTGTTTGCCTTTGACAAGTCGTATGTTCTCGGTCAGGTCGAAGTAACGGCTGTTCTCGGGGATGGTGCCCAGATATGTGGCTGTCTGGCCGTAATTCTCTTCGCGGTCTTCCAGATCGGCGCACTTGATAGCGCGAACCGTGTGCGAGGAGAAGCCGATGCAGCCAAGCTTTGTCTCTATTTGGAAATCTCCCACATGCAGCGGTTCGGTTTCCACGTCATAGAATGAGGCGATGCCATGTTTTGCCAAGATACGCCGAAAATCATCGACATAGAGAGCACCGGACAGGCATTCGCCTCGCAGGACGGGATCGTCATAGAAATGGGGAGGCACGCGCCGATCAGAGAAAATGTCGGAAAAGTAAAGTTCCCCACCGGGCTTCAGCACGCGACATATCTCCTTGAACACCTGATCCTTGAAGGGCGAGAGATTGATCACGCAGTTTGATATGACCACATCAACCGTGCCGTCAGCAATGCCGAGTGCTTCGAGGTCTTCAATGAAGCCCTGATGAAACTCGACGTTTGACCGTTCGAATCCAAAGCGTTTCATCTGGGATTCCCTATGAAGCCGGGCAAACTCCAATTGCTGCTCGGTCATGTCAACGCCGATGACGCGGCCGTTTGGGCCTACCAGCTTTGAGCAGATGTACACGTCACGCCCAGTTCCGCAGCCCAGGTCAAGCACCGTCGATCCCGCAAGCGCCGGCGGGATGGGCGACCCGCATCCATAGAAGTGCGTCATGATGTCCTCGTCAATTTCATTCATGACGTCGATGACATACTTGGGCGGCGTGTGGCTTGTGCAGCAGCATGCGTCGGTCTTCAGATCGTCAGACCCCTGCAACGTCTCCCCATAATAGTCCCTTACCAGTTCACGAATATCTCGTCCCTCATCAAATCCCATATCAAACTCTCTCTTTTGGTGATTGCACATGTCACAGAAGTTGCGGCAGGGGCTCTCGCCAAGCGAGTTCCGCACGAGCCGAAACGTCCAGTGGACGTTTCGTGCGAGCAGGACTGCCTGAGCGACCGAGAGCCCCTGCCGCAACTTCCCTCTCGCACGTGCTATCTTCCTTCGTCCGCCATGCCGAAACACTCGGTAAAAAACACCTGGCAATCCAGATCGTACCGATCGCATACCTCATCCAGCGCATCATCCATCAGGCGGGCCAGCGGACGCGCCTCGCATACTGCGCGCGCATTGATGATCATGCGGAGGTTTTTGTGGGGCCGCAACAGTTTTTGAGCATACTCGACATCGTAGTCCACGCCGATGAGCGACGCTTTGTTGAAGTCTCCGTTTCCTGAGGTCGCAAATGTTTTGAGATGGGGCACATTGCGTTTGCGCTCAATGAGCCCCATGCGGATGCTTTCAATCAGATCGTCGACAACCGCATTGCAGTCAATCTTCCCCCCATCCTTCGTCTTGAGATAAAGGCGACGGTTATACCAGGTGAGTTTCGCTTCCGCATCCTCAAATTCCCTGTTGTTCCTCACGGAGAAATTCTTGAGAGCTGTCTGATGGGTGGTGACGAACGTTGCCAGTTCTGCAATATTGGTCTTTTCCAGAGCTGATATGCAAATGATTGGGATGTCGGGGCAGGCGGTTTCGAGAAACTCTCTATAGCGGTCCTCATCGGCTTGATCCAACAGGTCAGTCTTGTTGAGCACCACCAGATCAGCTTCTTCCAGCTGCAACTTCAGAAGATACACCAGCTCCTCGGGCAGGTTGATGTCGGCTCGCTCAGGCATGATCATGCGCAAACGCTCGGGATCGACCACCACCGTGAAAGGCGCCAGGGTGAATTCATCTGCGCAGTCCTCGGCCAGACGGTGATACACATGGTCGAGCGCACCGACGCCGCACCCGGGAATGTCGGACATGACGAACTTCGCCCCATCCTTGTCGCGCAGGCGACGAATCTGATCGATGGTGTTGTCCATCTGGTAGCATATGCAGCCCGAGGCGATTTCGGCCACCGTACATCCAGATGTCTGCGTGAGGTTGGTGTCGACCAGGTTTGCTCCCAGGTCATTTGCTATGATGGCGGTCTCCCCATAGGCCTTTCCGAGATGTTCGGCCAAGGCGATCATGGTCGTGGTCTTACCTGCTCCCAAAAAGCCGCTGACCACCATGAAACGTATTTTTTCCACTATGCCACCTTTCAGGAAGGACAGGGAGGCTCAGGCAATTCCGTCCCCCTCTTCGGAACTCGTGCTAACAGCAACTCACCATAGCAGGCTGGTCGTCCTCATCAACCACACCCTCATATTCAGGCGCTGTCTTGATGATCTTGTCGCCATGTGTGTCACCCAGGTGATGGCTGCGATCGATCTTGACCTCAAATACCTCTCGGTAGCGCGTGCCGCCCACCGTGCCGGTCACATTGCCACAGACTTGACATTCCTTGCCGGTGGAAAATCGAACGTCTTTGTCAAACAGGAAATAGTCGGGATAATCAGGCAGCTCGCCCGAGTAGACAACCGTCTCGCCATAGGATTCGCAGATGTCTTCCGTCAGGGGCGTGTTCACCAGCCGGCTCGTGAAGGTGGCGAAAGACACATCGCCGAATGCCGCGGATTCCTCTTCGGTCATGGGCGTCTTGAACGTGATGAGATAACGTGGATCCTTGAAACCGGCCGCCTGGGCCAACCGGCGGAAATCCTCGATGTACAGCGCGCCTCCCAGGCGGCTTGCCACCCATTTCATGTCTGTCGCAAGCGTCTCGGGAACACGCCGGTCAGTGTAGATGTCAGTGAAATAGAACTCGCCGCCCTCTTTCAGCACACGCTTGACCTCGGCCAAGACCTTCGGTTTGTCGGGGGACAGGTTGAGCACGCAATTGGAGATGACCACATCAATGGAAGCATCATCGACGGCCGACAGGTCTTCGGGATAGCCCTGAAGCAATTCGACGTTCGAAGTGGAATAGCCGAACTGTTTCATCTCTTGGTCAAGGTATTTGCGAGCCACGGCCAAGCGCTCGGCATTCGGCTCGACGCCGATGACCCTTCCCTTTGCACCGACAAGCTGAGCGGCAAGGTAGGTGTCACGCCCAGAACCGCATCCAAGGTCAAGCACGGTGCAGCCTTCCAGAAGCGGCGGAAGGGGCGATCCGAATTCATGGAATTTGTTCTTGATCTCCGCAGAGATGTTGAACAGCTTATCGCGGGCTTCACCAGGGATCGTGCCTTCTGCATCGCGCGTGCGCGCACAGCTCTGCGGATCTTCATCTTGGATATCGAACAACGCTTGGTAATATGCTTCCACATCAACCATAGTCTCCCCTTTGGTCATTCGCTTTGCTAGACATACGATAGTATATGACTTCATCCATTATATGACAATGAGCAGGAAAGGAGAATCGGTCGGAAGCCACAGCCGGATTGCAGATATGAGTCAAAAGGGGAATTTGCGTCCACAGGCTAAAGCATATTTGATCGTTTGCTTGACCCTGGCATTGAAGCCAAGATTCAGAGACTGCCAGAAGCGGATGTGAAGCAACAGAATTTTATCACTTGTGAGAAAACTGAAAAATGGCATGAATCCTCCCAGGCACCCTTGAATGGAGGATACCGCGCACGATTGCGAAAGCAAGAGCCTTGCTCCGCAACATTTACTCTAGCATCAGAAACGGCGTATGGAAGCACAAAAACTGTCGATTATTGCACGAAAAAGGCTTCCACAGAATATAATGCGGTTCCTAAAAGCGTACAAAACGAAAGCAAAAAACGACCCATGAGCCAACCCTTCACTTCACTTGATAGCAAAACAGCTCATGCCGAAAAATCCACGTGCAATAATCGAAAATTTTATGCCGGAGAAGGCAATAGTCGTATCAGTTTTATCAAACGTCCATAACTTCGATCCCAGAGCGAACAACATACTCCTGTGCGCGGCACAGGAAGACTGTCTTGACTTGCGAAAGCGCATTCTTAAACACACCTAGATCAAAAGACACACCGGCAACAATTCCTATTAACATGAAATTATGTAATTTATATGTATTACATATAAATTACACTGTATTCTTTAATTAATTCGTATATAAGTAAGAAATATTTAATGATAAACATTTATTTATTATATATTATAAATAAAAAGAGAGGGGGGATTAGTCCAATGGATAGCCAAGATAGAACCGACTTTTATTAATGGGCAGGTTACCTAGCCCGTCTTTTGAGCAAGCGAGAGAGGATGTAAACGTAATGAGGAAAAATAAAACTCGCATAGCAATACCGACTTTGATAGTGGCATTACTTTTGGCAGCAAGCTTTACAGCACCAGCCTTTGCCTCAGCATACAACTTCGATGGCTCGCTACCCGCGTGGCAAGAAAATGTCAGTGTGCATCAAGGATGGAAGAGCAACTCTTCCTCAACCAATGCCTACACGCTTGTGTACGGAACTTCTCCACATGGCGGAATCTTTTGGATCGATAAATCTTCACCCGGCAACAGAGTTACAGACTCCTCTGTCGTAGACATAAACAACAGCGGCTATTTATATTATTATTGGGATTATAATTGGACGGGAACAGCTATACTTCGCGGCTGTCAGATTGGATGGGGACCAAATCCATCTGACTATGTGGCTGGATACATTAACTACGGATAACAAAACACTGAGATCACGAGGATGGAACGATTATCTCGGATTCCATCCTCGTGATTCCCTTCCGGAGAATAGGCACAACGATGGCTGTTTTTCACCCGCTTTTTAAAATGCAATGCAAACGGCTTCTTTCCAGAACCGAAGTAAAATTTGCGTTTACGACCATGCTTGCAATTGTATTATTCTCTTTTGCTGAAAGTTGCATGCTTTTCTATGGATCAGAATCTAACGAACTCCCTTCGGCGGCATACGGCTGGATCGGAAATATGGACAACATGCAAATCCAAATCATGCATGTCTTTTATTTCTATCTTATTTTTCTCGTCGCCGCCATGGCCTTTGGAGACAGCTTTTTTATAGACATTAAATGTGGAGTATCGAATGCGATCGCCATTCGCTCCACCTTACGAATCTATTTCACCTCCACTGGATTACTTGCCTTTATAGGTGGATTTCTCGTGGTGCTTATACCGTTGATCGTATCGCAGCTTCTTGCCTTTTTAGTTTTTCCTGCCATTGCGGCTCCAAATTCCTTCGCCGGGACCATTAATTCGCCCGCATTCGACAGCTATTCGATGATGAAAAATACTGAGAATTCTCTCTTTCCTGCCTTGTATGTCAATTTTCCCTATGTCAATAATCTCGTTTTTATCTTCTATGCTTCGTTATGGGCAGGCATTATGGCTCTAATGTCGTTTGTTGTCTCGCTATTTACCCGCAAAAGCAGGCTCGTCGTTCTCGGAGCGCCGACCCTTGTGTTTCTCCTTGCTTTTTTTGTTCTTCCGTCAAACTTGGCTCTGCCGAACTATCTCTACCCAAGCACGCTTATTCCTCAACTCTCACCGGTATTTTTCTTTGCTGCTCCCCTGGTCATGTTGGCTATGCTTGTTACTCTCATCATATTTGCGGCCATGGATAAAAAAGATATTCTATTATGAGCGCATATGAGATAAAGGGGTCATTCTGGGACCGTTCAACCGCAGTCGTGATAATCGTCATCTTGGCCATCCGCACCTATCAGCTCATGACGCTCGACGAACAGTACTTCATCATCGCCGACACAGACCTGCCTTCATATTATGTTGCCGTCACAAACATTGCTTTGGCTGTTTTTGTCCTTGTCCCACTTTTTGTTATGTATACATTGCCTGCCATCCACACAACTGAAAATATATATTACAGAATTCGATTGAAAAGCCGCGAAAGCATCATTTACCGTTTTTTACTTCTTTCCCTGACAAAGGCTGCCTTTGTTGCTGTTCTTGTAAACATCACGGCGACGATGATTCTGCTCATAAAAAGCCCTGCCTTGCCGGATCTCGCACAGATCGCATTGTCCGCCGCCGCAACCACGATACTTGAAATCCTGTTCTTTCTCGTATGCGCCCAGCTGCTGCTTGTGGTATTTGCGCTTACCGGCAGAATACAAATTGCAAGCATTGTAGTCGGCGTCTATGTCATAGGGGATTTTGTGGCAGATCACATTCCCTTTCTTGCCGGTTCATTGCCCTATACCGGCTGGCACCTCACTGAGATTTCCCTTCCCCCTTCGCTCCTCGGCCTTGCACAAAGCATGCTGCCTTTGTTGCTTCTGATTTCATTGTTGTCATATGCCAACCTGCTCGTCATCCGTAACAGGGATCTATTTTTATCGAACGAGGCTCAAAGAGATGCGTGAGACTGAACACAAGGGCGCGATCAAAATTCCCGTACAAATAGCATATGTAAAACGAACTGGAATAGCTCTTGCCGCATGCGTGATTGCAGCGGCAGCAAGTCCTTTTGGACAGGGATTCGAATTCCTCTACCAGACTCTTGGCGGCGGCATTTATGCCACCAGCGGATCGGTTCCTTCACCTTTTGGCATGCTTGTTGTCGGCATACCTCCGCTCATATTCTGTTATCTGTTTTCAGATTATGTGAAAGAAGGACTGAGCCATGCGGGATCTTCCATCTTCACGCGTACGGCACGGCGGAGCACGTGGTTTAGAAAGAGAATAATCCACCTTGCTGGCTTTGTGTGCATTTACTCGCTTTTCGGAACCCTTCTTTCGACTCTCGTCCAATTTGCCATGAGTGACGGGAATGCTTTTTTGCTCCTCAATCCATCAACGCAAAACTTTTGGGCTATTCTAGAGTTTCTAGTTGTTGCAACAATTCTGAACGCCCTTATGCTGCTAACACTCCTCATTCCCATAAATATTCTTTCATTGCACGCTGATGCCGTGGTGTGCTTCATAGCAGTCATGGCCATGTACTTTTCAAGCTTGCTCATCTGCGCAGCCCTTCCTCATGATGCGACCGCTTTGCTCGTGCCGTTGCTGCCGACAACTCAAGGCGTGTTTGCATGGCATGACACACCGCTTGCGCACGCAATGTCCGGTCAAGGGATCATCGAAGGCTTTTCGCTTCTTCACTCCTCTGTCTACCTTTTCGTGCTTGTTGGTTTGGAAGTGGCGTTAGCTATGACGCTTGCCAAGCGTTTTGAGCTGTCTTGAATCGAAACAGGAGGTCCACGATGGATGAAATTGTTGCCAGAAACGCGACCAAAATAATAAAGGGGCGCACCGTCTTGTCTGATGTTTCTCTGTCTTTGAAACGCGGAGGGATATACGGATTTTTTGGAATCAACGGCTCAGGCAAGACCATGCTGTTCCGTGCTATCGCAGGACTTATCCGCTTGAGTTCTGGAAGCATTGACGTCTTCGGGAAGACAGTCGGGGAGGATGTGTCGTTTCCGGAGAACATGGGCCTTGCTTTGTCGGCCGGCTTTTGGGACGAATACACGGGCGTCAAAAACCTCAAGCTTCTCGCATCCATAAGGGGACAAATAGGTGACGATGAGATATATGCGGTACTCAAGCGCGTCGGACTCGATCCGGAAGATAAGCGTGCCTATCGTAAGTACAGCCTGGGAATGAGGCAACGATTGGAAATTGCCCAGGCCATCATGGAGCGTCCTGAATTGCTGATACTTGACGAACCGACCAGCTCGCTTGACGCACACGGAATTGAGATGGTGCTTGAAATCATCGAGGATCAGCACGCACGTGGGGTAACGGTGCTGGTAGCTTCTCACAATGTTGCTGAGCTGGATGCCCTCTGCGAACGAAGATTTGTGATGCATGAAGGTGCTCTCCGGGAAGAGCCTGATGAACGAAACGTGACAAAGAAGAGAGCGTTCTCATGAAAAAGAATGCCACCGCTCTAGGCAGCAAGCCATGGCTTGCAGTCTGGGGAGTCATGCTTCTTGTCTGCCTTGGCTTTGGGCTTGCAACGCATGCAAGCTATACAACCTACAGCTTGCACCCTGAGAAATTGGCTGATCTGCCGTATCTTTACTATGCAGCCACCCCTGATGATCTTGCTCCGCATTCCGAGCACCCTGAAAACGGCGGCGTGATCGATGTCGACAAACTTATCGAAACGACGCCGATAATTGTAAGGGGTGTCTTTGAAGGCAATCGCACCTATGGATACCAAACGTTTGTCTCGGGGCTGCGGGTGACAGAAGTCTACCGAGGATCGGAGGTCAGCGTGGGACAGACAATACCTTTGTTCGAGCCAGCTAGGATAAGGCAGTTGTCTTGGGCAGACAGTTGGAAAAGGGGGGCAGGAGACAGCTATAAATCCTTCTTCGAACATTTTGGCATCGAGGACGGTTCAGCGCCCCCTGTCGTTCAACCATCGTCGGGCGCGTACCTTTATGGAGGAACGTTGATGAGGCCCGGACAAGAATATGCATTTTTCCTCTACCCAAAAACTTACCCAGACGTGGAAGATCGGGCGGGCAAACCCCAGGAATACATTTTGATGAACAGCCCCTACGCCCGCCTTGCAATGGGTTCAGACGGCTCTGCCGCTGAAACCGCTACGCTTGACCCTTCGGCCGATTTCATCAGCCTCTCTGAATCTCAAGATTACGATATCCTTCTTTCTGAGGAGGCCGATCCCGAGACATACGAGCAGACGCGCGAGACGATTTTGGAACGCATAAGACTTTTGACAGGCTAGATGCATCCATTAGTCCATCGCCCAGCATGTGGGGCCGGACAGCCGCCTGGCCCCACATGCTGACATTCGCGCAATAGACACTCACAATAGAATGGCTACCGGAGCAAAGGGAGTCCCGCGCATCCTTGCCCTTACTCGACGATGGCACCGTCTTCCATGGTGGCATAGCCGCCCACGTAGACATCGGTGGCACGACCGGTGAGCGCGAAGCCAATGAAACCCGAATTCGAAGCCTTCGAAAGGAACTCATCGGCGTCAACCGTCCAAACGACCTCAGGATCGATGACCGTGAGGTCGGCGATGGCTCCGGGTTCGATCGCCACACGTTCCACACGCAGGATGGCGCGCGGATTGACCCCCATAAGCTCGATGGCACGTTCCCAGCTGATGATGCCAGGCTTCACCAGATGGGTAATGACCAGCGCAAGGGAGGTTTCCAGGCCGATCATGCCAAAGGGAGCCAACTCAAACTCGCGATCCTTCTCGAAGTCGATATGGGGCGCATGGTCGGTGACAATGGCATCAACCGTGCCATCCGCGACTCCCTCGATAAGGGCTGCGCCGTCCTCGGCCGTGCGCAGCGGCGGATTCACTTTGAGATTCGTGTTGTAGTCATCGCCGATGGCGTCCTCCGTGAGGAACAGATGATGCGGCGTGACTTCGCAGGTGACGGGCAGCCCCTCGGCCTTTGCGGCACGCACCAGGTCCAAGCCGCGCGCGGTGGTGAGGTGCTGGACATGCAGCGGGCAGCCGGTGAGGCGGCTCAAGGCGATGTCGCGGGCAATCTGCAACTCCTCGCCTTCGGCGGGCCAACCGAGCATTCCCAGCCGCGTGGAAGCGACCCCTTCGTTCACCTGGCCGTCGCCGACAAGGTCTTCGTCCTGGCAATGGCTCATGACCACCCGGTCAAACTGCGAGGCATAATCCATCACCCGACGCATCATGCCCGCTCCTTGGACACCCCGTCCGTCGTCGGTGAACGCAACGGCACCGTGGGCAGCCATGTCTCCCATCTCGGAGAGCGTCTCCCCCTTGAGTCCCTGGCTGCACGAACCTGCCACGTACACGCGGCACTTTCCCACCGCTTTCGCACGGGCCTGGACATATTCAACTCCCAGCGCATTGTCGATGATGGGAGTCGTGTTGGGCATGCAGCACACTGCCGTGAAGCCGCCGTGGGCGGCGGCACGCGTTCCCGACGCCAGGTCCTCCTTCTGTTCCTGTCCCGGATCGCGCAGATGCACATGGATGTCCACGAGCCCGGGCACGATCACCTTCCCGGACAAGTCACGCTCGATGCCTTTTTCCATAGTGAGGTTTCGGCCGATCTCCACAATACGTCCGTCTCTCACAAGGATGTCCGTTATCTCATTCAACCCGACTTGCGGATCGATGACGTGGGCGTTCTTAAGCAACAAGGCCATCTTCGCTCCCTCCAAGCAGCAGGTATAGGGCAGCCATGCGAGTAAGAACGCCGGCGTAGACTTGATCAAGGATGATCGAGCGCTCCGGATGGTCAGCCATGTAGCTATCAAGCTCGACGCCGCGGTTGATGGGACCGGGATGGCATATGAGCGCATCGCTTTTCATGAGATGTTCGCGTTCGCGCGTGAGACCGTAGAGCATGTTGTACTCGCGAAGGCTTGGATAGGGAGCCCCCTCGAGGCGCTCACGTTGGATGCGCAGCATGTAGACGACATCGAGATCCGGAAGCGTCTCGTCAAGATTGCTTGTCACCCGATCGGCGCCAAGTACGTCGGGACGAGCTGGCATGAGCGTCGGCGGGGCGACGACGGTGACGTCACAGCCCATGGTCTTCAACGCTGGGATAAGGGAACCGCACACGCGAGAGTGACCGATATCCCCCACAACCCCAACCTTGAGTCCGGCCAAGTCGCCCTTTCGCTCCCAAATTGAATAGAGATCGAGCAGGGCTTGGGTCGGATGCTGGTGTTTGCCATCGCCAGCGTCGATGACATGGGCACCGGAAACGTCGGCGATCTTGCGGGGTACGCCGGCATGCTTGTCACGCACGATGATCATGTCGATCTTGTAGGAACAGAGCGTGTCAACCGTGTCGACAAGGCTCTCCCCCTTCACGGTCGAGGTGGAGCTTCCCCCGAAGTTCAAGCTGTTGGCAGAAAGTCGCTTCTCAGCTATTTCGAACGAAGACCGTGTGCGGGTGGAAGGCTCATTGAACATGTTGACGATGGTCGTGCCCTTGAGTGTGGGAACCTGCTTGATGCGACGCTCGTTGACTTCCTTGAAGCGCACGGCCGTCTCAAGGATGGTCATGATGTCATCGGCGGAATACTCCGTGATATCGATAAGATGTCGGTGGTTGAAGGCCATGTCCTATTCGCCTCCCAGCGGTGCTGAACCCGGGCGCCTGCCCGGCTCGATGGACAGGATCTCAACCTCGGACTTTCCGTCGACCTCTTCGAGGAATAGCCGGACGTTCTCATCCGAAGAGGAGGGCACGTTCTTTCCCACATAATCGGCCCGAATGGGTAGTTCGCGATGGCCGCGGTCAACCAAAACGGCAAGCTGGACCGCAGCGGGGCGGCCGATGTCCATGAGTGCATCGAGTGCCGCGCGTATGGTGCGGCCGGTGTAGAGGACATCGTCGACAAGCACGACGGTCTTGCCGTCGAGATTGAAGAAAATGTCAGTCGAATGGACTTCCGGTGAGAGATGCGTTGCAAAGTCATCCCGATAGAAGCTGATGTCAAGCTTCCCCAGCGGCACCTTCGTGCCTTCGATCTTCTCGATCTTTTCTGCGAGCCTCGTGGCGAGCAAATCGCCGCGAGTGACGATGCCGACGACCGCGAGGTTGTCGGCTCCCCGGTTGGTCTCGAGGATCTGGTGCGCAATGCGCGTCAACGATCGTTCGATCTCGTCCGCGCCCATGCAGACCGATTTGACACGGCTTGCGTCGCTCATACACACCCCTTTCATCTGAGTGCGTACAGACTTGACCGGCGCCTTCCCCTGCCAATCTCTTATCCCGGGAGGCAATGCCAGCCACGGGGCATGAAAAAAGCCTCCGCGACGGACAAAGGCTTCGACTCACTTGCGCTCTTTTTCGGGTGAGCGCTTGAGGGTGTTACCTTGTCGGTCTCTCTGTACCGCTTTTAAAGGACTGGCGGCAGTATAGGCGCTTTCCCAACATTTGATAACCCCCTTTTCGAAGATTGAAGAAAAACTGTGGGAAAGACCGCAGGAGGGCAAACCATGGGCCGCGAGGTTGTCGGCGCTCGGGCCGATCCCCCACCCCGCACCTTGGACAAACCATGAGCTGCGGGATTGCTGCCGTCGCCAAAGGGATTGCGGGTTGCTGCTGCGAGAAGACGAGCACTCCGAGCCCTACGTCCATGCCGTCGCCAAAAAGGTTGCGGGTTGCTGCTGTCAAAGCTGTTGCGAATGTCCGAGGGCGTTGCAGTGCTCGACGATGCCGCGAGCCGTCGAAATGGCAAGGCCTTCCGCTCGAAAAAACGACCGTCTAATAATTGACCTGGCATTTCTTTGAGCGTGCCGTGTTTGAGGCGATGCATTCTTGCCATTTCGACGGCTCGCGGCATCAAGGGATGGTCGGCGAACCTGAATTCATTCGGACTCCCTCCGACCGCCTTCTCCCGCCCGTGCATTCTGCCGCTCGGGCGCCGTCATCTGCCTGAGGCGGAACGCCATCCGGCCCGCCTTCTCCTGTCCGTCATCTGACTGCCTTCTCCCGCCCGTCCTGCCCTTGGCGTTCAAGAACCTACGAGAACGTCCGCAAGATAATGGCCGGCGACGGTGGCAAGGCGGCGCAGAGATTGCGTTGCCGTGGGTGGGCGGTCAGCCATGCGGTGACAAGGATAAAATCGCGTGAGATGGAAGGGAATGGACGGATCAAGCGAGGCGACCCACCGTGCGGAAGCGGCAATCTCATCCTCGTCGTCGTTCAAGCCAGGAACCACGAGTGTCGTTATCTCGAGATGACAACTTGCGCACGAGGCGATGGCCTCGATAGACCGTTTGACGGTTGCGAAATCACCGCCCAACACGTCATAAACCTCCTGAGAGAAGCCCTTGAGGTCGATGTTGGCCGCATCGATGAAGGGCAGCACCTCGGCAAGAGGCTCCTGGTTGACCATGCCATTGCTCACCACGACATTCAGGAGACCATTTTCGTGAGCAAGCTGCGCCGCGTCCCGAACGAACTCGAAGCCGACAAAGGGCTCGTTGTAGGTATAGGCGATGCCGACGGCGCCCTGATCCTGCATCAGCGTCGCCATGGCCACGAGATCGGCAGGTCTCATCGTGCGCCAAGGTACATCTTCGGCTCCCGCGCAGGCAATCGACGCATTCTGGCAGAACGGGCACCGCAGGTTACAGCCGTAGGAGCCGACGGACAGGACAAAAGTTCCCGGCAGGAATCGAGCGAGGGGCTTCTTCTCCATGGGATCAAGGGCCAGCGACGTGATCCGGCCATAGTTCTCGTCGACAACCGCGCCATCGCGTGCGATGCGGGCGCGGCAGATTCCGTGACGTCCTTCAGAAAGGATGCAGGCATGGGGACAGATAGGGCAAATCGCCTTATCCTGATCAGGCACGGGACTATTCGCCGCCACGCTCGTGGCGGATGACCTCAAAGCGTTCGAGGCGAAAGTCGTCGTCGGACGCATCGATGCCGGCCTTGCGCTTCGCGATAGCCACCTGCTCAGCGGCGGTCTGGACGCCTGCGAGATTCGGAAGGAGAAGGCCGCGGCGATATCCCTGCGTCACGATGACGCCATAACGCGCCGGATCGAGCTCATCGAGCGATCCGACCGACTCAGGCGGGAACAGCACGTCGACCGAGTACGAGAGATGTCCCAGCTCGTCAACCTCGACAGGAGGAAACCGGGGATCCTCGCTCGCTGCTGAGATGCCGTTGCGAATGACCTCTTCTGCTATGCTGCCCGACACCGGCTCGATGGTGCCGATGCAGCCACGCAGACCGGCAGGGCCATGGATCGTCACGAACACCCCCGCTCTCCTCTGCGTGAATTCAGCCGGAAGTCCCTTCGGAAGCACGATACGCCGACCAGTGCGCACGAATTCCTCGACTGCATCCTGGGCGAGCGCAAGAAGCGGGTCGGAAGAAGCAGCGACCTCCTCCCTCCCCCCTTGCCCTTGCTCGGCGAACCCCGTGTGGGAGACCCTATGCTCGGGAGAGGCATCCCCTTCCCTCTCGAACGCAGCAACGGCATACCCCACGCCGAAAGGCCCCTCGTAGCTGAGAAGCTCAGAGGAGAAGGGTGCGTCCTCCAGAGCGCCTGCCATAACCTGAAACGAGCGGAGGCCGCACTCGGCAGCCCGGTCGAGGAACGCCTTATCGAAAGAGAACAGGCCCTTCAGATCTCCCGATTCGAGCATTCGCACCACGTCACGGTCGAATTTCGGTCCCTCCGGAGCGAATCCGTACGGGCCATCCTCCTCAAGCCGGTGGGACAGGTCTCCGCTGGCGACAAGCACGGTCTTCCGACCAAGATCCGCCGCAGCCTCGGCAAGGCAGCGTCCGATGCGAAGATGGTCCTCGGCAGGGAGGCCCGAAAGCCCGAGCCGAACGAGGCGATACTCGTCATAGACCGCATTCACGAAATACAGGGGAACGAACGTCGCGTGGTCGAGTTCGCCATCCCGCGTCCCGCTGCCGCACAGCGGGACGCCATGGGCGCGCGCACAAGCGGCAAGGGACGAGACGAATTGCTGATCATAGGACACGTTCATGGCAATGTCCCATGCGCCGAAGTCGCCCATGCTCCCATGCGCGGCATCGCCGGTCGAAACATGGAAGCAATCCCGATACAGGGGCGCATGAGGAGAAACGACGACGATGGTGTCAGGCTTCATGCCCGCTATGCGGCGAGACACCTCTTCATACGCATTGATGGTGTTTTGGATGGCACGCTCTTCCCCACGTCCGACCTCCGGCACGATGAGCGGAGGATGGGGCACGACGTAGGCGGCGACGATTCCCATGAAAGACTCCTTTTCGCAATCCGACCAGCCCGCGCGTTCCAGCGAGATGCGCAGGGACTCTTCGCGTCATTGTACACCGCCGCCTCGGAGGTGCAGGTAACGATACGCCAGCAAGAAGCTTCAAGCCATCTTGTCAGAAAAGGGATCCTTCCACATCGGGCAGAATCAGACAGAGGCGGCAGTTCTCTCGAGCTCATGCAGCCGCTCACGCGCCTCACGGACGCACGAGAGCAGATTACCTCGGTCAACGACGAAACGGAGGCAGAGCAGCTCGCGCTCGACATGGTCCAGGCGCTGCGCCGCCCCCGCTTCCTCCCACGCAGCTTCGACGCGTGCTCGCAGCTCTCCCGCGCTTGCTTCACGAACCCGGGAGAGCAGGTCGGCCAATCTTTCGTCGTCGCCATCGCGTTGTGCCAGGAGAATGTCTCGCTCCCCCGAGAGATACTGCCGATGATCGTTTCCGTCCGGAACGTTCGCCGCATTGAGATCGGCTTCTGCCTGGTCAAGCGCCTTCAGCGCGGCCTCGGGTCCAAGCAGCTGCCGCACGGGCGGTTCCATATGGAGACAGAGAGCCGCCCTCGTCGCCGGCCTGCGCGCCTTATCCACGCTGATGCGCAGGCCGTCGGCAAGCTTCACGGCCTCATGGATGCGCCCGAGGTCCAGGAGGGCCAGACAATAGTAAGACGCATACCACGAGGCACTCTCGTCGAACGGCGGCCTCATGCGTGACGTGATCGAGCTTCCTTTATCGACGAATGCCTGCGGATCGCATCCGTTTGAAAACAGGTTCACCAACCTCGACGCCTCGTCAAAGGCCAAATCAGCCATTCTTTTTCCGATCAGGAGAGTGCCGAGAACCACCAGGGCAACCGCGGTCAACATCCCCCATGGTTCAAACAGCACCGGCCTTCCCGTCACCAGCGTCGCCACAACGACAAAGATGAGCGCAGGCAAAGGGCTGAGGACAGAGGTCTTGATGAGATAGTTCTTCACAAAGGGCAGCAAGGAGACTCCCGTCGATCGACGCTCCGCACGTATGCGACCATGCTACCACAGGATGCCGGAGCACGGCGAATGGGCAGCGTCACCGAGCCTGGATTTCGAACAGCACCATTCCCCTCACCAAAAGACCGAAACAGGCAACCAGACCCCGCTCGACGGACGTCTTCCACAGAACGGGAACAAGCCGGGCCAGGGGTCGCCGGTTGGAAATCGAGCAGAGGAGGGTCCCATGACGAACAGCACCAAACTGCCTTATGACAGGGTGCGAGTCACCGGGTCCATGGCTGCCCGAGCAGACCGTTCGACAGGAATGCCAGAGGACGATCATGCCCTCGACGAAACATCGTATGACCGCCGAGGACCCGGGCGGTCACGCATGCTTGCGCTTTCGCCTTGAAGGGACAAGCCTCGGCCTCACAAACAATGTCGCCGCCTACAAGGGTCTCTCCGATGCGCACATCCCTGCCTTCCTACCGGATTGGCCGAAAACCATGCAGCAGGATTGCAGCGTGCAGCAATGCTTTTCTGTCGGATTGGCTGAGATTGGATGATAGGGGTAGTTTTCTTGGAAAGGGAGCTAATACGGAATTTCCCCCCTGGCTCTTTCCGTCTATTCGGTCGGCTGTCCACTGAAGAACTGCCCCTATGTCTCTTTCTTAGCCAATCCGCCCATCGGCCGGTCCGGATGACCGCCTCGTTTTATGGATTGCTTCTCAGAAGTCGATGGTGTCCGGATCAAGACCGCTCTGCCCGAGGGGATCGAGGGCATCGATACGCTCCAGATCCTCGTCGGAGATATGGAACCAGAACACACGTGCATTTTCGGCGATACGTCCTGCGTTTGTCGACTTCGGCAAGGGTATGGCACGCCGTTGCAGGCACCAGCGGACACACAGCTGAGCCACGGTGCACCCATACACGGCAGCGATGTCGATCAGCTGCCTGTTTTCCAACACGCGGCCTGCACCGAGGGGAGACCATGCTTCCATGACGATATCGTTCCGATCGCAGAAATCCCGGGTTTCAAGTTGATTGCATCCCGGATGAAGCTCTATCTGGTTCACCATGGGAAGAATGCTTGCCCCATCCATAAGCGCCTCAAGATGGGCTGGCTTGAAATTGCTCACCCCGATGGACCGAACGAGCCCCTGAGCATAGAGCGACTCAAGAGCGCGCCAGGTCTCCGCATTGGTGTGCTTCCAGTCGGGATCGACGTGCGACGAGGCGGGCCAATGGATCAGATAGAGGTCAAGGTAGTCGAGGCCGAGCTTCTTTCGAGATGACTCGAAAGCGGCAAGGGTCTTGTCATACCTGCGATCGGTATTCCATACTTTCGTGGTCACGAACACGTCTTCGCGGGGAATGTCAGATTTCGCCAGCGCCTCCCCAACCGTCTCCTCATTGCCGTAGGCAGCGGCAGTATCGATGTGGCGATAGCCATCCGCAAGAGCTTGATGCAGGGAATCGGCCCCTTTCTCGCCTTCCGGCATCTTCCACGTTCCAAAGCCTACGCACGGAATCTCATAGCCGTTTCTCAGGGCTATAGCATCTTGGGCGTTTTGCAAGTCAGTCATGCCGTACCTCCTGTCGCGAGCGCGGCCGACAGCGGCAGGCCGCGCATCCGGTTTGGTTGATACGTGCACGATACCGCTTTGTGTTTCCAACCCAGCGAATCGTTGCGTGATCGTTGGGCATGAAACCACAGAAACCTGACACGGGAGACGCCCCGCAGAGAGGCCGTCTGACCCTGCCCCGGAGAACAATTTCACCGAGGCTTTCGGTCAGTCTTCAATTCCGTCGTTGTTGCGAATGAGCTTGCGCTTGATCTTGCCGCCGATGGTCTTGGGAAGCTCGTCCACAAATTCGACGATGCGGGGATACTTGTAGGGCGCAGTCGTCCTCTTCACGTGATCTTGGAGCTCTTTGATCAGCTGCTCTGAGGGTTTCCACCCTTTGGCAAGCACGACGGTGGCCTTCACGACCTTGCCGCGAATGGGGTCGGGGGCAGCCGTCACGGCGCACTCGATCACGGCATCGTGCTCGACGAGGGCGCTCTCCACTTCGAAAGGGCCGATGCGATACCCGGAGCATTTGATGACATCGTCATTGCGTCCCACGAAGAAACAATACCCATCCGAATCGCGCCAAGCCATGTCATGGAGGTTATAATACTCTCCCCCCACCGCCTCCGCCGTGCGGTCCTCGTCCCGATAATAGCCCACAAACAGTCCCGGAGGATACGCTTCCTTGAGCTTGGTGACGCAAAGGGCGCCCTCCTCGCCGTCGGGCACCTCCTCGCCATTGTCATCAAGGAGCTTAATGTTGAGAAGCGGAGATGGCTTGCCCATCGAGCCGGGACGCGGCTCGATCCAGGGAAAGGTCGCCAAAAGCACCGGGCCTTCCGTCTGCCCGAAGCCTTCGCGAATCTTCTTGCCCGTCAGGCGCTCCCAGGCGAGCGTGACTTCTGCGTTCAGCGGCTCGCCTGCTGTTGCGAACGTGTGCACGCTTGAAAGGTCATAGCTCGAGACGTCTTCCTGCAACATGAATCGATACATGGTGGGCGGAGCGCAGAATGTCGTCAGCCGGTAGTCCTCGATCTTCTGAAGCAGCTGCGTTGGAACGAATTTATCCATATCGTAGGCAAATACCGTGGCCCCTGCTATCCATTGCCCGTATATCTTTCCCCAGCCAAATTTTGCCCAACCGCTGTCAGTGACCGAGAGATGGAGGGTGTCTTCCTCAACCTGCTGCCAGTATTTCGCCGTGAGAATATGCCCCAAAGGATGGGCGAAGTTATGGCACACGGCTTTCGCCATGCCCGTCGTGCCTGAAGTGAAATAGATGAGCATGATGTCCTTGCTCGTCACGCCCTGCTCGCCCTCCGGCCGAGCAAACGACGTGGATTCCCCTTCGACCAGATCGTCGAAGGAAGTCCATCCCTCACGCTTTCCGGCAACGACGATCCGCTGCTCGATGGAGGGCGAATCGGGCAGGGCCTCCTCGGCCTGAGCACACACGTAATCGTCATCCACGCAGATGATCGCTTTCACCTGTGCGCTGTTGGCGCGATACGCCATGTCTTTTTTCGTGAGCTGCAGGGATGCGGGAATAATGGTGGCACCCAGCTTGCACAAAGCCACGGCACACACCCAGTACTCCCAACGACGGCGCAAGATCATCATGACGACGTCACCCTTACCGATTCCCCGCTTCCGAAATGCATTGGCTGCCTGGTTTGACAGGTTCGCCATAGCAGAAAACGTGAACGAGCGCTCGTCGCCCCGATCGTCGCACCACAGAAGCGCCCGCTTTTCCGGCTCGACACGCGCCCATTCGTCAACTACGTCAAAACCGAAGTTGAACCTTTCGGGAACATCGATGCGAAAGTTGTCGTAAAAATCCTCATATGAGTCAAACTCGATGCGGGGGCAGTACTTCTCCAGAATATAGTTCACGTATGACGCCTTCTCCTCGTGTTCTTCTGACGGGCCGTGCGGCCTTGGTTCATTCGGCTATGATGGTGACGAACGTGGCCGGCACCTCGCCGCCGCAGCGCTGACCATGGGGGTGGCGCGGATTGAAGTAGATGCTGTCTCCCTCATTCAGCTCAAACTCTTTGCCGTTCCACGTCACGATGACGCAGCCTTCCAGAACCAGGTTGAATTCCTGGCCGGAATGCGTCACGAGTTTTGCAGGATCGTCCGACGGATCGAGAACCACCAGCAGCGGCTGCATGATTTTTCCGGCATAGCGCCAGGCGAGATCCTCGAAATGATATCCGGGATACCGGTCGACCTCACGGCCTTCCCCTTTTCTGACCACCTGGTAGGTGTCAAGCTTTGCCGCCGTACCCGTCAGTATCTCGGTGAACTCGACGCCGAGCGTGTGTGCGATATGATAGATGGCCGAGATGGGAACATCATCACCGGTCTCCTCCCACCTCAGGTAGGTCTCCAAAGGCACGCCAAGCTCTGCCGCCATGTCTTCGCACGAAACGTCGCACGCCTCGCGTAGCCCCTTGATGCGCAGGCCTATCTCCGCCAGTTCAGCCACCATGCGAACCTCCTAAGCATCCATGCCGAGACGCAGGGCCTTCTTGTTCATTTCCAACATGTCAGCCTTCTTGGCAGGCACGCATTTTTCCATTGCCTGCCAAAGCGTGTCCTCAGCGCAAAAGCCCGTTTCGGCAAACAGCTTTCCTGCCAGGATAATGTTCGCAAGCTTCTTGAAGCCAGCCTCCTCCGCCATCGCCGTCGCAGGAAGAACGCACATGCGGACGTGCGGAATGGAAGGGATTCGCTGGATGAGCGTGGAGTCAGCAACCACCAAGCCCCCTTCGGACACGCTATTCTCAAACTTATCGAGCGAAGGCTGGTTCATTGCGACAAGCGCATCGGGCTCGAGCACAAGCGGGCTCCCAATGGGCTCGTCGGAGAGACACACGCTGCAATTTGCCGTGCCGCCCCGCATTTCGGGGCCGTATGACGGGAGCCATGAAACCTCGCGGCCTTCAATGAGCCCGGCATAGGCAATGAGCTTGCCGGCAAAGAGCACGCCCTGGCCGCCAAAACCGGCGAGCACGATGTTGAGGGGCTCCTTCATCGGACACCTTCTTCCCGTTTTGGCGCCTGTGCGATCGGACAGGCCTCAGCACGGGCAGCTGCCGCTTCGGCGGCGTCGGAAAAGCCTTCGGCCACCACGTCTTTGTATACCCCAAGCGGATAGTAGGGAAGCATGTTCTCCCTCATCCAGCCGAAGGCGTCCTGCGGGCTCATGCCCCAGTTCGTCGGGCATGTTGACACCACCTCGACAAGCGAATAGCCCCGCCCGTCAACCTGGGTTTGGAACGCCTTCTTGATGGCCTTTTTCGCCTTTCGGACGTTCCTCGGATCGTCGACCGTCACTCGCTCCAGATAGGCGACGCCGTCCAGGGAAGAAAGCAGTTCGCACACGCGGATGGGATAGCCAGCCGACGAGACGTCACGGCCGTAGGGGCTAGTCTGCGTCACCTGGTTGGGCAAACTTGTGGGAGCCATCTGGCCACCCGTCATGCCATAGATGGCATTGTTGATGAAGATGACGGTGATATGCTCTCCTCGCGTGGCGGCATGGATGGTTTCCGCCATGCCGATGCTGGCCAGGTCACCGTCACCTTGATAGGCGTACACGATATTGTCGGGATGGACACGCTTGACCGCCGTGGCGACCGCAGGTGCGCGGCCGTGCGCGGCCTCGATCATGTCACATCCGAAGAAGTCATATGAGGTCACAGAACAGCCCACCGGCGCAACGCCGACCGTGCGACCCTCGATGTCGAGTTCATCCATCACTTCCGACACCAAGCGGTGCACGATGCCGTGAGGGCAGCCGGGGCAATAGTTTGTCACGACAGGAAGCAGCGCATGGGGACGCTCGAACACGACCTTCATTTCGTCAGCCATGTCACTCGCCTCCTTTCACATCGGAGTCCAATGCAGAGGCCATGGCCTCCAATTTTTCCAACACCTCTGCCGGCGTCGGAATCACGCCGCCCGTGCGACCGAAAAACTCGACCGGGTGGCGTCCGAGCACGGCAAGGCGGACGTCGTCGACCATCTGGCCCATGTTCATCTCGACGGAAAGATAGGCCCGTGCGGTGGGAATGGTACTCTCGATGGCCTTGATCGGAAAGGGCCAGAGCGTGATGGGACGAATGAGCCCGACTTTCATGCCACGCTCCCGAGCAGCGACCACCGCGCTGCGCGAAACGCGGGCGCTCGCCCCGAATGCAACGACCACGATATCGGCGTCTTCGGTGAGAAACGTTTCGGCTCGCTGCTCGTCACGTTCAATGACGGCATAGCGTTCATAACGCTTGACGTTGAGATCCTCGAGTGCCTCGGCAGTCAGGTAGAGCGAGTTCACCACATTGTGCGCCCGTTCGTGACGATGTCCACACGTCGCCCAAGGCTTTTCGGGAAGACTCTCCTTGGGTTCGGGCATGACGACGGGTTCCATCATCTGGCCCAGCATGCCGTCGGCCAGAATCATGACGGGTGTGCGATAGCGATCCGCCACGTCAAACGCCTCATAGATATAATCGGCCATTTCCTGCACCGTGGAAGGAGCATACACGACCACCCGGAAATCACCATGGCCCAGGGCGCGTGTCGCCTGCCAATAATCGGATTGAGAGGGCTGAATGCCGCCCAGGCCCGGACCGCCCCGCTGCACGTTAACGATGACGCCCGGCAGATCCGCGCCAGCCATGTAGGATATTCCCTCGCCTTTGAGCGAGATGCCCGGAGACGACGAGGACGTCATGACCCGTGCCCCCGCCGCAGCGGCGCCATACACCATGTTGATTGCCGCAACCTCGCTCTCAGCCTGCAGGTAGGTCCCGCCGATCTTCGGCATGCGCTTTGACATGTAAGCCGCAAGCTCGGTCTGTGGCGTGATGGGATAGCCGAAAAAGAAACGGCATCCAGCCCGCAGGGCGCTTTCAGCAAGCGCCTCATTGCCCTTCATGAGCACTTTCTCTGCCATGACCTCTACCTCTCTACCGTGATCGCGACATCAGGGCACATGATTGCACAGGTCGTGCAGCCCGTGCAGGCACTCTGGTCCATACACTGCGCTGGATGGTAGCCCTTCGCAGTGATCGTTGTGCGATCAAGCCTTAGGATGTGTATCGGACACACATCGACACAGAGACCGCATCCTTTGCAGAAGCGGTCGTCCACGCTGATTCTCGCCATGGTTCGCCTTCCTCGTCTTGCTGTCTCACCGGCAGGGGCCATAAAGCCGCAGCCGATGGCCTCACCTTCAGTTGTCCCAGGGAGCATGAACATATACTCGCACAGGATAGAGCGTTTGTTTACCCCCAGTCCGCCCAGTGAGAGGGGTTTCCCGGTCAGAGAGCAGAGAGATCACGTCGATCGGCACAGTCGTGCACGCGAGCGGAAGCCCCACGGAGGCAGCAACCGCCTTTGCGAAGGGGATGCCGCGCTCGATCGTCTCGGCATCGGTCTCTCCCTGAAGATGCGTGTTGTTCACAACCGCCGTCGCACGGAGGTGCGACCGCTCCTCAATCTGGCGCATGATCTCGACAGCCTCATCCGGGTCCTGCGTGAGATTGCGGCTTCGGTTCACCACGTAGACCATCTCGTAGGGACCCGCTTTGACGGCCTCTGCAAAGCGGCCGAGGGCCGTGGCGCCCACATCGTCCCCGCCGGCGTCTATGACGAGCAAAGGCGGAGTGTCCCGACCGTCCTGCGGGCGGCGTGCGAGCTCGATGGCCGGCTCAATGGCTCCCGACAGGCTGGGACCGTCAACGTTGGTCCCAGCAAACACCGGAGAAATGACGCGCACTCCCCGCTCCTCAAGCAGGTCGCGGTAGTCGCTCGACCGGAAGAAGGGATTGACCACGTCCAGATCGACAATCGTCACAGCACGGCCGCCCGCCGCAGCGTCAAGGGCGACATTGAGAGAGAAATTGGTTTTTCCCGCTCCATAGTGCCCTGTCACGATGAAGACCGAAGCGGTGGGACCAAAGGCCTCCCCCGTAATCATGCAGGTCCCTCGGAAGCCTTTGCCGCCTCATCGACCTCGCGGATGGCGGCACGGCGAATCTTGCCGTTGACGGTCTTCGGCAACGCATCCACGTACTCCACGATACGCGGATACTTGTACGGAGCCGTCTGGCCCTTCACCCACGCCTGCAGCTCCTTGGTGAGCTCGGAGGTTCCCGCGAAGCCCGACGTCAAAACAACCGTGGCCTTTACCGACTTCCCCCGAACCGGATCGGGGATCCCGGTGACGGCGCACTCGCAAACCGCCTCATGCTGCAGCAGGACGCTCTCAATCTCAAACGGCCCAATGCGGTATCCGCTCGATTTGATGACATCGTCGTTGCGGCCGACATACCAGAAATAGCCATCCTCATCGCACCAGGCCGTGTCGCCGGTATGGTACCATCCGTCCCGCATAGCGGCTCTCGTCTTGGCTTCGTCGCGATAGTATTCGAGCATGATTCCCGGTGCCTTCGATGAGATATCGATGCATATTTCGCCCGTCTCCCCCGTGTCACAGCGGCTGCCGTCCTCACGCTGGATTTCCACGTTGTACAGTGGCACCGGCTTGCCCATGGATCCCGGATGGGGCACCGTTCCCGTCAGATTCGCGATGGTGAGAGGGGTCTCGGTCTGGCCGAATCCCTCATAGATCGTAAGTCCCGTGTGGGCTTTCCAGAAATCGAACAGGTCGGGATTCAGCGCCTCGCCCGCCGTGGTCGAGTAGACGAGGGAGGAAAGATCGTAGGAATCGAGGTCCTCCGCCATCATCATGCGATACATGGTTGGCGGGCAGCAGAGCGTGGTGATATGGTAGCGTCCGATAAGGGACAGCACCTCGGAGGGATGGAACCGGTCGAAGTCGTAGGTGAACACGCAAGCCTCCATGAGCCACTGCCCATAGTATTTTCCCCACACGGCCTTGCCCCAACCGGTGTCGGCAATGGTGAAGTGCAGCCCGTCGGGCTGGACGTTATGCCAATGCTTTGCGGTGATCAGGTGGGCGATGGCGTACTCCGAGTCATGCAGCACCATTTTCGGATTTCCCGAAGTGCCGGACGAAAAGTACATGAGCATGGGATCGGATGCCGCCGTCTCGCGCCGTGAGAAAGATGCGGAAGCTGCACGCACGCCTGTGTTGAAATCCAGCCAGCCCTCACGCGTTGCCGAGGCAGCACAGATGCCCTCCGGACCAGAAAGCTCCTTGCCGAGCGGCTCGTCCGTTTCGGGGAACACCAGCACACCGTGCTCGTCCTCCGGAGTGAGTCCTCCGCCGGCACCGTTTACCAGCATCTTCGTCAAAAGGTCAGGACAGGCATCAGCGACATGGTCCACCACGTGGGAGATGTCGCCCAACGAAGTGGCTATCACGGCCTTGATGGACGCTCCCTGCAAGCGATATTCCAGATCGTGCTCTTTGAGCATGAAGGTGGCCGGAACCATGACGGCGCCAAGTTTCGCCAACGCGGTCGCCACGAACCAAAACTGATAGTGGCGGCGCAGGATGACCATCACATAGTCACCGCGTCCGATGCCATGCTCGGACAGATAATTCGCCGTCTTGTCCGACCAGCGCTTCATGTCGGCGAAGGTGAAGACATGCTCCTCCCCTTCAGGATTGCACCACACCATGGCACGGCGATCGGGGTCGTTCTCAGCGATGTCGTCCACCACGTCGTAGCCGAAGTTGAAATCATCCGGACAGATGACCCGGAAGTCGGTCAGGAGACCGTTGTCATTATAGGATTCGTCGACATAGCGAAGATTGATGTTTCTCATGAGCTTCTTTCCTCAGGGACAACGCGGCAGGCGGTCCGCCGCGAGACGGATGCGATCACAGGATTGAGGCGCTGCCAAAAGCATGGAGACCGCCCGCATAGGCGTCCTCCATGAAGTGACAACGCCTAGATAATCGTCTCCCCGTGGGGCTTCATGACAACCGCCAGAAACACGCACGGCTCCCCGCCCACGGCAATCATGCCATGGCCGCGGCTCGAGTCGTACATAAGCAAGTCTCCCGCTTCGAGCTCCTCCACATGGTCCTCGTAGGCAAAACGCATGCGGCCGGAAACGATATAGTCGAGTTCTTGCCCAGCATGATAGGATAGGTGGACAGGCCGGTCTTGCTCATCCTCCACGTAAGGTGCCGTGACGAGAAAGGGTTCGGCGAGCTTGTTCTTGAAGTGCGGAGCCTTATGCAGGTACTCGAAGCCCGCCCGCCGCTTGATGGAGAGGCCTTCCGGAGCCCGCGTGAGGGAATATCCGGACAGATGGGGGTTCTCGCCGGTCAGGAGCTCGATGACGTCAACTCCCAGACGGTCGGCGCATTTGTAGAGAAACGTGAACGACAGATCCTGGTCGCCCGATTCCTGGGCGAGATATTCGCTCAAGGAACGACCCGTGGCAGCCGCCATTTCCTCAGCGGTGATGCCGAGGTCTTCGCGCAGCGCCTGAATGCGCCCAGCCACCTCTTTGATATTGGGTTCCACCGTCGCAAGACCTCCTTTGCGGCACGCGCGACGTCAGTACGACGATCGCTGGTCATCACTGATCAAACGGTCTCTCAATGACTCGAATAAATATCGCTCCATTGTAAAACACTTCGTTCGAGGGACGCGCGAAAAGACACAAATCTCCGCAGGCGGAACCGTTTGACAGGCCGAGGCGGAATGGCGAACACCGCTGACTTCCGTCCCAGAACCCCTGGGTGCACAGCCGCGGCATCCCGAAGATGCCGAAAGCTCGAATGACAGGAACAAGATGTCGGGCAAGGAATGCGAGGGCGCGGCGGACACTCGATGCCCGCCGCGCCCGGGGAGCGGAAAGGAGAACTTCCAGGCGTCCGCAGGGACGCCGGGGGGAACTCCGTTCCGTGCAACATTCCCGGTGAAGAGGATGCCTCAGTCGAACCGCACGAGCCCGTTCTGTCCGCGATGACAGGTCTTGACAAAGCGGACCGACCGGTCAGCCGCGTTCATGACGATGCACTCGGTGGTCACCGAGCCATCGGCCATCGACACGCCAGAAACCATCTCTCCATCGGTCACGCCGCAGGCGATGAACGCCGCGTCATCCGACCGGACAAGCGTGTCCATGGTCAGGACGGAATCCAGGTCGACGGCAGCGGTCTGCTCGGCGCGAGCGCGTTTTTCCTCCCCGTCCTTGTCAAGGTCGAAACGCAGGCGGCCCTCGAACACGCCGCCGATGGCCTTGAGGCCCGTGCAGGCGAGGACGCCTTCCGGCGCGCCGCCCGAACCCATGTACAGGTCGATGCCCGTGCCGGGAACGGCCGTGGCGATGGCGCCGAACACGTCGCCGTCATCGATGAGGCGCACGCGGGCGCCGGAATCGCGAATGGCCTGGATAAGATCCTGATGGCGCTCGCGATCAAGGACGCACACGTTGACGTCGGAAACGGGTTTTCCGAGCGCTTCCGCCACGGCGGCCACGTTTTCGGCTGGTGTGGCGTCAATGCTCACCTTGCCGACGCAAGCGGCGCCTGCGGCGATCTTCTGCATATAGGTGTCAGGCGCGAACAACAGCGCGCCCTTCGGGGCGATGGCGATGGTCGTCAAGGCGTTGGGCTTGTTGTAGGCGCACAGGTTCGTGCCCTCCAGCGGATCCACGGCTATGTCGATCTCTTCGCCTCCGCGACCCAATTCCTCTCCGATGAAGAGCATCGGGGCCTCATCGCGCTCCCCTTCGCCGATGACGATGCGGCCGGAGAAGTCGATGGCGTTGAAAGCCTCGCGCATGGCGGTCGTCGCCGCCTGGTCGGCTGCGACCTTATCGCCCTTGCCGTTCCATTCGGCCGAGGCGATGGCGGCCTTCTCGGCGACGGCGAGTATTTCCATGATGCGTGCGGGATGCATAGCGGTCCTTTCGTGAACGTCTTTGCTGAAACGATGCGCTCGTCTTCCTGATTCTACACCAACGTCAGCGCCAGCGAACCATTTGTACGGCAAAATGCGCATCGCAACCATTGGGAACCAGGCGTGACGAGAAGCACGCCCATCCGTTGATCGGCACCAATTTGAACCCACTGCCGATCTTTCCCTCGAGGAATGCCTTCACCACACCGTTGTTTTCAGCGTGCGTGACCGTGCACGTGGCATACGACAGCGTTCCGCCCACCGCCACATGCGGAGCAACGGAATTGAGAATCGCGAGCTGTCTGCGAGCGATGTGCGGGATGTCCCCGTCGGAAAGCCGCCAACGAATTTCAGGGTGGCGCCGCAGTGTCCCAAGACCCGAACAGGGAGCGTCGACGAACACCTGCCCAAACAGACGTCCCGAAAAATCCTTCCCGAGATTGAGGGCATCTCCGGTGACAGCCTGGGCGACCTGCACGCCATAGCGTCTCGTGCGCTCGACAAGCAAGCTTGTCTTGAACGAACGATTGTCAAGCGCGGTCAACTCAAGCTGGTGCCCATAGGCCAAAAAGGCATTGCTCTGCAGCAAAATGGTCTTCGTCGCGCGTCCTGCCCCCACCTCAAGAAAGGAAGCAGGCTTGTCTTGGAGAAGCACGCTGTGCGCAACGGCCTGCGATGCGGCATCGGATACCAGGATCTTGCCCTGCGCGAACAGCTGCTTGACATCGGGGTCAAGCAGGGCATGTCCATCGGGCACCCGATAGCATCCTGGCGAAAAGCCGCCCAGCACGGCCTCGGGCTCAATCCTCGTGCCTGCGGAAGCAAACGCGTCACGCACCTCGTCGTCAGTGGCCTTGAGCGCGTTCACGGCGATAAAGAGTGGAGCGGGGTCGTTTGACGCACGCATGAAGTCGACGGCCTCATGGGGGCCGAGATCAGCCATGAGACGTTTGGCGAGCCAGGGAGGAAACGCATACAGACGGGCGAGGGCATCGATGTCTTTCGCAGGATCCCCAAAAGGAAACGAATCCTTCAGCATGACGACCTTGCGCAATGCGGCATTCGCAAGTCCCGCCGCCTTGGGCGTCACGGTGCGGGTCAGCTCAACCCCCTGGTCGACAGCAGCATGGGCGCTTTTATTGAGAAAGATTATTTCATAGGTGCTCAGCCGCAACGCATCGCGAACGTCATCCTGAACATCGGTAGGCGAACGAAGGGCGCGATTGATGACGTCGTCGAGGGTACCGCTCGAGCTGACAACGCCAAGGGCAAGCCGCGTGGCAAAGGCACGGTCTTCGCGGCTGAGAGGCGCCTTGTCAATCGTTTGGGAAATGAGGTCCTGCGCGAACGCATTGCGTTCCCTCACCGCGCGAACGACTTCTAAAGCAGCCTTCCTCGCCGGACTGACCCTTGAGCGCTGGGACCGGGGCTTTCCCGCATAGCCATGGGGAACGCGGGCCTCTTTCGCGGCCGAAGACGGGCGGCCGGAGTCTCGAGACGTGCGTGTCCGTTCAGCAGACATGCACAGCCTCCCATTTTATGGCACCGCTCTGAATGCCCTGGACACCGTCGGCGAACGCACGGGCCGCCATCGCCTGCTTGCCGTCGGGCTTGAGTGACTCAACCTCCAACGCGCCGTCCGCCCCCGAGAGAAACAGCCGTTTCTCAACGAAGCGGACTGACCCCGGGTCCATTCCCTCCGTCAGCTGTGCCGCATGGGCATCGCCACGGACATCCCCTGCAGACAAAACGGTCACCCCGCGTCGTGCGATGATCGCCCGCGCAGGATGGGCACCGCTCGATGCCTGCACTTTGCGGGCAAGGACCGCAGCCGCATCAGAGGGAGCGAGGTTGAGCTCTCCCTTTTCGATCTTGGGGGCATAGGTCGCAGCCGACTCCTCCTGCTCGGTCCAGTCGTCCGCATTGCATGTCACATGAACGAGCGCAGTCAGCAGAGCATTCGACCCAAGGCTGGCCAGCTCGTCGGAAAGCTCCGTGGCCGACTTTCTCTCGATGCGGGCCGTGCGGCACACGCAGTATGGCCCGGTGTCCAAGCCCTTTTCCATCCGCATGACGCAGACTCCCGTCTGGTCGTCTCCGGCAAGGATGGCACGCTCGATCGGGGCAGCTCCCCGCCAGCGAGGCAAAAGCGATGCATGAACGTTCAGACAGCCGTAAGGAGGCAGCTCGAGCACCTCTTCCGGCAGGATGGCCCCATAGGCGGCAACGCAGATGACATCCGGCTCAAACGAAGCCAGCTTACGCTGCACGGCCTCGTCGCGCAAGCTGGTTGCGGCGACCACGGGAATTCCAAAGCGAAGAGCCACCTGCTTGACTGGCGAGGGCTGAAGCCTCCTGCCCCGCCCCCGCACGGCATCCGGCCTCGTATAGACAGCGACCACGTCGTGCTGCTGTAGCAGGTCCTCCAAAATGGTGGCGGCAAAGGCCGGCGTTCCCATGAACACGATGCGCATGGTCAACGCACCCGCGCTTCGACGGACGTCTCGCCCGGCTTGGCACCGGCGGCGCAGGCCAGCTCATAGTCGCGAAGAGCCTGCAGGCGAGCGACGGGGTCGCACCGCTCGAACAGGGTGATGCCGTCAAGATGGTCGAGTTCATGCTGCAGGCAACGGCCGAGAAGCCCATCGCCTTCGACCTCCCACTCCTCGCCATCGAGGTCGGAGTAGCGAACGAGCGCCCAAGGACGGCGGGAAACCGGCACCGAGATACCCGGACACGACAGGCATCCTTCTCCTTCAACGACAGGATCGCCCTGCGTTTTGACAAGCACGGGATTCACCAGCACGAGGGGTTCCTGCTTGCCCTCCTCCTGATCGCAGTCAACGACCACCAGGCGCTTGGCAACGCCCAACTGCGGGGCCGCCAGCCCGCATCCGTCATTTTTATACATGGCTTTCGCCATCTGTTTCGCAAGCTTCTTCAGGCTTTTGTCATGCGGGTCACAGGGCTCGCATACCTGGTTCAACACCGGGTTGGGAGACTGTACGATGGTAATCACGCTCAACACGTCCTCACTCTATGGAACATGCCCCGAACAAGGTCGGGACATGATAGGCCTCACTATCCTGCATTGTGCGGTTTTGCACGCACCTTGTCCAGTGTCCTGCGGGAAAGTTCCACAAAGAGCGAGGTCGTTGGCCCTACTTCTCCGGTGAACCGTCCTTCTCGCCCACAATGATCTCCTTGAGTGACGTGGCGAGTCCCGCGATGCCCTGAATGTCGGAAGGAATGATAATCTTCGTTGCCTGTCCGTTGGAGGCCGCCGCGAACGCGTCCAAAGCTTTGATGGTGAGCACAGCCTCGTCGGCTGCGGCCTCTCGAATCATGCGAATGCCCTCAGCGGTGGCCTGCTGCACGTTCTTGATTGCCTCCGCTTCACCTTCAGCCTCCCGGATCTGCTTTTCCTTGTCGGCTTCGGCGGCCAAAATGACCGTGCGCTTCTCAGCTTCCGCCGAGAGGATTTGAGCCTGCTTGTTGCCTTCGGCAATGGTGATGGCCGCCTGCTTTTCTCCCTCGGCCAAGAGCACCGCCTCACGCTTTTCCCGCTCCGCCTTCATCTGCTTTTCCATGGCTTGCTGGATGGCGGCCGGCGGAGTGATGTTTTTCACCTCGACGCGGTTCACCTTGATGCCCCAGGCATCGGTCGCCCCATCCAAGATGGCGCGCATCTTGGAATTGATGGTGTCGCGCGAGACGAGCGTCGTGTCAAGGTCGAGGTCGCCAATGATGTTGCGCAGCGTGGTGGCCGTCAGGTTCTCAATGGCGACAAAGGGGTTCTCAACTCCATAGCAGAACAGTTTCGGATCCATGATCTTGAAAAAAACGACCGTGTCAATGGACATGGTGACGTTATCCTTCGTGATGACGGGCTGGGGCGGGAAGTCGGTCACCTGTTCCTTCAGGGTGATGCCGCTGCGCACGCGGTCGATGAACGGCACCTTGATATGGAGGCCGTTGTTCCAGGTGGTCAGATACGACCCCAGGCGTTCAACGATGGAGGCGGATGCCTGGGGAACGATCTTGATGCAGGTGACCGAGAACAGCACGACGATGACCACGACCACGATGACGACTATCGTGAGCGGCTCAAGGGCGGCGATGGAATTCATAGGGGCTTCCTTTCAACGATGAGCTTGACGCTTTCCTGACCTACAATGTGCACAACCGTTCCCGCAGGGATGACGGAGCCGTCTGCCGAACGAGCTGCCCACGTCATGCGATCTTCGGTCTCGACCCGGCCGATAAGCCGATCGTTGTCCACGGTCTCGACCACGACGGCCGACCTTCCAACCTCCGTCGGCTCGCTTTCCTGACCGCGTCTGCGATACTTGACGAACACGGGACGGAGCACGATGAGACAGACCACGGAAACGACCAGAAACACGACGATCTGCAAAAACAGATCACCGCCGAGCAGGCTCACGACGAAAGCAGCAAGGGCGCCGATGACGAACCAAAGGGTGATCAGGCCGAACGAAATCACCTCGACCGCCGCCATGACGAACGCCACGGCCAACCATGTAAAGGGGTTCATGGAGAGACTCCTTTCTCTTCGCCTTGTCGAGTATAGCATTGGACACAGCCCCTCGTTCCGCGATAGACAAAGTCGCGGGAGGCATGCAACTAGCGAGGCTCCAGGGGCTTATGGGCCATGCGGCGATGGCTGAGGTCCTTCTGCATGGCGGCAACGGTTTCAAACAGCATCTCATAGTCGTCAGGGGGAAGCGAGGCGGGATCCGCCAGGCGTGCACGCAAGGCTGCCACCGCCTCCTCAGCATCGCCGAGGGCCAGCTCCTCGACGAGGAAAGCGGCAACCGGCGCCGGCTCTCCGGCATCGGCCATGGAACCGGAGGTCAGTATGCCCGCCGCCGCCGCAACCTCCCGCTGCGCCGCCGCAACGACACGGGCGGGCGAGGCGGCGGGATCTGCGATCAGGGTGTCGAGCATGCTCTTGGCGATGTCGGCATGCACCTGCTCGTGCCACTGCGTCTGAGCAATTGCGTCAGCATGGGTGAGGGCCAGGTCGGGCCGACGCGCCATCAGGCTGAGAAACTCCCGCTCGAACCGGCGGCGGTTACGTTCCGATTCCGGCAATCCCGCATCGCGCCTGTCAAGCTGGTTCGCTGCTTGCGACGGAGAATCGCCTTCGTCGGCGTCGGCGGGCCTCGATGCCTTCAGGCGAGCGAGCTGGTCGAGGACGTCCTGTTCGCGCGCGCGGACACGGCCAGCTATCTGGACGGCGTAGTCCTTCGCAAGCAGAGAGTCTTTAATGGGAGCCAGCACCGAAAGCGCATCGGTCAACGCGGCCGAGCGGCCTTCGGCGCGGCCAAGGTCATGCCGCGCAAGGCGCCGGTCGATGCCGTACTTCAAAAGCGGCTGCGCTTTGGAAATGAGCTCACGCAGCTCGTCGGCACCCTGCGCAACCACAAACTCGGCAGGATCGAGGTTCCCCGGCAGGGTGACCGCCGCAAGCTCTATCTTGCTACGTCCCGCCTCGGGAGTCATCGAATCGTCGATGAACGCGAGCGCGCGGTCGGCCGCCCGCTGCCCCGCCTCATCGCCATCGAACAGGTAGACGATGCGGTGCTGCGCATGCCGCGCGAGCAAACGGATATGGCGAAGGGTGAGTGCCGTTCCCAACGTGGCCACCACATTTGTCAAACCCGCCTCATGAAGGGCGATGACGTCGGTGTATCCCTCCACCACCACGGCCACACCCGTGGCCGCCATGGCGGCCTTTGCCTTGTCAAGGGCGTAGAGCACCTGAGATTTATGGAACAGGGGCGTCTCTTGAGAGTTGAGGTATTTGGGCTGGCCGTCGCCGACCACCCGTCCTCCAAATGCGATGCATTCGCCCTGTGGGTCCATGATCGGGAACATGACGCGATTGAAAAACCGGTCCTTGAGGCGTCCGCCCTCGTTCTGCACGGCGACGTTGGAATCAATCATCTCCCGAGGACCAAACCCCTTCGAGGAAAGATGCCGCACCAGGGCTCCCCCGCCTGGCGCAAAGCCAAGCTGCCACGCCTTTGGCACGCCTCCGCCAAACCCCCGGCGGCCAAGATACAATCGGGCGGCATCCGCGGCGGGCGAAGAGCTGCGCATGAGCTGCGTGTGATAGAAGTCGGCCGTGGCGGCGCACACGGCCTTGAGCCGAGTTTTATGGCTGCTGGCAACGTTGCCAGATCCCCCGGCGTCGACGATGTCGATATGCGCCCGTTCCGCAAGCTTTCTCACCGCTTCGGGAAACGACAGGTCATCGGCCTTCATGACGAATCCGAACACATCACCGCCTTCCCCACAGCCGAAGCAGTGCCAGAGCTGAAGAACCGGATCGATCTTCATCGAAGGGGTTTTCTCGTTGTGGAACGGACAGCAGCACCAGAAGTCACGCCCCCGCTGACGGACCGGAGTGCGCTCGCCGATGAGCGCGACGAGGTCGCTTGCCTCCCGCACCTTCTGGATGTCCTCTTCGCTGATCGTTCCCGCCATGCGCGCCTTCCCTGCAATCGTTTCGATCCAGTATAGCGCAAGGCACAGGGTCCAGAGGACAGCGTAGTGGCCGCCAAACGAAGAAGCCTCCCCTCCGTAAAACCGCGTTTGCAACCACGACGTGCTCCCCTGCCGCCATGCGTTACAATGGCCAAAACAACAGCGCTGCCGGGTGCTTCGCCGAGCACGACGAGGCTTCGCCCAAGGCGGTCAACACATAAGGAATCTGCCCATGGATCATCCACTGGAAAAGCCCAACCGCATCCCCTACCAAACCCTTGACTCGGAAATCGAGGCCAGCATTCTGGCCGACCGTGCAGCCGGACGTTTGCATCCGCATCGCTTTGACGATGGAGACGTCGTCCGGCGCGAACCAAATCCGCATGACAAGGCAACCCTCGCGCGCCCCGCGTTCGCGCGCGACATCGAAAAGATACTGAACATGCCGGCCTACAACCGCTACGCCGACAAGACGCAAGTGTTCTCGTTTGTCGAAAACGACGACATATGCCGGCGAAGCCTGCACGTTCAGCTGGTGAGCCGCATCGCGCGTGGAATAGGCAAGCTTTTGGGCCTGAATTGCGAGCTCATCGAAGCCATTGCGTTGGGTCACGACATAGGACACACCCCGTTCGGCCATGCCGGCGAGCGCTTCCTCAACGCGTGCTATCACGAACGGACCGGCCGGTTCTTCAACCATAATGTGCACTCGGTGCGTGTGCTCGACCAGCTGTATCCTCGAAATGTCAGCCTCCAAACGCTCGACGGAGCGCTCTGTCACAATGGCGAGTTTGAACAGCAAGTGCTGAACAGAGGAACCCTGTCTTCGTTTGACCAGCTTGACGCCCTTGTGGAAAGCTGCATCGCCGACGAAGAGGTCATCCGCACGCTCAGGCCCTCGACCCTGGAGGGATGCGTCGTGCGCGTGAGCGACATGATCGCCTATGTGGGAAAGGACCGCAGCGACGCCATCGACCGCGGCGTGCTGAAATCCCTCGACGTGTTCGACAGCACGTTCATCGGACGCGACAATGCAACCATCATCAACAACCTCACCGCCGACATCGTCAATGCGAGCTACGGCACCGACCGCATCGCCCTGAGCGAGGAGGCTTTCGCAGACCTCAGACGCGCCAAGCGCCAGAACTACGCGCTAATCTATGAGCTGGAAGGACAGGTGCTCGGAGCAGGCAACGTGGTCGAGGAGATGTTCAACGAGCTCTATGAGCGCCTGCTTGCAGACCTCAAGGCCGGCGACGAGAGCTCGCCCGTGTTCCAGCATCACATAAAGAGCCTCTGTGCGAAATCGAGCAGCTGGACCCCGGAAAGATACGTGACGACGGAACCGAACCAGATCGTCGTTGACTATGTGGCATCCATGACCGACAGCTACTTTACCGCGCTGTATGAATTTCTGTTCCCGTTCAGCAACAAGCGGGCCATCACGAGAAAATACTGCGCTGACCTGCGGAAAGAAGGTGCATCATGAGACTGGTCATCGCATCCGACATCCATGGATCAGCGACCGCAGCCCGCGCGCTTGCCTTGCGCGTTGAGAAGGAAGCGCCCGACCGCATCGTGCTCCTGGGAGACCTGCTGTATCACGGGCCGCGCAACGACCTGCCGGAAGGATACGACCCCAAAGAAGTTGCGCATCTCCTGAACGACTGGGCAGCGCAGATCGTCGCGGTGCGCGGCAACTGCGATGCGGAAGTCGACCAGATGGTGCTCGACTTCCCCTGTCAGGCCGACTATGCCCTGATCGAGGCGGACGGGCATCTGCTGTACCTGACCCACGGGCATGTCGGTGGCATGAAGCCCGATGACCCGCCGCTGCTCGCCGCGGAAAGCGCCTTTCTTTCCGGCCATACCCATATCAAGACCATGGAGGAACGCGAGGGCATCCTGTTCGTCAATCCCGGCAGCACCTCCCTTCCCAAGGACGGCTTGGCAAGCTATGCCGTATATGACGAAGGACGTTTTGCCCTGAAGCTCCTCAGTGGCGAAACGCTGAACGAGGGAACCTGGCGGAAGAGTCCGAATGTGGGGAGCATATAAAGATAGCCCCAGCCGCGTTTCACAGGGCTACCATAGCAACCCGTCAAGTAAATAATGAAAGGAAGTGCGTGCACGTGGCGGAAGTGCTTGAGGCAGCCATGCTTGTTTGCTTTGGCCTGTCATGGCCTTTAAATGCGTTGAAAGGCTATAAGGCGAGAACGGCGGCCGGATCAAGCTGGCAGTTCATCGCCCTTATCACCGCTGGTTACTTTGCCGGCATAGCCGCGAAGTTTGCCAGCGGCTCCATCAACTGGGTGCTGGCCGTCTACTTCATCAACCTGCTCTGCATTGCAGCAAACTGGGCTGTGTATTTCAGAAACGTCCGTCTGGACAAGAATCGCGCGGCCGCGGACGTGTCAGAATAGCGAAGCGACTTCAGCGGCCACCACGCGGCGGCCGCTGAAGTGGGACATCCTTCTCTTGGCCGCCGCGCACCATTGTCTACGAGATGCTCTTCACCTCATAGTCAGCATCGACGACGGCGGCAGTCAAGACGCTGTCGGGCACTGCATGGGATAGTTTTGCGACCGCAGTGCCGGCCTCAAGATCAACCGATGCCTGCTCAACTCCCTCAACGCCCTCAAGCGCCTTTTTCACCCGTCCGACGCAATGCTCGCACATCATGCCTTCGACCTGCAAAGTCTTCTCCATGGTAATCTCTCTTTCGTCTTGACTTTCCTTTGCTTCTTCGGAGTGCGCCGTGGCAACAGGCGCGGAAGAATCCACGCTGCCCCGGCTGCCATGTCCTGACACCCAAGAGTCCTCATCCGCCTGAAGGGCAGAAGGCCCCAGGGAAAACTTCGGCTTCCATCCTCTGAGGCGCAACGCATTGGACACGACGCACACCGAACTCAGGCTCATAGCCGCTGCGGCTATCATGGGATTGAGGTTCACGCCGATCCCCGCCAGCGCACCCGCAGCAACCGGTATGCAGATGACGTTGTAAAACAGCGCCCAGAACAGATTTTGCTTGATGTTGCGCATGGTGGCGCGCGAGAGCTGGATCGACGCGGGAACGTCCATGAGATCGCTTTTCATGAGCACGATGTCGGCGCTTTCTATCGCCACGTCTGTCCCGGCGCCGATGGCGATGCCGACGTCAGCGCGGGCGAGCGCAGGTGCGTCGTTGATGCCGTCGCCCACCATGGCCGTCTTGCCCGTAGATCCCAGCCGGCGAAGCTCGCGCTCCTTGCCGTCGGGCAACACCCCGGCTATGACCTCGTCCACCCCCACCTGCCGCTGGATGGCGGCAGCGGTACGCTCGTTGTCGCCCGTCAGCATGACCGTGCGGATCCCCATAGAGGACAGCTCCTTGATGGCGGCGGCGCTTGTGGGCTTGACCGTGTCGGCGACGGCCACGATGCCGACGAGCTCACCGCCCGCCGCGAAGAACAGCGGCGTCTTGCCGTCATCTGCCAGATTTTGCGCAAGCTGCGCGAATTCGCCCAGCTTCACCCCATGGGATTCCATCATGCGGGCATTTCCCGCCAAGGAAGCCACACCGCCGACAACCGCCTCGATGCCTTCACCCGGCACCTGCACGAAGCCTTCGACGGAATCCTCGGCGCATGCGCCGTGCTCACGAGCATAGTCGCAGACGGCACGCGCGAGCGGATGTTCTGACCGCCGCTCGATCGCAAGGGCCAGGCTCAGAAGCTCAGCGGAAGTCCCCTGTGGCGCAACAAGGAGGTCGGTGACGTCGGGCTCGCCCTTCGTCACCGTGCCGGTCTTGTCGAGCACGACGGTTTTCACGTCATGGGCGCTCTCCAGGGCCTCCGCCGATTTGACGAGAATGCCGTTGGCGGCCCCGCGGCCCGTTCCGACCATGATGGCCGTGGGCGTTGCCAGGCCAAGAGCGCAGGGACACGAAATGACGAGCACCGTGACAGCATGTGACATGGCGACTTCGAGCGAGCTGCCAAGCAGCAACCACACGACAAACGTCACCACCGCGATGGCTATCACCACCGGGACGAACACGCCGCTGATGCGATCCGCGATTTTCTCAATGGGTGCCTTGGAACTCGTCGCCTCATCGACGAGACGAATAATGCTGGCCAAGGTCGTGTCGGCGCCGACGCGCGTGGCCTCCATGGTGAAATACCCCGTGCGGCTGACGGTCGCTCCCGTGACGGGGCTTCCGGCAAGCTTGTCCACCGGTATCGACTCCCCCGTGATGGCCGATTCGTCGACCGAACCGGAACCGCCCACCACCACGCCATCGACGGGAATGCCTTCGCCCGCACGCACGGCCAGGACGTCGCCGGCACGCACCTCATCGGCAAGGATGCGCTCCTCGCTGCCGTCTGCCGCAACTCGCACAGCCGTTTTGGGCGCAAGGTCCATAAGCTTTGCGATGGCGTCGGTCGTGCGGCCCTTCGCCCGGGCTTCGAAGTATTTTCCCAGCGTGATGAGCGTGAGGATCATCGCTGCCGACTCGAGATAAAGGTCCATCGCCGCCTCGTGCGCCAGGTGCATGTCGCCCGCGCCAAGCGCGTACGCAATGCGGTAGAGAGCATAGATGCCATAGGCAATCGCAGCAGAGGATCCGAGGGCGATGAGCGAATCCATGTTGGGAGCACCATGGAAAAGCGTCTTAAATCCATTGCGGAAGAACTTGAAGTTCACAAACACGACAGGAGCGAGCAGCAACAGCTGCGTCAACGCTAAGGCCATCACGTTCGAATCGCCGACAAAGAACGAAGGCAAGGGCCACTCAAACATATGGCCCATCGAAAGGTAGAACAGAGGGATGGTGAAAATAAACGACACGACGAGTCTCGTCCGCACGCGCCGCGCTTCGTCGGCCGCAGCATTGCCCGGACGGGCCGCTCCCGGCTGTGCTCCCTCCTCCGCCCCACGCCGGACGGCGCCATAGCCAGCCTTCTCCACCGCAGCACTTACTGCCGACAGCGTGTCTGAGCTGCCGTCATATTCAACCTCCATGCTGTTCTTCAGCAGGTTCACCGTCGCATGGTCGACCCCGGGAACCCCGTTCGCCGTCTTTTCGACACGCGCAGAACACGCCGCGCAGGTCATGCCCGTCACATCGAACGTTTGCTTCAAATCACGCACCTCCCTTTGCCGTCACTGCATCTCACCGCGAGAATTTCTTCATAAGCTGCATGACTTCATCGACAACCTCGACGTTGCCTTGCTGGATCTGTTCAACGACACAGGTTTCCAGATGATCTTGCAGCAGCTTGCTCGACACGCTGCGCACGGCACTCTCCGCTGCCGCAAGCTGCACAAGCACGTCACCGCAATACCGGTTGTCATCAAGCATGGCCTTCACACCGTTCAGCTGGCCGATGATGCGGTTGAGCCTTTTTTGCAAATCCGTTTGAAACTCCGCGGCGCGGGGGGTGTTCTTATGCCGGCAGGAGCAGGCGCCGTGGGTGCATTCATGTGCCTCGGACATGTTCACCTTCCTCCATTTTATACCCCCTATGGGTATCATGGGTGCCATTATATACCCCCATGGGGTACTGTCAAGCAAAAAGATCGCTCATTTCGCACACTGTAATGGATCTCTCGACCAGCCGCGCGGCGGCCACGCGTTCTTCCCTTCCCTTCCCTTCCCTTCCCTTCCCTTCCCTTCCCCCTCTCTTGTTCCGTGCTGCATCATTTCGACAGGACGTTTCTTCGTTCTACAGTCCTTTCCCGCTAGAACGAACAAATGTTTCACGTGAAACAGGGAGGCACGGAAAGAGTGAGAGCTAGGGGTTCTCCCGTGGGTTCTCCCGTGGGTTCTCCCGTGGCGGACGCGAGAGGCAAACATCTGCCTGCAACCTCTTATTTGACTTTTCCTCTTGACACGCGCCGCATACATTCTATACTTATGAACAGTTGTTTATATGTTGAAAGGTATTCCTATGGCGAAGGACACGAAGAAAGTGGCTTTAGAGGCAGACGAGCAGGCCGACGGATGCGAATGCGCCGAAGTCCCCTCCCCCTCTCAACGCCCTGAATGCATGCCCGACGAGGAGATCCTCTATGACCTGGCTGACCTCTTCAAGGTTTTCGGAGACACGACGCGCATCAAGATACTCTATTCGCTCATGGGCCAAGAGCTCTGCGTCGCCGACATAGCCGAGCTCGTCGGCGCGACGCAAAGCGCCGTGTCCCATCAACTGAGAACCTTGAAACAGGCCCGTTTGGTCAAATTTCAACGCGATGGGAAAAACGTCATCTATTCCCTCTCGGACGACCATGTGTACACCATGCTCGCACAGGGCATGACCCATACCTGCGAATAACTTGTTGACAGGGCACCACAGCCAGCCCGATCACGGAACGAGGCTGGCATTTCCTCGACCGTTCGTCAGAAAGGACCGTATCATGCGCAAGACCTTCAAACTTCAGGATCTCGACTGTGCCAACTGCGCCGCAAAAATGGAAAGCGGCATCAGGGGAATAGATGGCGTGAAGAACGCCAGCGTCAACTTCATGGCCCAAAAGCTCACGCTTGAAGCCGACGACGACCGTTTTGATTCCATCCTCGACAAGGCGGCCGGCGTCTGCAAAAAGATCGAGCCCGACTGCACCATTCTGCGCTAGACGCCCCAGCAGGCACCTGAGGAACTTCATGCGCGCCCCGCTCGCGCACGCTGCGTCACGCATGAAGTTCCTTTTCGTACGCGCCATCCCCTTTCCATTCCATCCCGCGTGCATTGCTCCCGCACGCTCGATCGTCGAGGTTTTACCATGAACAAGAAACAAAAACGAACGAGAAATCGGATTATCATCGCCATCGCGCTTTTCGCGATCGTCTATGTGGCCGTCGAAGTGCTACCTCTCGAGGCCTGGATGGGAAGAGACAGCGCCCTCTGGATAGAGTTTGTGCTGTTCCTCGTCCCCTATCTCATTGCCGGCTATGACGTGCTGCTTCGTGCGGCCAGGAACATCGGCCACGGCCAGGTGTTTGACGAGAATTTCCTCATGACGGTTGCCACCATCGGCGCCTTCGCGCTCGTGCTGTTTCCCGACAGCGATCCCCACATGGCCGAAGGCGCGGCCGTCATGTTGTTCTACCAGGTTGGCGAGCTGTTTCAAAGCTATGCCGTGGGCAAATCGCGCAAGTCCATCGCCGACATGATAGACATCGCTCCCGACTATGCGACCGTCGAGCGTGACGGCGACCTTGTGCAGGTCGATCCCTATGAGGTTGCCGTCGGCGACGAGATCGTCATCAAAGCAGGGGAACGCGTCCCCCTGGACGGCGTGGTGGTTTCCGGAACCAGCCAGCTCGATACCGCAGCGCTCACCGGCGAGTCGATTCCCCGCGACGTGCAGGAGGGCGATGCCATCATTTCAGGATGCGTCAACATGACGGGGCTCATCACGGTCCGGGTGTCCAAGCCCTTTGGCGAATCAACGGTGTCGCGCATTTTGGAACTTGTAGAGAACGCTGCAGAAAAGAAGGCGCGCACCGAGAATTTCATCACTCGCTTCGCGCGTTACTACACGCCGGCCGTCGTGGTGGTCGCGGCGCTGCTGGCCGTGCTGCCGCCGCTTCTCTTTGGGCAGAGTTGGTCTGACTGGGTGCAGCGCGGCCTCATCTTCCTTGTGGTGTCATGCCCCTGTGCACTCGTCATCTCGGTGCCACTATCTTTCTTCGGGGGCATCGGCGGCGCGTCGCGCCAGGGCATCCTCGTGAAAGGAAGCAACTATCTCGAGACGCTCGCATCCGCCGAGACGGTGGTGTTTGACAAGACCGGCACGCTCACCGACGGATCGTTCAATGTGGTGGCCGTGCATCCGACCGACGGGATCACCCCCGATCGGCTGCTTTCGATCGCCGCCCACGCAGAGGCGTACTCGAACCATCCCATCGCCCTTTCGGTCAAGCAGGCATACAGCGGGCCCCTCGACCAAAAGCTCATCGACGATGTGCAGGAGCAGAGCGGGCACGGCGTGCGCGCGAAGGTTGACGAGCATGTGGTGCTCGTGGGCAACGACAAGCTCATGACCGACTGCGGCGTCGGCTTCCACGACTGCGAGCTGACAGGAACCATCCTGCATGTGTCGTTTGACGACGTCTACATCGGGCACATCGTCATCGCCGACGTCATCAAATCCGATGCCGCCCATGCCATTCGCGAGCTGCGGGCAGCAGGCGTGAAGAAGACCGTCATGCTCACCGGAGACCGCAGCGATGTGGCGGCAGCCGTCGCGAAAGAACTGGGGATTGACGAGTTTCGCGCCCAACTGCTTCCTCAGGACAAGGTCGCCGAGGTCGAAAACCTCCTTGAGGAAACGCATGCGCGCGGCACCGGCAAAGGAAAGCTCGCATTCGTGGGCGACGGCATCAATGACGCGCCGGTGCTCACCCGTGCGGACATCGGCATTGCCATGGGGGCCATGGGATCCGATGCGGCAATTGAGGCCGCTGACATCGTGCTCATGGACGACAAACCCTCAAACATAGCTCAAGCCATCCATCTCGCACGAAAGACCATGGGAATCGTCTGGCAAAACATCGTGTTTGCCCTCGGCGTGAAGTTCCTCGTGCTGATATTGGCTGCGGCGGGCATCGCGAATATGTGGCTGGCCGTCTTCGCCGACGTGGGGGTGGCAATCATCGCCATCCTGAACGCCATGCGGGCCATGGGCCTTCGGAAATAACCTCTGCAGGGCGGAAAGGGAACGCTCCCAGAAATCCCTTTCCGCCGGCTCGCGCGACCCTATTCGATCAAAAGGGCAACACCGACGAAGCGGCGGTGCCGCGCGTGCCCGCTCCACGCCAAAGCGCCCCGAGGGGCAGAAGGCAAGAACACGGCAGGGCCAAGGTCTCCGCCCCGTGCGGGGAAGAGCGAATCCAAGCTCCTGAGCCTCTTTGCGCTTAGATTCGTTGGAGGAATTCTGCGGTGCAGGCGTCCTGGGGCACGAGCGCACCCGCCGTTCCCGGCTCGTCACGCGCGCTCGTGCCGAGATCGGAATGAATTTCAAACGCCGTGTTGGACGACGCTGCTCCGTGACAGTTTAAAAACAAATTCCTTCATGCGAGAGTCCCTTCGGTCAATCTCTTGTTGGATGCAATCCGTATAGCTACTATAAATTCAAGCATTCCCATAGTGGCCTTGAAACTTTTCATATCTCAAGGGGAAGGACAACCATGTCTCAAGGGACCGGAAAAGAAGGCAAACTCGGTTTGGGGGCATTGACCGCCATGGTTGTGGGCTCCATGGTCGGTGCAGGCATCTTCATGCTCCCCGCTCGGTTTGCCGGGGCGACAGGCGTTTACGGAGCCCTCGTCTCCTGGCTGATCGCAGGTGCGGGCATGCTCATGCTCGCCTTTGTCTTTCAAGCTCTGGCCATTCGCAAGCCTCACTTGGACGCCGGCGTCTTCTCGTATGCCCGTGAGGGGTTTGGCGACTATGCGGGTTTCATAACCGCCATCGGATTCTGGGCGAGCGCATGCGCCGGCAATGTCACCTATCTCGTCTTGATAAATTCGACGCTGGGAGCGGTGTTCCCGGCGCTCGGCAGCGGCGACACCATCGTGGCATTGATACTCTCTTCGTTATTGATCTGGGTGTTCTTCTTCCTTATTCTCCGCGGCATTCAACAAGCAGCCTCGGTGAACACCATTGTCACGATCGCGAAACTCGTGCCGATCGTCACGTTCATACTGGTTGCCATCTTCGCTTTCAATCCCACCGTATTCGCCGACAACCTTGCGGGAGCCATGGCCAACGGTGTTACCCCTCCCCTGTTTGACCAGGTGAGTGCGACGATGCTCATCACTGTCTTCGTATTTCTCGGCATTGAGGGAGCGAGCGTCTACTCCCGCTATGCAAAGAACCGAAAGATCGTGGGAAGCGCGACGATCATCGGCTTCATATCGGTCCTGTGCCTGTTGATGCTTGCCTCTCTCCTGCCGTACGGCATCATATCCCGAGAGGCGATCGCATCGTTGAGCCAGCCGTCGATGGGTGGCGTGCTCGAAGTGATCATCGGGGCTCCCGGAGGCATTCTGATCGGCGTCGGGTTGATCATATCGGTGCTGGGCGCCTACCTCGCTTGGACACTCATGGCAGCCGAAGTCGTCTTTGCGGCCGCAAAGAGCGGCGATATGCCCCAAGCGGTTTCGAAGACCAACGGCAAGAACGTGCCGTGGGTCGCCCTTCTCATGTCCGCGCTGTTGACGCAGGCGATCCTGGTTGCGACCTACTTCTCCGAAGAAGCGCTCGACTTCGCTTTAGACCTTACGAGCGCCCTTGCACTCCTCCCCTTTTTCCTTGTGGCAGCCTACGCGGTTCAGATCGCTTTCCGCAAAGATGGCTACGAGGGAGTCTCGTCCGGCATGAGAAAGCGCGAGCTCGTGATCGGCCTCATCGCGACCATCTACACCGTTTTTCTGATATTTGTCGCGGGACTTCAGTTCATTCCCCTGTGCTGCATCATTCTTGCGCCGGCGACTCTGCTCTATTACTTTGCGCGAAAGGACCGATCCGCCCGCCTCTTCAGCACGCGGGAAAAAATACTCTTTATCCTGCTCTGCCTCGCCGCGATATTCGCCGTGGTCGGCATAGGGGCAGGCTGGATTGTCTTGTAGGACCGCTGAGCGATTGGATAGAACAGCAGAGGGTCAAGCCATCTCTCGAAAGGACAAGGATATGGAAACGTCAAACGAAACCGCCTTTGGCGTGCATTCGGAAATCGGGCGTCTCAGAAGAGTGCTCGTCTGCGCGCCCGGCCTTGCCATGGAACGTCTGACACCGCGCAACTGCGACGAGTTGCTTTTCGATGAGGTTCCCTGGGTCGAGCAGGCGCAGGCCGATCATGCCGACTTCGTCGGGAAGATGGAGGATCGTGGCATAGAAGTGCTGGAACTGCATTCCTTGCTCCGTGAAATCGCGGATGATCCGCATGCGAGACGATGGATGCTCGATCGCATCGTGACAAGCAACGCGGCGGGACCACGTCTTTTGGAGGGGGTTCGCGCCTTTCTCGAGGAACTGAGTCCCGCGGAACTTGTGCGCCATCTCCTCGGCGGCCTTGCCACGCAGGAGATACCGGACGACCATCTTCCTGCCGACGGTGATTTGATCCGGCGTTCGGCTGACGAAGATGAGTTCATCATCGATCCCGTTCCCAATACGCTCTACACGCGCGATACAACATGCTGGATATACGGTGGCGTCACCCTGAACCCCCTGTACTGGCCCGCCCGCAAACGCGAGACCATGCTCATGAAGGCGCTTTACCTGTTTCACCCGGCATTCGTCGATGCGAGAATATGGTGGGGCGATCCCGAACTCGAGTGGGGCAAGGCAAGCCTCGAGGGGGGCGACGTGATGCCTATCGGAAACAGGACTGTCGCGATAGGCATGAGCGAACGGTCGTCTCGTCAGGCAATCGTGCAAGTGGCGCAGAAACTTTTTGCCGGCGGCGACGTCGAGAGGGTCATCGTGGCGGGCATGCCGAAGCTGCGAACCGCAATGCACCTTGACACCGTATTCACGCTCGCCGATTACCAAGTCGCAACCGCCTACGAGCCTATCGCCGACCGTATTGAAACCTTTTCGTTGTACCCAACCGACAAGGGCAACGGGGTCCGCATTGTTCGTGACAATGATCTTTTCGTGGACGTCATCGCCACGGCTCTCGGGCTTGATGGCCTGCAGATAGTCGGAAACGGGCCCGATCCATACCGAAGCGAGCGTCAGCAGTGGGACAGCGGAAACAACGTCGTTGCGCTTGAGCCCGGTGTCGTGATCGCCTATGACCGCAACACCATCGTCAATGAGGGACTCCGCAAAGCCGGTGTCGAGGTGATCGAAATCAAATCGGCCGAGCTCGGCCGGGGACGAGGCGGCGGACACTGCATGACGTGCCCCCTCCTGAGAGATGCTGCAGCATACTGATTCGCGAAACCGGAAGATCTCGAAAGGGATGCCTTCAGGGCAGAAGCGGGCAAGCGCGACGACGGGCGAACCGTCAATGCCGGAGCGGTGGGCGTTGCCGACAGCGGCGACCGCGCCCACCGCTTCTGCCTCAGCTCACGCGCCCGTTCTCAATCGAATAAACGACATCGGCAAAGTGGCAGGTGGAAGCGCGGTGGCTGACCAAAACGATGGTTTTGCCCTGTCGGCTGTCCTCAAGAGCAGAGAGCACGGCGGCCTCATTCAGACTGTCGAGGTTCGATGTCGGCTCATCAAGCAGGACAAAGGGCGCGTCGTACAGAAACACGCGAGCCAATCCCAACCGCTGACGCTCTCCTCCCGACAGCATGTCGCCCAGTTCGCCGACGGGCGTGTCGTAGCCTTTCGGCAAACGCTGGATCAGATCAAGCAGGGAAGCCTTGCGGCAGGCTTCGTCAAGGTCGGCATCGCTGGCGCCGGGCTTGACAAGCGTGAGGTTCTCCCGCACCGTTCCGGCGAACAGATGGGTGTCCTGCGTCATGTAGCTCTCGTTCGCTCGCAGGCTCGCCGTGTTGATGCGACGAATGTCCACGCCGGACAGATCGATGGACCCGTCGGTCACATCCCAAAACCGCATGAGCAGCTTGAGGAACGTCGATTTTCCCGACCCGCTGCGGCCGGCAACGTTCACCACCGTCCCCGGCTTGATGGAAAGGCTCACGTTGTCGAGAACGCAGTCGTTGCGATACGAAAAGCGGACATTCGTGGCCGTGGCACCGTCAAACTCGATGTCTTCGCCATCGGAAACGTCCTGCACCTGAGGTTGCTCCTCGAGGATGTCAAGAACGCGCGCACCGGACGCAAGCGTCTGCTGCAGTGTCGAACCGAGGTTTGCCACCGCAATGACCGGGCCAAATGACGACATGAGCGCCATGCTGCAGATAAGGGCGCCGGCGAAATCCATCATGCCGAGAGAGTGCAGATGGAATGCCGTTCCCAACATGGCTGTGTCAAAAGCAAGGACGAGCGCCCCCGTCAAAGCCATGAACTGTCCCGTTTTCCGCTTTGCCGTCGCTTCGACTTCGGCCAACGCGATGGTCCTAGCGAGCAATTCTGCCGACCGAGCCTGCTCTTGCCCATACTGAAGCGTCTCTCTCAATCCCCGCAGGCCGTCAAGCACAAACGAGTTCATCTCTCCCACCTGATCACGGAAAGCGCGGCCAGAGGAGCCTGACGCGCGCGAGGCAGCAAGTGGCACGACGACCCCGACCACAAGGTAGGACACCAGGGCGAGAAGTGCCAGCAAGGGCGAGAACGTCCCAATGAACACCGTCATGACAAGCGACACGATCACCGCGATGGCGATGGGAGACAGGGTGTGCGCGTAAAAGACCTCAAGCAGCTCCACGTCCGTGGTGATCAAGGATATGAGATTCCCCTTGTCGCGGCCCTCAAGTTTCGCGGGAGCGAGACGGCGCAAGGCGGAAAACATCCTGTCGCGCACGAGGGCAAGGAGCTTGAAGGCGATATAGTGGTTGCAGAGTTGCTCCCCGTATCGCAACGGACCGCGCACGACACCGCAGAGGGCCACGAGAATGCAGGCGGCGGCGAAGCCGATGCCCTCAGGAAAGCCCGCCGCTGCCACGACGCCATAAGCTCCAAACGTCGTCAGGAACACGGCGGCGAGAAATCCGAGGACGCCAAGCGCAATGGCAAGGAGCATGTAAGGCGTCAGAGGACCGACCAGCTTCACGAGCTCGCGCATCACGCCCAGCCGAGAACGCTGCTTCCGCCGTGCCTCCCCCGCCCCGACCCCCTCCCCGGGCAAGACGTCGCTTGGACCATCGACGTTCATGGCATCCGTTGTCGGCAGGGGCTCAACGGCATCGCCCTCTTGAGCCACATACCGCTCAAGACGGGATTGCTCGCGCCACAGCAGCGCATAGGTGCCCCCGGCGGCAAGCAGATCCCCATGGGTGCCCGTCTCGACCACACGGCCCCCCTCAAGAGCGTAGAGGCGATCGGCGTCACGGACGGATGAAAGGCGGTGGGAGATCATGATGACCGTTTTGTCATCAGCCAGCGCGTTGATCGCCTCGACGATGGCGCGCTCGCTTTCGGCATCGATGTTGGAGGTGGCCTCATCGAAGATATAGATAGGAGAGTCGTGGAGCAACGCGCGCGCCAGCGCGAGACGCTGACGCTGTCCGCCCGAAAGGTTGCTGGCCTGCTCGGTCAGAAGAAGGTCCAACCCTCCCGAAGCACGGATGAACCCATCAAGGCGGCATCGCTCGAGAACTTCCCAAAGCTTCTCGTCAGAGGCATCCGGATCACCCATGAGCAAGTTCGTCCTGACGCTGCCCTTGAAAAGATGGCTTGACGATGACACCGTGGTGACAGCCTGCATGAGCGAGGCCCGCGCCAGGTCGCGAACATCGATGCCGCCGATGGTCACCGACCCGTCATAGGCCGCATTGCGTCCCGACAGGATGCCGGCAAGCGTGGACTTCCCCGAACCGCTGACGCCGACGACAGCCGTGAACTCGCCTTGCGTCGCCGTGAAATCGACTTCCGACAAAACCTGTCGCTCGCCGTCATAGGAATAGCCAAGACCCCGGCAAACGATGGTGCAGTTCGATGGATCGACTTTCCTGCTGCCGCGGCTGGGCTCCTCGCTGTCAAGAAGGTCAAACATCTTTTCCGCCGCCGCAAGGCCATTCATGGCCGTATGGAAAAACGAGCCGAGGGTGCGCATGGGAATGAAAAATTCCGCCGAGAGGAAGACGATGGCGAAGACCGCGCCAAGCGATGCCGCACCCCCAGAAAATTGGAAGAGGGCGACAATGATATCAGCCGCCGCGCCGCCATACGCAAGCAGGTCCATGACGGTGATGGAGTTGAGCTGCATGGACAGAAGGCGCATGGTTGCCTGGCGGAATCCCTCCGCCTCCTTATTCATCCTTTCCTGCTGAGCTTCATCGGCACGATATATCTTGAGGGTGGTGAGTCCTTGGATATTCTCAAGGAACGATCCTCCGAGATCGGCGTAGCTCCTCCAATATCCGCGGACGACCTTGCGCGCAAGGCGCTGGATCGCGACCATGGAAAGAGGGATAAACGGCACGCAGACGAGCAGCACCGCGGCAGCAGGCAACGACAAGGGCGCCAGCATGACGAACAGCGTCACGGGAGCGACGAGCGCATAGAACAGCTGCGGCAGATATGATCCGAAGTACACCTCGAGCTGTTCGCTTCCTTCGACGCTTATCTGCACCGCTTCGCTCGTGGACACCTGCTCGGCATAGGCCGGCCCCAGCCTGACAAGTTTGTCATAGACGGCTTCACGCATGGTCCTTTTGGCAAGCGAAGCCGCTTTGAAGCCCGCCGACTGCGCACAGGAAACGCAGGTCGCACGTATTGCAATGACCACTGCCGCAATGGCGGCGAGATGAAAGAACGACTGCCCGGACGAAGTTCCCTCAAACGCCAGCTGAAGAAAGGTTCCAAACGAAATCATCAGCACGACATTGGCGACGAGCGCGATCCACTGAAAGGCGACGCTTGCAAGGACATATCTGACAGCGCCTGGCACCATGCCCAAGAGCCTTTTATCGAACATTGGACCTCGATCCTCTTTTCTTGCTACAGTTATCATCGAAGACTAGCACAAAGAAGGCCGGGGAACCGGCCTTCTGAAAAAACAAGGGACAATATCAACGGGGCCAAACCGGTTTTCGACTCACGACGCTGATGCGATCAAGAGCGGTTAGGCGGCATCGGTCTTCACGATGAAGCCGAAATAGACGATATGTCCTATCCAAACAAGGGCGACGACCACCCTGCCCACAGGCACTTCTCCCATGAGAGCAAACGAGATGCCCAGCAGAAGGGTGACAGGCCCCAGAATGGAAAGCTTCGCCTTTGGCGTCATCGTCCGGCTCGTCACGTAGCCTTCGAGAACCTTATGATAGAGCTTCGTCGACTTGAACCAGGCATCAAGCCTGCGGGAGCTTTTTGCAAAGCAGAACGCGGCAGCCAGAAGAAACGGGGTTGTGGGAATGATCGGAAGGACCGACCCGAGAACCGCGAGCGCGAAACAGAGGAATCCGCCCACCGCCCAAAACACCCGACCCGCCGTGAGCGCCTGCGAGCGCGGTTGACCCTGATCGGAATCAATCGTATCGACAGGGATGACCGGCTCCAATCTTGCCGCCGGATCGGGTTTGTTCATACGGACAACTCTCTTTCCTGACGTCGGCGATCCGAACGTCCTTTGATGCCAATGGCTCACGCATTGAAAGCATGGTATCCAATCAAACGCAATTTGTAAACCGTGGATAATTTTTTGCCATCAACAAAAAAGGCGGGCGGCCTCTCCCCCGCAATCGCCCAACCGCAGGTCGAAGCGGCTACCCCAGGCGATAGGCAGCCGTGATCATGCCAGCCCGCTCAGCGAGCCGAAACGGCGATCTCGAACCCTTCGGCATCCAGCTCGGGAGCGCCCTGGGCCTTCCTGCGCTCAACGAGCCGTCGGGCAGCGGGGATGGACCCGAGCAGCATCGCCCCCATGAGCAGCGACGCCACGATGACCATGATCCAAACGGGCACGAACGAGAGATAGGCGTCAAACATGACTCCCGACACGACCGCCCCCACCGCGGCGCCGAACATCTCAAACGCGGTCACGATGCCCGTCACGGTGCCGAGGTCCTTCTTGCCGTATTCCTTTGAGACCATGAGCGGCGGGGCGACCGTTCCCATGCACGTCGCAAATCCAAAGAAGAGACATGCGAGCACAGGACCCCACTCGGTGCTCGCAAAGCAGAGCGCCACTCCCGCAGCAACGGACGTCGCGGTGCCCAAGAGCGTGCCCGCTTTGAGGCCCCATCGGTCATAGATGGCCCCCAACGACACCTTCGCCACGATGACCACCGCCAAATAGAACGACCAGACGGTGCCGGCCCAGAGAGTGGAGTGGCCGCCCGTGACGATTTCAGTTCCACCCACCGTCACGGAAGTCATGTTGGCGATGGCATTGGTGATGACGGCGCCGTTGGTGACCCCCATCATCACAAAGCCGAGCACCAGCATCCAGAATCCCGCGTTCTTCCGGAGAACCTTCCATCCGATCGAGACGGTGACGGGCGCGTCGGGAGAACGGTCGACCTTTTGCTTCTCGGTGCGTCCTGTCCCATAAGGCTCAAGCCCCTTGTCGCTTGGACGCGTTCGAAACAGGGTGACCGAGAGAGGAAGGGCAACCACCAGGCACGTGGCCGCAAGCAGCAGGAATGCGGGTCGCCACCCCTGTGCGTCGATCATGGCGCTCGTCACCGGAGACAGGATGACCCCGCCTACCCCTGATCCCGACAGCGCGATGGACACGGCCAGGCCCCGTTTCAGCGTGAACCAGTTTGAGATGATCACCGAAACAAGCAGCCGCGTGCCAGCCACCACCACCATGCCCGCGATCACGCAGAGAGCATAGAGCTGCCAAAGCTGCGTGATGAACGAAAACGCCACGAGCACTGCCGCGCTCGTGAGCACGGAGATGGCGGCGAGGACGCGGGCGGGCCACCGATCGGTAAGCCTGCCGATGACGAGAGAGGCGAATACGGCCATCAACGTGCAGATGGACACGCCGGTGTTGAATTGCCCGACCGTTATTCCCAGGTCTTCGACAATATGGGTTTGGAACAGCGGAATGCAATTAACGAAAACCGTGTAGCAGGTGGCCATGATCAGCAGCCCGCCAATCACGATCCACCATCCATAGAAGAACTTTTCCCGCCCGTCAGTCCTCTGAGCCATGTGCCGTCCTCGCCTTCTGCATCCGGGTCCCGCATTCCGAACCTTCGTCAATCATGCCTTGTCGATGGTAACCGCTGTTTATTTCCCCAGCGTTTCCAGATGGCGGATGAACTCGGTATAAAACCCGACGCCGCGCTTGTAGGCATCCACGTCGAGATTCTCGTCCTGCCCGTGTATGCGGGCGCGCTGGTCACCTTTGAACAGAATGCCCGCGAAGCGGTAGGTGCGCGGGCAAATGCGATGGAAATGGCGGGCATCGCTGCTCGACGACTGGACATAGGGAGCAATTCCCGCGTCGGGATAGATGCTGTGAGTGACGGCGCGCAGGTAGTCAAAGGCCGGATCCTCAAAGGGCGAAACCGGAGACGGGTCGATCGCGAAGCGCACTTCATATTCGGTCTGGTCGTCGAAGTGCTCTTTGATGCGCGCCAACGCCTCGTCCACCCCCTCCGCAGGATCGATGCGCACGTTGACTGTTCCCCGTGCGCTCTTGGGAATGATGTTTGCCGCAGGCGCTCCCTCAAGCTCGGTGATGGCGTAGGTGGTGCGCACCATGGCGGCGGTCTCGGGATTGCCCTTCATGATCTTCACGACAAGGGGACGGAACAGCCACAGGTTCCCGAACACGATGCGCAGGCCGAATCCCCCATAGGCGGCCAACTCTTTGAGCATGGTCTCGATGGGAGTCGAAAGCTTTGCCGGAGCGGGATTCTTCTGAAGCGAGTCCAAGCCTGCCACAAGCTTGCCGGTGGCATCTTCGAGCGAGGGCGTCGAGGCGTGGCCTCCCTTGGAATGCACGGTGAGAAAAGCGCTGAACAGACCCTTCTCCGTCACGCCAATGGCAGCAAAGGGGCGGGTGACGCCGAGCGGCGGGTTGTCGATCACGGCTCCCCCCTCATCGAGCACCATATATGGCTCGATGCCGCGCTCCTTGAAAAGGGCGACCATCGCAGGAGCGGTCTGCCCGTTGTCCTCCTCACAGTTCGACGAGCACAGGTAGATGTCACGGGGCGGGACGAAGCCCTCGGCCAGTAGCGTTTCAGCAGCCTCGAAGAGGGCAGCCAGGATGCACTTCGTGTCAACCGATCCCCGGGCCCAAATCTTGCCGTCCTCGATGTCGGCGGCAAAGGGATCATGCGTCCACTCCTCGGCATGGGCGGACACCACGTCATGGTGGGCCATGAGGACGACGGGCTTCAGTTCCGAACTCGCGCCAGGCCACCGCAGCATGATTCCGTATGTCTCGACCATAGTGAGTTCAAGCTGGTCAAATACGCCCGGGTAGAGCAAGCGAAGCTTCGGCACAAACTCATCGAAGGGCGTGTGGTCAACTTCGGGATTCTCGGCCCCCCACACGGTGGCGCTGCGCAGCATCTCGCGAAAGCGCTCGACGGAGGCGTCGTCTCCGCATGCGTCGCTTGGCGGCAACGGATTCTCGATCGGCGTGGGCTTGAGCCGTGCGGCATTCACCAGCAACACGGCGACAAGCACGACAACGGCTGCTGCAATGACAGCGAGCACATACATGGCGGTCCCTCCTTGGCATCTTGCGCATACGATGCTTGCCAGTATAGCCGTTCGCCATACAGCGGCGCAGAAAAACCGCTGGGGGGAGGCCTTCGGAAACCGCACCGGCCACCTTGGGCGGAGGGTGTCGCCGTCGAGGAGGGAGCCGTCGCCTCAGACCAGCTTCCTGCCGGCTTTCCACATCGCGGCGTACTTTCCCTCCGAGGCCAGCAGTTCCTCATGCGTTCCCCGCTCGAGGACGTGGCCATCGCCGATGACCGCAATCATGTCCGCTCCGCGCACGATAGGCAGCGTGTGGGCCACCATGACGACCGTCTTGCGCCGGGCGAGCAGATTCGCCACAGCCTCCTTGACCGCCAGCTCGTTCTCGATGTCCAGAGACGCCGTCGCCTCGTCCAAGAGAACGATGGGAGAGTCGCGCAAGATGGCGCGAGCGATGGACAGGCGCTGTCGCTCCCCGCCTGAAAGCCGGCTGCCGTTCTCACCGACACGCGACCGATAGCCTTCCGGCAAGGCGCGTACGAACGCATCGGCGTTTGCCAACCGGCACGCTTCCACCACCTCGTCGTCAGTGGCGCTTGGACGAGCGTACCGGACGTTGTCCATGACACTGTCATCGAAGAGGAACACGCTTTGATCGACGATCGAAACCAGGGCAAGCACGCTTTCGGGAGCATAGCCCGCAGTATCCGTTCCGCCTAGGCGCACCTTTCCCGCCTGGGGCCGGTAGAACTGCGACATAAGGCCGAGCACGGTGGACTTTCCGCAGCCCGAGTCGCCCACGAGCGCCGTGAGCTTACCGTCGGCGCAGCAAAGGTCAAGGCCATCGAGCACGGGCTCCCCTTTCCGATAGGCAAACCGCACGCCCTCAAGCGCAATTCCCCACCCCTCATGCGGCAAGGGCTCAAAGCGACCGGTTTCCTCTCGCTCTTCGACGACGGCTTGGATGCGCGTTTTCGCTATCATGAGATTCTTATAGGCGGTGAGGTTGATGAAGATGCTGCTCGCCAGTTTGCGCGTAAACAGGGGAAGCATGATGATGAGGACGAACGACGCAACGTCGAGCTGTCCCCGAAGACACGCCGCACCGGCAACGACGAACAGCAGCGGCTGGCACAGCCCGACAAGTATCGACAGGACGGCACCCACCGGGATGATGGCGGCCTCGTAGCGATAGCTGATGTCGGAATAGGCCCGCATGCTTTCGACGATGCCCTCATTCCCCACGCCTCCCCTGCCATAGGCACGCAGCGTCTGCATGCCCGTGACATGTTCGACGATATTGCTCGTGTTGGACGCGCATATTGCGCTTTTGTGCACGCCATACTTCCTCACCTGACGCCACGAGAGCGCCATGGCAGGCACAATGACGAGGAACGACAGGGCCACGATGGCACCAGCTGGCGGAAAGAGCCATGTCGTGAATCCGATCAACAGGACGGCGAGCGTGATGTCCTTGACGACGTCTCCCGTCTTGTGCGTGAGTATCTGCTCATAGTCGTTCACGTTTCCGGCAAGAGCGTTCAAATAATCGCCGCTCGACCGCTCGGTGAAGCGCGAGAGCGGAATGCGCTTGATCTTGTCTCCGAGGTAAATGCGGATGCCGCGGCTCACCCGGGCTCCGCCCACCTGCCCTCGAACGTAGCCGAAGGCATAGATGAACAGGCGCGCCACGAACACGGCAGCGAGCAGTCCCGTGAATCGCACCAGCGCGCCGAGGTCGGCCGTGCCGCCAAACACCTGCTGCATGACCAGGAAGATGAGCGCGAAGTTGCAGCCCTCCAAAAGGCCGTCGATCACGGTGCAGGCCACTGAAACGTAAAAATCGCGGTTCTTCGAAAACACGGAGCGTCCCTCCGTCATTTCAACTCCCAAAGCGCCCATCACGCAATCCCCTTCCCGTCGCAGGTTCCCCCCAAAACAGGAGATGCCCCCAGTAGAATCGGCGGCGCATCCTCCTGCGTGCCGGAAGCATCGCCGAATCCGAACGAGATGCTGCGAGCCCTCTCGTAATCTTCCCAAGCCTTCCGATAGTACGGGCTTGACGCGAGCACGTCCTCATGCACGCCGACAGCCGCAAGTCTTCCGTCCTCGACGACCGCCACGCGGTCACACATCCGCACGACGCCCAAACGGTGTGCGACGATGATGGTTGTCTTTCCCTCACACAGATTTGCGAGCGCTTCGTCGATCTGCACCTGGTTCTCCGGATCGGCGGCACTCGTGGCCTCGTCTAAGATGAGAATGGGCGCGTCCTTCAAGATGGCGCGGGCTATGGCGATGCGCTGGCGCTGTCCGCCCGAAAGCCCTTCGCCCAAGGTGCCGATCTCGGTGTCGTATCCATCGACAAGCGACATGACGAAGTCGTCGATCCGCGCCTTGCGAGCGGCTTGTCGCACCTCCGACAACGAGGCATTCGCATCCATGCAGATGTTCTCAAAGATGCTGCCACTGGTGAGGAAGGTCTTCTGAAAGACGACGGCCACCTGGGCCAGCAAACTGTCATAGTCGATGTCGCGCACATCGATGCCGCCGATGCGGATCGAGCCGGCCGTGGGGTCGTAGAAGCGGCTCACCAGCTCAACGATGGTCGACTTGCCGGCTCCAGAGGGTCCCACGATGGCCAGCCGCTCCCCCTGCGCCACCGAAAGGTCGATGTCATGGATCACTTCGCGTTTGCCGTCGTAAGAGAACCGGACACCCTCGATCCGCACGTCGCTTTCCCCGGGAAACGCCACGCCGCCCGAGAATATGGGGATGTCCAGAAGCTCCTGGGCCTTCGTGGCACCACTCCTCACTTGGGCAAATTTGCTGCTGGCTTCCTGCAGCAGGCGAATCTCGGTCAAGTAGAGCGATCCCACGAAGGCGAACAGCAAAAACGTGCTGCCGCTGATACTTCCCGACACAAACATCATCCCGCCGAGCGGCACCATGATGAGCATGCCGCATTCGATGACGATGATGAAGGCTGCATAGCCCGGCCCCGTCTTGCGAGAGATGTCGCACCACACAGCATGCTCGTCATCGACCGCCTCTCGAAAGCGGCGAAACGACCGAGAGCCCATGTTCAGGGCCTTGATGACCCTCATGCCGCGTACATACTCGACCATGACGGCATTCATGCGCTCAAGCGCCACGCTTGCACGCGGCATCACTTCCCTCATCCGCTTGAAAATGATCCCCATGATGACGAGAGCCATCGCAAACGGCACGAGCGTCGCCAAGGCAAGCGGCACGTTCACGGCGCAGAGGAACACAAAGGCAGCCACCGGACCGGTCAAATACATCACCGCTTCGGGAATGGTATGGGCAAGGAACAGCTCGAGTTTCTCGATATCCTCCGAAAGCACCGTCTTGACCGAGCCGACCGAGCGCTCGTCGAGGGCTCCGAGGGGAGCATGTGCAAGACGTTCGACGACATCGCAACGTACCCGGAACAGCGTGTTGTAGGCTCCTTTGTGGGACAGGCATCCCGCAAGGGCGAAGCATGCGAACTGGACGCACACCCCGACGGCGACGACAAGCGCGTTTTCGGCTATCACCCCTTCCGAGAGAGTACCTTCGTAGGCGGCATTCATAATCAGGTACACGCCATAATACGGCACCATGGTCATCAGCCCCGAGACAAGCGAAAACGCCATGGAAGCGACCAGGTATTTCCGATCGGGACCCGCCCATCTCATTATCAGTTTGACCGGATGCTCCATGCCGGCTCCTCCTTCGATGTTTTCTTGATGCCTTCGAGGATAGGTTTGCCGATCCGTCCCTTGCCGCGGACGCCCCATCCCTGTCCGAACATCCTTAAGGGTTGTCTGATCAGCGTAGGAGAAGACGGCAAAGGAAAGGCCGCATTGCCTCTTCGCCTCCCGCGGCTCTCCCGGTTCGACGATGGACAAAATTTTCGAGTTAAAGGCAAATACCGCCCCTTTTTCCAGATTTCGAACGACTTGCGGACACGCCCGCAAGCCTGGCATTTTTCGGCAGCTCTCTGACCTGGCTGTTTATTCTGCAACTCCGAAGACGATCCCCTTCGCCCATCCAGCCATGTTCCCAACCCGCAAATTCTGTCCATCTTCATCGGGACGGCATGCGGGGAGTCGCATGCGCTCGCTTCGGCAATCCCGGAAGAACGCGTCCGCGGCCTAACCGCGCGCATCACGGGACAGCATGGCGCGAATGTCGGCCAACATCCCTTCCACCGGCGCTTCAGCCACAACCATGCCCCGCTCAAGAAGCACCGACCGGTCGCAGGCTCGGGCTATGAACTCGAGGTCGTGCGTGACCACGAGCACGGCGCGGCCCTCGCCGGCAAGACGGCGCACGAGACCGGCCACCGCCTCCATGCTCTTCAGGTCGAGGCCGCTCGTCGGCTCATCGAAGACCAGCACGCGCTTGCCACTTGCAATGCATGCGGCCACGGCAAGCCGCTGCTTCTGCCCTCCCGAAAGCGTGGCAGGATGTCGGTCGGCAAAATCGCCGAGTCCCAAATCGCACAGCAGGCACTTCACTCGTTCAGGCGACGGCGCGTTGTCGCGCAC
>JAEWQO010000112.1 GCA_023460315.1 Actinomycetes bacterium
CCGAGGTACCGCCCATTGCGATAATTAAAGGCGTCGATCTGGTAACCGAGGGCGTGATCACCATCAATAAGGTGCTGAACTATGCGCAGGATTATATAAACGGCAGCCGCTGCTTCCTCGATTTCGAGAACAAAAAGGACGGTGCATCGCGCATTGCGCGCATGCTGTTTGAGGAAGCCACTGATATCTACTTTTTTGTGGGCCGCGCGGTGAATCCGGCACATCAGAATCCCGATCTGCCGATCGGTTTCAGTATCAAGATGCGGCTGATCGACAGGCTATCGGAATGCCTCAAGACAATGGGCAAAAAGATCAAAGTGAGTTATTTTTAAAATTTATATAAAGGAGACCATATGAACAGCGTTTTTGATTATTCAGTTGTCGAGCGTATTCTGGATGCTCACGGGCGTGAGCCAAGGGCCGTCATAGCAGTGCTGCAAAGCATTCAGGAGCATTACCGCTACCTGCCGCGTGAGGTGTTTGCGTACCTCTCGCAGCAAATCGGCGTGAGCGAGGCGCGTATTTACAGCGTGGCCACGTTCTACGATAACTTTTCGCTTGAGCCCAAGGGTAAATACGTGATTAAGATCTGTGACGGCACTGCCTGCCATGTGAGAAAATCCGTGTCCATACTTGAGCGGCTTCGCAGCGATTTGAACTTGTCTGAAGAAAAGGTGACCACGGACGACCTGATCTTCACTGTGGAGACGGTATCTTGTCTGGGGGCGTGCGGCTTAGCACCGGTACTGACTGTGAACGACAAGGTATACCCCGCAATGACACCCGATAAAGCGACGCAGCTCATCAATGGTTTAAAGGAGGATGAAGCGCATGCTGAGTAACAGATGTGATCTGAAAAAAGCCCGAGACACATACGGCCGCTCACTGGCTGCGGAGGAACAAAAGATACTGGTTTGCGCAGGGACGGGCTGCGTCGCCAGCGGTTCTCTAGATATCTATGACAGACTTCATGAGCTTATGAAAGAAAACAGCGTCCCCTGCGAGGTGACTTTGCAGGAAGAACCGCATGAAAAGAAGGTGGGCCTCAAAAAAAGCGGCTGTCATGGCTTTTGTGAGATGGGTCCTCTTGTGCTGATTGAGCCTCAGGGGTTTTTGTACACAAAGGTGCAGATGGAAGACTGCGAGGAGATCATCGAGAAGACGATACTGCGCGGCGAGCTTATTGAGCGGCTTGCGTACCGGAATGACGGCATGGTATACGCAAAGCATGATGAGATCCCGTTTTATCAAAAGCAAACACGTCTTGTGCTGGAGCACTGCGGACGCATCGACGCGACATCCATCAACGAATATTTGGGGTCGGGCGGCTATGCGGCGCTTGAAAAAGCGCTCTTTGACATGTCAGACGACGAGGTGATCGACCAAATCAGCGCGTCCAACCTGCGCGGGCGCGGGGGCGGCGGATTCCCGGTGGGGCGCAAATGGGCACAGGTGAAGCGCCAGCAGACAGCGCAGAAATATATTGTGTGCAACGGCGACGAGGGCGACCCGGGCGCGTTTATGGACAGAAGCGTGATGGAGGGCGATCCGCATCGGATGCTTGAGGGCATGATGATCGCAGGCTATGCGTCCGGCGCGACCGAAGGCTATATCTATGTGCGTGCCGAATATCCGCTGGCGGTGAACCGCCTGAAAAACGCGATTGAAGAGGCGCAGGCGCTGGGGCTGCTTGGCGACAACATACTTGGCACCGGCTTTTGCTTTCATATGCATATCAATCGCGGCGCGGGGGCCTTTGTCTGCGGCGAAGGCAGCGCGCTTACGGCATCCATCGAGGGCAAGCGCGGTATGCCGCGGGTGAAGCCGCCGCGCACCGTGGAGCACGGGCTTTTCGACATGCCCACCGTGCTCATCAACGTGGAGACGTTTGCGAACGTGCCGCTGATCATATTGAATGGCGCGGACTGGTATAAAAGCATCGGGCCGGAGAAGAGCCCCGGCACCAAGGCGTTTGCGCTGACGGGCAACATCAAAAACACCGGCCTCATCGAGGTGCCGATGGGCACGACGCTGCGCGAGGTGATATTCGGCGTGGGCGGCGGCATGAGAGACGGCAGCGCGTTTAAGGCGGTGCAGATCGGCGGCCCTTCGGGCGGGTGCCTTACCACGGCGGATCTTGATCTGCCGCTGGATTTCGATTCGCTCAAAAAAGCGGGCGCAATGATCGGCTCCGGCGGGCTTGTGGTGCTGGACGAAGGCACCTGCATGGTGGAGGTGGCGCGGTTCTTCATGGACTTCACGCAGAACGAATCGTGCGGCAAATGCGTGCCGTGCCGCGAAGGCACACGGCGCATGCTCGAAATACTTGAGCGCATTGTGGCCGGTAACGGGCGCGAGGGCGATATCGAGCTGCTCTTGGAGCTTGCCGATACGATATCGGCAACGGCGCTCTGCGGGCTTGGCAAAACGGCGGCGTTCCCCGTGGTGAGCACTTTGAAGAGCTTCCGCGAGGAATACGAGGCGCATATATTCGACAAGCGCTGCCCGGCGGGCAGCTGTGCCAAGCTAAAGCAGATTTCTATCGACGCGGCGCTTTGCAAGGGCTGTTCAAAGTGCGCCAAGGTATGTCCTGTGGACGCGATATCGGGACAGATCAAGCAGCCGTTTGTCATCGACGCGGCAAAATGCATCAAGTGCGGGGCCTGCGTGCAGGCATGCCCGTTCCGCGCGGTCAAGGAGGCGTAAACATGCAGAACTCAAATTATATGACGATAGACGGGATTCCCGTGGAAATAAACGGCGAGAAGAACCTGCTGGAGCTGATACGCAAGGTCGGCATCGAGCTGCCCACCTTCTGCTACCATTCGGAGCTGTCCATATACGGCGCTTGCCGCATGTGCATGGTGGAGGACGAATGGGGCGGCATGCAGGCGTCCTGCTCCACACCGCCAAGGGCGGGCATGACGGTTCATACCAACACACAGCGCTTGCGCAAGTACCGCAAAATGATACTTGAGCTGCTGCTCTCCAACCACTGCCGCGACTGCACCACCTGCAGACAGAACGGCAAATGCCGGCTGCAGGAGCTTGCCGTGCAGTTCAACATCGACCGCGTGCGCTTTGTGAACCGCAAGCAGCAGCCCATCACTGACGATTCGTCGCTGTGCATATCGCGCGACGAGAGCAAATGTATACTCTGCGGCGACTGCGTGCGCATGTGCAGCGAAATACAGAAC
>JAEWQO010000113.1 GCA_023460315.1 Actinomycetes bacterium
CACTTGCATCTTAAGCCTCTGGCAGGCGGTCATTGGATTTTCAAGGGCAAAGCCTTCGATGCGCACCCGCATAGCGGGTGGTTCTTTGTCCTGCGCGTTCCGCGCCGGGCAGGCTCACGAGCCTGAACAGGACCCATGCAGGAATGTTTCACGTGAAACATTCCTGCATGGTGCGCGGTGCGTGGTGCGTGGCGCGCGTGCGAGGGCGACAGCCACGACGCGGTGTGTAGCGCGCTTGCGACAAACGCTGCGCGGTGCGTGGTGCGCGTTGCGAGGGCGACAGCCGCAGCATGGTGCGAGGAACGCGTGCGGCAAATGCGGCGTGGTGTGTGGCACGTGGCGCGGTGCGAGGGCGACAGCCGCAGCATGGTGCGAGACGCGCGGGCGACAAGTGCGGCGTGGTGCGTGGTGCGAGGAACGTGGTGCGAAGGCAACAAACGCGGCGAGGCGCATAGAGCGCGTGCGACGGCCGCAGCGTGGTGCGTGGCGCACCCTGACCGCCCTGCGGCATGCCGATGTTGCAACCCTCATAAGTCTCCTTTTTCATGGTCTTCCCTCTCTTTTTCTCCTGCTCTTTCCGAATCGCTTTGTTTTGCGCTATAATTCCGAAACAGTCAGGGCATAAAAACTCCTGATCAACAAGAGATGCGGGTGTCGCCAAGTGGTAAGGCACAAGCTTCCCAAGCTTGTATTCGCGGGTTCGAGTCCCGTCACCCGCTCCATCGGCCTTTGATCCAAGCCTCGGCTTGGATTTTTTATATCGCCGGCCAGGCGTCAAGGGAAGCAGTCCTCTTCGAGTCCGTTCGACGCAAAGAGGTCAGGACGTCTCAGCAACAGGCACCGACGCGCGGTACCGGCAGACGATGGCGACGGCACCTTCCGCTGAGACCGTCGCCGCATTGACATTCGGCAACATGCTTTGCGGCACGCATTCCGTAACCGCAGACAGCCGCAGAGCGCCAGCTGGCGCTCCAGAGATTTTCAAGGAAGCGAGAACCGCCGATGACATCGAACAACAAAAAGACCGATCGCATGCTCGCCATGCCCGGCAACAGCCAAACACACCCTGTACCCGACCCCGCGGAGGAACGCCGCTTTGACACGTTTGTGTTCGACCTTGATGGCACCTTGCTCGATACGTTGCCTGACCTTGTGGAATTGACTAACACGGCATTGCGGGAGTCCGGCTTTCCCGAGCGCACCGCTGCCGAGATACGGAGCTTCGTTGGCAATGGCGCCCGGGCGCTCATGCGCCAGGCAGTGCCCCCGGAGGTCGGCGAGCAGGCAACCGATGCCGCCATGGAGCGATGGATGAAGCTGTTTCCAACGGTGGGGAACAATCTGGCCGAGGTCTATCCCGGCATCGAGGAAACGCTGCGTGAACTGAAGGCACGGGGAATGAGATTGGGCGTGCTTTCCAACAAGTTCGAAGCAGGCGTGAAGGAAGTCATTGCCACGCATCTTCCCGACCTATTCTCCGTCATGCATGGAGAATGCGACGAGATACCGCGCAAGCCGGATCCCGCTGGGCTGTTGCAAACCATCCGAGAACTCGGGTCCCATCCCGCACGAACCGTGTACATTGGGGACTCCACCGGAGATGTTGCGGTTTCTCGAAATGCTGATGTCTTTTCAGTAGCCGTCACCTGGGGGTACCATGACGTTGACCGCCTGCGCAATGCCCGGCCAGACCTGCTCATCGACCATCCGTCCCACCTGTTAAAGCTCACGTGAGATTCATGTTTGCGGCAGCGCAGGGCGCGTGTTTCATCATGCACTGTTTCACGTGAAACAGTGCATGATATTTTCGCAGTTGCCGCCTTTCGGGGCTCCCGCTTCGATGCTTTGCTGGAAACGGACGGGGCTCACGACTCAAGATTTTCGCAATCGCCACCCTTCGATGCCCCCGATTCGCCCCCGCACCCTTCGCCCCCGCACCCTTCGCCCCCTCACTTCGGCTCCTCGCTTCGGCTCCTCGCTTCGTCCGCTTGCCCGTCCCCTGCTCTCCCCCTCGCTTCGCCCTCCCCTGCTCGGCGCATCGCTCTCCCCCTCGTTCATCCCCTCACTCGGCGCATCGCTCGTCTCCTCACTCGCCCCCTCGCCGCAATCACGCCGTCCTGCTCCGACGAAGACGCCTGCCCCTCCTTGCCAGAGCTTGCGCAGCCTTCTCGTCAGGCCTGCTGAAGAAGCACGGGCAGAAGCCTTGAGAGCGAAAAGGGGGATAAGTGACAAGGACCCAGAGATCCTGAGGAATCCCTGGGTCCTTCAGTCCTGCCAAGCAACCTTTCGGTCGCATATCCCCGAAGGGAAGGCGGAGAGAATGTTCTAAAAGTTATTTCTTGGCAGCACCGATGCGGCAGATGGTAGTACCGCAGTCGGGGCACGTTCCCTTGGTGATGGGCTTTCCGTTCTTCGTCGTGCTCTCGACGGGATTCTGCATGATCTTCTTGGCCTTACACTTCACGCAGTAAGCTTCAATTGCCATAGCTGTAAAACACCTCTCTGTTCCTTTGCCTGATCGGACACGAAGCCCGCATTCGATACGGCACCGTGCACAGTGCTCGTGAATCGGATGGGTGCCATTATACTTCACGCAACCTTAACCTGCCCAAACACCAGACGAGCGGTTAGATATTCTTCAACAACTCCATAACGAAGTCCGCGTTGCCTCCCAACGTCTCCTCATCGATATTTTCAAGCACGTCGTCGCTTTGGGCAAACAGCGCCGGCTTTGCGCCGTCCATTCCCACCAGATGCATGGCCTGGAACCCCTGCTTGATGGCATACGATGCCGCGCTGTCCTTCCAGCCGATTTGGGCGGAATCGACAGAAAGGCCCGTTGCCTGGGATGCTTTCTTAAGGTAACGCTTCATGCGCGATGACGTCTTCGCCTTGCGATACAGCCCCTCGCGCTCAACCATGCTAAGAGAGCCGGCCCCCAAGGCTTCAAGATCAATGATGATAGATCCCCGCAGATCCTGCTGGTGCTCATTCAGGAATGCGCGGATTCCACTATGGTCGGCAAGCTCCGATCCAAGCGCCACGAACCAGACCTCCGTGCTGATGTCAGGATTGCGGAACTGGTATATCTGCTTGATTTCTTGCGGAGCTTCCGGTTCCGCAAGGGAGGCTGCATCAAGGCGATCGTCGCTCTCTTCTTCTGCGCTGGACCTTGTGTCAACACGTCCCACGCGCATGCGGGAAAATGCTCCCCCCTGCCAACTTCCTCGGCCGCCGGAAGGGAACCGATCGTCGTCAGACACGTCGTCGGGATCAAAATCCTCGTCGTAGTAAGACTGGTCCTCACCGTTGGCCTGTCCCGTGAAGGAGTCCTCGTCGAATCCCTCGTAGGCAGTGTCAATGTCATCGAGAGAAATCGCCTGCGTCGGCTGCTCGCTGGATGCGCGACCCTCCCCATCCTGACGGAAGCTTTCCCAGCCGCCACGTTCGGCTCCCGCCGTACGCGCGTCAAACGACTCGTCCACCTCAAGCCATTCCTGAGGAGAAGCCTCTTCTTCCTTCCCTTTGCGTCGGAAGCGGTCGAAGAAGCGTTGGGCGCGGGACTTCGGCATCTCAACATAGCCGGGACCGGCAAAGGCACCCGTTTCTGTGAAGGTATCACCATAGGCAGAGTCATCGGCATCATCGACATAGATGTCGGCCGGATCCACGTTTTCGATAAGCTCATCGCCTACCGGTGCAAAAGTCCCTGTCGCACCAGCTGGCGCAAATGATCCCGTGAGGCTCACGCTCGAAGAGGAAGACTCCGGAGTTGCTCCCCTTCCAGAAATGGCCCCGGAAAGCGAAGGGAGCGACGAACGCAAGGAGGCCTTCGACGGGCCGGATGCATGAACTCCCGGCGTGTCGCAGCTGTTTTCCGCCGAGGCGGGATCCGCCAAATCGATAGCCGGCAACATGTTGAGCAGGCTTTTCGCGGCCGTCTTTCCTCCTGATATTTCCGCCTCAGCAAGGGGCGCACGCTGTTTTGACAGCTCGCTCAAAGGAGTATGGGCCGTGGATGAAACGCCGACGTCCGGAAGCACGATGGGCCGGCGACCGGTGGAGGGAGTGGCCGCATCAGACGAATCTTCAGCAGGAAGAGGCGAGGCACCGTCGGTCGGCACGTCCTCAAGGCGCCCGCTATCACCGATCTTCGCACCCGTCACATCCACGCGGTTCGCGGTGCGAGGAGGCTGGTCGCGCAGCGCGTCCTGCGCCTGACGCTGAGCAGCATGCGGATCGAGGAACGAAGGCATGGGAACATCGCTGATGGGCGGGACTCCGTCAAGCCGCAAGTCGGCCACATCGATCGGAGGCAACGCTGTCGTGGCAAAGGGGTCTTCCGAAACCGATTCTGCAGCAGCGGGGCGTTCGGCGGCAGCGGCCGACGGCGAAGTGCCCGGCAGCGAATCCGAAGGAACCTCGCGGGGGGACGCTGCAAACGATGCCTGCCCAGCCGCAGCACGGTCTTCACCTGCCGCAGGATAGGGAACCGTTTCCGCCGCAGCGGGCATGCCGGCGCTTTCCTGTCCGTCCGCTTCACCCGAATCCGAAGGATGGGCCTGGGCCCATTGAGGTGCTTTCACCTCGTGTATTTCGTCGCGGCGCGCATCGAGGCGATCCTCTGCCTCATGAATGACCGCATCATTGGCCTCGGCAAAATAACGTGCGCTCTCAGTGACGGCGGCATCAAGGGCCGACGCATAGCGCGAGCGTTGTGCGGGCTTTGCTGTCTGGACAGGTTTCTTTGCCTTTTGCTGGGCTTTCTTGAACCAGTCAGGAACCTCGTCATCCGCTGGCTGAGAAACGCCGGACGGCGAGAAGGAAGCGGCGGCGGCTCCACCGGCAACGCCCGCAGATGCAGAAACGGCTTCGGCACCGGTCGACGCGAGGGCGGATCCGGCCATCGCGGCACCTCCAAGAACCTGCTGTGCCGTTTCGGGGATGCCCGAGCCGTCAGAACCGGAAGGCCACGCATCCTGAGAGGCAGCGGCCGCCCCAAAGGCAGCCTGCACGTTTTCAGGAGGAACGGGAGCAAACGCCTCACGTGTCTCATCTCGCAGTTCACGGTATGCCTCGTCGTTTGGGCTGGGCAGCGGCTGCTCTTTGATCTGGACAAGGTTCTGCGCTATGTCGGACGCAGACACCCCACTCACCGGTTTGCCCGACAAGGCGGCCACAGCGGCCTTCGCCGAAGCAAGACGGGACTCCGGGCTTTGCGGAGCCAAGTTGGGAGGCTTGACCTGAGTAGCCTCATAGACCAGCTGAGCCCCTTCCGGAACCAATCCGCATGCACGCACCGCCTCTTCCCCATGGAGAGACGCCTCGGCCCTCGTGGCAAGCTCGGCCTCGCTCACACGCCCATGCCCAACACGGCGGGCGACTTCCAGCAGCACAGCGGTGCCGGCAGCATTGCAGTTTGCCCCCTCGTTATAGGAGGACAGCCTCTGCGTCACCAGCAGCACCAACGGCAAGACCGCCAAGACAAGGGCGACGACCGTCAAGGTGTTGAACAGGATCTCGGTGACGCCCACCGCATGGGGAAACAGCGTGCTTCGGACCAGCAGCAAAATCGGGATGAAGATCATTGCGCCGAGATTAGCCCAGATAAGGCCGGGCATCGCAGACAAGAAAATCCCCCGCAGTTCAGGGCGAACCCTTCCGCTGTCATAACGGGAAACCACAATCACCTTGCGGCGGCGGGTGCCACCGGTCTCGACAGCGTAGCCCGGCTCGTATTTGGCAACGACATTCTGGCTCACGCCGTGCGCAAACAGCTTTGAGAGTATCGGACGGCCAAACGCCTCGGCAGCATAGAGAGCCGCCGCCAGAAACGTGAGAATGATCGCCGGCACGGAAAACGCGGACACAAAAAGCGAAAGGACCGTAGCGGCCAGCGTAACGACGCAGCAGAGGACCCGAGGCTCATCGTTGCCCGAAGCGCTGTTGAAATCCTCGATGACCGCCGAAAGACCGGCTTCCTTCTGCAGCTGTTCGGTTATGTATAAAGCCGCTTGCTGCTCTTCTTCCGTTCCGGCCGGTCGCGGGCCAATCTCTTGGGATAAATATGCAACGTGCTCTACTAGTTCCGGCATAAGCTCTGCCTTTCGATCCTTGGTATTCTACAAGGCACATAGTTTTACAAGTATACGCTATTTAAAACCTGCACCCAAATAATCACGAATAAAAGCGTCTGCTGTTCCGGCTTGTAAACGGGCTGTTGAATAGGCCTGTGAGCTTTCGGAAACAGCCTGGCTATAAGCTTCATGCACAAGCTCTGCCGGATCCGTGGGAATCTTCTTGGCAAGAGCCGCCGCTTCGGCGTCAGCCGTGTTGTAGGCATCGTTCTGCGCCGTGGCTGTTTCCTTGTCTTTCATAAGGAACGCCTCGTCAGAAGCCGCCGCATAACCCAACGACTCTATCCGCTTGTCAACATAGGAAACGAGCAGCTCCAAGTCGGCGTCCGGATACAGGGCGCCCGCTTCCTCAAGTCCGTCTCGCGCCGTTTCAAACGCGGTTGTCGCCTGGTCCGTTTTCGCTTTTGACTCATTGACGTGTTCATCGGTCGTGTCCGTGACAAGCTGGGCTGCCTCGCGTGCAAGAGCATCCGCCGATATCACCTGCTGCCAAGCTTCTTCCAACCGGGCCGCTGCCTCGCGGGCGACAGATGCCTGGTCGAGCATCTGGACTCCCTCATTCGCCAGCGTCTGACGTGCCGAGACAGCTGCAAGCGCCTGGCGAACTGCCTCTTTGTCCATCGATTCATGCATGTCGCTTGAAAGCGGTTGCAGCAGGGAAGCCGCCTTCTCAAGGCTGTCAGAAGACTCGGCTATCTGCGATGTGACCTCCTGATAGGCCTCGTCGGCATCAGTTTCGAACGGATTGTTGACAGCCTCGTCAAGAGACACGAACATATCATCGGTGTCCTCGATGAGGGCGAGTGCATCATCAAGCTGCCCCACTTGCGAAAGATGCCGTTGATTGTCCTGATAAAGATAGGTTCCGCCCGCAGCAATGGCGGCCGTCGTGACCACGGCGACGAAAGCGACGGCAAGGCGTCGATGACGCCGGCGGCGGCGCTTGCGAGAACGAATCTTTTCCTCAGCCGAACGCGCCGAATCGGCAAACGAAAGGCCGGAGGACCGTGCGGGCGACGGATGGGAGGGAATCGTTTGTCCGGCTGCCGGCGACTGACCTGAGGAAAAACCAGCGGATCCCGACGGAGCCAATGCTCCTGCAAGGCTGTCCGAAGAAACCGACGAGCCGAGCGAGCCCCTCTCGATCAACCCTCTGCCCAGTTCGGCCGTCGAATTCTGAACGGACACGAAGTCGCCGCTTGAAAGCGGAAGCCCCTGCTCCTTGGCGGGCGTCGGAGCGGGCTTCTTGCCTCCAAGCGGCAAAGTGAACAGGGACACGTGGCCAAACCGCAGGAGTCCCGTCCGTTTGTCGCCGGTCGAAACATCGAGCTGGTTCGTTGCGGCATCGAGCACGCTGAACGATATCTCGTTTGAGGTGCCGGCCGTGTTCCGCTTGATATGCGCGGCCCCCATCAACTTGTTTTCTCGTTTGCGTTTGCTCATGTTGCCAGACGCTCCGTTCGCTGAGCGGTATCCCGAACGCTAGCGCGTGCGGGAAAGCTCCGCAACAATCTCGGCGCGGGGAAGGACCTTGATCGTCTTGCTCGGCAGCGAATTGAGAAAAGCCTTCCCATAGCCCTTCGTTATAAGGCGGCGGTCTGCAAGTATCAACACGCCTTCGTCGTCGGCCTTTCTGATAAGGCGCCCGGCGGCCTGCTTGACCTCGAGCACGGCTTGAGGAAGAACATATCGTCTCCATGCCTGGTCATCGTGGGCAGCACGCTCGCACGACAGCGGATCGGTCGGCTTCGAGAAGGGGAGCTTTGGGATAACCACCCCTTTGAGCGTGGCGCCCGGGGCATCGAATCCCTCCCAAAAGCTTCTCAAGGCGAAAAGGGACAGATGCTCGTCGGCGAGGAAATCGTCCCTCAATCCCTTGACGGACACACCCCACTTCTGACACACCAGCCGCAGATCGTCTTCCTTGAGCGCAGGCTGGACGGTGTCGAAGCACTTCTCCATTTCGCGCCGATTCGTGAAAAGGGTGAGCATGGATCCCTGCTGCGCCCGGTGGGCTTCAACAAGCAGCTGCTGGAGTTGGGCCAAATAGGAGGCATCATTTGGCTCGGGCATGTCGGCAACCACATAGACGGTCATCTGCCCATCGAAATCATAGCTTGAGTCAAGGCGGCACTCACGGCAGGCCGAAAGGTCTGAGGAATTGAGGCCGAGAGCCGTTTCGAATGCGCTGAAAGCGCCGTCCACGGAAAGCGTCGCAGAGGCGAACACGACCGAGTGGGTCCGCGCGAACAGCGTCTCGTTCATCATCCCGCCAACGTTGACCAGGAGCGCTTCGAGCTTTTCGGCAACGCGATCATTTTTGCGCGAAAGCGTTGCGGCATAGGCATAGGAATCTGGAGCTTTATCCAAAATGATCTCAGCGGCATGCATCTGTTCCTTGAGCTCGATCGCCACCGACGCTATCTCGCGCTGTATTTCGGCGACGCCGTCGATTCCCTCCAGATACCCCACAAGCTCCTGGCAGGCCGTCACAAGCTTCTCCGCCGCATCCGTCATCAGGCGACCGTATGAGGCCATGCGAGCGAATGTCTCGCTTGCACGGATATCGTCGTTCAGCCAAAGCTCAATCGTCTCATATCCCCGCCCGCGCCTGTTGACATCAAAGAACAAGAGGTCTTTCATGTGGGCGGCAAACGACTGCGCGTGCGTCGCGTATGTTTTGGCTGCTGCGCGGGCGGTGCCCGTAAGCGCATAGAAAAGCGTCGATCCCTCTTCCCCGCCCGGAACCGTCACCCGACGCTCGGCCCACACGAACACATTGCGCGACGCTTCATCCGAATCGACACGCTCCGCAAGGCGGATGAGGTCTTCGGCCGAAAGGGTGAGAGAAAACGCGCGGCGGGCCTCCGCTTCTGCTCCATGGGCCTCGTCCACCACCCAATAGCGAAGAGGGGGCAGCAATCCGCCGTCAGCGACAAGATCGCAGAAGAGAAGGCTATGATTCGTGACCACGATGTCGGCCGCCTCCGCGCGGCGCCGAGACCCATGCACAAAGCATGAAGCGCCAAAATAGGGGCACTTGCGGCGCAGGCAGTCAGCGCTCTTCGTGGTGACGGCATAGCGAGGCAGCGTACGGTAATCCAACTTCAGGCTGTCAATGTCGTCATATCCCGTTTGCTCGATGAAAGACAGCAGTGCGGCAAGCGCCGGTGCCTGCGAGCGTTCCTTGCCTGCCACGTTTTTCATCTGCGGGCCCTCAGAGACAACCCGGTCGATCTTTCGCAGGCACGGGTAGTGGGAAAAGCCCTTGAGCGGCGCGAATGTCAGAGGAGACGAGGGAACCGTCGAGGCGTCGGGCAAAACCGAGGCTGCCGCAGGAACGCCCGCCAGAGCAGGGGCGACAGCGGATGAGCCGGCAGCATGCAAGCAGGAGGCGGCTGCCGAGCCGAGGGCGGCAGCGGAACAGGCGGCAAGGGCCGATTCCTCAGATTCAGGCACTGTCGCGACATCTGCCGATTCCCTAGACCCAGCCGCTACAGAAGTCGCCTTTCCGCCGTCCGACGCTGGCGCTGCTTTTCCCGAAGGACCGAGGGCGGCGGCAAGGGCGGGAAGCTCATGATAGACAAGCTGGTCAAGCAAAGCGTTCGTCTTCGTTGCCACGCCGACGGCTATCCCGTTCGCCCGTGCGGTGAGGGCGGCAGGCACCAGGTAAGCCATCGACTTTCCCACCCCCGTGCCCGCCTCAACCACCAGGTTTTCAGATTTGGAAAAGGCTGCACGGACCGCCTCAGCCATGTCAACCTGCTCCTGGCGAGCCTCAAAGTCCGGGTACAGGCTCCCGACGAGCCCCGTGGGAGAAAACGCCTCCTCTATATCTTCCTCAGCAGGAAAAACCAGTTCACGATGAGGATCGGCGGCTATGTCATCAGCGTCGATCTTTGGCCGCAGCTCGCAATCTCCCAGACGGGCCTTCCTCAGATCCCGCAGGGAGAACCGCTGCTCTCGACGGCGGACCCCCTCATGCCCGTCACGGCCCTCTTCGGCGCCGCTCTCCCCTTTCCGTCCCTCAAAGCTTCCCTCCCCCGAGGAGAGGGCAGAAGCATTCGCACCTTGATCCGCATGATCCTCTGTTCCGTTTCGACCTGCAGCATCTTCGGCTTCTTTTCGTGCCGCAAAATATTCAAAGACCGTCTGCGTGGGCCATTGGTCAGCCATTGCCATGCCGGCAATTTCACGTACCAAGGCAACGGGCATGGCGTCGACGGCTGCAAGAAGGATGCGAAAAATCGCGCAGGTCGAGGCAACGTCATCGTCTGCGCGATGAGTGGAAAGGGGAGCGCCGAAAGCGCGCACCAGATCAATCAACCGATGGGATTTCAGTCGAGGCAGCGCGATGCGAGCGAGGTCGAGGGAATCCATCCAGGTTCTCTCAAGCAAAGGATACCCACTGGGATGTTTGGTGGTGAAGGTGCGGTCAAATTCGGCATTATGCGCGACGATCTTCGCATCTCCCACGAATTTCACCAGTTCAGCGAGAGCTTCTGAAGGAAAGGGGGCATCCGCGACATCGCTGTCATGAATATCAGTCAGGTAAGCGATTTCCTCAGGAATAGGCTTTCCGGGATTGACGAAGGTAATGTACCAGTCGACAATTTCCCCCTTCTCCAGCCGGGCTGCCGCTATTTGCGTCAGTTCATCGTGGTTGAACGACAATCCCGTCGTTTCCGTGTCGATGACGACGATGTTTCTGTCCAGCTCGCCATAATCCGCCTGGGCGGCCGCCCAAGAAAGCGATTCATACCGCGCCCTTATAGCCTCGGGGGTTCCATCGCTTATGAAGCTTTGCAAAGTATCGTGTGCATGCGTGCTTTGATTTTCCATAGTCTCAGCCTATCATCTATCATGTGATCATACAAACTGGAAACGGTGATTTCATGCGGATAACCAAAGGCAAATGCCACCGTTAAGGCAACAAGGAGCATCATGGACATTTACTACGGAGCCTACGCACGATTCGACACTGTTTCCAAGAAAGAGGCATCAACGCTTGTTGGAGCCGACAATCTGGTCGGAGATGTTTTTGAGATTGTTTTCGTGACAGAAAACGGGCAGGTTGTTGCATGGGCAAGAAACAAATTCGGCCGGAATATCGGTTTCTTTGACACCGTCGTCTCAAGAAAACTCAGCATACTGAACGCACGGGGATGGACCCTGAAAGCAATTCTCTCCTTCATTGCCTACACCGACACCCCCGAACCAGGACATTATTGGGGAGAGATGGCTCTCATCTGCTTTGACCCTTCCTTCGACGCCTCTTTCTCCAACTTTCTTCAAGGCCTCTGCAGCAAGCTGGAAGAAGGAATCAGGCCCAACATAGATCTGAGCGAGAGCGGAATATCCCAGGTTATCGAAAGCGAAGGGTCTTGGATACCAAAAAAACGTGAGCCGCTGCCTGAGAGAAAAACCGGAACGGTCATCATGAAGAGCCGACGAAAGATGTCAGAAAAAGTCATAGAACAAGGACGGAAGAAAAACAAAGGCTGTTATGTCCTCAGCTGGGCCTTTCTCATAGCCCTTTTTGTCGGCATCGTGATCCTCTTGAAGTCGTGCGGCGTGTTCTAACCTCCCCCTTTTTTTCAAGTCCCTCTCGAGCCAAGCGCCCGGCAACATCGCAACTTCAAGTCACCCTCGAGCCAAACGTCCAAACACGACGCAACTTCAAGTCCCTCTCAAGCAAAGCACCCGATAACAATGCAACAGCATATCCGGCCATCGCGATCCCAGCCAAAGCCCTCTCAAGCCTCTCAAGCCAACCCAAAAGCTCCTCCATCAAGCCCCTCACGCGCCCAAAGCCGCTCGCCGCAAGAACCACTGCAGCGAGCGGCACGGAACGCGAGCCTCTTCATCGAACCAAACTGCCCAGCACCGCCATCAACACAAGATAATTAGTAGAACATACGTTTGTATTATGAATAAATTGTTGCGTCACTTTGCAGAAAACCCGTTCCGCCTCCCTGCCTCAAGAAGAAACCTTAATGCACAGCCAATGTTTCACGTGAAACATTGGCTGTGCTGTTGCGTTGAGGGACAACCGTGACAGACACGCCTCAGGCGAAGAAAGCCGACTCCATCGCCGCCGACGTTGCGTTAATGGAAAACCATGCCAGGCACGCCACATCATACGAGTCAATGGTTTTCGGACTTTTGGAATACGTTGCCGGACAACATGCCAATCATCGCTTTGCCTTTCAATGTTTCACGTGAAACATTGAAAGAGGCCAATTCACGCCACAACCCTCGCCTGTCATTTTTCTTCGAGAGCCAATTCGATCAGTTTTGTACATAATTCCGAAAACGACATCCCCGCAACACGCGCTGCATCAGGAAGAAGAGAAGTGCTTGTCATGCCTGGGATAGTGTTGGTTTCCAAAATCCAACTGACGCCTTGATCGTCCAATATGAAATCCGATCGAGAAACACCCTCGCATCCAAGAACTTTATGCGCACGTCGTGCATAGTCCATAATTGATACAGTGTCATCATCTGACAAGCGAGCAGGGCAGATATGTTGTGATCCACCAGGCTCATATTTAGCTTCGTAGTCATAAAACCCGCTTGAAGGAACAATTTCTATGATAGGAAGGGATTCCGGCTCTTCATTGCCAATCACCGCAACCGTAAGCTCAGTTCCCTTTACAAATTTTTCTACAACAACTTCGTCATCATATTCAAACGCTTTCGTTATTGCCTCAGCAATATCGTGCTCTCCTTCGGCAATAAACACTCCGATGGTACTGCCTTCTTTCGCAGCTTTGACAACGCAATGATCGCCGACTGCATTCACGATGTCCCCAACAACGATCTTGTCTCCCCGAGACAAGATGACAGATGGAGGTGTTGGAATGTTCGCCATTTCATAGAAAAGCTTTGCCTTCGCTTTGTCTATAGACAAAGCGCTCGCAAATATGCCAGATCCTATATAGGGAATCTCAAGAATCTCAAGAAGTCCTTGGAGGGCCCCATCTTCGCCATACTTTCCATGAAGGCAAATAAAGGCAACATCAAACGATCCATCGATAAGTTTTTTTAAATCTTCTTTTTCGGTTGGATCAAAAACAGAAACAGGAAAGCCTGCTTCCAAAAGTGCTTTCTGAGCTCCTTCGCCAGATGCAAACGAAACTTCACGCTCTCCGCTTTTTCCTCCAACAAGCAATGCTACTTTACATTGTTGAGGATCAAGGCGATCTTTCATAGCTCCTTCTTTCGTCTCACCTGCCCACACCATGTAAACGAAGTATAGCAAAACAATGAGAGACGCAGCGGCATCGTCGTTTCTAAACAATGTTTCACGTGAAACAGGGGAGAAGACCTCAAGAAAGTACGGTCGCCAAGATGACTGTTAGACAACCAAGAGTGTTTCACGTGAAACATTGGTGCGATCACGTATAATGAAATGACTATGGAGCAACCAATTAAGTCATACTCAATCGAAGGTCTTCAAGACCTCATGCAACATCTTGGACAACCGTCTTTCCGTGCAAGACAACTATTTGAATGGCTCTATCTTCATCACGCTACCTCATATGACGACATGACCAATCTGCCGGCATCTTTGAGAAAGTGTCTGACGAACAATTATCCTTTATATCCTTCGAAGATCATTGACAAGCAGGTATCGCAAGACGGGACAAAAAAATATGTCATTGAGTTCCATGATCGTTCCCAAGCTGAAGCAGTAGCCATTCCTTCCAATCAAGCCCATGAACGGATGACAGTATGTTTTTCGACGCAAATCGGCTGTCCTATTGGCTGTACGTTCTGTGCGACGGGAAAAGAAGGCTTCACCCGTAATCTAACACCCGGAGAAATCGTAGACCAAATTCTCATTTCCCAAAGCGACACAGGAAAGCGTGTAACCAATATTGTCGCGATGGGCCAGGGAGAACCCTTTTTGAATTACGACAACGTCCTCGCGGCGCTTCGCATACTCAACAGTTCTCAAGGCTTGGCAATTGGGGCACGTCATATCACACTATCAACTTGTGGGATATTCTCAGGAATCGAACGTCTTTCTTCAGAGCCAGAGCAATTCACTCTCGCTGTTTCACTTCATGCTGCGCGCCAACAGGTACGAAACCAACTTATGCCCCATTTGGCTTCATATCCCCTCTCTAAATTGCGTGCAATCATTGAAGAGTATCTCGCTGCAACTAATCGGCGCGTCACGTTCGAGTACATCATGATCAAAGGAGTGAATGACTTACCTCCCGATCGCGATGCTTTGCTTGAATTCTGCGACGGTCTTCTCTGCCACGTCAATCTCATACCCATCAATACGGTTGAGGACTTCTCCTATCAGCCAAGCTCAAAAGAGACCCAGGAATCTTGGATCCAGTTGCTTCAGAAGCAAGGGACTGAGGCAACTGTGAGAAATTCCCGAGGAAATGATATTGCAGGAGCTTGCGGGCAGCTCAAGAACAAGCTTTCCAGCTAAATAGTCACTCTAACGAAAGAACCAGTGTTTCACGTGAAACACTGGTTCTTCTACACTTTACCGCTCTACTTCTGGCATCCTAATGTTTCACGTGAAACATTAGGATGTTGAGGCAATAAGTTCTTCAAATAGCCTTTCGAGCTCTTCCTCGTCTTTAAACTCGATTTCTATCTTATTTTTTCCTTGCGCTGATTTCACTTTAACATTTGTGTGCAACACATCTCGCAATGCACGGGCAACAGTCTTGAAGGATTTCGGAACCGGTTGACGTGTCGTTTTGTCTTCATTGCTAGCTTTACCAGAAAACAATCGCGCAATCGCTTCAGCCTCTCTTACGGTCAATTTTCCTTCAACTAACTTCTCAGTAAGCTTTTGGCGGCCTTCTTTTGAAGGAATAGAGAGAATAGCACGTGCATGGCCGGCAGTTATCTTCTCTTCAAAAAGCAATTGCTGAGCTTCTTCGGGCAATTCCAATAAACGGAGCGCATTAGCTACAGTCGACCGCCCTTTAGACATAGCTTGGGCGACCTCTGATTGAGTCAAACTTCTGCGCTCCATCATACGGCGATAGCCATATGCTTCTTCAATGGGATTGAGATCCGAGCGCTGTACATTTTCAACTAAAGCCAATTCCAGTGCCTTGTCATCATCGGCATCTTTGATACGCACAGGAATAGTACTTATCCCGAGCAAACGACAAGCCTGCCATCGGCGTTCTCCTGCAATAATCTGGTATGAGTTCGAGCCGACAGAACGTACGAGGATGGGCTGAAGAAGACCATCTTTTTCAATCGAAGCTGCCAGCTCTTCAAGCTCTTCCTTTTTAAAGTGAGTTCGCGGCTGGTCAGGATTAGGACTGACACATTCAAGAGGAACTTCATCCGTATTGCGCTGCACAACACTTTTAATCGTAATATGGTCCTCATCATTGATAAAAGAGTCTTGATCAGGCTCTTTTTCAGGAAGAGGGCGCTCAATTTCACGCACAGTTGGAGCGGAAGCCTCGACGACATCTTCCCTCTCAACTAACATACGCTGCGCTTGGGGCATGGGATCAGGAGGGATAGATTCCTCGTAGGACCCTCCCAACAACGAGTTCAAACCGCGTCCAAGTCCGGTTTTCGCAGCTTTAGCCACGTTGTATCACTTCCTTTGCTAAATCTATATACGACTGTGCGCCTTTTCCAGTTGGATCATATTGAGTTATTGGCTGCCCAAAACTCGGAGCTTCTGAAAGCTTTACGGTGCGAGGAATAAGCGTATTGAAAACGGTTTTGTCAAAATAACTACGAACCTCGGCAACAACCTGTTTAGACAAGGTTGTTCTCCCATCGTACATGGTCAGGAGAACACCAAAAATATCAAGCGTCGGATTGAGACGAGTTTTGACACGTTTCATTGAATCAAGAAGTTTTGTCACACCTTCCAATGCATAGAACTCACATTGGATCGGAATGAGCAGCTTGTCTGCAGCAACAAGGGCATTCACGGTAAGTAAACCCAAAGATGGAGGGCAATCTATAAAAATATAATCGTATTTGCCCCGTAGGCTTCCAGCAGCATCCTTAAGTCGATTTTCACGAGCCATCTCAGAAACAAGCTCAACTTCAGCTCCTGCAAGATTAATTGTTGCAGGAACAAGATCAAGGCCTTCAGAAACATCGGGGATGATCACGTCTTCAATATTAACTTCATTGAGAAGTACATCATAGATACAACGAGCGACTTGGCTTTTCTCAATTCCCAAACCACTTGAGGAATTGCCTTGAGGGTCAAGGTCAATAAGAAGAACCTGTTTCCCCAACTCTCCAAGAGCTGCTGAAAGATTAATCGCAGTGGTTGACTTACCGACACCTCCTTTTTGATTAATGATAGCAATAACTTTTGTCTGGCCAATTACATGTTTAACTGGATCCTTATCTTTGAAAGACTTCATGGGCTTAGGAACCACAACGTCCTCCACAACAGGCGTGACATCACGCTCTACGATCTCGATATGATCGATGTCTATTTCATCCTCATATTCCTGATCCTCGCGTTCGCTGCTGTGCTTGACAGTCTCAGCCACTTTTTTGTCTCGTTTGAGACCATCGAATAGCCCCACAAAGACCTCCCTTCGTCATATTGACAGTATAGCCTGTTTTATGTTTCACGTGAAACATCAATCAATTGTTTCACGTGAAACAATTGCGATGCTGTCGGTTACTCACAAAAGATAATCAAGACAATTTTGCTTGATTTCTGCTGGAATGAGGTAAGAATCCTTCTAATTTTTGCTGGAAACGTAAGACCTCTTGGCTTGTTCATGAAGTTAGTATAAAAGATAAATGATCAGATAGCAGTAAAGGATGTCTGATGGATCGAGAAACGAGAGCAATATTGGCACAAAGGGCAGCTATCATGAGACGGCATATGACCAATGCCGAAAGAAAGTTATGGTTGTTGTTCCTCCGGGAATACCAAGTTCCTTTTGTGGCACAAAAAGTCATTGGAAATTACATTGTTGATTTCTATTGCAGAAAAACAAGACTCAGCATTGAACTCGATGGATCACAGCATTACGAACCAAGAAGCCTTGCTTATGATCGCATTAGAACATCCTATCTTGAAATGCTTGAGATCAAAGAACTGAGATTCCCAAACACGTTTATCTTTGAAAACTTCGATGGAGTATGCGAAGCTATCCATAATGAAGTGGAAGCACGTCGCAATGACAGAGTGTCGATTCCTCTCAGCTTGGTGAAGAACAAGCTTTGAAATGTTTCACGTGAAACATTTCAAAGCAATCAGAGCGGGCGTTTTTGAGCCATGCCTACTTTTCTTGGAAGCGCCATTCGCGCCTGAGCCACCTTTTCAAAACAGACAATGCGCCTGAAGGTCGTTTTGTCACTCAAAGTGAAAGAACGATCGGATGCAAGAGTCATGCCAGTCTTTTCCTGTAATGACAAAGCATGGGACAGCTCATCTTCTTCAATATGAGACTTATAGCAAATAAGTCGACCGTGTTGCTTCAAGAGGGGACTTGCCAATTCCATGAGAACTGACAGTTTTGCTAAAGCGCGTGCTGTGACGACGGCGAATTCATTTTTCCTCTCACGGGCAAGATTCTCGATCCTATCGTCGTAAGATGATATCTGGCTCTCAAGGCCTAAAGTTGCAATCATTCTATCGAGGATAGCAGCCTTCTTTTTCACCGAGTCCACCAAAACGGTCGTTCGTCCAGTTGCAATGGCAAGAGGAATGCCTGGGAAGCCTCCTCCTGTACCCAAATCTGCATAAAGGCCCTCCGGGGAGGCGTTCATTTCAGACAGCCCAGCAAGGGAATCTTCCACATGAAGTACAACTCCTTCCTCATATGATGTGATACGCGTGATGTTCGTGGTTTTATTTTCTTGAATGACAAGTTCGAGGTGCCGCTTTATAAGGTCGTCACACATATCTCTTTCCTCTTTCAGAAGCGTTTACAATGTTTCACGTGAAACATTGTAGGACAAATAAAAAACGCCACTACTAGAAAGCAGTGGCGTTTTGAGAGCCATGAAGTTTTACTGGGGGATAATCACCACATGTCGGGCACTTCCTTCACCCTCAGATGCCGTTTCAACTCTCTCGTCGTTGCGCAACATAATATGTATGATACGGCGTTCGTAAGGGGTCATAGGGCGAAGTTTGATGCTGCGATTCTGGTTCACTGCTCTGTTCGCAGAAGAAATGGCTATCGATTCAAGCTTCTGCCGCTGACGGCTTTTGTATCCCTCAATGTCAACGATGACAGGATATCTAAATCCAATAGTGCGGACAGTTATTGCTGAGACTAAAAACTGCAACGCATCGAGAGTCTTCCCATGGCGCCCGATGAGTATTGCAAGATCGTCCCCAGTGATATCAAGGATAAGTTCCCCTTCATCGCCTTCATATTCATCAATCGTCACTTCACCAACATTGAAGTATTTGAGAATGTCTTGCAAGGTGGCTATGGCAGTATCGGCAATCCGATCGAGTTCCTCATCGCTTATCTCTGTCGTCTTGTCTTCGTCAATGAGCTTGCTTTCCTCATTCTGGACATCTTCAAGACTCTCATTAGACATAATTGACTCCTTCGATAGTTATTCACATGACGACAGATACATGTTTCACGTGAAACACTGCCGTCCTGTCAAGACTGCCTCAGTAAAGATGCCACCTATCTAACTTTTTTTAGTTGGACGCTTTTTCTTCACCTTTCGAGTGACGTCGACCTCGATCGGCTTCACTTCGATGGTCTCAGCAGCTGCTGCATCCCGTTTTTTCATTATCCGCAGTGAAACCTGCTGTTGCGCAAGGCCCATCAATGAAGAAGCTCCCCAGAATAAAAGCACGCCAGCTGGTGATCCCCATGAAACCCAAAGCATAAAAACACTCATGACGGCAGACATGATCATAGTCTGCTTGCGCTGCGCGTTTCCCTTATTCCCTGCCTGCATTAAAATCATCGGCAAGAAAGTCGCACCGGCAAATATGATCATAAGAATCAGATAGGGAACAAATGTTCCTATACCCTGAGTAAATGCTTCAGAAGGCCGCACAACCAAACTGGGAACTAAGTTAAAAAACTCATACGTGGTTCCTTCGGTGCGGTTGCCCATCTCGCTCAAGACCTGGAACAGGGCCATAAAAATAGGCATTTGCAAAAGCATCGGAAGACATCCAGCGAGGGGATTGAACTTCGCTTCCGCATAAAGCTTCTGCATCTCTTCTTGCTGACGAACAGGATCGTCGCTGTACTTTTTTTGGATCTCCTGCATAAGCGGCTGTACTTTTTGCATCTGGAACGATGACTTCGTTTGCTTGTGCATAAGGGGCGATATAAGGACACGAAAGATAACCGTGACCACAATGATTGCCAAACCCCAGTCGCCGCAGAAATCGTAAAAGAAGTGAATGATATTAAATATCAGGTCTTTAAATGCGTCCCACATGTATGTTCCTTCCTATACGCCGAAGAGACATGCTACGATCCTCATCAAGGAACGGGATCGTAGCCATGCGGGCCGCCTGGACGGCATCGCACTATGCGCTTCAGCGTTAATATCAAGCCTTTGCCAAAACCGTATCGCCGGAACGCTATTATGCTGTATTCCGAACATGTCGGAACAAAGCGACAACATGAGGGGAAAAGAGGCGAAATCGCAGCTCTATAAAATGTCACGAGGAACACCGCGATTCTACAAGGCAGACATTTTATGAAAACCGCAATTTTACCCACCGATATCTTCACCGCACTCCAGCACGATTCAGCGTTTCATTGCATGCTGTTAGCACTTTACTATAAGTGACCCCTCCAATGCCTGATTTCGCGAGAAATATTACATCGAAGTCTTCCCAAGGACCACCTAAATCTCTGCAAACGGCGCGCATTCTTCGTTTCGCATTGTTCCTCCACACCGCATTGCCAAGCCTTTTACCTGCAACAAAAGCAACACGACCTGAACGGCCGTGCTGTTTTTGAGGTGATACTATAAAAATGAGATAAGGGGTATGCAGCCGCTTGCCGTGTGAGAACAGATAGGAGATATCAGAACTTGATTTGATTGTCTCCAATCCCGTCACTCTTTACACGCAAAGGCGCTTACGCCCTTTTGCACGGCGAGCAGACAATACTGCGCGGCCGCCCTTTGTCGACATACGAGCGCGAAAGCCGTGACATTTTGCCCGCTTGCGAGTGTTAGGTTGGTAAGTGCGCTTCATAGCTTTCCCTTTCATGGCTTTAAAGAATAACTTCAGAAGTATATCGCACGTTGCCCCTGAGTCAAGGGCAGGAAGAGGAGATGGAAGAGGAAACTCACAGCTTCGCCTTTTCCATGAAATTCAAAAGAGGGGACACAGAGGCACAACCAACAATCTCAATATTCGGGCATTATAAGCAAACAGACCAAGCAAACAGATAAATACCAAGCAAACAGATAAATAAGTAGTTCGAACTATATGATATCCAAAGGCCGTTTTATGCCCAACATAACTCAGCGGGGCTGGCCACGTCCCAACATGAAAAGGACAGCTTTTCTCGGCGAGGGGAACCTGCAAGAAACTATAGGTTGGCGTACGGTAACATTCCCATAAAAAGAGGCAGTCAGATAACCAACGAGGATTTCTTCAAGAACTGCACCGTTGAAAAAGTACAATAAGAGAAACATCTGTTCCAAAGACTGAGTGTTTTGATTGAATATCTTTTTCCTTTTTTCCATTATGTGCAAAACCACCTCTTTTTCCTCCTCCTTCACGGCGACACCGCTCATGTAAATGTGGAAAAAGTTGAAAACTCGACTTTCATTCATAAACGACGGTGGAAATCTTCGTCTCGATTCATTTGTCAAGATTTTTTTTCTTGTCTTTTACAAAGCCCCTATCAGGGATTAGTGATTTTCCTATTTTTTAACACCTATCTGAACTGGTGTTTTAATGATAGTCGAACATGAAAAAATTTTAAGGCTTTTTCAGAAGAGGTAATTTTTACCATTTCTCAACTCTTGAAAAATAGCAAGCTTGAATGCGGGAAATATATGCTTTGCAAAAGAGAAGGCCCTTCTGTTTCAACAAACCAAGAGTTTTTTTCACGTCCTTTCATGAATGCGTTCATAGTGCTTTTTGCTGTTTTCCACATTTTATGAATAAAAAGTTGAAAACTCTGAAAAAGCCTGTTGGAGAATGATTCATTTTCATTTCCCTCTAAATACTTGCATTGAATTAATCGGAATTGTGCTGGTCAATGGATTCGCTGGCTGAAAAAAGGTACAATGCGAATAAATATCATTGAAAAATGCTGAATATCGAATCTGAAAAACGGAATACTATTGAACAACCAGATTGAAAATTTACCTCAGCGTGAAGAACCCGCAGCACATCAAGCGGGATCGTTCGATTATACCCAGGTGAAAACGACTGGTCGCATCGCATTATATGACGATTTGCGGAGCGCGCCGCGCATCACGGAAATACCTCCCGCATCGACAGCGGACTTCATAGAACATCTTGCGTCAAAAATATATGAACAAGCAAAAATGTCAGGAGGGACAATCCCTTATACAGTTATTCGTGAAGTTTCAGAAAATTTCATTCATGCGCAGTTCGCGGAAATCATCGTTTCCATCCTCGATGCAGGAAACACCATCAGGTTTGCAGACCAAGGCCCAGGAATCAATCAGAAAGAAAAGGCACAGCTGCCGGGATTCACCTCTGCGATAGAACCCATGAAACATTACATCAGGGGAGTGGGCTCCGGGCTTCCTATAGTGAAAGAGTATCTTGATTTCTCACATGGGACCATTTCCATCGAAGACAATCTGGGCACAGGGGCGGTCGTGACGATCAGCCTCAAAGAAGAACCACAGGAAAACCCATCGTGGGCACCGCAAGCGAGGGATAACGAGCACAACCACCCAGGATCGCCACGGCGGGGCGCTTCGCCTTCGCTCACACCGCCCCTTTCCCAGCGGGAACGCGATTTTCTCCCTTTCTTTCTCAGTGAAGGCGCTTTAGGAGTCACCGACATTGCGCGGCTCACGGGAGTTCCTCAATCAAGTACCTATGTCACGTTGTCAAAACTTGAAGAAGCGGGATTGGTTGAGAAAACCGTAGGGCAAAAGCGCATTTTGACCGATTTGGGCTATCAAGTAGCAACATCGATCTAACGCCACTTTACCCAGCCCCCTTATTTTATATACAATCAACGTTGAAGCGAGATACCGCTGAGCGATATGCAAGCGAACCATGTCCCTCGCAGGAAAGCAGCAGCATGAACAGCGACAAATTAGAAAAGACCTGGGAAGAAATATGCGTCCAGGTGAAAAGTTACAACAATATTGATCCATCACAGATCAACGCCTTTTTCTCTCGCTTGCACCCTCAAGCAATGAGCGAAGGGTTTCTCATGCTCACCGCGGATAACGACTTTATTAAGACATGGATAGAACGGCATTATGCTGACTTCATAAAGCAAGCCCTCCTCGACCTGTTCCATATGCCCTTCACTTTAATTATCGAAGTAGATATCACCGCGACAGAGGACTCATCACCCGGTGAGCTCGCCGCTTCTCACCTGCCGGCGTCAGAAGAACATGCCGCCATGCCCTCCATGGCATCAAAAAATGAGATAGCGAGCCCAGAGCCAGAAGAAAGACAATCCGACACGGCTTCATCTGTCCAGTCGGCCGCTGAAGCCATCCTCGCCTCTTCGCGTGCGATAGAGGAAAAGAGCTATTCCACCCGCACGGGAGCAAGTATCGTAAATGCCGATGGACCAGCATCGACTCTCACATTCGAGAACTATGTCATCGGCGATTCCAACCGCATGGCTTACTCAATGGCCGTCGCCGTGGCTGAAATGCCCGGCAAAGCGCATCTCAATCCTCTTTTCATCTATGGAAAGTCAGGCTTGGGAAAAACTCATCTCATGAGAGCAATACAAAATTACATCTGCGAAAATATGCCTCACTTAAGCACCATCTATGTCGATTCGGCCGAACTTCTTTCGGACTATATGGAAGCAAGCGCCGCCCATGATAAGGAAAAATCAAGCTATAAGAACTTTAAAACAAGGTATGAAGAAGCCGATGTCCTGCTCATCGACGATGTCCAATACCTCCAAGGTAAAAAACAGACGCTCGACATCGTTTTTCAGATTTTCAACAAGCTTACGAACCAGGGGCGGCAAGTAGTTCTTTCAGCTGACCGCGCGCCAAAAAACATCGACATCGACGAACGCTATAAAAGCCGCTTCAATTCTGGAGGAACGTTTGACATCCAACCTCCTGAAATAGAGACAAAACTCGGAATTGTGAAGAGCTTTATCGAAGAATATCGGATGAGCGAAGGCAACCCTACCTTCGCTATATCCGATGATATCCAAATGTATATCGCAGAAAGCTCGAGCTCCAACATCAGGGAACTCAAAAGCGCGGTAACCAAGGTCATCTATCAGATGACCTTCTTCAATAGAACCAACCTGGGTCTTGAAGACGTCAGGGCGCTCCTTGAGAATCATTTTTCAGGGGGGCCTTCAAAAAGGTTGTCAGTGGGCGATATTCAAAAAGAAGTCGAGACATTCTATAAGGTCAGCCATGCGGATCTCATAGGGAAAAAACGAACGAGAAATATCATTTATGCCCGGCAGATCGCAATCTATCTCAGCAGGCAGATGCTTGACCTTCCTTTTAACGACATTGGAAAGAAATTCAATCGGGATCACTCGACAGTCATGTATTCAGTCACGAATGTCGAGGAAAAGATGAAGGAAAATCGCGAGCTGCGCGAGGAGCTTGAAACACTCAAACAGCTTATACGCGAGATATAAAAGAGGTGTGAAGGATATCTTCCATGAACAGGTGTTCGGAGGAAAGAATCCTAAGAAGAGGGGCACAGATGACTGATAACCCTCTCAAAGGGCTGGAAAGATAATAAAAGCAATAATTAATGTTGAGGGCGGGTACGGGGTATGCACTGTCGAAGAGGCATAAATAAATAGGGTTGAAATGGGAAAACGGAGATTATCCACCTTTCCACCGTCCTTATTATTACTACTATTAAAACCATAGATATATATAAGGAAACCCTGAAAGAAAGACCTTTTCGAACCCGAGAGTAAATGATGCCCATTTTTTTCTTCGCCAACAGCATCGAGGAAGTCAGAGTGCATCCAAGTGCAACCAAACATGCCCGAGTATCACGCCACATTGAAGAAGCCAGAAAATTCAGAGCTCGCCAAAGCACCCTCGAGCTTGCTAGATTTCCTGCCGTTCTTCGAAGCACTTCGATTCATCGAGGACTGCGGCATCCAAGTAAAGTGACGACCGGATAGGATAGAGCGGCCCGACGTCACTCCAAATGTTTCACGTGAAACATTTGGAGTGAAAGGGATATGGAAGACACAACGGCTTGCTTCCTATGCCATACTAAGCGGAGCACGGGAAAGAAAGGGGTCATTTTGAAATTCAGTATCAATCAGTCCGAGCTGCAAAGCGCATTGTCAGTTGTCCTTAAAGGCGTGGCCACTCGATCGACGTTGCCGATCCTTTCGGGAATCTATCTCGATGCGAAAGGGGACACGCTGACGCTGCAAACAACCGACCTCGAGCTTTCCATTCATTACACGGTGGCCGCTTTGATCGAAGAAGAAGGCCAAGCTGTCGTTCCGGGTAAATTATTCTCAGAGATCGTGAAAAATCTTCCCGATGCTGCGGTTCATGTCGAAGCGGAGGATGAATCCGCTCTTATCACATGTGATGCTGCGTCGTTTTCGATCAAAACGCTCAATCCTGAAGACTTTCCCGGCTTTCCCCATGTTGATGTGCAGCAGACTATCTCAATTCCCTTCGCAAGCTTCTCGTCGATGGTGCGACGTGTTTCACGGGTGGTCTCAAAAGACGAAAGTCGCGCTATTCTGACCGGTGTGCTGATCACCCTTGAAGGTTCCCAGCTCAAGATGGTCGCCACCGACTCATATCGCCTCGCTATCACTGAAGTTGATCTTGAGGATGCAGGAGCCGATGACTTTCAAGCTGTGATCTCAGGCGCGTTTCTTCAGGAGATCGCATCGCTTCCGAAATCCGATACGGCCGTAAACCTTGCGCTTGCAGAGAATCAAATAGTCGTCACGTACCAAGACACGGTTTTCATCAACCGGCGAATTGAAGGAAATTTCCCCAACTATCGCCAACTTCTTCCAGACTCCTATTCCACGCGGGTAAGTCTGTCGGTTGAACATCTGGTGGCAGCTGTCAAACGTACGTCTTTGCTCGGACAGACGAGTTCTCCGGTGAAATTTGACATAGACACGGCATCGCAGGTAGTTCAACTTTCAAGCACTGCCCAAGACGTCGGCTCTGCGCAAGAAACGCTTTCGTGCTCAGGCGAAGGTGATAATGTCGAGATAGCTTTCAATTATGCCTACGTCTTGGATGGGCTGGCCGCTGTCGGCACCGATGAGGTGTACCTTGAGGTTCAATCATCGCTCAAGCCCGGTATTTTCAAATCAACCGACCAGGAGAATTTTCTGTACCTCGTCATGCCTGTTCGCATTTCTTGATCGGATGCGGTGAAGAGCGCGTCGATGGGCCTGATGCTTTCGAACATATCATTTCAAAATTTTAGGAATTATCAAACATTTATGCTCGATGATCTCGGTCCCCTGACGATCCTCGTCGGCCCGAATGCTGTGGGAAAGACCAATGTCATCGAAGGTATTCAGCTGTTGACCTCTGCAACTTCGTTCCGCCATCCCAAGGTTGAACATCTGGTCCGCAGCCAGGCGGATTCAGCACATGTTACGGGCCTGGTGACTGACGGCCAGCGCGAACTCGATCTTGCCCTTGATGTCTCTGAAGGGAAGCGGCACCATACGCTCAATGGAAAGGCTAAGAGACCTGTCGATCTCAAGGGCTTGATACCTTCGGTTGTGTTCACGCCTGATGATCTTGAGTTTGTGAAAGGCCCGCGAAGCGTAAGGCTCGCAGAGCTTGACATGGTGGGTTCGCAACTGTCATCAAACCACTATCTCATCAAGCGAGATTATGAAAAGGTCGTTCGCTACAAAAATCGGCTGCTCAAAGAAGAAGCGTCCGACGATCTCATTGCGAGCATCGATGAGATGTTGGTGACCTGCGGCGCGCAGCTCACCTGCTATCGTTATGCGCTCTTTGAAAAAATAGTCCCCTATATTGTTAGTTCCTATGAATCCTTGTCGGAGGGAAGGGAGTCATTCTCCGCTTTCTATCTTCCCTCGTGGAAAGTTGGCGTGAAGTCAGCTTTTCATGAAGGAAGCACAACAGGCGACGGCAAAGGGATTGAGTTTTACCAGGAAGAGCAACAAAGGAGCTGTCCCTCCCTTTCTCGCGATGAGGCCAGAGAGGCGCTCTCGCAAGATCTTGTAAAACGGTCCGGCGAGGAGAGGGCGCGGCGCCGTTCGTTGGTGGGTCCCCATGCGGACCAGTTTGGATTCTTCATTGATGGCCGCGATGCGGCAACGTTTGGGAGTCAAGGCCAGCAACGATCGATCGTGTTGGCGTTCAAGCTTGCGGAAACGGCGATTATTCGCGACATGCTTGGACAGAGTCCCCTTGTGCTTTTGGACGATGTTATGAGCGAGCTTGACGAGAACCGGCGGGAAGCATTGATGTCGTTTATTTCCAACGGCATGCAAACCTTCGTCACCACGACAAATCTCTCCTACTTCAAGAGCGACGTCCTCGCCGACGCCCGTGTTGTGGAACTCTGTCGCGGGGTGGGCGATTCGCAGGGTTCACCTCATCATCAACCTTCTTCCGATCCATCTTTTTCTACGACGGCCCGTGGGAACGAAAAGGCATGTGAGACGGAAGAAGGCGAGGCGTCGAATTCCTCAGAAGGCAACAAAGGGAATGGTTCTGCGGCGCAAGAGGGCCAGCAACGTGCCTGTTCTCCTTCTCTCGGCGATGTTGATGACGGGAGGACGCAGATGACTGAAGATGATGGGAAGGGGAGGGGTGTGAGCTCATGAAGAAGCTTGGCGAGGGCCTCACGGAAGCGTTGTTCCATCTTGGTGCAACCGATGCGGATCGGATAGCCCGCCGCACGGCACTGGTGCACACCTGTTGGAAAGAAGCGGTGAATCTCGTCTACAAGGATGCTGCCCAGCTTGTCCTTGACCATGTCAACGGTGTGGTCATCAAGAAAGAGGAAGGAGTTGACACGTTGATCGTCTATTCCGACGACAGCTTGATTCGCTCTGACCTCGACACCCGTCAAGAGTTTCTCAAAATGAAACTCAAGACTTTAGGGGAGAACGTCGAGGTATTCAGAATTCTCCCTTCAAAGTTTGACATGAAGAATCGTCATCCCTTCCAACCGCGTCAAGAACAGTGTTTTCAAGGTGAACAGGAAAACAGGATGGCTGCCATGAATTCGGCTGACGTGGAATTGTCAAAAGAGCAACGGGACATCATCGCTTCACAAGCGGCGGAAGTGGAGAATGAGCATGTCCGTCATGCATTAACCAAGGCTATGTCTGCTGATATGCAATGGAAAAATGAAATAATTGATAAAAATAACTCGTAAAAGATTGATCGCCCCTCATATGGCTTCTCCGGCCCTTTAAACGAAGGGTAAACTGTTGGTACCTTGGATGGTTTATGCTATAATTCTTGAGTTAACGTTTCCCTGTTTGATCAGCGCACGCCCTGTCAGGTGATGATGTCGTCGCGCACATGGAGCCCGCCCGATGGATGGCGGCGCTTTTTATTGCAGGGGAGGATATTTCCATGCAACATAGGTAAGAAGGAGCATGTCAGTGGCAAACAAACCTGACCATTACGACGGTTCTGACATTCAGGTCCTCGAAGGCCTGGAGGCGGTTCGCAAACGTCCCGGCATGTACATCGGCTCGACAGGCCCCCGTGGGCTGCATCACCTCGTGTACGAGGTCGTGGACAATTCCGTCGACGAAGCCCTTGCTGGATATTGCGACAAAATCGAAGTGTGGATACATTCTGACAACTCGATCACCGTCACCGACAATGGACGCGGCATTCCCGTGGACAAGCATCCCAAAGAAAAAATACCAACGGTCGAGGTCGTTTTAACCATCCTCCACGCAGGGGGAAAATTTGGCGGCGAAGGATATAAAGTATCCGGCGGACTACATGGTGTTGGCGTGTCGGTGGTCAATGCGCTTTCATCCCAGATGGAAGTCAATGTCTGTCGTGATGGGAAAGAATACGAGATTGCGTTTTCTCGTGGAAAGACTTCGGAAAAGCTCCGTGAGACGGGAAAGGCGAAGCACACGGGAACGAAGATCAGCTTCTGGCCTGATCCTGATATTTTCACCGAAACCACCGTCTACGACTACGACACCCTGGCCAATAGATTTCGCGAAATGGCTTTTCTCAACAAGGGTCTGAAAATTGTTCTCCATGACGAGCGCGTCACCGACGCCGAGGGGCAGCCTCGCACTGATGTGTTTCAATTTGCTGGTGGCATCGTTGACTTTGTGAAATATCTCAACGAAGGCAAAGAGACCCTCAACAAGCCCATCTACTTTGAAGCGAGCAATTCCGACGGTGAAGTTGAAGTGGCCATGCAATGGTCGACATCCTACTCAACGAATTCAGTCTTGGCCTTTGCGAACAATATCAACACCCATGAAGGCGGCACGCATCTTGATGGATTCAAGCAGGCAGTGACGCGCACGGTGAACGAATATGCCCGTGCAAAGGGCATCTTGAAGGAAAAGGATTCGAACCTCTCGGGAGATGATACGCGGGAAGGTCTTGCGGCCATTGTCTCAGTGAAGCTGCATGATCCGCAGTTTGAAGGCCAGACAAAGACGAAACTGGGAAATACGGAGATACGTCCCCTGGTGCAGAATGCCGTCACTCAGGGACTTGCTGAATATCTCGAGGAAAATCCTGCACCGGCGAAACGGATCATTGGGAAAGCCTCACAAGCTCTGAAAGCGCGTGAAGCGGCGCGGAAAGCGCGTGAGATGACGCGTCGCAAAGGAGTGCTCGATTCGTTTGCCCTTCCTGGCAAGCTGGCCGACTGTTCAAGCAAGAATCCCGCCGATTCCGAGATATTCATCGTAGAGGGCGATTCTGCAGGTGGGTCGGCTAAGCAAGCACGTGACCGCAAGTATCAGGCAATCTTGCCGCTGCGAGGAAAGATTCTCAACGTCGAGCGGGCAGGCCTTCATCGGTCGCTGTCTTCAGACACCATCAGCTCGCTGATCACGGCCATCGGCACAAATATCGGTGAGGACTTCGACGCCGACCAGTCACGCTACCATCGCATCATCATCATGACCGATGCTGATGTCGACGGCGCCCATATTCGCTGCCTGCTTCTGACGTTCTTCTATCGGTATATGCCAGAACTCATCACGCGAGGATATATCTACATTGCCCAGCCTCCTATCTATGGGCTTAAAAAGAAGAATTCGCGGAGCACGAAGATTGAACGCTATATCTATGACGAATCGGCTCTTGGGACGACTTTGAAGGAGTACGACGATCCGGAAAAATTTGATGTCCAGCGCTATAAGGGCCTGGGCGAGATGGATCCCGACCAGCTGTGGGAAACCACCATGGAACCAGCGACCCGCACGCTTCTGCAAGTGAACATCGACGACGCCGCCGAGGCCGAGCGGGTAGTATCGGACCTTATGGGTGATTTGGTGGAACCGCGTAAGGAATTCATCCAAAAGCATGCCCGCGACGTCCGTTTCCTGGACATTTAAAGGAGAAGGCAAGTGGCAGACAACACTGAAGAATTCGACCCGACGGACGGCGACGAGTCAAAGGCCGAGGAAACCGGGAACACCACAGGTTTTACCGGTGCCGTTTCCGAAGAGGATAAAGCGCGTTCCCTTATCGATGCGTCCACTATGGCAAGCCCCCATGGATCAATCATCGAGGGAGCAAACGGGGGCGACGGAACCACGGTCCGTGCGGCGTTTCTTGGTAAAGAAATGCAAACCTCGTTCCTGGAATATTCCATGAGCGTCATTGTCGCGCGTGCCCTTCCCGATGTGCGTGATGGCTTGAAGCCGGTCCATCGCCGCATTCTCTACGCGATGAATGAGAGTGGCTATACTCCCAGCCGCCCCCATATGAAATCAGCCCGTACGGTAGGCGATGTTATCGGCAAGTATCATCCTCATGGTGATTCGGCGGTCTATGACACCATGGTGCGCTTGGCTCAACCGTTTTCCATGCGGGTTCCGCTGGTCGACGGCCATGGGAATTTCGGTTCCATCGACGGCGATTCCGCCGCTGCCATGCGTTACACCGAGGCGCGTTTGGACAAGTCCGCCATGGAACTCCTTCGTGACCTCGATAAGGAAACGGTTGATTTTCAGCCGAACTATGATGAGAGCTTGGAAGAGCCGGTTGTTCTTCCTGCCCGTTTCCCCAATCTGCTCGTCAATGGCTCAAATGGCATCGCGGTTGGCATGGCGACGAACATTCCTCCCCATAACCTCGGGGAGACGATTGATGCCACCTGTCTGATGCTTGATGATCCAGAGATTGCGACGACGGATCTCATGAAGGCCCTCCCTGGTCCTGACTTTCCAACGGGCGGCATCATCATGGGCAAAAAGGGAATCCTCGATGCCTATGAAACCGGGCGCGGGTCATTGACCGTGCGCGCGAAGTGTGAAGTGAAAGAAGGGAAAAACGGCCGTCAATCCATCGTCGTGACCGAAATACCCTATCAGGTCAACCGCAACCGCCTTTTGGAAAAACTCGGCGAGCTTGTTCGTGACAAAAAACTCACGGAAGTCAGCAATATCCATGATGGTGCCGACCGTCATGGCATCGACATCATCATCGAGCTGAAAAAGGACGCCATCCCTCAAGTGGTGATGAACAAGCTGTTCAAACACACGCAGCTTCAGGTTGGTTTCGGCGTGATCATGCTGGCGTTGGTGGATGGCGTTCCGCGCGTTCTCTCGCTCAAGGAGACGCTATATCACTATATCGCCCACCAGGAAGACGTCGTCACCCGCAGGACGCGATATGAGCTGAGAAAGGCCGAGGAGCGGGCACATATCCTTGAAGGCTATATCATCGCGCTTGATAACATCGATGAAGTCATCGCTATCATTCGCTCTTCGGAGACCGACAAAGAAGCAGCGACACGCCTGACTGAGAAATTCGGTCTTTCAAAGAAGCAGACCGATGCCATTCTGGAGATGAAGCTCAGACGTCTCACCGGACTGGAGCGCCATAAGATTGAGGACGAGTTAAAGGAGCTGGTCGAAAAGATCGCCTACTATAATCGAGTCCTTTCCGACAGAGGCCTCGTCCGCGAGATCATTAAGGAAGAGCTGCAAGAGGTTAAGAAGAAGTTTGGAACTCCTCGCAAGACGAGGCTTTCAGACGAAGCCAAGGACCTCGATGTGGAAGATCTCATCGCCGAGGAGAACATGGTTGTCACCGTGACGAAAGCCGGCTATGTGAAGCGGTTGCCCGTGGCCACCTATCGTCAGCAAAAGCGTGGCGGCAAAGGAATGCAGGGCGTGAATCTCAAGGATAACGACTACGTCGAGCACCTGTTCATAGCCTCAACCCATGCCTATATGCTGTTCTTCTCCACGCGAGGAAAAGTCTATCGCCTCAAGGTTTATGAGTTGCCGGAAGCCAGCCGCCATGCGCGCGGCACGGCTATCGTCAACCTGTTGCCGCTGGAAAAAGGCGAGACCATCAGTGCGGTCATTGCGACAAAGGACTTCCCCGAAAACGAATATCTCATGTTTGCCACCGAACATGGAATGGTCAAGAAGACGTCGATGGAGCTCTATGATCGCACCCGCCGTGACGGGTTGATAGCCATCAACCTCAAAGATGGCGACAGCCTTATCTCCGTCCGCCGTGTAGCACCGGGCGAGCGTGTCATCATGGTATCTTCTGCAGGCAAGGCCATCATGTGGGACGAGGCAGAGGCCCGCGCCATGGGGCGCGACACAATGGGCGTCCGCGGCATGACCGTTCCCCCGATCGCCCGTGTCCTTGGGATGGAAATAGCCCGTCCCGGAACGGATTTGTTCGTGATAACGGAGAAGGGTTATGGCAAGCGTACGCCGGTTGGCGACTACCCGATTCATCATCGGGGCGGTCAAGGCGTCTTCACGATAACCATGACCGAAAAGAAGGGTCTGCTTGCTGCGATGAAGATCGTTGCACGCGACGAGGAGATCATGATCATGTCTGAGGAAGGTGTGTGCGTGCGCACTCCTGTCCTTGGAATATCCGAACTCGGCCGATCGACCCAGGGCGTCTGCGTCATGAAGGTTGCAGACAAGGACCGGGTGACGGCGGTGGCTATCGCAAGCCGAGGGAAAAAGAAGAAGCCGGCGGACCAGAAGCCCGGAGCGGACCAGATGGCTGTGGGACTTTCCGATCAGGCAGCTGACACGGATGAGCTTTCAGAGGACGACATCGATGACATCGATGAGGAGTAAGAAGGTCTGACGAGTGCGGCAGGCCGCTCGCCTTTCTCTAGGACGAGCGGCCTGGTTCGTTCAACAGTCTGAAGATCGATGTCGCAATGCACTGGCACTGCCCGTGTCGCTTCATTGATGCTTTTTGGTAAAGCTGTTGTTTGGGACAACCTTGAAGAGCCGTCTCTTCAGACTTCAAAATCTTCTGGAGCAAGACCTTCAAGAAAGGTTCTGAATTCAGCCAGCTCCTCTTCGGCATCGGGGTCGTTTTTAAAAACATAGGGAAACGAAGCGCGCTCAAGAACCTCTTCGTCTATGAATAGAGGTGCTTGCTGTCGGGTTGCCAGCGCGATCGCATCGCTGGGCCGCGCATCGAGGGCAATGAGGCGATCATGCTGCCTTAGGAAGAGCAAAGCAAAAAAAGTCGGTCCCTTTACCTTGTTGATGAGAACGTGGTCGATCCTTGCATCAAGGTTCGTGAGCGCATCCAAAAATAAATCATGGGTCATGGGTCGAGAGAACCGTGCCTTCTCGAGCGCAATTCCCATCTGCGTCGCCTCGTTGACGCCGATCCAGATGGGAATGATGCGGTATTTTCCTTCCTGAATCATTTCTTCCACTGGTTGCAAAACAATGACCGAGGGAGAGGGAGCTGCTGATACGATAAGGGTTTGGACGGTGACGGGTACCATGGTTTGCTCCTTGTTCTCATGCTGTGCCAACATGACGAAAAGAACGAGCGTGCTTCTTTGAATTATACTCCGGCTTGATGGTGAACAATGTTGGTTGAAAGGGGGGATTTTGTGAATACCGTTTCCTCAAAGCTTCTGCCGCTGCGGAAAATACCTACCTCCAATAAGGAACTTTCGCAAAAAGTGCTTGACCGGGCGGTTGTAGTTGAGATACAGTGTTCAAGCACTTTTGGGGCCCGTAGCTCAGTTGGTTAGAGCGCACGCCTGATAAGCGTGAGGTCGCTGGTTCAAATCCATTCGGGCCCACCAGTCTTAGCAATAAACGCTCCACCGTGAGCCGAGTTTGCCGGTGGAGCGTTTATTATAGATGGCTCAAAGTGCAGGGCGGGATTCATTTCGTCAACGTTTTGGCCGGGAGGCCGAACACCGTTTGTGGGGCATTAGCTCAGCTGGGAGAGCGCGGGCTTTGCAAGCCTGAGGTCAGGGGTTCGATCCCCCTATGCTCCACCATACATTCTCGACGGATCCATTCTGGGTCCGTTTATTTTTCTCCCGCGGGTGCGCTAGGCAGTCCCAAACAGGACAACTTTCAGCAGGCCGAGAATGAGGATATGCAAGGGATAGAAGGCGTAGAAAAAGTACTTCATCGGCAAACCGCGCGTTCCCTGGTAGGAAAACAGGAGCGGCGCGGCTGAGGTGCAGCCAACAAGAGCGTACAGAAGATAGGGAAGAGCGTCCATTCCGCCGCCTGACAGCAGCTCTCCTGCCTGGGGAAGGCCGATGCTGAGAACTGCGAGGACAAGGGGATAGATGATGCGCTGCTTGCGGGTTGGCATGAGATACCCCATCAGGATCATGATAGGACCGAGCACTCCCCAGTCGCAGAAGGTGCTTACCGATACGCCCACCGCGGCAAGGATCCAGAAAGTCGCCTTGCTCTGGCGTATCCGTTCCATCCTCCTGACGTTTCCCGGAGAGGAGGCTCCCTTCTCAACACTGGTTCCTGCAGCCGGAAAGAGGCCGTGGTCATGGACGTACAGCAACCCAAGGCCGATGAGAAGGGTGAACAACACGTTCAGATTTGACGAGAGGAACAGCTGGTAAGGTATTTGAGCCACCAGGGCGAACCCAAATAGCCGCGCGGCGTATCGGGCGACGCTCGAGGTGCGGCGATAGCCCTCGACCAGAAGGAATGCCATGATGGGAAAGGTGACGCCACCGCATGCCAGCAGAAGGCAAAGCACGGGGAAAGGCAGGTAGGGAGCAAATATCAATCCGCCATGGTTGGCGGCCATACCGACGATGGCAACGATTTTGAGTGTGGATGAGGCGATGCCGTGCTTGGCGGAAACGTTCGATGGAGTTCGGTCGGTCATGGGCATCCTGTCATTGACGGAAACATGCGTATCGGTGGAAAACCGGCATGCGCGTTCCAGTATACTGCACGGGATAAGGGGTTTCAGCTTATGGCAATATCAGGAGGAGGTGTGGCGTGAGGCGAACCTTTGAATGGAGCAGGGCGGCGCAGGCGTGGTCTTGCAGCCATCCCGCCTGGTTCATGATGTTGTCGTTCGCGGCCGCCGCCGCTCTCTATGCTGTGACGGAAAACGGCACCTTGGGGTCGGCTGCCGTGCAATCGCTCATGCTCTCCTTGCTCGGCGTGTTTCTCGTGGCCGTCTCTCGTCCCTCTTCCCTGGGTCCAACGGAGCCGGCTGCCAAGACGGCAGTCCTCGCCGTCGGCTCGTATCTTTGCGTCATTGCCCTCGCTGAGGCGGTCGTTGGATGGCAGCCGCAGGATCTTGCACAGCTGCGCGCGCCTGACTTGACCGCTCGCGCGTTCTTGGCTGTCGTGTTCTGCCTAGCCACTGGCATTTTTGAAGAGGCTCTGTTCAGAATTGTCGCCTTCAGAGCGCTCGCTCGGGGATGCCTGCAGAACCGGGCGTTGAAAAACTATCCCCTGATGTCCGCCGCCATCGTCTCGTCGGTTCTGTTTGCTTTGCTCCACGTCCAGCTCGACGTCTCTTCCTTGTTTGGAGATGGCGAGCTGGGAAAGGCCACCCTGAAAGTGTTGCAGGCTGCCCTGTTTGGCTTCGTCATGGCTGGCATACAGGCAAAAGGAGGAAGTTTGGGCGTTCTTGCCGGGACGCATGCCTTATACGATCTCATCGTGCTCGGTCCCGGTTTGCTGGCGGGTGACGCGATGCTGACCGCCCAATCCGCCGCAGCGGAACCTCTTCTCGCCCTGGCGGTGTCCTCCGTCATGCTCGTCCTTGCTGCCGGGGTTTCCGGCGTCTTCCTGCGTTCGTCGGATCGTGTCTTGCGGGACGCTCTCGCCGCTGGAGATACCCATGCCGTCACGTGTATTCTGTGAGTGAGCGCGCCGGAGGGTGGTTACTTTGCGATGGCATGATAAAATTCCAACGGGTATACTGACACACGATTGCATGGGGAGTTATGAACCGGATCGAAGCGCTGCGCATCTTGGGTCTCGACGACGACGCGACCGCCGAGGACATCAAGGCGGCGTACAAGGAAACCGTGCAGATTTTGCATCCCGATCGCTTTGCGGGAAACAAAAAGCTCCAGGATCGTGCGACCGAGCAGTTCAAGAATCTTCAGAATGCCTATGATTATCTGAATAGCGGCAAGGGTTCTCGTGCGTCCCGATCTTCGGAACGGCCTGCTGCTGGGGCGGGAGAACGGACGGCGGCGAGCCGGATTGAGGCGCGGCTGGCCGGAATCTCCGCTGCCCGCGTGCAGTTGGTAAAGCAGCGCGATGTTGTTCAGGACGAGAGACGCAATGGCATAGCCATGACGGCCATAGGAGGCATCATTGCTCTTATTGCAGGTCGCCGTCCCGTCGGTTTGTTCGGCGTCATAGCTGCCGTTGCCAGCGCGGCTGCTGTTTGGGGCATTGTTCAGATCGTGTCTGCACAGCGAACCATCGGCACGCTCGACAATCACATCGCAGAGCTGAACCGGGAGGCGAAACAGCTCACCGATCAGCTGGACGGGGCATAGCCTGAAAGCAGGCGTCAATTTTTACCCCCATCGCGGATAAGCGTCGAAACAACCATCTATAGAAAGAAGCAGAATGAAGCAAGAGAACATTCGCAACGTCGCCATCATCGCGCACGTCGACCACGGAAAGACGACCATCGTGGACCGTCTCCTGTACACCTCGGGAGTGTTTCGCGAGAATCAGCAGGTTGAGGAACGGGTGCTTGACAGCAACGACCAGGAACGTGAGCGCGGCATCACCATTCTGTCGAAGAACATATCCGTGACGTACGACAACGTCAAAATCAACGTCATCGACACGCCGGGCCATGCCGATTTTGGCGGCGAGGTGGAGCGTGTTTTGAACATGGCTGACGGTGCGCTGCTCATCGTCGACGCCTTCGAGGGGCCCATGCCGCAAACTCGCTTCGTGCTCAAACATGCGCTCGAATTGGGCCTGCGCATCGTCCTTGTCGTCAACAAGATCGATCGCCCGGGGTCACGGCCGGAAGAAGTCGTCGATGAGGTTTTTGACCTCATGGTTGAACTTGAGGCAACCGACGAGCAGCTTGATTTTCCTGTCATCTACGCAAGTGCCATGAACGGCTATGCCCGTTTCGATCCGAACGACGACAACATGACCATGGTGCCTTTGCTGGAAACCATCCTCAAGGAGGTGCCTGCTCCCGATTGCGAGCCCAACGGTCCTGTTGCCTTGCAGGTATGTACGGTCGATCATTCGAGCTTCGTCGGCCGCATCGGTGTCGGCCGCCTGTTTTCGGGTACCATTCACAAAGGTGAGCCGGTGCTGGTCATCAAAAATGACGGGACGCGCTACAACACGAACATCAAGCAGGTATTCACGTTCGAGGAACTCGGGAAGAAGGAAAAGCCCGAGGTGCATGCGGGTGACATCGTTGCGGTAGTCGGGGTGGACGACGCCGACATCGGCGATATGGTGACCAGCCGGGAACATCCCGTTCGGCTCGACCCCATCCAGGTGGAAGAGCCTACCATGGCTGTGGTTTTTGAGGCTTCCACCAGCCCCCTCGTTGGCCGTGAGGGAGATATTGTGGGTGCCCGGCAACTGAAAGAACGCCTCATGAACGAAGCGGAGAGCAACATCTCCATGCGCATTGAGGAACTGGAAGACAAGAGCGGAATCGAAGTTGCTGGTCGCGGAGTGTTGCATCTATCCGTGCTTATGGAAACGATGCGGCGCGAGGGTTTCGAGTTCCAGGTTGGTCGTCCACGGGTGCTTATCAAGAAGGATGAGGCTGGCCATAAGCTTGAGCCTATCGAGGAAGCCACGGTCGACGTGCCGAGCGAATATGCAGGCAAGGCCATTGAGGTGTTTGGCAGCGCCGGCGGCGAGATGGCCGATATGTTCCAGCGCGGCGATCAGACCCATCTTGTGTTCAAAATCCCTTCACGCGGCACCATGGGTCTCAGGACTCGTCTGTTGAACGCCACGCGCGGCGAGGCGACGATGTTCCACCACTTTTCAGAATACGGTGCCTATCGAGGGGAGTTTGGCGGGCGCAAGAACGGGTCGATGATCAGCATGTCGACTGAGAAGAGCGTCGCGTACGCCCTTGACACGCTGCAGGAGCGCGGACGGCTGTTCGTGGGTCCAGGCGAGGATTGCTACGAAGGCATGATCGTGGGCGAGTCGGCAAAGGAGGGCGACATGGTCGTCAACATTGCCAAGTCAAAGCAGTTGGGAAATCAGCGTTCGTCAGGAGCTGACAAAGCCATTCAGCTGACGCCGCCCGTTGTCTTCACGCTGGAAGAAGCACTCGAATACATCGAGGAAGACGAATTGGTCGAAATAACGCCCAAGAGCATTCGGCTTCGCAAGCGCATCCTCTCTGCAACCCAGCGCAAGAAGGCGAGCAAGCACTAAGCCCGTCCGCATTGCGGCGCGCTTTCATGGAACGCAGGCCTGTTATTTTTTTGAAGATGAGAGGCCTGCTGTTATCCCATAAAACCTGTTTTGTGGGGGAAACCGCGAGGTTTCCCCTGTATACAACAGGGGAGTATGAAATGAAAGTGGGCATATTGTGCAACCTGCGGTCCCATTTTCGGTGTGTGCGACAATACGCCCAGTACCATATACCATGTACGGCACACGCCGCTGGTGGCGAGCCGGCATGTTCGAGGGAAGGGTCTTATGAACAGCGCCAAGATCATGAAAGTCGTATGTGTCGCCGGTCTGTCGGCTGCATGCGCGTGGAGTCTCGCGGGATGTGCAAACGGCGACGCCTCAGGCAGTTCGGGAGGTACAGCCGCAACGGTCAATGGGGTGGATATACCCGAGAGCACCATCACCGAGTATATTGAGAGCTATCGGACATCAGCAAGCCTCACGGACGAGGATTCATGGGGCCAATGGATGGCTGACAACGACATGACGCCCGAAACCGTGCGCGAGGAGATCATCGATTCATTCGTGACGAGAGAGCTTGTCAATCAGGGTGCGGATGAGAAGGGGATCACGGTTGACAGCTCCGAGATTGATTCCTACGTTGAGAAGACAAAGGAAAACTACGACAGCGACGAGAAATGGCAAGCGGCGCTTGAGCAAGTTGGTCTGACCGAGCAGGACTATCGGGACGAACTGGAGCTTCAGCTGAAGAGCAAGAGCCTTCAGGAGTCCTTCGCATCCGATGAAGAGCCAAGCCAAGAGGACCTTCTCTCCTATGCCCAGATGTATGCATCGGCTTACGACGGGGCAAAGAAATCATCCCATATTCTTTTCGCCTCTGACGACCAGGAGACAGCACAAAAGGTGCTCGACCAGATCAATAGCGGCGAGCTTGATTTTGTCACCGCAGTCAAGGAATATTCCAAGGACACCACCAGCGCCGAAGACGATGGCAACGTTGGTTGGGACAAGACCAGCAATCTGGTGACCGAGTACACCGATGCGCTGAGCGGCCTTTCCAAAGGCCAAGTGAGCGGATTGGTGACAAGCGAATACGGGATTCATATCATCAAATGCACCGATGTCTTCAATGCTCCGAAGACCACAGGAGATGACGGCACCGAAACCGTTGAGGTGACAAGCCTCGACCAAATCCCGTCCGAATGGCTTGACAGCATCAAGAGCTCCCTGAAAAGCCAACAGGAGAGCGAGGCATACAACTCTTGGCTCGAGGATTACAAGTCATCGGCTGACATTGAGATCAACGATATGCCGGAAGGACTTTCCTACGACTTGGATATGTCCAACTATACGTCATCGGACGACAGTTCTGACGATACGGCCGACAGCACTTCGACCGACGATTCGACGGCGTCCACCTCTGATGGCACCTCAACCGACGACTCGACAGCATCTTCTTCTGACGGCACGGATGCATCCACGTCTTCAAGCACCGAAGACACCGCTTCTTCCGATGCTGCCACCGAGAGTTCGACCGAGCAATCTACGGTATCGAATTAACGGACAGCCCGCCTCTTTGTGGGGCAAGGGTGCGTGTCCGAACGCAATGTTCATAAAGGGCGGCTGTGAGGAATCACAGCCGCCCTTTGTCTGATCTTGCGCCGGAGGCGAGCGGGAGCTTTCTTGCAGCCATTTGGCGACGCTCCGCTTGTCCGGATGAAAACGGGCGGGGGCGGAGTTGGCCAACGCCTGTTTACCCTGTGGAAAGTCCGCTGATTCCAAGGCGGCAAGAGGAAAAGAGAAAACATGAGCTCTTGCTCGGAGGGAACCGCATCGGCTGCGCTGTTCGAACTGCACGATGCCGTGGTCATGCGTGCCGGCAATCCTATCCTTTCCGTCGGATCGTTTTCTTTGCCCGAAGGCGAGCATCTTGCTGTGCTCGGCCCGAACGGATCAGGGAAATCGACCTTCGTCAAGCTGATGACGCGAGAGATGCTTCCCCTTCACCGGGATACTCCACCGGTGCTGTTCAAAGGCAAATCCCGCATTGTGCTCTCGGAAATCAAAAAGACTTTGGGAATCGTCTCGTCGACCATGCAGGATCAGATTGCCGTTCACCTGCCGGCGCAGGAGGTGGTTGCAGGCGGATTGTTTGGCACGCTTGGCATGCCGCCCGGCGTTGAGATGAGCGAGGAGGCCCTTGCTCGTGCCTCCGCCGCGCTGGAGTCAGTTGGCATTGCCGGCCTTGCGGAGCGGGATGTCATGACGCTGTCGACGGGGCAGGCTCGCCGCGTTCTTGTGGCCCGCGCGCTCGTGCACGACCCCGCTGTGCTTGTCTTTGACGAACCCTGCACGGGTCTTGATCCTGAAGGAATGTACTACGTTCGCCGCAGCATGCGTGCGCTTGCCCAAGCGGGAAAGACGGTGGTGTTGGTCACCCATTACCCTGAGGACATCATTCCCGAGATAGACCGTCTCGTGCTCATTCGGCAGGGCGCGGTGCTTGCGGAAGGGAGCAAGGGACAGATGCTGGTCGACGATCGCATGAGCGAACTCTATGGTGTTCCCTTGCATGTTGAGAGAAGGACGGTCTTTCTGTCACGAGAATCGTCTCAGGCTGAGAATTCTTCGGGGGCGGCAGGGCAAGGCGCTTTGACTGGAACCGACGAGTATTTCTCGCTTGTGAGCGCCTATTAGCTGTTGTATACTACGTACCTGCTGCGTGCATGCGTCTGCACAGGCATGCAGCGATCGACAAGCGGAGAGATGACCGAGCTGGCCGAAGGTGCACGATTGGAAATCGTGTGTGCGCCAAAAGCGTACCTAGGGTTCGAATCCCTATCTCTCCGCCATCAATAATTGTGCTGCCCTCAAGCCATATGCGCTGAAAGGGGCAGATGCAGAGCGCAGCGATGCGCGCTTGGCCATCTAGGAAAACCGAGATGGCCTCACCCATGCGGAGGGGTGGCAGAGTGGTTGAATGCGGCGGTCTCGAAAACCGTTTTGCCCGTAACCCGGGCAACGAGGGTTCGAATCCCTCCTCCTCCGCCAGTCTAAGCTTGATATTCTTTCACCAGTTTCAATTGCAAAGCTTCTGACAACGAGGGTTGTTTTCGCTGTTGACCGGGCACTTCGTGCTGCCGTGCTGGGGCATTTTGCTGGCAGGGTTGGAACAAGATGCCTGCAGCGGCTCTTCGGCAGGGCTCCTGTGGTGAGGGAAGCGTGCCGCAAAGGCTTTTGGGCTGTAGAGCGAGCGATGCATTCGATCGTTCGGCTTGATGGTCATCGCCCGAACTCTGTTCACGATCTCGTTGACATATCCCGCTGTGCAATATATAGTCGAACTGTACAGTTAAACTGTATAGCTAAGAATGGTGATGGGAGAAAAGGACTCGATGGACAGACGCAACAAAGCGCTTCCTCTCACTGAAACGACGTTTTATATCTTGACGGCTCTCGAACAGCCGGGATATGGATATCAGATCATGCAGACAGTGGAAAGCTTGAGCGAGGGGGCGGTTCGCATAGCCGCTGGCACCATGTATGGCGCGCTTGAGAACCTGCTCAGACAAGGTCTTATTCAAACTCTTCCCAGCGATGATTCCCGGAGGAAGGTGTACCAGATCACTTCTTATGGGCGGGAAACTCTCGATCAAGATATCAGGCGCATCAAGCAGATGCTTGCGGTTGCAGAAAGGGCAGGAGATGCCAGATGAGGAAGTTGAGGTTCTTCACCGATTTTGACAAAGAAGAGGCATGGCTGAAAACTATGGCGGAACAAGGCTGGTTGCTTGTGGGCACCTCGTTTGGCTACGAGTTCGTGCCAGCCGCAGCGCAGGAGCTCACGTATCGCGTCGATTACCGAACGTTCAGAAAAAAGGGAGATTTTGCCGACTATGTCAGCCTGTTCGAAGATGGCGGCTGGCACCATGTTTCCGGTTCGTTCTGGTCGGGTACCCAGTATTTCGTGCGTCTCCGCCCCGATGTCGCTGATGACATATTCTCTGACGATGCCAGCAAAGCCGCTCGCTATCGTCGGACCAGCGGCTTATGGTTGACGCTCTTTCTCTGCTATGCCGCTCTCTTGTTTACCTCCTCTATGAACAATGGGGTGCATGACGTTTCCTTTCTGCATTGGCAGGATCTGTACTACACGCCGGGGTTGTGGGAAAAAACGGGGCTCGAATTCTGGCGTGCATTTCTTTTTGAAACGCCCTTTGCTCTTGGAAGGGGACTTTCCGGTTCCGTCATGGTGATTGTGACAGGGGTATTTGCCTATCAGGCGATACGAACGTTTCTTGCAGGGAGACGCGCACGATATGGTTCAGCGCGCTAGAATGACGACAGACAGGGGCGGACGATGGTCTGCGGGAGAACTAACTGTCGCTATTGCCGCACCTTCTCCTTGTTCTGAACCGTGGGCGGCATCGGACGACAAGACGCGCGACGGGCCGAGTCTTTTGCCAGGAACGAGCTGCCCGCCCAGAGAGGGCTATCCGCCAGGGACGGGCTATCCTGCCAGGAGAGGGCTGTCCGTCGCATGAAGGGACTTGTTGGGCTGCGGGAGAATCCGCGTTGTCACTTGGGATTCGTGACGTTTCTGATCTTGTTGGCCTTTTTGAAGCCAGCGAGGGCTTAGTTTTGAAGATACGCCGAATACCGCGTTCATCAGATGCCCGATTCGTGCCGAAGCTCTAAACTGGTCGGCGACGATAAATGCAACAGGGCGTGTGTAGTGCCGCCCGCGTGAATAGAGCCGCGTGAAAGGATTACCATGTCTGATCGTATTGTGGAAAGTTCGGATGTCGAGGTTCCGGAGATTCCCGAAATCCTTGAGAAGGTGTTGCTGTTCTCTCTTGATGAGGCAAAAGAGAAGATGCAGCAGGGTGCTGAGGTTATTCCTTTCACCGCTTTGGCCGTTAAGGAGAATCTGTTTATCGAGAGCCATCCTGGAGAAACCGCCGAAGAGTGCTTCAATTTCGCCCGCCACACGGTTCAAAACGCCCGTGGCGCTGAAGCCTATGCGCTTTGCTACGACGGTTACGTTGAAGTCGACGAGGGAACAAGAGATGCCCTCATTGCCGAAGGAGGAATTCCCGGCGAGGGCAGCGGATTTGCCGTTGGATATCTCTACGAGGTAGGCGATAACGATTCGGTTGTGTTTGAAGCGGAGCCCGCCTTTATCGGGGACGCGCCAAACTTCATGGCCGACCTCAAGGAGGCGGCCCGCTACGATGACGACGAGATCGAGGAGCGCTATCTCGCGGACGAGGCCGAGGAAGACGTCGAGGACGAAGACGGGGAAGCTGCGAAGGCTGCCGGAGTCAACGGCGCTGAAGCAGATGACGTGGATGCCGCCGGTGCTGACGCCACCGCTGTCTCCGTTGCCGCCACCGATGTCGACGCCGTTGCCGCCACTGGCACCGATGCTGCTGGTACCGACGCTGCTGGTACCGCTGCGGCCGCGGAGGAATAAGGCTCTGTCTCCGGCAGCGCCCACGAGAGCTGAAATCTTCCCTGACGGCGAACGAAATCCGCCATCAGAGGAAGTGTCGGCAGATTCATGAGGGTGGCTTTGCAGCCCGGGCAAGGGTCCGGGGAAATGCTCCGTGGCATACATGAAGCCTGTAAGCACGTGTCTTTGACGGACACGGGAACAACCGATCATCCCTTGCCTTGCCCTTTGCTTCTGCTTTGGCTTCTGCTTGGTGACCAGCAGGTGAGCGTTTTCTGAGCAGGTGACTTTCGACCGATGTTTCACGTGAAACATCGGTCGTTTCATAGAGGGTGCCTGTTCCTTTTGCCTCCCTCGTTCTCCCATCCTTCCCACCTCTCCCGTCCCTCCGCCCCCTCCCTCCCTCCCTCCCTTCATCCATCCCTCTCGTCCTCCCACTTCCTTATTACGGTAACTCAGCCCGAATCGGGTATAGCAAGGGGTTTTGCGGCCTCCCATCTCCTCGTCCTCCCACTCCTCCTCCCATCTCTCCATCCTCTCCCATCCTCCCTCGTTCTCCTTGCTGTGCTGCTCGTGGTGTGGTTGGTCCTTTGTGCAGCCGAACGTCCGCAGGGGCGGTTTTGGTGAGAGGCGACTGCACCCATCTGAATGCAGGAAGGTTTCGAGGCCTCCCATCGCACGCGCCGGAATTCTGCTAGGACTGCGCAAACAACGTGTGTGAATACTGCTGGGCCATTGCGGGAAATGCATTGAGTTGCGAGAAGGTTATGGCAGATTCCGGTTATCGTTTTGCCAAAACGCCATGGTATGATGCGAGTACAAGCTGCTTAGCGATAACGAATGGGAGCAGGTTGCATGGAGCGGGCGAGTGTGGCGAAACCGTGGGCACCTTGTTGAGCCAGCAGTATCACCTTGTTTTCGACAAAGTGTTTTGCTAAGATAATCCGGTTATTTTCCTGTCCCGGGTTATACGCCTTCACCAGCCCCGGGGCCGTAAAGTCCAAAGGAGGTGAGCTGATGAAGGCTTATGAATTGCTGTTTTTTGTTTCCCCAACGATCGATGGCGACGCACGCGCCGCTGTGATGAAACGTATAGATACCGTCGTTGCCGATGCCAAGGGCACGGTGGACAATATCGAAGAATGGGGCAAACGCAAACTCGCTTACGAAATCAACGGTCTAACCGACGGTGACTACATTCTCATCGATTTTCATGCGGATCCTGCAAACGTTGCCGAGCTTGATCGTGTTCTGCGCATCACCGATGCCGTGGAGCGTCACATGATTGTCAAGCGTACGGATCGCGACTAGGCATCACGCACCCGGGGGCGCGGGGAAGTGGCGCCCAGCATGGAAAGAGGTAGAAGACATGAGCATTAACCGAGTTATTATCAGTGGAAACCTGACACGTGATCCTGAGTTGCGCTCGACGGCGGGCGGTTTGCCGGTGCTTGGGTTTGGCGTGGCGGTCAACGACCGTCGCAAGAACCAGCAGACCGGCGAATGGGAAGATTATCCGAACTTCATCGATTGCACGATGTTCGGAACCCGCGCCGAGAGCCTTTCCCGTTACCTGGCAAAGGGCACAAAGGTGTCCATCGAAGGCAAACTCCGCTGGAGCCAATGGGAACGCGACGGCCAGAAGCGCAGCAAGATCGAAGTGATCGTGGATGAGCTGGAGTTCATGTCGAGCCGCAACGATTCGTCATCCCATGGCGGTCATACGGGCGGCTATTCCACTCCGCGCCAAGCTCCTGCAGCGGCGCCGGTGGTCGATGCCTCTTCATCGGTCTATGACGAAGACATCCCGTTCTAAGCGAAATGAAAGAGGTTTATAAAATGTCCGATTACGCGAAGCAGCCGCGTCGCAAGTACTGCCAATTCTGCAAAGAAGACACGCAGTACATCGACTACAAAGACACGCAAATGCTGCGTAAATACGTTACCGATCGCGGTAAGATCAAGCCGCGCCGGGTGACGGGTGCCTGCACCCAGCACCAGCGCGACGTCGCCAACGCTATCAAGCGGGCCCGTGAGATGGCTTTGATGCCTTACGCGGTTCCTGCCGTCAGCGGTCGCGGCGATCGCCGCAGCCGTTAGGCGCAAGGAGGTACCATGAAAGTCATCCTGCTCCAAGAAGTGAAGGGCAAAGGCGGAGAAGGCGATGTCGTTGACGTCGCCCGCGGCTTTGCTAACAATTATCTGATTCCTCGCAACATCGCCGTTCTCGCGACGAAGGGCAATCTCAAGCAGCTCGAGCAGCGCAAGCACAACATCGCCAAGCGCGAGGAGACTCGTCTTGCCGATGCGAACAAGCTGAAGGAAACGCTTGAGGGAACCGTCGTCAAAGTGGACGCCAAGATTGGCGAAGAAGGCCAGCTGTTCGGGTCTATCACGTCAGCGATGATCGTTGACGCCATCAAGGCGGCCATCGATCTTGACATCGATAGGCGGAGTGTTGAGCTTGGCCATGCCATCAAGACGGCAGGCATCCACGAAGTGGACATCTCTCTGTACCGGGGGATTAGAACCTCGGTCAAGCTGGTCGTCGGCGACATGCCGGTTGAGGAGGCTGTCGAAGAGGTTTCGGTCGACGTTTCCGCCGAGGCTGTGTCCGAGGATGGGTCTGAAGTTCTGGTCGTCGAGACCGAAGAGCTGTCGGCGAAAGCCGAGGCACCTGCCGAATAGCACGGCAATCGGCAAAAGAGCTTTCCACTGCATCTTATTGTGGAAAGTGGGGAAAATTCCCTTCGCCCTGATGATGGGGCGGAGGGAATTTTTTGTTTCGGTGGAGAACAGGGGGAGGGGAAAACACTCAAAATAAATGCGTGAACTGCGGTTATAAGTACGCTACTATGGGTTTCTACCATGATTGCGAGGAAGGGTTCCAAAAGCATGCCAACAGCGAGTCAACCAGCCTATAACTCGAAAGATTTCTCTGCCGGATCGAGAGAGCAGGCTTCCTCGAGGACCAAGCAGCAGCCTCAGAACATTGAGGCGGAGAAATCTGTCTTGGCTGCATGCATACTCAACCAGGAAGCGGTTGAGGAACTCATGCTCAAGCTCCGTCCGGAAAACTTTTATCGCCCGGCGCATCGCATCATCTTTGAGGCTATCTGCGATCTCAACGCGAGGCGTATTCCTGTCGATCAGATATCGCTGGCTGACACGCTGAATGCTACCGGGCAACTTGAGGCGGTGGGCGGAAAGTCGTATCTCATCGAGCTTGCCGACAACACGTTTGCCCTGACAAATTGGCAGAATCATGCGGACATCGTGAAGAGGACGTCCATCCTTCGAGAGCTGATCTATGCATCCGCGTCCATCACCGCTCTTGCCTATGACGCTCCCGACAATTTGGACGAAGTGGTCGAAGAAGCTGAAAAAACTCTGTTTGGGGTAACTGAGAAGCGCGTGTCGTCGACGTTTGCCAAGATGGACACCTTGCTTACCGAAGCGTTCGAGGAGATAACCAAGCTCGCCGAGCAGAAAAATCATATGGCCGGCGTGCCGACGGGATTCAAAGACGCCGATGACCTGTTCCATGGCTTTCGCGGAGGCGATCTGGTCATTCTGGCTGCTCGACCCGGTGTTGGCAAGACGTCGTTTGCGCTCAACATGGCGGTCAACGCGGCAAAGTCAGGCGCGGCCGTCGCGTTCTTCTCTTTGGAAATGAGTGCCGGCCAGCTGGTCCAGCGCATCCTTTGCGCGGAAGCCCGGGTGAGCCTTTCGAAGATTCGAGCGGGATTCATCTCCGAAGGCGACTGGGGAGCCATCGCCGATGCGTCGAACACCCTTTCGAAGCTCGACCTCTACATAGACGATTCCCCGGGACTCTCCATTCTTGAGGCGCGGGCAAAAGCGCGCCGCGAGTTGCGTCGAGCTGAAGGCAAAGGGCTCATCATCGTTGACTATTTGCAGCTCATGCAGCCCCCGCAAACGCGCCGCGACGGCAATCGAGCCGTTGAGGTCGGTGAGATATCGCGCGGTCTCAAGGTTCTCGCGAAAGAGATGAACATGCCCGTCATAGCCCTTTCTCAGCTATCGCGCGCCGTTGAAATGCGTGGCAAGAAGCGCCCGATGCTTTCTGACTTGCGTGAGTCTGGCTCTATCGAGCAGGATGCTGACATCGTCATGTTCATCGATCGGAGCATGGACGAGGTGGAGGCGGAAAGCGACGACCGTCCCGATCTGGGGGCGGCAGAGCTCATCGTCGCCAAACACCGCAACGGGCCGACGCGCGACATTCCCCTGGCATTCAACCCCGAATACACTCGCTTCATGGATTTCATCGACGATTCGCGCGCGGGAGGCTTTTAGACCATCGTCTTGAAGGGGGGTTCGCGTTACACTGTGCCCATGTCGAAAACGCTCACATTCATTCACGCCGCCGACCTTCACCTCGGTGCGCCGTTTCGTGGGCTTCGTGCGCTGTCCGACGCATGGGCTAACCGTTTGCTCTCCGCCATACCGGAGGCATACGACCGCATTGTCGATGCCGCCATTGCCCGCAAGGTTGATTTTGTCGTCATAGCGGGCGACATATTCGACAGCGCGCGCGCATCCTATGCTGACTACCTGCATTTCTTCGAAGGGCTGAGGCGGCTTGACAAAGAGGGAATTCCCGTTTATCTGGTGACGGGCAATCATGATCCGCTCACGTCCTGGCAACATGATTTTTTCGCCCTTCCTGCCAACACCGTCATGCTTCCGGCAGACAAGCCAGGCTTTTTGCTCTACGAGAGAGCGGGAGAGCCGCTCTGCCTGGTGGGGGGGCGGGGCTATTACAATCAGACGTGGCCTGCCGACGAGGATATTGCCCAAGGCATAACGCGGCAAGCTGCGGAAGCGTCTCTCGGGGAAAGCAACCCCCATGCTTCTCAGGCGCCTTTTGCTATTGGCATCCTTCATACCGGCCTTGATCTTGATCCGGTCAAAGCCCCGACGAATCCCCAGGCCCTTCTGCACGCGGGCATGGATTACTGGGCCCTTGGCCATATCCATCTCAGGCATGTCGTGCCCTCCCTCGATGATCCCCGGGTCGTTTTCTCGGGATGCATCCAAGGCAGGGACATCAAGGAAACAGGCGAGCGCGGCGTCTTCTTGGTCACGCTGTCCGAAGGGCTGCCGAATCGACTCGAATTCATACCCACGGCAAGTGTCGTGTGGCAGCGCGTAAGCGTCGATGCCGGCGATTGCTCGACCCTGTCTGATGTGACCGACAAGGTGATGCGCGCGCTGTTCCGAGAAAATGGCAAGGCACACTGCGAGGAGATGTGCGTTCGCGTCACGCTGACAGGCGTGTCTCCCCTTCATTCAGTTCTCGAGCGCCCGGGAGTTCTTGAGGACCTGCGCAAGCACATCAACGACTCCTACCCGTTGTTTTTCTGTGATGCGCTGATTGACGAAACGCTTTCGCCGCGGGACAAGGATGCCCTCCGGCGCGAAGGCCTGTTCCCCTCGGTGTTTCTTCAGGTTGCGGAATCTCTTCGCGCAGACCAAGAAGGGATGATCGCCTTTTTGCAGGAAGAGTTCCTCAAGAAGAACATGCAGTTGCCCCGATCGTGCGCCCGCCGCGTGGGCGACCTTGCCGAGCGCGCCGAGAACCAGGTGCTTGACCTGCTTGCAAGAGGCGAAGACCGATGAGGCGAACCGACGGGGCATCCGCGGCAATCGTCGGAGGGCTTCCTTCTGAACAGTGCTCTGAACAGCGGACGCCCTTTCTCAAACTCTTGAAAATCGTCGGGTTCGGGGCGTTTTCCAATGAGACGGTGGGTCCCCTGTCTCCCCGCCTCAATGTCGTGTACGGCAGAAATGAGGCGGGGAAGACGACGCTCGCCTCATTTGTCGGCGGCGTGCTGTTCGGTTGGGAAGAGGCTCGTGGAGGCCGCAACACCTACAAGCCTCAGAATGCCGAGCGTTCGGGGTCGCTGTTCTTCGGTTTCACCGGAAAGGATCGCGCCGGAGACGGCCTTTCTTCAGAAGAAGACATTGAGCTGGCTCGCGCAAAGAATGCGGATGGCCTTATCGGCGATGCCTCCCTGGTGGAAGACATCGACAAAGAGACGTTCCTCACCATGTTCTCGCTCACAAGCGATGAGCTTCGTTCCTTGCGCAACACGACAGACGTGACGGCGAAATTGCTGACCGCGGGCTCGGGCACGGGGGCCTCTCCCGCGCAGGCCCTGTCAGACGTGCAGGCGCGGCTTGCCGAATACACGTCGCGCGCGACGGCGGCCGAGCATTCCCTCGTCCGCCTTTCGGATGAGGAGCATGCGCTGCGCGGGCAGCTTGCCGAAGCGGGCGACGAGGCGGAGCGCTTCAAGCACCAAGACAAGGAGTTTCACGAAATTTCTCCTCAGCGCGACGATCTGCTCTCTCGCCTCAGCTCCCTCAATACAGACATCGAGAACCTGACGGTTCACCGGTCGAATTTGGAAAAGCTTGATCGTGAGATTGCGGATGCCGACGGCACCCGGGAATCCCTGCGGGCGGAAGAAGAGGAACTGGTTGCGGCCCGCCGCTTTCAGACGATCGACGTGCCGCGCAATCTGGTGGAGCTCCGGCCGTCCGACGAGCGCGCCCTGCGCGATCAGATAGACGTGCTGGCCACCGAGCAGGCGAAGCGGGAGCATGCTGTCGATCTGGCGCAGGATGACTGCTCGACGTCCAAGGCCGCCTATGAGGCCCTTGTCGAAGCCGACGATCTGTATGCCAAAGAGAAGAAGGCACGCCGGCAGCGTCGGGCGCAAGTGTGGCTGTCGGTTGTGTTGCCTCTCGTGTTCGTGGTCGCCGGCATACCGGTGTTCATGCATGGGAGGGAGATCAACAGCCTGTCGTTCACGGCCCTCGGAGTGATCTTGGTGCTGTTTTCCCTGATGCTGGCCGGGGCTGCCATGGTCATGCTTTTCCGGCCGGACAAAGAGGCCGAAGCGTTGGAAGCGCGCAAGCAGGACGCGAAATGGGTCATGCTCCAGGATGCCAAGAAGCTCGAAGCATGTCGTGAAGCCCAAGCCCATCACGCGGCTGCCGTGCGCCGCCATCTGGATGAGAACGGCCTGCAGGATGCCCAGGGGTCACTCCGTCGTGCGCGCGCCCTCCTCGACGAGGCCAAGGATGCCCGTTCTGAGGAAAGCCTGTTCCTCCAGCGTCGGCAGGCGCTCGTGTCGCGGCGCACGGCGTTGGAGGAGCGCCTTGCCGAAGCGCGGCGACAGCGTTCTCAAGTGGCAGAGCGTCTGGACCTCCGCGGAGAGCCATCGCTGGAATCGATTGACGAGGCGATTGCCCAAAAGTCTCAGCAACGGGTGGGCCTGGTGGAGGCAAGCGAGCACTTGAATCGCCGGTATGGAGAATTGAGACAAGAGCTTTCGCACGCGAAGCGCGCGAAACGGTTTGACGAGCTGAAAATGCGGTACCAGCAAGTGCGCACCCGGCAAGACGAAAACGCCCAGGATTATGCGTGCCTGCTTTTGGCCAAGCGCATGCTGGAATCGGCCATTGCTTCGTGGGAGAGCAAGAGCCAACCGGAAGTCTATCGTCAGGCAAGCCGGCTTCTTTCTCTCATGACCGACGGGCGCTGGGTGAAGGTGTCTATGACTCCTGATGGCAAGCTCCAGGTCACCGACGCTGTCAGGACGGTGCGGGAACCCGTGCACCTGTCGTTGGGCACGTGCCAGCAACTTTATCTGTCCCTCCGCATCGCGCTGCTGCTTGCAGCCGACAATGTGGGACGGGCCATTCCCATTCTGGCCGATGACATCTTGGTCAACTTTGACTCGACGAGGAGAAAGGGTGCGGCGCTCGCGCTTGCCGAACTCGCTCGTTCCCGTCAGGTGGTTCTGTTCACCTCTCATGAAGAGGTCGTCGAGGCGTTGCGCGCGGCCGATCCGTCACTCAATGAGGTGGAACTGTAATATAATGTTTGATTTGCGGCAGTAAACCCAAGCTCCATCCTGAAAGGAAACACTATGCCCAGCACGGTACTCGTCGGCGCCCAATGGGGAGACGAAGGCAAAGGCAAGATCACCGACCTCATCGCCCGGAACTATGATTTCGTCGTGCGTTATCAAGGTGGCAACAACGCCGGCCACACCGTTGTCCATGGAGACAAGAAACTGGCCTTGCATCTCATGCCTTCTGGCGTGATGTATGAAAACGCCATCCCGGTCATCGGCAACGGGGTTGTCGTCGATCCCGGTGTTCTGATCAAGGAAATGGACATGCTGGAAGCCGAGGGCATATCGTGTGAGAATTTGAAGATCTCGTGCGACGCCCATGTCATCATGCCTTACCACAAGGATTTCGACGGCGCCGACGAGAAGCGCCTTGGCGAGAATAAGATCGGCACCACGAAACGCGGAATAGGGCCGTGCTATGAGGACAAGGTAGCCCGCAAAGGCATTCGCATCCAGGATTTGCTGGACGAGAAGATATTCCGTCTGAAAGTGGAGACGGCGCTGGCTCAGAAGAATCCCGTGCTGGAGAAGATATACGGCTTGCACACCTATACCGTGGAGGAGATATGCGAGGAGTATCTGCCCTATGCCCGCCTCCTCAAGCCTTACATGGCCGAAACGGCGCAGCTGCTGAACAGCGCCGTGCGTGACGGGAAATCGATCCTGTTCGAAGGCGCCCAGGGAACGCTGCTCGACATCGACCATGGCACCTATCCGTTTGTCACCTCTTCCTCCTGCTGTGCGGGCGGCGCCGCCACCGGTTCAGGCGTGGGCCCCACGGCCATCGATTGCGTGCTGGGCATCCAGAAGGCCTACATCACCCGTGTTGGCAGCGGTCCTTTCCCCACGGAACAGCGCTTCGCCGAAGACGGCGGGGTTGGCGAAGAGGCTGAAATTGGGGAGGCGTTTTGCCAGGTGGGATACGAGTATGGTGTGACGACCGGACGCAAGCGCCGCTGCGGCTGGTTCGACGCGGTCATCGCCCGCTATGCGGCCGAGGTCAACGGGCTCACCGACGTTGCGCTGACGAAGCTCGACGTGTTGTCGGCCTTTGACACCATCAAGGTATGCACGGCCTATGAGTGCGAGGGCAAAGTGTATGACTACTTTCCCATGCAGCAGAGCATCATGTTCCATGCAAAGCCCGTTTACGAGGAACTTCCCGGATGGAAGGGCGTCGACATCACGGGATGCCGCCATTTCGAGGAATTGCCGGAGAACGCTCAGCGCTATGTCGAGTATCTCGAGCGCGCGGCAGGCGTCCCGATCAGCATTATAGCCGTTGGTCCCGATCGCGATCAGACCATCTTTCGCGGTTGGAACAAGTAGCCCCTGCACGAAAGGCGGCATGCCTCGGGTGAGACATGCCGTGGACGAAAGGATGCATTGTGAACATCTTGGTCTTGGGAAGCGGCGGTCGCGAGCATGCCATCGCATGGTCGTTGGCGCAGTCCCCCCGGTGCGACGCCCTTTTCGTGGCTCCGGGCAACGGCGGCACCGCAACCCTTGCTGAAAACGTTGCCGGGCTGGACATCGAAGACGGGTCGGCCGTGCTTCGCTTTGCCCGCGAACACGAGGTGGACCTGGTTGTCATCGGTCCCGAAGCCCCGTTGGTTGCCGGTGTTGCCGACGAGCTCCGCGCAGCGGGAATTGCGACGTTCGGCCCTGATGCCCAGGGTGCCCAGCTTGAGGGAAGCAAGACCTACAGCAAACGGTTCATGGACGCCAACGGCATTCCAACGGCTCGGTATGACAGCTTCACCACGCTGGAGCCGGCCTTGGCCTATGTGGACGAGATCGGCGCGCCCATCGTTGTGAAGGCCGACGGTTTGGCAGCGGGCAAGGGCGTCATTGTCGCCGATGACGTAGAGGTGGCCAAGGACGCCGTGCGCAGTTGCTTTGACGGCGCGTTCGGAAATGCGGGATCGACGGTGCTCATAGAGGAATGCCTCACGGGTCCCGAGTGCTCGCTGCTCGCCTTTGTCACCGGAGGGAAAGCCTTCTGCATGACGACAGCTCAAGACCATAAGCGAGCCTTCGACGGAGATCGAGGACCGAACACGGGAGGCATGGGTGTATATTCCCCCGTGCCGATCGTGTCCCCGGAAGAGCTGTCTTCCATGCGTCGTATCATGGAAGAATCCGCAGCCGCCACAGCTCGTGCACCCTTTGATGCCGATTACCGCGGCGTACTGTATGGCGGGTTCATGTTGACTCCTGAGGGGCCCAAGGTCCTTGAGTTCAACGCGCGGTTCGGAGATCCCGAGACGCAGGTCGTGCTTCCGCGTTTGGAAACCGATCTGGTGGATGTCATGCTGGCCGTCGCCCAAGGCCGCCCTTGTGACATTGACCTGCGGTGGTCTGAGCAATGGGCGGTATGCGTGGTCTTGGCGAGCGAGGGATACCCTGGCCCCTATGAGAAGGGCAAGGTCATTCTTGGCATCGAGGAGGCGGAGGACATCGACGGCGTGACGGTGTTCCATGCCGGCACCGCGAGGAATTCAGACGGAGAGCTTGTCACGGCGGGCGGTCGAGTTCTCAACGTCGTTGCGCTTGGCGACTCGTTTGACGAAGCGCGCGAGAAGGCGTACGAAGCGTGCGGCCTCATCAACTTCGAGGGCAAGCAGTTTCGCACCGACATCGGCAAAAGGGCAGCTGCCGGCCGAGATGCCTGGGATTAAACGAATCGGCGGCAGATAAGCCGCCCGATATGACATTAGAGGAACCGAGGCCTATGTTATCAGAACGCATGCTCACCTCCGTTGTGCGCCAATGCACCAAAAACTATCTCAAGCTCGATCCGACGACCGAGACGCGCCTTCCCGCGCCGATGCCCGGGCAGAAATACATGCTGTACCTGCATGTGCCGTTTTGCGAGCGCCTGTGCCCGTATTGTTCGTTCAATCGGTTTCCCTTTGCGGAAGATCGCGCCAAGCCCTATTTCGAGAACCTTCGCAAAGAGATGCTCATGCTCAAAGATATCGGCTATGATTTCGAGAGCCTCTATGTGGGCGGAGGTACGCCCACCATCATGATCGACGAGCTGTGCGAGACGATCGATTTGGCCCGAGACACGTTTTCCATCGACGAGGTTTCAAGCGAGACGAACCCCAACCATCTGATTCCGAGCTATCTCGACAAGCTGCGAGGGCGTGTTCAGCGTTTGAGCGTGGGAGTGCAAAGTTTTGATGACGGCTTGCTCAAGCAGATGGACCGGTTCGACAAATATGGCAGTGGCGAGGAAATGCTGGAGCGCGTCAAGGAAGCCAGCCCGTATTTCACTTCGCTCAACGTCGACATGATCTTTAATTTTCCTGCGCAGACAGAAGACATCCTCATATCCGATATCGAGCGGGTGGTGGAAAGCAATACGAGCCAGACCACCTTCTATCCGCTGATGGCTTCCCCGTCGGTCGCACGGTCTCTCGCTCGCACGGTGGGCAAGGTTGACTACGTTCGAGAACAGCGTTTCTATGAAATAATCAGCGATCTTTTGGCGGGCGGCGACACCCCCCTGTTCCAATTTGGAAGCGCGTGGACGTTCAATCGGCGCGGGAGCGGCGCGGCGGCGGAAGATGCCATGATCGATGAGTACGTCGTTGACTACGAGGAATATCCAGCCATCGGCAGCGGCGGCATCACGTACCTGGGAGGAAACCTGTACGTGAACACGTTTTCGGTCAACGACTACAACAAGGCCATCGAATCGGGACGCATGTCCCTCATGGGCGAGACCACCTTCTCAAAGCATGATCGAATGAGGTATCGCTTCATGATGCAGCTGTTTGGCCTGCGGTTGGACAAGCGGGCCTTCGAACGTGATTTTGGCTGCACGGTGGAGGCCGGCCTTCCGGTGGAAATGACGTTTATGAAGATGGCGGGTGCCTTTGAGCGCGACACGCACGAAGAACTGACGCTCACCCCGAAGGGACGCTATCTCATGGTCGTCATGATGAGGCAGTTCTTTATCGGTGTGAACAACCTGCGGGATCAGGCGCGCGCGGCGCTTGTCGGGGAAGAAAGAGAGCTTATTTTCGGCTGCTAGCCTGAGATGTTTGGAATGGGCTTGCTTTTGTGGACGACGAAGACGTGGCTCAGACGGCGGCGATGCTGGCTAACAAGGCAACCACGAGCGGCAAAGCAACACTTTCGCACCTGCATGTAAGGCTATTGAAGCTTGCGAACCCGCAGTGGGTACGGGATACTAGCAGACAAGAGTATCCTGTAAAAATCGCAGGAAGACGCCGTGCGAGGAGAGCCAGAGGCGTGCCAAGGCCGAAGAAAACGCATATCGAGGGGTTCACCCTTTCCGAACTGCTGCTTGCCGTGGCCCTTGTCATCGTGCTCGCAGCCATAGCCCTTCCTTCCCTCATGGCCGCGCAGAGCTCATTGCGCATGACCGAGCTCGACAATGCGGCCTCGCGCATTGCCAGTGCCGCACAGCTGCAGATGACTGCAAAGAAGAACGCAGGCACCTGGCATGCGTTGATGGCTGAAGACGGTGGGCCGGTGGCTCAGGGGCAGACGGCCAAAGACGCTCCCGCAGAGGGCGATATCTACTACCTGACGGCCGATCAAGCGCGTGACGACGGCATCCTTTCCTCGCTTTCCCTCGATGAGACAGTGTGGGAGGGGAATTTCGTTATCGAATTCGACGCATCGACCGCCACGGTCGTCAGCGTGTTCTACACCGACGGCAAGGCGGGCTTCTTCGACAGTGCCCATCCGGAAACGGATGCCGCTCAGGTTTATTACGATGACGGTGGGTCGCGCGATCGGGCTTCCCGCATGGAAGCGCGTCCTATGATTGGCTACTACGAGGGTACGCCGGCGGGGGCCACGTCCGAGGTCGCTCTGGCAAATCCCGTCATATGGGTTGATGATCAGGGTAGGCTTTGCATCCAGAATTCAAACTTGACCGAGCACGGAAAGGCTTCGGATTCCGACTGGTCAACCTTCCTTTCCGTCACTATTGCCAAGCGGGACGGCTCTGCCGGGTTTGTCATCAGTGGGTTGGACGAATCCGCGCAAACCTTCACTGTGTCCTTGCCTGATGGGTCCGCCCAACGCGCTTACACCAACACGGGCACCGATCGGGGCTTCACTCTAGCGGCTCGGACGGATGCCTCTTCGGACGATGATGTATTCAAGATCAACCTGAACGATATCGCCCGAATTGTCGGTGCCGATGCGGGGGCTGGCGAATTGGCAGCGGTTGTTGGCAGCTTCGCCCAGGGCGACAGTCTCCGCATCGATGCCGAAGTAGGAATGACGGGGCCGTCTGTGCCAGCGACGGCGACTGCCTTTATTGAGTGGCCAGCGAGGATTGCCTCATTGGCAGTGTACGTGACCGATCCCGCTCCGGAAGCGGACGAATCCGGCCGGGTTGAAACCGAGCATATCGAAGGAACGTATACCGCCCCGACAACGGACCTGCAAAGCGAGCAGGGAACGCCGCCGGTGACCGGCATCGCCTGGCATGACAACGAAGTGTTTGCCAGTGTCGACACCAACGAGGCTCTTGCGGCGGAGAACGGTGAGGCATCGCGCCAGGCGTATGCGGGCGGCTGGGTCAGCCTCTCGGATGCGGCAAGCCAGCGAGCACGGGTGCAGGCCACTGTTGGTTCGTATGCTTCAACGGGAGCCACCCATCGTTACCAGATAACGGAGGTTTGGGTTAACGACGCACGGGTTGGTTACCTGAAACAGAATGTGTGGGTCTGGGAAAGCGGTGACACCGCTTCGGCGTTTCAACAGTGTCTTGTTGGCACGATCGACGCCAACACGTCGTCGTTGACCATCGATGCCCAGCTGTTGGCAGCTTCTGGCATCCCCCAGAACGAGGAGGGCGGCTATGGCGTGTACGTGCGCACCGCTCCCCGCAGCGACGAGGTGCAGGCGTTTTTCACCAACAACCGTTCGACGGTGGAAGAGTATCTGTCCGGCGTGTCCGGTGCGGACAGCAGAGGCGTGGGCAGCAGCGACGTTTCGATACGGGATATGTTCGAGAACGAATTCGGGGCTTCCTCGACGGTTGCCAGCTGGCATGCGACCACGCAAGCTGGCACGACGTCGTCGACCGTGACCACTGCAGGAGCGTTTCCGTCACAAGGCGATCTGAGGGTGTACTACTCTCCGACGCCCGCTATCGCTTGGCTGCCGAGCGGTGGGACCTACTCGGGGGCATCTCCCTACACCGCTCTTTCCAACGCGGTTCTTTGGCTGTTCAATGGCGAGAGCGCTCAGTCTGCACAACCGGCCGCCTTTGTCCGTGATGCCCGCACCGGCTCCCAGGACAGCTATTCGCTCGAACAATCAACGTCCAGCACGTTTCAGATGCCAACCAATCGCGACGAGCTCTTCTTCCGGGTGATCGAGTACTGCGACTCGAACGGGACGCCGCTTTCGGGGTATGATTTGCAGTATGTTCCCTATACCTCGCAGTTCGATGCTGCTTATGCGACGGTGAGGAGCGGCCCGACGGGTTCTGGCAGCGGGACATTCGCGGGATGGACGTATGCGGCAAACGGCAGCGTCGCGGTTTCTGCGGGTTCGGTGATTGGGTCATACGATGCCAGCCTTGCTTTTGGCTACGTGCAGCTGAGGGCCCGTTACCAGTCTGTTGACTCGGTGGGGCTCATGTACCTGGAATTTGACGCTTCGGGTAATGTGACGGGCTATTATGGCTCGCTCGGCGGCGAAAGTCCCGGAGGCGTGCTGCCGGGAGACAATGCGATAGCCTCGTGGGGCTATTATGTTGTGGCACCGGCGGGGACATCTAGCGTGACTGCGGTATATTCAAACGGAAGTTCAGTTTTGGATGGAAGCCGAACTCTGGTTACAATCAATGGCAACACCTATGCTGCTTACCGCGTGGTGCTTCAAAACTGGATGCTTCAATCGCCTGGCAATGTGCCGCAAGTAACGTGCTCCTATGCTGGAATCATTAAAATGTACTACTGCAACACACTCTTTGCATCCGCCGTGAGTTTATCCGCCCCTGCATGGGGGTCGGACGGTAGTCCTTGGGTAGTGCGAACTCCTGGACAGATAATTGGATATTTGCAGCAAGAGGATTGGGTTCAATCAAACTATGCTCGTCAGGCGTATCAGCAGGCTCATGACATTGATTTTGCGGCATATGCCGATAGGTCGTCCGTCATTAATTTTGGCGGCAAGTTTGATGGGAACGGTTTTTCAATCTATCATGTGGGAATGGCTGTTGGGTCTTGGGGGAACACCCATTCTGCGGGATTATTTCCTGAAGCGATCAACGCGACATTTTCACGGGTGAGGCTTGCTGAGGTCAGTCAAAGTGAAGCAGGTTCTTTTAAAGAGCTCCCGAGCGGAGAAAGCTCAGCAGGATATTTGGTCGGGAAAGCTACTTCCTGCACTTTTATCCAATGTCAGATTGTTGGAAAAGAAGGAGAGTCGAGTGGAGGGTTTGGCGTCCGCATCAAGGTTCTCGATTGGCAAGTTGCAAACCTTGGCTTTCTGGTTGGCCGGGCAGACAATTGCATTGTGCAGAATTGTTTCGTTCAAGGAGTGTCGCTCATAATTCAGAGCTCATCAAATTTCAATGCCAATCAGATCCGTTTAGGCTCATTGATTGGACAGGCGACGGGCGGCACCCAATATGCGCCGGGACCGTATGGCGCGCGCCTTGCCCAGTCAGTTCGCTTTGCGGTGTCCAACACATCAAATAGCTATGCCATAGGGGGATTGATAGGACAATCAGTGGGTTATATGTCTCCTTCTGGTCTTGGGGCGTTCGACTCAATCGTGAAGATCATTGGCGATCCTGCATCAGGAGCATCATCGCCTGTAAGCAGCGCGATAGGGAATCAATCATGACATCCTTACGTCGACTGGCCCATGACACCTCTGGGGCTTCCATTGCTATTGCCCTGGTGTTCTTTCTCATCTGCGCCATCATCGGCTCGATTGTGGTCACGGCTGCGTCGGTTAACGCCAAGGCCGTCCAGACTCAGCGCGAGATGCAGCAGGCCGAGTTTGCGGTGGGGTCGGCCGCACAAACGGTGGGAGGTGACTTGGCCTCTGCTCAGGTCAACGTCGTTCTTGGGGAAGGAACGTCATCGTCGGTTGACGCAGGTACCCTTGAGGGCCAAACATTCGCGAAGGTCTTCTGGGGGAAGTACGGAAATGAGATTCTCAAAGCTCGCCTGGAGCAGCGATCCTTTTCCACGGATGACATGACGGTGAGCCAGGACACCAGCGAGCCTGTGTATGGCCGTCTGACTGTTGACCAGGACCTCAACATTACCGTTGCTCTTTCCTTGGACGAAGGATTTTCCTCACGGTCTCCCTACAACATGACCGTGACCGTCCAGTGCGTTCCCACCTATGATGGTGCCGGGCGGCTTCTGGCGTTTTCGTACGAGCAAGCGGTGGTTCAGAGGACGAGTGATGCCTCATGAGGAGGGTATTGGCTCGCCTGTGCGCGGCAGGGAAACGTTTTGGCCGTGACGAATCGGGAGACTCGTTGGTTGAAGCGCTTGCGGCATTGCTGATAGCCGCCTTGGGAGCGGTGCTCCTCGCCACCATGGTGATGGCATCGACACAGGTTGCATCCTCGACGGCGGAGGCTTTTTCCGACGACTATGACGCCTTGGCTTCTTTGGAGCCGGTTTCTGGTTCTCATCAAGTGGATGTTCGTCTGGATGCCGGGGGAGTATCTCTGGATACATCGATTGATGTGTCGGTCTACGCATCGGATGATCAAACCTTCTTCCGCTACGAGAGCGCCGTGCCGCCGGGGGGAGTGTCCCCATGATGATCGGTCATTTCCCTTCAGGATGGCGGAACGCTGTGGCGAAGGCATTCGCAGGAGCAAGGATGCGGTTGCATGACACCCGTGGATTCATTCTTGCTGAACAGCTGGTCAGCATCGTGTTCATCGGCTTGCTCTGCATTGCGGTTGCCGCGGGTCTGGCTGCTGCTCTTACCGCTTATCAGGGCATCACGAAGCAGACCGACGCCCAGCAGGTGCTCGCCCGCACCATTGACGAGGTGAATGGCGAGCTTGCGTACGCCCGGTCAAGCGATGGGACGCAATTCACTAGCTCGACGACGAACACGGTGGTTCAACTGGTGAACGTCGAGGGAGGGATTGCGCTGCGAAGGGCGGGCTCCTCGTCAGATCCCGAAGTGCTGGTTGGCACCTCGAAGGGACTTTGGCCGGAATTTGAGGTTGGCCCGACCTACGATTCTGACACAAATGCGTGGTCGTACACGGTTGTTGTCAGGGATTCAGGTATGGTGGATGTCCTTCGACAGGAGATGAAAGTGACGCAGGTGAATTCCGCGGCTTCATCCGGCTGATGGCGAGAGAACGAACGGCAGCTCATGCGGTTGATCGATATGATAAGACGACGGGGAAATAGGAACGAGATATGGCATATAAACGCTTGGGAGATGTGCTTGTTGATGCCGGTCTGGTGACCGAGGATCAGCTTGACCACGCCCTGGCCCAGCAAAAGGAGACAAAGCGGCGGTTGGGCGACGAACTCATCGCCGAAGGCATCATTACGGAATCGGGGTTGATAGAAGCCCTTCAGATGCAGCTTGGCATCGATTTCGTCGACCTGTCCCAAATGGCCATCGATCCTGAGTTGAGCAGAGTGGTTCCAAAGAATATCGCCAAGACCTATGGGGTCGTTCCCGTCAAGGCAAGTCCTGAAGAAGTCTATCTCGCCATGGGAGACCCCTTGAATTTCCTCGCCATCGAGGCGGTCAAAAACGCTGCGCGCAAGCGAGTCGTTCCAATGGTCGCTTCGCGGGACAGCATCGCGCGAGCCATCGTGACGCTTTATGGCAATGAAGGCGCAGTCCGTGCGATCGAGGAGATGAAGCGTGACGTCCGGCATGCCGACGATCAATCTTCCTCGTTTTCCACTTCGACCCTCGGCGATGAGGCCGATGCGCAATCCGCGCCGACGGTGCGCTTGGTCAACAGCATCATCGAGAGAGCGGCAACCGAGCGAGCCAGCGACATCCATCTGGAGCCACGGGAAGCCGACATGCACGTCCGCATGCGCATCGACGGCATTCTGCGGACTATTCTGACGGTCCCCAACGAGCTTCGGGCCTCAGTTGTCTCTCGGCTGAAGATCATGGGCAACATGAACACCTCGGAGCGGCGCATTCCCCAAGATGGCCGTGCTGCCGTGCGTATCAAGCAACAAGACATCGACCTGCGTATCAGCACGCTGCCCACCATTCATGGCGAATCGGTGGTCATACGCTTGCTTGACAAGGACGAGGCGCTCTTCGATCCGCGGGGCATCGGCCTCACCGGGACAAACCTGGATGCCTATGATCGGCTGATCCATGCGAATAACGGCGTCGTGCTGATTGTGGGTCCCACGGGGTCAGGCAAAAGCTCCACCATGTACACCATGATCAATGCGCTCAACACCGATTCCGTCAATCTGGTGACCCTGGAAGACCCCGTGGAATACAACATCGACGGAGTGAACCAGGTGCAGATCAACGAAAAGGTTGGCATGACGTTTGCAAGCGGCCTCCGTTCGATCCTCCGTCAGGATCCCGACATTGTCGCAGTCGGAGAGATCCGCGACGGGGAGACGGCCGAGATTGCCATGCGCGCCGCGATTACCGGCCATCTTGTCCTGTCGACCGTGCACACCTTCGATGCCGTTTCCACCATCGACCGCCTCATCGACATTGGAGTGGAACCGTATCTCATCGCCAGCGGCGTGCGAGGCGTCATCTCGCAGCGTCTGGTGCGCCTGGTGTGTCCCCATTGCCGCGAAGCCTACGTTCCCGATCCTGAGGAATTCGACGTTTTGGGGATCCCTCAGGATCCTTCGGTGAGGTTCTATCGTGGCACGGGCTGTCCGATGTGCTTCGGCACGGGGTATCGCGGGCGTACGGGCGTTTTCGAGATACTTGTGATCAACCGTGAATTGCGTTCTCTGATAACGGCGGGAGCGACCAGGGACGAGCTTCAGCGAGCCGTCGAGGAGTCAGGCTCGTTCCGCTCGCTTGAAGACAACTGCCGCGATTTGGTGCTTGCGGGAACGACCACCGTCGAGGAAGCCCGCAAGACCATCACGACATTAGAGTGAGGGCAGCTGTGGGCGCCTGCATGGCGTTTCCCTGTTGGGGGCGCGTGCTCGGATGGATCGCGCGGAACTGTTGCGGAAGGGAAGGAAAGCCGGCATGAATGTGGAACACCTTATAGCGCAGGCTCATGAGGCAGGGGCATCGGATGTGCACCTCGTCTGTGGGCTGCCGGTGAAATTTCGGGTGAATGGCCAGCTTGCCGATGCGTCGCTGCCGGAAAATCCTCCGCTCACCCATGAGGATTGCGAGCGGCTTGCACATGATCTTGCCAATGGCGAATATGAGCGCATCCGACGTATCGGAGAGCTTGACCGCGCCGCCACCATAGCCGGGGTGCGCGTCCGCATGAGCCTGTTCCGTGCGCAAGGGCATGTGAGCATGGCTCTGCGCCTGCTTTCCGACACCATTCCCGCGCTCGAAACGCTGGGAGTTCCTCCTGCGGTGTTGGACTTTCCCCAGATACAGCGCGGCATCGTGGTGGTGACGGGCGAAACGGGCAGCGGCAAGTCGACCACCTTGGCGGCGCTCATCGACTCCATCAATCGTACCCGAGCCGAGAACATCATCACGATGGAAGACCCCATCGAATACATCTACAAACCCGACCGATCCGTCATCTCCCAACGCCAGATTGGTCAGGATACGGAAAGCTATCAGGATGCGCTGCGTGCCGTTCTGCGCGAGGACCCCGACATCATCCTCATCGGGGAGATGCGTGACCTGGAAACGATCCAGGCCGCTCTGACCGCCGCCGAGACCGGTCACTTCGTGCTGGCGACGCTCCATACCAAATCTGCCGCCGATTCCATCGACCGCATGGTCGACGTGTTTCCCGAGGGGTTGCAGCGCCAAGCGCGCATGCAGCTGTCGACGTGCCTGATGGCCGTGCTGTCGCAACAGCTTCTGCCCCGCCGTGACGGTGCCGGCCGCGCCCTCGCGTGCGAGCTCATGATGGTCACGCCAGCTATCCGCAATCTCATACGTGAAGGGAAAACTCCGCAAATAGCCAGTTCTTTGGCGACTTCGGCAGCCGCGGGCAGCATGACCATGGATAACGCCCTTATAGCGTTGTGCCGTGCGCGTGAGATCGACGCCCCCACGGCGGTGGGCGCGGCCAATGACGTCGAATACGTGCAGAGGAACGTGCGCTGATGCCCACTTTTACCTACGTCGGCCTGTCTGAATCCGATCTGCCCGTGCAAGGCGTGGTGGAGGCGTATGACGAGATTGAGGCCATGGAAAAGGCGCGGGAGATATGCCGCGTCGTCTATGACGTCAAAGAGGTCAGGAGTCGACGCGGGCTGCTGTCTCTGGACATCACCAAGCCAAAGGCGAAGCAAAAGAACCTTTCCATCATGTGCGCCCAGTTTGCCACCATTATCCAAGCGGGCCTTTCCGTTGCTCGCGCCGTGGCACTGGTGGCGGACCAGACTACCGACAAATACCTGAAGCGCGTGCTGACGGAAGTTGCCGCTGACGTGGCCGCCGGCCATGGCTTGGCGGACAGTTTCGAAAACAAGGGACCTGAGCTGCCGCGCGTGTTCGTGGAGACGGTGCGTGCGGGCGAGGAGAGCGGGCGCTTGCCGGAGAGCTTCACCCGGCTGCATACCTATTACGACCGCCGCTCGAAGATAGCGGGCAAGGTGGCCAGCGCCCTTACCTATCCCATATTCGTGCTGGTGATAGCAGTGGTGGTAGTCGCTGTCATGATGGTCATGGTCATCCCTGCGATAGCGGGCATGGTGGCATCTTTGGGCAGTGACATGCCAGCCATCACCCAGTTCCTGATCAACGCGTCCGATTGGGTTTCCCACAACATCGTGCTCATTCTGGTAGTTCTCGTTCTGGTGATTGCGGCGGTTCGTCTGTACGTTCGCACCGAGGCCGGCAAGATCCTGCTGGCAAAGCTGAAACTGAAGATTCCTCTGCTTGGATCTATCGGCGTGTATTCTGGCGCGTCACAGTTTGCCAACACCATGGGCACCCTGATAGCGTCGGGCCTCCCGATGACGCACGCGGTGTCTGTGACGGCGCGCGTCATGGACAACTATGTGCTATCGCGGGAAGTCGGGCGGATGCAAGCGGGGCTTGAGGAGGGACGCACGCTGGGAGAATGCATGGAGACCTGCGTATACTTCCCTGAAACTCTGGTGGAGATGACGACGGTGGGCGAGCAGACGGGTGCCTTGGAAGAGACGCTTGCGACCATGGGAGAATTCTATGATGATGAGACGCAGCGGGTGACAGACCGTGCTCTTTCGCTCATGGAGCCCTCATTGCTCGTGCTCATGGCATTATTTGCCGGATTTATCGTCATTGCGCTATATTTACCATTGTTTACCATGTATGCTGCAATGTAATGTTCGAACTGCAAAAAAACGTATAAGCATCAGGTCTATGACGTGGCACGAAGGATAGCGAGCGTCGAGCATGATTATACTGGTCAAATAGGAGAGAGAGGATATGCTATGAAGGAAATGATCAAGCGGGTGCGCGATGAGAAGGGTGGTTTCACGCTTGCCGAGTTGTTGATTGTCGTTGCGATCATCCTCGTGCTGGTTGCGATTGCCATCCCAGTGTTCACGGGTGCGCTGAACAATGCGAATGAGGCCGTTCAGAAAGCGGATGTTCGTGCGGTCAAAGCTGTGGCAACTACCCAGATTCTTCTTAACAACGATACGGATGCGCTCACGGATGGAGCGTGGACGGCTACGGCTAACGTCGATTCTCAGGGTAACGTTGGTGACGTGACGGTAGTAACAGGAACAACGGGCGACGAGGGTGCTGTTTCCGACGGTAGTGGTGGTTATAACGTCACGGCTCACATCACTGCAAGTGATGTGAATGCAAGCTAGCCATTGCGTGCGGGCGGCAAATAGAACACGCTAACAAACCATGTCCCTGCCCTTGGACATCTTTACACCGATACAGGCGGCGATCCTCTTGGGGATCGCCGCTCTGCTCGGTGCTTGCCTGGGAAGCTTCATCAACTGCCTGGCTTGGCGTCTCGTGCAGGGTGAAAGCGTCCTCAAGGGGCGGAGTCACTGCACAACGTGCGGCCATGTGCTGGGCCCGCTCGACTTGGTGCCGGTGGTGTCATGGCTTGCCTTGCGGGGACGGTGCCGCCATTGCGGGCAGCGTGTGGGCATGCGCTATCTTGTCGTTGAAGTTCTCACGGCGGCCGTGTTCGTGGCGCTGCTGGTGACCCGGGGACTCAGCGTCGCGACGTTGGCGTACCTGGTGCTCGCCTGCCTGCTCATGGGGGCTTCCCTTGTCGATCTGGATACATTCACCATACCTAACGGGTTCGTCATTGTGGGCGTGGTACTCTGGGCGGCGAGCATCTGGTTCATGAGGGTTCCTCCGTCGGGGACATTTGGCGTGGGCACCCTGTTCGCGCCTCTGCTTGGTCGGGGGTGGCTGTCTGTCGCACTCGATGGCGTCATTGGCGCGGTGGCGGTGGGCGGCGGCATCTTGGTGTTCTCAATGGTGTTCGACGCCATCACGCATCGAACGTCGTTGGGTGGGGGTGACGTGAAGCTTTTGTTCATGGTGAGTCTGTTCTTGGGAGTGGCGGGATCGCTTCTCAACGTGCTTCTCGCCTGCGTGTTGGGGCTTGTGTTCGCCGCGGTGCGTGGGAAGGCTTCCCGGCCGGAGATTCCTGCCACGTCTTCCGCCGACGGAGACCAGGAAAGCTTTCGGACGAGGGCCATCCCCTTCGGGCCGGCCATTGCCGCGGCGACGATGCTCACGCTCACGGTCGGGCCCAGCATGCTGGGTTGGTATGTGGGGTTGCTGTAGGGCAACGCGAGATGGGTTTGAGAGGAACGCATCGCATGGGCAAAACATACACGGGCGTTGCCATCGGCAACGAGAGTCTGAAGCTGGCGGTCTGTGACGGCTCTGCCGTCAAGACGCTGCTGGTCGAGGACCTTCCGGAGGGCTTGATGGCCAATGGGCGGGTGGTCAGCTTCGATGCCATGGCCGACCTCATCAAGCGTGCCATGCGACACATCCGCGGCGCGTCGAAGGACGCGGCGTTCGTCATGCCCAAGGCTGACACCTATGTGCGTCACGTCGTCGTTCCCGCGATGACTGAAAAGCAGCTTTCCCTCAATCTTCCCTATGAATTCCGCGATTACATTGCGCAAGGAAAAGATCGCTACAGCTATGACTACGCTGTGCTGCGCACCACGCCAAAGGCGGATGGCACGCCGGAAAGCATGGACCTTCTTGCGGTTGCCTCGCTGAAGGAAACGGTGACGGATTATGCGGACATGTTCCATCGTGCGGGGTTGCGCCTGCGCATCGCTATGCCGTCTCAGGCGGCTTATCAAAACCTCATTGGCGGCAACCCGCGCGCATTGGCCAACTGCTGCATCATAAATTTTTCCCACACCGCCGCCAAGCTGCACTTTTTCACCAATGGTGCCTACGATGTGACACGCATCATAGACACGGGCGGCCAAGACATCGACCGTGCCATTGCCGATGCCTATAGCGTCGACATCCATGTTGCCACGGGATACAAGCATGCAAACTATGAAGGTGCCCAGACTATTCCTGCCGCTATGGCCGTGTATGAGACGGTGGCTGTCGAAATAAGCCGGGCGCTCAATTTCTATGCATTCAACAATCCAGATGCCACGATTGAAGTGGTGTATTTCGGCGGTGGAGGCTCGTTGCTGCAGCCCCTTATGGACACGGTGGCATCTCGCATTGACGTGGAGCTCCGCTCCATCGTCGACATCATGCCTCCTTTGCAGGCAGGCGAGGACCTGCGGGCTCTCTGCGCGTCCGCTGTGGGTGCGACGTTGGGAGGAAGGTGATCCGATGGATTTGAAGCAGCCCCTTTCGCTCCCGTCGATGAAGTCGGTCCAGAAGGCGACGTATCCCACCAAGACCACCATCAACATGATGCGGGCGCAGAAGGATCGTTTTAGCCGCGTGACGCAGGTTGCCCTGTTCGCCGTGCTTCTCGTGCTGGTTGGCCTTTTCGCCAAATTCGCGGTGATTGACCCGCTGGCGGGCAGCATGGGCAGCAGCGCCCAACTTGCTGCAGCGGAAGAGCAGCTGGCTCAGCTCAAGAGCGAGAATGCCCATTATGCCGAGGTGAACGAAGAATACTCCCGCTATGTGGTGACGGGGCTGACGGAAGACGAGAGGAATCTTGCCGACCGCGGCTCGGTTTTGGATTTGCTGGAATCAAAGGTGATGGGAGGCGGATTTCCCTCATCCATCAAAGTGGTGGGCAATGCGGCCACGGTTACCTTGCTCGGCGTGAATCTCGATGAGGTGGCGCGTCTTGTCGAGGATCTCAAAAACGACGACAGCGTTGCCTACGTGACCGTGTCGACCGCCCAGGGCGAAACCGATGCCAGCACGTCAGCCACCATTCAGATATCTTTCAAAGGCGCGCTTGACACCTCTGCAAGCGCGACAGCGAGCTCGTCAACCGTTGCAACTGCGGGAACGTCGGGGAGCTCGGCGGCGTCCCTGTCGTCGGGCGTGGCGGGAAAGGGGTCCGGCAATGGCGCGGCGTAGCATATTGAACCGGTCGTTTTCCACGCGCGAGAAAGGCCTGCTCCTTGCCCTGGTCATCATGCTGCTTGTGGCATGCTACTACTTTCTGGTGGTCAAGAACGTTGCCGACACGCTGGCGGAAAACCAATCGCGTATGGACGAGGTCCAGCAGCAGATAGACCAGCAGACGGCGCTTGCCACCGTGCGACAGAAAATGCAGAGTGAGCTCGATGAGCTGGGCGAGGTTCAAGACCTTCCCGAGGTGGCCGTTTACGACAACTTGCGCAATGAGTTGAACGAGCTGAATACCCTCATGGCGCAGGCCACGGTCTATGACGTGAATTTCAAGCAGCCAGAGCGTGACGGCGAATTGGTGAGGCGCGCGGTGGCGGTTTCCTTCACCGTGTCGACATACCAACAGGCTTTTGACATCGTCCGTTCGCTTGACGACGGTCCCTATCGCTGCGAGATATCCGATTTCTCGCTGGTCGGCAAGATGCTGGCCAATGGGAGCGTGGAAAGCGTGTCCGCGACCCTCAACGTGACTTATTTCGAGACGACGCGCGGCGCAACGAACCTGAACGGCCTCGTCGACAAGAAAAGCTGACCTGCGCACGAGCAGTTTCTCTCACGCCGTTTTGCCGTTTCGACGCTGGTGCCGTTGGAATGCGTGTCTCCTTGGTGGCGGCAGCGCGCGCCCTTTGGCTTATTCCTGACAGGCATCGCAGGAGTCTTCAGAAACAGGGGCATCCAGCGGGTCGATGGAAAAGGTGCAGTCTGCCATGAGGTATTCGGCCGACGGTGCTGCTTTCCCCCGTGCACCGAAGCTCACCTGCCCGTTCGAAAAGCTGATCTTCATGGGATCGGCTACCATGACGTCGGCGAAATGTCCAAGGCGAACCGCAGGGGCGTGGACGGTCTTCTCACCTTCTGCTGTGGTCACGCTCACCTGTATCGTGGAGGTGAACAGGGATTCTATGCTTCCGTCTCGTGCGAACACGAGGGAATTGCTGCCTCCATCCATGCCGAGCGCGTTTGGGTCGAAGGCGGGGATCGTTCCGAGAGGGGTTGGCACGTCCAGCACGCTGTTCGGCTCGACTGACTTGGTGCTTCCATCCTCATAAAGGCAAAATCCAATGCGCGTTTGCAGGTCGCCGAGAGGTGTTGGAACGGTCAAGGTGTTTCCGGACCACAACGTGATGCTTTTGAACCGCCCCGTTGGGTAAAACGTGACATTGATGGCTTTTCCCTTGTAGCTGCCGATGGGAAGGTCAAGCGAAAGCTCCGGCGACGCATGTCGCTCGTCAGCCTCTGTCCAGAAGGCGCTGATGGTTCCGTAGGTGGGAAACACGCGTTTGACTGCGCCATTTTCGTGGAAGCTGACCATCTCGGCGGAGATGTGCCCAATGCTGGTTTTCACCTGAGCAGCATCCTGGAGGATTATGCTCGAGATGGTTCCGTCCTCATAGAAGGTCAAAGACTTGGTGAGCTGTTTGCGCCTTCTCTCATCGTCATACTGATCTTCGTATTGGGGGATAAAGGTGCCGCTGGGCAGCGTGATTGTGTTGGGCCGGCTGAGCGTGCAGCGGGCAAGGCGGCCGTTTTCGTGGAACGCCGCGCGGGTGACGCCTTCAAGCGTGCCATAATCCGTTGCTATGGCATCAGGCGCAGTTGCGGTTTTCATGATTGCCTCCGATCGGGGTGGTGTGGGGCATGGTGTCATGGAAGCAGGCCCATGGATGTCCTGCGAGCATAGTTCGAACCGAACAAAACCGGGCACCGTTGCCTTGGAGATGCCGATAAACCCCAGCGTATCCCATTTCGAGCGCGAGTAGGTTACGCGTGCGTTAACGTCCTCGCGCGTGCGTTAGCGCTCGGCCGTCGGTTTCGCTTAAAGATGAGATGCGAAACCGGGAGGATGCGCGGAACTGGAAAAAGGCGGGGAAGCCAAGACGATCAACGAAGTGCTTCCTCTCGTTTTCTCCGCACCGTCCCCTTCGGGAGGGACAGAAGAAGGGGAGTGTATGATCGAATTCCCACATAAGGCAGTTCGATGCTTGACCGGAGGTTGATCGACCGGTAAAATGTCTTTTCGCGTCCTTGCAGGACGTTTGTGGTCGGGTAGCTCAGTTGGTAGAGCAGCGGACTGAAAATCCGCGTGTCGAGGGTTCAAGTCCCCCTCCGACCACCATTGAATGAACAGGGGAGACGGCAATTGCAGCAAGCCGTCTCCCTCTTTTCATCAACTTTCGCATCGTCCCACTTTGGCCGAAATAGGCTTATCCTCTTATGAGTGTGAATTTGCTGCGGTTCAGCATGCCTTTCAAAAAGAACAAGTTGCTACGAGGGTGCTGACAGCGATTGCTCACGGAGGAACATACTCATCCCCCAAGTTCCCGAAGGACCTGAGGGGGCTCCTTTGTTGGCATGACTCGGGAATACCTGGTCCTTGGCAATCCTCCGCCCGTGCCTAAGGAGGCACAAGGTTCCACAGGCAACAGCGGGTGGATTGCGAAGGGGCTGATGAGCTATCGGACGAGCGTCTTTCTTATCTCTTCATATTCCTCTTTGGTAATTTCGCCCTTTGCGTAGCGAAGCCGGGCTTCTTCCATCGATCGATCAACAGGAGGCTGTGTCGGCGGTTGTTGGTCATGGCTGGAAAGTTTCCGAACAGCCACTATTACTAGTACGACCACCAAAGCAATCACGAGTACATAAAAAATCATCATCGCGATTCCGAGCCCACCAAACATCATGTTGCTACCGTAATATCCCATCATGATAATTAACTCCTTCGTTTGACAAAGATAGTGTATTCCGTTGCAATTCCCTAAACAAGATCAAGTGGCTGCACGAGGCGCAATCACTGATACTCTCCATGGTGCCATCAAGAATCTTTCGCAAACACAATGAGCACAGAGACACGTCATCGTTGCCATCGTTTTCCACGGTGTAAGATTGGGCGGTGGTTCGGATTCCCCTTCGGAGGGCGGCTGGTTCGTTGTCGAGAAATATCTGACAAGAAGGAGGCTTTTACGCTTCGATTTGCTGCAGCCAAGCAGGGGGTGGACATCAGCAGGAGCCTTTGGTGTTTGGCGGCAGCGTCCCTTTGCTTGAAGCATGGCTTTGCCGAGTGCGCACGCCTCCTTGCCGATTTGCCTGGCAAGATGGTCGGCGTTTCAGCAGGGGGCAACCGTGGGAAGGGCTGGTGGCGTGAATCGTTGGAAGCTGCAGGGAACCCCGGAAGATCGGAAGAAAAGGGCCTGTTGGCAGTCTCCCGATTGGCGGCTGTCTCGAACCGCGGTACACTAGGCGGGTACGAAGACGAAGAGAGAAATAGTGGTGCCTCCCTTTGTGCCGATGGTTCTCATGGGCAGTGTGGAGGAAAAGAAGGAGTGCGGCATGCTCGACGATCACGAAAATCCGGTTATTGGTATCATCATGGGGTCTGAGTCGGATATGCCGGCGATGGAACCTTGCATGAAGCAACTCGATGAGTTTGGGGTGCCTTATGAGGTGAAGGTTGCCAGCGCCCATCGCAAGCCGAATGAGGTGCATGAGTGGGCCAGCACGGCGCATGAACGCGGCATTCGTGTCATCATTGCCGCAGCGGGAAAGGCCGCCCATCTGGGTGGAGTGGTGGCAGCTTTCACGCCGGATCCGGTTATTGCGGTTCCCATGAAGACGAGCGATCTAGGAGGCTTGGATTCGCTGCTATCCATGGTGCAGATGCCTTCCGGCGTGCCCGTGGCCTGCGTTGCCATCAACGGAGCGAAGAACGCGGCAATCCTTGCGGTCCAGATTCTCGGCACGGGCAGCGATGATGCGCGCCAGAAAATTATCGCCTTCAAACGAGGCATGGCCGAAGCGTAAAGGGCGCGCCGACGGCGGCACTCTGTCAGGCTCCGGGCGAGAGTGGCTTTCCGCGCGCTGCCTTGCTGCCGCGCGAGAAGGAGTTGCCGTCTTTGCTGCGGCGGCGGTCAGTCGCCGAACTCGAACAGGTCGCTGAGGAAGTCGCCGCGCTTCTTCTTTTTACCCTTTTTATAGTAATCGTCGCCATGCCTGTCGTCGCGGCGGCTGTCGTCACGGCGGCGGCTGTCCTGATAGGATTCGTTTGCATACGAGGCCGTTGCCGGGGCAGCGGCTGGTGTTGCCGGGGCGGCGGCTGGCGCTGCCAAGGAGGCAGACCGCTCGATGATCTTGTCCAGTTCGCCGCGATCAAGCCATACGCCGCGGCATTGTGGGCAATAGTCGATCTCGATGCCTTGGCGTTCGCTCATGATCAGATCGACGTTGCAGAGGGGGCATTTCATGGAAGGCTCCTGCTCTCTCGGGGATGGCTGAGATGGTATCGAATGCCTCCTTCTGTGACCTTGAGACAAAGGGGTTTCCATCGATTTGACAGACGAATTCCAAGGAAGGCTCGGCGGACCGGGTTCCAGCGTTTTCTCTCACACCCGCGATGATCGCTGGTATGCGTGGGTGGTCGCTTGTGCCGGTTCGGCAGAGGCTTGCTCGCTGTTGTGACGGCGGGCTCTCTTGCGTTCCTGTGCGGAGGGGAGGAAGGGGACGGGAAAGGCTGGCATTCGGAAAGGGAACCCGTCGGATTTGCACAGAGGGGCGGCTTGCGAGGGCGGGGCATGAGGTCATTGGCGGCGGGAGGGCGCGCTTGCCCCTCGTTGCCTACAGCGCACCCGAGCTGGCAGCACAGAGGAGCCTTTTGTTTGCTATCATGGACGAAGGTGTTTATGGTGAGTGCTCACCTGAGTCGTATGTTGCTCAGGCAAGGTAGACGAGACGGGTCGGAGTCGTGACGAAGAAACTGTTGATGGGGAACGAGGCGTTCGCGCATGCGGCGCTTGAGGCCGGGGTGCGCGTGGTGGCCGGCTATCCGGGAACTCCCTCGTCAGAGCTTGTCGAGACCATCGCGAAACTCCATGCGAGCGGTGCCGCTCGCGGCGTGCATGTGGAGTGGTCGACGAATGAGAAGAGTGCTCTGGAGTTGTTGGCCGGAGCGTCCTACGCCGGTGCGCGCTGCCTGTTCACCTGCAAGCAGGTGGGACTCAACGTGGCAAGCGATGCCCTGATGAGTTTGAACTATGTGGGCGTGAAGGGTGGTCTGGTGCTTTTCGTTGCGGACGATCCGGGGCCCATTTCGTCCCAGACTGAGCAGGACACACGTCGTTTCGCCGCCTTTGCGAAGGTTCCCGTGCTTGATCCGTCGACGCCCGAAGAGGGCTTTGCCATGATGAAAGTCGCCTTCGACCTGTCCGAACGTTACTGTACTCCCGTCATAGTGCGTCCCACGACACGAATCAATCATGCATCGACCTTCTTTGAGGTGGCCGATGTCACCGAGGCCCGTCCTGTTCCTCCCGAGGGGTTTGAGCGTGATCCGAAGTGGGTCATCTTTCCGCGTCGCGCCTATGAGGCGCATGGCGAGATCAACGAGCGTTTGCCCAAGATCGCACGCGACTTTGCGTCCGATCCTTCGCTTGTGCGGTTCAACCCAGGATTCGAGGGAGGGGCTGCAGCCGTTTCGCTTCCACTACGCCAGCAGGCGTTTGGGGAAAACGATCGCGGGAACGCCCTGTCCGCAAGTACGGAAACACAAACAGATGTTTCACGTGAAACATCTTCGGCGAAAATCACAACGGACCATGCCGCATCCGCTGCGCCCGCCCCCACGCCCGCTCCCGCATGCGCTCCCGCCCCCGCATGTGCAGATGCAACCGCACCGGTCTCCTCATCCGCAACCATAGAGACGCCCGCCCTCACGTCCGCATCCGCATCCGCAGCGCTATCCGTGGCCGCAACCGGTGCCGCATGCGCCCTCACGTCCGCATCCACACCCCGGCATGCGTCCGCAGCCCCGTCCGCATCCGTCCCCACTTCAGCTGCTGAGGCCTTCGGCGTCCGTGAAGCTGCGGAGACATCTGCGGCTGCCTCGACAGTTGGAGCGGATGTTGAAACACAAACAGATGTTTCACGTGAAACATCGAGAGCCGCGATCACGTGTCCTTCTTTTTCGGAAAGCTGCCAAGAGGCGTTTTCCGAAGGCGCAGCGTCCATCCGAAGCGCGGGAATGCTGCCAAGTGAGCCGAGAGGCGAGGCGCGCGACCACGTGCGTGGTTCTGAGCTTTATGTGCTAGGCAAGGAGTCGAAGCGTGAAGACGACGGGCATGGCGCGCCGGGCGATGCGGTGACGTGGACGGGACGATCGTCCGTCCGGCACGGCATCGTTGCAGGAGGCGTGTCAGCTGCCTATGCGCGAGAAGCGCTGCGCGAGGTGGAGCGGCGGGCTGCCGATCAGGGCATCGTTGTCCCTCCCTATCGGTTTCTTCAGGTGGGCACTCCGTATCCCTTTCCCGACGAGGTCGTCAAGCCGTTTGTGCAGGGTCTTGACGAGGTGCTTGTGATAGAAGAGCTTGATCACGTGCTGGAGGATGGCCTGCTTGTCCTTGCTGGACGCCTGCATGCGTCTTTCGACGTGAAGGGGCGCCTCACGGGCGATGCCCGTGATCGCGGCGAGAACGATGTCGCTGACATCAGAGATCGTCTTGCTCGGTTTCTTGGGGTGCCCGCAGTGTCGTCTCCGGCACCGGTGGCCAGCTACGATGCGCCTGCCGACGATCCGCTGCCCCTTCGCCCGCCGATTCTGTGCGCCGGATGTCCTCATCGGGGGAGTTTCTCTGCCGTGAAGCGGGCTCTTGGAGCAACGCCAGCCGTTTTCTGTGGAGATATCGGCTGCTACACCTTGGGCAACGCCAAGCCGCTCGACGCGGTGGACACCTGCCTGTGCATGGGCGCCGGCATTACCATGGCACAGGGGTTTGCCGTTGCCGAGCCCGATAAAAAGCACGTTGCCTTTGTGGGCGACTCCACGTTTTTCGCAAGCGGGCTGCCGGGCATCGTGAACGCGGTTTACAACCGCCATGACGTGACCGTCTGCGTTCTGGACAATGCGACGACCGCCATGACCGGCTCTCAGCCACATCCGGGAACGGGGGTGACTCTCATGGGGCCGAAGAGCGTTCCTGTGTCCATAGAGCGGGTGCTCGAAGCGGTGGGTTTCACGTGCATCGTGCATGCGGATCCGCTTGATCTCGAGAATTCCGTTGCGGCGGCTTCGGAGGCCCTTGCATTCGATGGGCCGTCGGCGATCCTGTTCCAGTCGCCGTGCATACAGCTTATAAAGCCGGGCGCACCGGCTGTGGTGGATGCCGCGCTCTGCACAGGATGCAAGCGATGCATAACTGAAATAGGATGTCCCGGCATTGGTTTTGACGGTGATGCCTCGGGCCCGAAAAGCGGCACGCGCGGTCAGGCGTTTGTGGATGTGGACCTCTGCAATGGCTGTGGACTGTGCGTGCAGATATGCCCCTTCCACGCTCTGGCCATTCCGCCCGTTTCGCCGGCGTCTCCGTCGTCGCCGTCTTCGTCGGGCATGCTGCCTGCGAGTTCGGAGCCGCCTGAGACTCCTGCGGGATCAAAAGGGGGTTCCCATGCGTAATGTGCTGCTTGCGGGTGTGGGGGGCCAAGGAACGGTGCTCGCTGCGAAGGTGCTCGCCCAAGCTGCAGAGGACAAGGGCTGGCAGGTGAGAACGGCCGAGACCATCGGAATGGCGCAGCGCGGAGGAAGCGTGGTGTCCCATGTGCGCATGGGCGATGAAGGTGAAGAGGTTCTCTCCCCTTTGCTTTCGCCGGGCACGGCCGACCTCATCGTTGCTTTCGAGCCGGCCGAAGCCGCCCGTGTGGTGCCGTTTCTTGGCGTTGGCGGGACCTTGGTCACAGCCACCACGGCTCTTCAGCCGGTCACGGCCGCCCTCTCGAAAAGTCCCTATCGCGCCGAGGCGGTGATATCCCGTCTGAGGGAGCAGCTTGGTGGATCGTCGACGTTTGTCGCCGTTGATGACGGGGCTCTCTGTGCCGAAGCCGGGAGCCGCAAGGTGCTCAATACGCTGCTTCTGGCCACCGCTTTGGCGACTGGCTGCCTTCCGCTTGACCTTGACGATCTGCGTCGAGCCATCAAGGCATGCGTGAAGCCCCGCTTCGTGGCCCTCAACCTTTCCGCCATCGATGCAGTTGATCCCGCTCGGCCTGATGGAGCAGATCCCGCTCGACGTGATGCAAGGGATCCCGCTCGACGTGACGCGGCAGATTTCGCTTGACGTGTGTGACCCTGGTTCAATTCCACGAGAAAAGAGATGCCGATGCAGATGACCGATGATCAGTTCTCCCTTATCAAAGGGCAGTTTGCCACCTTGAAGGAGCGGTCTTCCTTCTACGCTATGAAGTTCGAGGGCATCGACCTTTCGGACGTGCAGACGCAGGAGGATTTTGAAAGGCTTCCCTTTTCGGAAAAGGATGACTTGCGCAAGGTGTATCCGCTTGGCTTGCAGGCCGTTCCTGACGACGACATCGTCCGCATCCATTCGTCTTCGGGAACGACCGGCACTCCGGTCATCATCCCTTATACCCAGCAGGACGTGACCGACTGGGCCATACAGTTTGCCCGCTGCTATGAGATGGCGGGCATCACCAAACACGATCGCATCCATATCACGCCAGGATATGGCCTCTGGACTGCAGGCATCGGCTTTCAGTTGGGCGCTGAGCGCTTGGGGGCCATGGCCATTCCCCTGGGACCGGGCAACACCGACAAACAGCTGCGCATGATGCAGGACTTGAAATCGACGGTGCTTTGCGCCACCAGCTCCTATGCGCTGCTGCTGGCGGAGGCCATTGCCGAGAGGGGTATCGGCGGCAATCTCTTTTTGCGCAAAGGGGTCATCGGCAGCGAGCGTTGGGGCGACAAGATGCGTGCCCGCATTGCCAATGAACTGGGTGTCGAACTGTATGACATCTATGGTTTGACTGAAATATACGGACCGGGCATCGGCATATCGTGCGATGAGCACAATGGCATGCATGTCTGGGACGATTATGTGTATTGCGAGATCGTCGACCCCAAGACGGGAAAGAATGTGCCTGACGGAGAGGCCGGCGAGTTGGTCCTCACGACGCTGCGCAAGCAGGGAGCCCCGCTCATTCGCTATCGCACCCACGATCTCACGCGCATCATTCCGGGAGACTGCGCCTGCGGGTCGCATCATCCCCGCATCGACATCCTCATCGGCCGCACCGACGACATGGTGAAGGTGAAGGGCGTAAACATGTTCCCCGCCCAGATAGAGGAGGTCATCAAGTTTACCGATGGCGCATCGTCGGAATATCAGGTGATGATCGACCACCTCTTTGGCAAGGACATTCTCACGGTGTTCTTTGAGACCAAGGCGACGGGCGAGGACAAGCAGAAGGTGGAAGAGGAGCTGGCGTTCATCTTCAAGGGAAAGATCGGCTGCACGCCGGTGGCCAAGGGCGTTGCAATCGGCGAATTGCCGCGTTCTGAGAAAAAGACCCAGAGAATATTCGACAATCGCTATTAGGACTTATCTGACGTGGATTTTTCCCTTGTTCTTGCCTATCTTCCCGCGCTGCTGTTCGGGTTGCTGTTCATACTGAATTATCGAAAGGAGCCGCGCCGGTTTCGCAACGCGCTCTACTTTCTGCTGTTTTGCCTGTTCTTCCTGTCGGGGCTGTCCGTCCAGTTGAATGTGCCCTGGCTCATTGCCGTGGCCTTTGCATTCATCCCGCTGGGCACGGTACTGCTCGTTGTGTTTTTGCTGTTCAATGCCGTGGTGGTAGTGAGACGCGAGGGATGGTCGGTCGCCTCTGTCCTTCCTGCCCTGTTCGCGTTTTTCATCATAGCGGTTTGCATTTTGTTTCCCCTGTTCCTGGTGATGCAGGCACCTCCGCTGTTGATCATGACATCGGGGCTTCTCGTGATGGAGGGGTCCTATGTGGCGTTCACCTTTTTGGCTTTGCTGCTTTATTCGTGGCTGTACCGCCGCCTTCCGCGGCGACGCGACTACGACTATATCGTGGTTCATGGAGCGGGACTGTCCGGAACGAAGCCAACGCCCTTGTTGGCGGCCCGGCTCGACAAGGGCGTTGAGCTGTGGGAGGCTGCGGGCCGACAGGCGATTATCATCGTGTCAGGTGGTCAGGGCGAGGATGAGCCGGTGCCAGAAGCGCAGGCGATGCGGGAATATCTGGTCGACGTGCGCGGCATTCCTTCTGACGCCATCATCATGGAGGCTCGCTCAACGAGCACAAGGGAAAACCTGCGCAACAGCAAGGGCATCATGGACGCGAGATCGGGGGTGGGCTCCTATCGTTGCGCCATCGTGACGAGCGACTACCATGTTTTCCGTGCTGCGGAATACGCTCATCAGATAGGGCTTGCCGCAGAGGGCGTGGGCAGCAAGACGGCGCGTTATTATTGGCCCACGGCGTTTATCCGCGAATATGCAGCCATCAGCGCCGATCACCGGTGGCCCTTCATCGTCTTGTTCGTGCTGTGGCTTCTGGCTGCCGTAGTCGTGCTTCTTGAATGGTTGGGCTGATCACGCTGATATGACGAGGGGAAGGGGTTGGTCATGCCTCTCGATGGGGACCTCCGCAACCTGCTGCTCGCTGAAGGCAACTCCCACGATGGAGGCGTCGGGACGGAGACGGGGCAGCATTCGGTCGTAGTTGCCGCCACCGTATCCAAGGCGGTTGCCTGCTGTGTCGAATGCCACCAGCGGCACGATGACGAAGTCAAGCGATTCGGGGCCGACGCGTTCGAAACCTTCCTCCTCCAGCTCGTTGGCGGCGTAGGAATGGATCGGGTTTTTCAGGAAGGTTAAACGTGTCTGGTTGAAGCGTTGGCGAGGCACGAGAAAGAACGACATGGCGGCGGGGGCTCCGTCGCTTTTGACCATGGCGGGAAAGCAAACGTCCCAGGCGTGTCGGTAGGCCGCTTCCACGAATGGCATCACGTCCACCTCGGCGTGCAGAGGCGCGTAGGCAGCTATGCGCATCGCCCGCCCTTGGTCGGGCACACCTGCTGACACGACCCGCCGGGGCGCTTTGCGGGGCGGAGAAGCATGAGGTGCCTGCGGCTCCGCTTGTCCGGCGCCCGCGGCTCTTTCTCCCGACCCTTCTGCCATGGCTGCTCTTTGCAATGCCGATTCTGCCTGCTTTTCCAGCAGGTCGCAGATGATGGCGCTCTTCTCTTTTCGGCAGGCGGCAGCAAGCCCGTTGCGCCGAGCGAGTGCTTGCGTGCGTAAAAGCGTCTTGGAGTCCATGGCGACAGTATAGCATCGGCCGATTCCAGGCGTTCGCTTTGCGCATGCGCGACGTGGGGGCAGCCCCTCTTTGGCAGCGCATGCCGAAGCGGTGCTGCTGGAATGGGGAAGGGATTTTGAGGGGGTCGAAGCGATGCTTTCCTCGCTGTTCTTTGCACCCTCCTTGACCCAGCCCTTTGCACTGTTCGTCGATTGGCGAATTGTGGTGTGTTTGTTCGTGCAGATTGCATATACGTAACCGTTTTCATTCGATTTGACCAGCAATCATTTTTTGTAGCTTGCTATAATCATTTGGCATTAGGTACACTTCACTTCGCCCCAAAACGTTTTATGCGCCGGCTTGGATGAGGGAAAGATGCGCCGGCCGAGTTTTTGCTGCAAGTGGGGCAGATGATGAATCGGCATATATGAACATGCTGTTTATCGGATTGGCTTTCCCTGCTCCGATACGGCGAGGAGTTAGGAGATCGACGTGCTGCAACTTAAAGCTTCTACCGACTATGGTTTGCGCGCTCTACTGTACTTGGCAGCGAAGGATGCAACCTGCTCTTCAAAAGATATCGCAGATGACATGTCTATTCCGCGAGACTATCTCATACAGCTTGCCCAGCTGCTGCGCAATGCTGGCCTCATCGAGGCCCGTCCGGGAAAGCATGGCGGCTATCGTTTGGCGAAAGACCCTTCTGACATCAGCGTGCTCCAGGTGATGCACGCGCTTGACGAGGGGATGCGGCAGCCGGCGAAGAAAAAGCGCGCACCCAGCAAGGGCGGCGCCATGGCCAAAGGCATCGATCAGGCGTACGATCTGGTCGGAGAGAGCATGGACGCCTATCTCAGCAGCCTGACCGTCAAAGTCCTCCTTGACAGTGCCAGCGCTGACGACGATGACAAGAAGAAGTTTCTGGCCGATCGCCTTGCAGAGGAAAGCCGTCGTCTGTCTCCGGGAAAGAAGACCCAGGGTTAACCCATTCCGGTGATCTGCATGACCAAGAGCACCGCTGTCAGAACGGTGACCATGCCAACCGTCACCCATATGAGCGCGCGCGAGATCAGCTTCGTGCGATATGAACCCATGACGCGACGGTCGGCCGATATGATGGCCATGAACACGAGCAGCACGGGAAGAATGAGGCCATTCACGAACTGGGCCGTCAGCATGACACCCATGAGATCGATTTCAGGGATGAGCACGATGGCGGCCGAGAATGCAATCACGAAGGTGAAGATACTTTTGAACAGAGGGGCTTCCCTCCATTTAAACGAGACTCCCGCCTCCCAGCCAAACGCTTCGCAGATGACGAACGACGTGGTGAGCGGCAAGACACAGGCAGCAAGGAACGACGCGGCAATGAGGCCGATGGCAAAAAGCGCCTCCGCATAGTGACCGGCGAACGGCGCGAGTGCGCGGGCCGCGTCAGCTGCCGAATCAATCTCGATTCCCTGAGGGTACAGGACGGCACCCGTCGTCACGATGATGAACCAGGCCACAAGGCATGCCGTGATCGTTCCCGACACGACGTCGACCTTCTGAGAGAAGAAATCCTTGACCCCCACGCCTTTTTCAACCACGTTGCTCTGTGCGAAGAACATCATCCAAGGCGCAATGGTGGTGCCTATCATCGCAATGACGAGCGAGATGAAACTCGTGTCGCTCACCACGTGTGGCACCATCGTGCTGGTGAGTGCGTCCGTCCAGTTGGGGGATGACATGAATGCGGCGACAATGTACGTCACGAACACCAGTGAAAGGATGAGGAAGGCCTTTTCAACGCGCTTGTAGCTTCCTCCCACCACAAGCAGCCACACTGCGACCGCCGCTATGGGGACGGCGAGATACTTCGAGACCCCGAACATCTCCATGCCGCTGGCTATGCCGGCGAATTCGGAGAACGTGGTAGCCACATTGCCGATGAGCAGCGCAAGCATGGCGAGGGCTGTCAGGCGGATGCCGAAGCGTTCCCGAATGAGCGCGGCGAATCCCTTGCCGGTGACCGCGCCCATGCGCGCTGCGGTCATTTCCACGACAATGAGCAGGACACACATGAGGGGAATGACCCAGAGCGTTGCATATCCGAACTTCGCGCCTGCGGTTGAATAGGTGGAGATGCCGCCGGCATCGTTGCCGGCCATAGCGGTGACAATGCCGGGTCCCAATGCTGCAAGCAGGAGGAGTATCTTACGTTGCTTCCGCCCTGCGCTGGGCTGCTGGAGCGCCGTGCCGTCTGATCCGCCGTCTTTCTCCTGGTCGTTCTGCGCCATGTTGCTCTTGGCTCCGGCGAGAGGCCCCGGCACGCTTCCCTTTCCGCGAGCGTCCGCGTGTTCCGGGCACGTTGCCTTGTCGAGGTCCTTGTCGGAGGTTATCCGACCCGTCGTGAACGTTCTTCCCGTTCCCTGGCTGGAATCCTGTTTCATCAGTTCATCTCCAGGCGTATCCGACAATCTGGAGGAGCACCAACGTGTAGAGGCCAAGGAACAGGAGAGCGGCCAACGTGATGCCGACCGCCTTGAGAGCGGTCGTCTTCGTCTTGTCTCCGCTGACGTCTTCCTCGATGGCGTCCCAGGCGTCGTCGACGGTGACAATGCCCATCATCACACCATGCTCGTCGACGACCGGCATGGCGGGCAGATCGTATTTGAAGATGTCGGCAGCGACCCCCTCTTCGGTTTCGTCGGGGGAAACGGATATGACATCGTCGTACATGATGTCTCCGACGCGTTTTGCATCGTCGGTGAGCACGAGGGTGCGCAGCGAAAGCAGCCCTACAAGTTTGTCGTAGCTGTCAACGATGTACACGTAATGCACGGTGGGGTGGTCTTCGTCGAGTTCACGCAGCACCTCGATGGTTTCGCCCACGGTGGCCGTGTCGGGCACGGCCACGAACTGCGTCGTCATCATGCCCCCGGCCGTGCCGTCCTTGTAGCCGAGCAATCCCCGAATCTCGGCTGCGTCCTCAACGCCCATGAGGCGCAGGAGCGTCTCGGCTTTTTCGTAGGACAGGTCTCGCACGATGTCGGCCGCGTCGTCGGGATCCATGTTGCCCAGCAGTCCGGCTGCCCGCGCGTCGTCTAGGTCTTCGATGAAATCCGCTTGATACTCGTCTTCCATCTCCGAGATTGCCTCGGTAGCCTGCGCGTCGTCAAGGTGCTGGAACACATTTGCCCGCTGTTGGGGATCGAGTTGCTCAAGAATGTCGGCCACGTCTGCGGGATGCAGCTCGTCGAGGCGTTTATGGGTGACGGACAGCTGCACTTCCGACAGGTCGCGGTCGAGCAGGTCCATGTAGTTCCAGGCGATGATTTGCTCGCCGATCTTCTTTCCCAGCGCTTTGGATGTGGCGACGACGGCTCGTTCGAGCCAAGGGGCAAGGCCACGCAGTATGCCGCGAATGCCGACTTCCGCGCCGAGGAGGCGCAGCTGCGTGCCCGATGCGGAAAGCTTGAGGTCATTTACGCGCACGACCTTCATGCCCTGCGTGTCGACGATCTGCCGATTCAGAAGGTCGCGGGCAAGCAGGACCTCGTCGGGCTGAAGGTAGCTGAACCGGATGTCATGGCTTTCGACCTGGAGCACGATGCCATCTTCGTCAAACGTCTTGACGTACTTGCGCCACGAGATCATGAAGGGGACTTTGCCTGGCCCCTGAAAGGCAAGACTTGTGATGCGGGGAAACACCTCGCCCGTTGATATGGCGAGGTCAGACACCGTTCCGATTTTCTCGCCCGTCGCATCGGTTACGGGCTTTCCCAGCATTTGCGATAGATAAAGCATGCTCTTCCCTTACTGTCATGCATCGGCATGGCACAGCAAGGTTAGCACGTAGACGCCTGCACAAGAGTGCAACACGTGTAAAATCTGTGACAAGCCGATGGTGCTTCGCAGCCATCCTTCGACTGCCAACAGACGGGAAGTCGAAGGGTTTACCTACTGTGAGGCTTCGATTTTCGAACCTTCAAGTACGTCCCTTTCTTCCAAGAAATAAAAAACCGCACGTGCTGCTGCCAGTCGTTGCGGGTCAAGTGCTGTAAATGGTGCGCCGTGAGGGATTCGAACCCCCGACGTACTGATTCGTAGTCAGTCCCTCTATCCAGCTGAGGTAACGGCGCACGTCGAAACAGCAAAGGCTATTATGGCGGTATTGGGTGATGCTGTCAACGTCAACTTTCCAGAAGTTGAGAAAATGTCGCACCAGAACCTTTCAGGTTTATTGCACCTCAGCATTGATTTCGACAGCGTGCGCCGCGCGTTGCGTTTGGCCTGAGAAGTTTTGCCGCTCCGCTCATGTCATGGTGATCTTTGGGCAGACGCTCAAACTTTCCCAACGTGCCAGGGTGCGTTTGCCGCGGCTTTCGCCCTTTGTGTTTTGACTCTGCGCTGCCTTCATTCACGTGCGATTGGCCGGTCGGTCAATCAGTCCGTAATCCATGTTCTGCCCTTGCCTGTTTTTAAAAGGACCCGGATCGGTTTTTCATTCCGATTTCTTCCAAAACTCTCTCCGTCGCCTCCGGTCGTTCCGTGGCGTCATTCCTCGAAAATCTTTCGACCGAAACTTCTGTTGCCGCCGATAGCTCAGCTCTGTGCTGCTAAAATGTCACTGTTTTTGAATGGAAACAATGGGAGGGCGTTCTTCCGGTTGCGCGGATGGTCGCCCTTTGCATTTCCTAGAACGGCACATCATTGAAAAAACGGCTGTGGGAGTTCATGTGAAACGATACCCTCTGAACGATATTGAACTTCTTTCCGACATGCGTTGCCTTCTTGAGCGAAGCGCCCGACTGTTCTCCGATAAAACCGCCTTTGCAGAACTGTCGCGATCGGGCGAGGCAAACGAAGTGAGTTATGGGTGTCTTCTTGACGACGTGCGAACTTTGGGCACGGCCCTGCTTGCGCGTGGCTATGCGGGCAAGAGAATCGCGCTGATCGGGGAGAACTCCTATGCCTGGGTGCTCGCGTATTTTGCCATCATCAACAGCGGCATAACCGTGGTTCCTTTCGACAAGGAGCTTTCCTGCGATGAGCTTGTCGATCAGATGATGCGATCGCAGGTTGATGCCCTCTGCCATACGGCCGCTTACGCCCAAGAGGCTCTCGCTGCGGTTGAAGAAGTGGAAAACCGGACCGGGCAACGCGCTGACCTCCTTGCTGTCGGCTCTTTGGCAGGGGGCGCCCTCGCGCCGGAACTTCTGTCGCTCGGCCGCGAGGAACTTGCGCGTGGAAATGACCGGTATGCGCAGGTTGAACTTGATGCGGGGGCGGTGTGCTCCATCCTGTTCACTTCGGGCACGACCGGCACAAGCAAAGGCGTGCTGCTGAGTCATAGGAACTTCACGGCGAATATCAAGGGTGCTTGCGAACTCGTGCTCTTTCGCCCCGAGGATACGCTGGTGTCGGTTCTTCCCATCCATCATGCCTATGAGGACATGGCCGGCATCTTCTGCCCCCTCTACTACGGTTGCACCGTTGGACTCTGCCCGAGCCCCAAGGCACTGCCGAAATGCCTTGCCTCGTTCCGGCCCACGATCCTGTGTCTCGTTCCTCTGTATGTTGAAACGTTCCATGGGAAGATCATGCGCGCGGTGAAGGAGGGAAAGCGGGAGCGCCCGTTTGCCTTTGCGCGCGCGGTGAGCTCCTTGATGCGCCGGATGGGCATAGATGTTTCTGACCGGTTGCTCGCCGAGCCGCGCGCGGCGTTTGGGGGTCGTCTGAAGCTGATTGTATGCGGCGGCGCCTCGCTCGATGCATCATACGCGCCATTCTACCGCTCTCTTGGCATCAACCTCATCAAGGGCTATGGCGTGTCAGAATGCTCTCCCATCGTGTCGGTCAATCGCAACGAGTACTACAAAGACGATGCCATTGGCCTGGTCGTGTCATGTGCCGAAGTGCGCTTTGACGATGCCGGGCAGATATGGGTCAAAGGGGACCTTGTCATGGCCGGATATCTTGACGAAGAAGACGGGGGGCTGGTCGACGGTTGGTTTGCCACGGGAGACCTCGGCTATCTCGATGACGATGGTTTTCTCTACATCACGGGCCGCTGCAAGGACGTCATTGTGCTGAGCAACGGGAAAAACGTCATGCCGCAGGAGATTGAGTTTGCCCTCACGGCCTGTGAATCCATCGCGGAGGCGGTGGTCATTGCGGGACCGGAAGGCGGCAACGGCTCCGAGCACCTTGTTGCACACGTTGTCCCCGACTATGCCGCCCTCGGAGTGGATGTGGATGATCCAGGCAGAACCGAGGTTGTCGCGGAGCGTATTCGTGCTGATATCAAGCGTGTTAACCGTGATCTTGTGTACCATAAACGCCTCGCGTCTTTTGCGCTTCACGCCGATCCGTTTGAAAAGACGACGACGCGTAAAATCAAGCGGTTTTTACTGAAGGGAAACAGGGAGGGAATGCGGTATGTTTGATCGCGTCAAGGCGATAATCGAGAACTATCTCAAGCGGGATGACCTGGACATAACTCCCGAAACGGACATGCTGGGCGATCTGGGGATCAACTCCCTTGAACTCGTGGAGCTTGTCTGTGCGTTCGAGATGGAGTTTGACATGGACATCCCCGAAAAGGATATCCGGCGTTTTCTGACGGTTGACGACATCGTAGGCTATCTGGAAGCTGCCGAAGCATGAAGCTTTTCCTTCCGTGATTCTCTGTCTTGCATCGGCGTCGCCTGATTTCGAAGAGCGGCTTGTCGGGGCACGGGGTTTTTCATGCCCCGCGCGAAGTGGCGGCGGGCGAGCTGTCGGTGCGGACCGCTGTCGGGAAGGTGATCCCCTGAGGGCATCGGGCGATTGGGCGCTGAGGAATTCTTGGGTGGAAGGTGCAAGGGCATGGAGGAACACGAGGAGGGAGTTGCATGGCTGACCAGCACTCGTTGACACATCCGCAGAGCCGTGTGTGGCATGTCGAGCAGTCGCATCCCGGAACCAGCATGTGGAACAACGCAGGCACGCTCAAGATACACGGAGCGCTTGACTTCGATCTCCTCGACCGCGCGGTTCAGCTGTTTCTTGAGACGAACGAGTCCTTACGCCTGCGCATCCGTCTGGTTGATGGCGAGCCGGTGCAATATGTCGCTCCCTATCGGCCCGTGCACATAGATCGCCTTGATTTTTGCGACACCGGAGTCAAGGGGCTGTACGAATGGGATGTGCGGCAAACCCAAGCGCCCATGCCCCTCATCGAGAGTCCCCTGTACTACTTTGCGTTGGCGAAGACGGCACCCAACGAAGGGTGCCTGTATGCGAAGATGCACCATATCGTTTCGGACGGCGTGTCATTCGTCGTGTTTGCGAACGAGGTCATGGACACCTATGACCGCCTGCTGTGCGGAGAGGAACCCAAGCCATGGCCCTCCACCTCGTACCTTTCCTACGTGGACGAGGAACGGAGCTATCTGGAGTCGAAGCGATACGCCTACGACGAGGCCTATTGGCTGAGCCGGTTCTCGGATTTTCCTGAAGCCACGTTGCTCAAGCCGCGGACGACGGATTATTTCAGCACGAAGGCCAAGCGGAAGGCCTGCCTGTTGTCCGCCGACCTTTCGGCGGCGGTGAGGCGGTTCTGCGCAGAGCGGCACCTATCGGTGTTCACGCTGCTGCTGGCGGCGTTTGCCGTGTATCTCAACCGTGTGTTGGGAAAGGACGACCTGGTGGTGGGTGCCCCTGTGTCGAATCGCACGTTTGCCGGGTCGAGCGAGCGATTCGGCATGTACGTGAGCACGGTTCCCGTTCGGGTGACCGTTGACGACGAGGAGACGTTCCTCTCGTTCGCCGAGACCATCTCCGATGAGTGGTTTTCGGTGCTCAAGCATCAGCGATATCCCTATGACCTGCTCGTTCGGAAGCTCCATGAAAGGTGTGGCGACGTTGGGCAGCTCTATGACATAGCTCTGTCCTATCAGGTGGGCACGTTTGAGAAGCAGAAGCGCTCATTCACCTACGAGGGCCGCTGGCACTTCAGCGGCCACCAGACGTCCTCGCTCAATGTCCATTGGAATGATCGAGAAGACAATGGCCGGTTCGTTCTCGATTACGATTATCTATCGCCCCTCTTTGCGGCCCGAGAGGTCGACTTCATTCACGAGCATCTTTGCAACCTTATTGCCGATGCGGTTGAACATCCCGATAAGCGCCTGTTCGAGCTTGACATCCTTTCGCGTGACGAGCGTGACAAGGTACTCGTTTCCTTCAACGACACCGAGGATGGGTTTGCCCGAACCGATTTGGTGAGCCTCTGGAGGCGCCGTGTGGTCGAAAATCCGGCCGCTGCGGCACTGTCATATCATGGAAAGACAGAGACGGTCGCAGAAGTCGACCGAGCTTCTGACGATGTCGCTCGCCTGCTTCTCAGCCACGGTGTCGAAGCGGGTTCGGTGGTTGCCTTGGCCCTGCCGCGCAGTGCCCTGTACTACGTGGCCATGCTGGGCGTGCTGAAGGCAAAAGCTGCATTCATGCCGATCGACAAGGCGCTGCCTGAAGAGCGCGTGCACTATATGCTGGCCGAGTCAGGTGCGCGCTTTGCGCTGTCCGGGGAGGGATCGTCGGTTGGGTGGGGCGGAGCGTTCCCCTCGGCGGTCACGGTCATCAAGCTTGGAACCGACCAGCTCTCGGAGCTGGATTGCCGGGCCGACATCCTTCCGTCCGGCATTTCCGCCGAAGGATCGGGGACGCACGAAAAGCAGGGCGCCGCGCCGGCATGCCTCATGCGTCAGGAAGCCGATGCGGCCGTCGGCGGCAGCGCCGCATGCCCCCCGCTGGAGCAGCGGTCTCCCAGTCCTGGTCAGGCGGCATACATCATCTACACGTCAGGGTCGACGGGAACCCCGAAGGGCGTGGTGGTCGAACATGCCCAGATAGCTCATTTCGTGTTGTCTCTGCGCCGAACGTGGGAGCGCACGCAGGGGGGCCGGATGCTTTGCGCCGGGCCGATATCGTTTGACATCAACGTCATGGAAGCGGCACTAGGCCTGTTCGCCGAGCGAACCCTGGTAATTGCTGACGACCATCAGGCCGATTATCCTGCCGAGCTGTGCGAACTCATCGAGGCGGAGCGCGTCGATCTCATGATGGTGACGCCGGGACGCATGGAAATGATCCTCTCAACTCCGTCAGGCATGCATGCGCTGCGGGGCTTTCGTGAGATCGGCCTCGGTGCCGACGTGCTTCCTCCGGAGCTGCTCAGGCGCATTCGGCAGGCAACCTCTTCCCATGTCACGAACTTCTACGGGCCGACCGAAATAACCATCGCGGCTTCGTGCTGCGATGTGACCGACAGCGCGGACGTCAACATCGGACGACCGATGAACGGCGTGCATGTCTATATTCTTGATCCCCACCGGAACCCCGTTCCCATCAGCGTGCCCGGTGAGCTCTATGTCGGTGGTGCCGGAGTTGCACGCGGTTACGTGGCACGTGATGAGCTGACGGCAGAGCGTTTCGTTCCGTCTCCGTTTGTTGCTGGCGAAAGGCTTTATCGCACGGGAGACCTGGGCCGTTGGTACCCCCGAGGCGAAATCCAGTTTCTCGGGCGTATCGACCAGCAAGTGAAGATCCGTGGCTATCGCGTTGAGTTGGGCGAGGTTCAGAACCGTTTGCTGGAAATTGAGGGAGTTCGTTCCGCTGCGGTTGTCGCGCATGAAGAGTCCGGGGGACGCACGTGCCTGTGTGGGTATGTGGTGGGAGACCAGGTGCCTCCCGTCGCCGCTATCAGGGCGCGCCTGTCCGACACGCTTCCCTTCTACATGGTTCCCGCCTATCTGATGGAGCTGGACGAGATCCCTCTCACGGCGAGCGAGAAGCTTGATCGCCGCCGCCTGCCGAAGCCTCAAAGGAGCAGGGATTCGATCCTGGCTCCGGAAACCGACACGGAGCGATCACTCGCGCAGCTGTGGGAACGTCTGCTGGGATTGGATGCGGTTGGTCGCGACGATCATTTCTTCGAGATTGGCGGAGACTCCTTGTCGATCGTGCGCATGATTGCCGAGGTGTCCGATGTCTTTGACGTGGACATTGATCTTGCGGATGTCTATCGCGAGCCGTCGCTCGCCGCCTGTGCCCGTCTCGTCGATAGCGCCGAAGCGGGCTATCGGAAGCCGATCAAGCCAGCCGCCTCGCGCAAATACTATCCTGCCACGCCGACGCAGCAGCGCATGATGCTTGCCGCGAACGAAGACCCCTCGTCGACAGCTTATAACGTTCCCGCCCTGTTCGTGTTTGACGGGAGCCTCGACGAGACGAGGCTGCGCACGGCATTGCGCAAGCTCATCGACCGCCATGCGGCCTTGCGGACATCGCTGCACGTTCGTTCTGGCGAGGTCCTTCAGCAGGTGCACCGGAGGGTGGAGCTGCCCTTTGAATCCGTCGCCTGTGCCGAAGGCCGCATTGCGGCGTGTGCAGAAGAGCGCGTGCGGCCCTTCGACGTCGGGCATGCCCCCTTGGTGCGCCTGACGTCCCTGCGCACGCCCAAGAGCCACGCCCTTCTGTTCGATTTTCATCATGCTGTGTGTGATCAGGCAGGACTCGAGGCGGTCCTTGCCGATTTCGCGGCATTTTATCACGGAGAGGACCTGCCGCCCTTGCCGGTGGACTACAAGGATTGCGCGGTGTGGATGCAGGGCCGGCTCGCGTCAGGTGCCTTGGATCGACAGGCGGCGTACTGGCGGCAGCGCATGGCGGGATATTCGTCGCTGCTTGCTCTTCCCACCGATCACGCGCGCACGGGCATGAGACGGGGCGCCGTGTGCGAGCTGCGGCTTGCACACGATCGACTCGAGTCGTTCCACTCGTTCGTCCGTGCCGAGAAAGCCACGGCCACGGGGGCTCTCATGACCGCGTTCGGCCTGGTGCTGTCCCGGATGGCCCGGCAGACCGAACTGGTGGTGGGAATGCCTGTCTCCGGAAGGACGCAACAGGCGATGCAGCACCTGGTGGGCGCCTTCATCAACACGCTCCCCGTTCGGTGCGAGTTCTCGGATGGCCAGACGGTGCGGGAGTGCTTCGAGGGGGTGGGCAAGAGTCTGGGCGAGGCGATTGCCCATCAGGACTATCCTTTCGAGCGCATTGTCGCCGATGCGGCTGTCGATCGCCAGCGGGGTCGCAATCCGCTGTTCGACGCGATGCTCGTGTTTGGCAACGACGATGCCGCGCTGTGCTTGGACGGGGCATCCGCCTCTCCTCGCTTTGTGGCGACCGGCACCTCGAAGCTCGATGTGACCTTGTTTGTCTACGAGCGACCAGAAGGCATGGCATGTCGGCTCGAATATGACTCAAACCTGTTTTCGGAAAAGCGGGCCCGTCGCTTGCTCGATCGCTTCGCCCATATGGTGGAGACGCTGTTCCTCCATCCCGATGAGCCGATCGATCGGGTGAGCGTGTTGCCTCCAGATGAGTTTGACCTGGTGGTGCATACGTTCTCGGACACGGAACGCCCGTATGCCATGAAGCCTCTGTCGGCTTGGATCGAGGAACTTGCCGATGGGCGTCCTGACGACGAAGCCGTCGTTGCGGCCGATGGTCGGCTGACATTCGCTGACTTGGACCGAAGGGCCGACGGATTTGCCTGTGCGCTTGCCGAAGCGGGGGTTGGGCCGGGCTCCCTGGTTGCGCTGTCCCTGCATCGGGGCATCGACCTGTTGCCCGTTCTGCTGGGGATCATCAAGTCGGGAGCCGCCTATCTTCCCATCGACCCGACGTATCCGGCAGAGCGCAAGGGCTATATGCTTGCCGACAGCGGGGCATCCCTCGTGCTGGCAGACGAAGGCTCACGCGCGGAGTGCGAGCGGGCAGTGTCAGGAGACGTGCAAGTTGTGAGCATCGACTCGATCAATGCCGCCTTCCGCTCCTTTGACGCGGAGCAGCTGCGTGCCGAACGCGTGCGTCTCTGCGTTGAGGCCGCAGGAAAGGATGCGGCATATGTCATCTACACGAGTGGGTCGACAGGGGCGCCGAAAGGCGCCCGGCTCACGCGCGAGGGCGTCGCGAACCTGAGGGAGGCTCTGGCGGACTGCATCGGCTACGATCCGTCATGGACGGTCGTTTCGGTGACCACCATGTCATTCGACATCTTTGTGGCCGACGCGCTTCTGCCGCTCACCTATGGATGCCGCACCGTTCTTGCCGATGAGGAAGAGCTTCGCCAACCGCACCTGCTTGCCCGGCTCATTGAGCGGGAGCGGATTGATTTTATCCAGACCACGCCTTCTCGCATGCAGATCATGGTCCGCGACGACGCGTTTGCCGCCGCAGCACGGCGGCTGGCAACGGTGGTTCTTGCTGGGGAGAAGCCAACGCTTCCCCTCGTGCATGCTTGCAAGCGCCTCATGCCGCAGGCATCGATCAAGAACGGATACGGGCCGACCGAGGTGACCGTGTACACGTCGTTCCAGGATTTGAGCGCGTCAGACCAGGTGAGCATCGGGCGGCCCATCGCCAACACGCGCGTCTATCTGCTCGATGACGCCTTAAGGCCTGTTCCTCTGGGGACCTATGCCGAGGCGTATATCGGTGGGGTTGGCGTGTCCCCTGGCTATATCGGGCGCGACGATCTGAATGCGTCCCGCTTCCTGCCGGATCCGTTCCATCCCGGATCGACCATGTATCGGTCGGGCGACGTCTGCTGCTTCGACGAGAAGGGCGAGCTGTACATTGCCGGCCGGGCCGACCATCAGGTCAAGATACGGGGCCTGCGCATCGAGCCGGGCGAGATCGAGGCATGCCTCTGTGCGATCGAGGGGATTGAGGAGGCGGTTGTCGTTGCGCGCGGGGAGGACGAACGGAAGCAGCTCGTCGCCTATTTCGCTGGCGAAGGCGTGCTTGAGCCTTCGAGATTGAGGACGACTTTGGCTTCGCAGCTGCCTTCCTACATGGTTCCTTCGCGCTATGTGCGCCTCGAGGAGCTTCCCATGACCTCCAACGGCAAGGTTGATCGAGCCCAGTTGCCTGATCTGGCATCAGTCGATGCATCTGAGATGAGAGCTTTGCCCGAAAAGGATCAGACGAAGGCGGCAAGAACACGTCTGTCGGCAGATGAACGGCGGTTCTTGAGGACGGTCGAACGGATTATACGCGTGGACGGCATCAGCCTGGAAGACAATGTATTCGATTTGGGAGGGGATTCCCTTGCGATCATTGCGATTCAGGCGCGGCTTGCCCGCGGAGGGTGGGTTCTTCGCACGCAGGATTTCTACAACGCGGCAACCCTCGGAGATCTGTTTGCGCTGATCCGCTCTGATGAGTCCGCAGGAGAGGCCAGCGCGCGCCCGGAAGGGCTTCGGGGTGCCTCCGAAGGAAGGCAGGACGGGCGCGTTGCTGATGCCAGGTTGCTCGCGTCACGCAACGCGGCCGCGGCGGTGGATGAGCTGGTTTCCCCCGTTTCGATCGATCGCGTGGTCGTCACGGGTGCGACGGGTTTCCTCGGTGCCCATCTGGTTGCGGAGCTCGCACGGGAGGGAGCTCGCGACATAGCCTGTCTTGTACGTGGCAGCGATGAGGTCGAAGCTCAGATGCGGCTTGATGATGCGCTTGCTGCCTACGGCTTTGCGGAAGTCGCGGCAGCACATGCCGTGAGGGCCGATGTGTCCGAAGACCTGGCGGAATTGGCTCTGAAGATTGCTCCCGCCGATGCGGTGTTTCATTGCGCCGCCATCACCGAGCATGTGGGAAACCGTGCCGATTACGAGCGGGTCAATGTCGAGGGCACCCTTCGGGTGCTCGAATTGGCACGTATGCTGGAAGCTCAGTTCATGTATGTGTCGACCATGAGCGTTGCCGGGATGGGGGGAAGCCTGCTTGACGAACGTGGTTACGACGTTGGACAAGATGTCGTCTTCAACGAGTACGTCCGCAGCAAACACCTCGCCGAAGGCCTGGTTCTCGATGCGTTTGCCCAAGGGCTTTCGGGACGGATATTCCGTGTGGGAAACCTGACGGGGCGCGCATCCGATGGCGTGTTCCAGCGCGATGTCCATCGCAACGCGTTTGCCATGCGGCTTTCTGCGTTTGTGCGGCTGGGTTGCTATCCGGCTGGATTGGACGATCGATTTGAGATGACTCCCGTTGATGCCTGCGCGCGGGCGATGGTACTGCTGTCCACGCACGCATCGCGAAGAATAGCCCATTTGCGCAATGACCAGCAGTTCGACCTAGAGGGCTTGGTCTCGCTCATGCATGCGTGCGGCCGAGCCGTAGAACCTTTGAGCCCGGATGAGTTTGCCGAGCGGGCGCTTGCCTGTTCGCAGGATGACTTCGGCGGCCTGTTCGGCATCGTGCGTGATATCGTGGAGGGATCAGATGCCCGGGGATCAGAGGCGTCTTCCCACGTCACATCAGAAGATCTTCGGGACCTTGGATTTACCTGGCCGACGGCCGACCGGGATTATTTTGAGCGCTATTTCCTTCAAATAGAAGCGGCCGTCGCGCCGGGTCGGAATCGATAGGAGGTAAGGACATGGATGCGGTTTCGTCGCTCATATTGACGGTCGTCTTGATCGTGCTTGTCGCGATGCTGTGCTATGTTTTTTTTGCCAAGGAGAAGAAGACGCTCCACTATCTGTTCATAACCATAATCATTCAACTCATTGTTTGGAACGCGGCTGTTCTGGCGGGCAACTACGTCGCCTTTGATCCGCGGCTTTCGGTCTTCGTTGACAACTTCGCTTATTTTGGCGCCTCATCGGTTCCCGTGACCATGTTGCTTCTTGGGCTGGCGTACCAGAAGAGCTTCAAAGGCTTTTCAAGAGCCTATGCGTTGCTGTTTGTCCTTCCCGTCATCACCATGATCATCATTTTCACGAACGACTTCCACCACCTGTTTTATCTTTCCTATGAACCGGGCACTGGCTATACCCAAGGCCCCTACTTTATCGTCTATGCCGTCTATTCCTATGCCTGTCTCTTCGGCGGCATGGCCCTTCTTTGCTACACGGCCATCAAAACGTCGGGGGTGCTCTCGCTGCAGGCCCTTCTGAACGTTATCGCTGCGCTCATTCCCACCGTTGCGAACATTTGCTATACGCTGCATATTCCGGGATTCTATGTGTACACAACACCGATCGCCTTCACGATCACGATATTGATCTACCTCGTGTCGCTGTTTCGATTCAGCTTCCTCAAAATCGTGCCCATCGCCACGCGTACGGTCATCAATCGCATTTCCGACTGTTTTGTGGTTATTGACCGCGATCTGCGCATGATCGACTGCAACGAATCGTTCTCTCGCCATTTTTACGCCGTGTCGACCTCAAGCCACAAGGCCAAGATTGACGAGGTCCTGTCGGGGATGGCGCTTTCGCCCTCGCAGCTTTCCTCGGTGCGCCAAAACATCCTGAATGCGTTTGAATATGGTGCAGTTCAGGTTGCTGACCTCGCATTTTCTGGCGACAAGCCGCTGTATTACACGGTTGAGTACACGCCTCTTATGGAAAGTGCGTCATATCCGGCACTCGTCGTGCTGTTCAAGGACGTGACACAGCATGTGCTTGACCTGCAGGCATTGCAGGAGAATCAAGATATCTTGCTCGAACGCGAGCGGCTGGCATCGTTGGGTCAAATGATCGGCGGTATCGCCCATAATCTGAAGAGTCCCATCTTGGCCATCTCGGGCGGGGTTGATCAGGTGCAGTGCCTCGTGTCGGAGTATCGGGATTCGATTGGCGACCCCGAGGTGACTGACGACGACCATCGCGAGATATCGCGTGACATGGATGAGTGGCTTGCCAAGATGAAGGCCCAGCTTTCTTACATGTCCGACATCATCTCCACGGTCAAAGGCCAGGCGGTTCAGTTCAGCGAGCAGAACCACGATCCCTTCACCATTGGGGAGGTGCTCAAGCGCACGCAGATACTCATGCAGCATCAGCTTATCCAGAACGGCTGCACGCTTGAGGTGAGGGTAGATATAGCTCGCGAACAGGTTGTTCTCGGCGATGTAAACAGTCTTGTCCAGATTTTGGATAACGTTATAGACAATGCGGTGCAAGCGTATAATGGGCTTGGCGGAACGGTGCAGCTGAAGGTGAACCAAGTCGATGGAGACGTTCAGTTCTCCATTTCCGACCAGGGCGAGGGCATCTCTCCGGATGTCCAAAAGCTGCTGTTCAAAGAGATGACGACCACAAAGGGCAAGCATGGAACGGGGCTTGGCCTGTATATGTCTTATAGCACGGTGAAGGGCATGTTTCGAGGCAAGATGTGGTTCGAGACCGAACCGGGATCGGGCACCACGTTCTTCATACAGATTCCTCTGGCGGAAAAGTAGAGGTGGAACTATATGCGCAAGCGTTACGGCCAGGAAATCTCTCGCGATTACAAGATCATGGTTGTGGATGACGAAGAGGGCATCATTGACACCGTCGTTGCCATGTTGGCTCGCAGCGGGTATTGGTGCAAGGGATTCACCAACCCGCTCGAGGCCCTTGACGAGTTAAAGCGTGAGCACTATGACCTGCTTATCCTCGATTACTTTATGGAGCCCATCCATGGAGACGAGGTGGTGGGACGTATTCGCAAGACCGATTATGAGCTGTATATTCTGCTGCTCACGGGTCACAAGGACCTCGCCCCGCCCGTGAGTACGCTCAAGTCGCTCGACATCCAGGCTTACTGCGAGAAGAGCGACCGGACGGACCAGCTGCAGCTCCTGGTTGAATCGGGCATCAAGTCCATCAGCCAGATGCGCACCATCAAACAGTTTCAGGACGGCCTCAACAGCATTCTGGGAGCCGTTCCGAAGATATATCAGCTGCAGCCGATCGGGAACATACTCGAGGAGATACTTCAGCAGATATTGCCCTTGGTGAACGGCGAGGATGCGTTCGTCCTTATCGATGAGGTGCCTGAGTCCTTTGGCGCCGTGGCGGGGGTGGGCTACGAACCCAAGGACCGCAAGAGCATCTTCTGCGGCATCGGCATGTACCGCGTGTCGGTTGATTCGTTTGCGGGCATGCTCGACCATGAACTCATGGAGGCGGTGGGCCGCGCCCGCACCGAGTGCCAGCTCACCTATGCTCCCGAGGGAGTGGTGCTGCCGCTGTGCGATGAGCAGAATCGTTCTTTGGGCGTCATTTATGCTCGCAATGTTTCAAGCGAATACGGCATCAAACTGTTGGAAATCTATGCCCACCAGGCGGCGTCGTCCATCAGCAACGCGTTTCTCCATTCGCTTGTCAACACCAAGAACGATGAGTTGCATGAGACGTACGCTCAGCTCAAGCAGCGCTATATGGACACCGTTGAAGTGTTGCGCCTGGCGGTTGACGCGAAGGACGAATACACGCGGGGCCATTCGGATCGCGTTGCGGCCTTGGCGGTCGAGATTGGAAGGGCAAGCGGATTCGGCGCGGAGGAATTGGAAGAGTTGCGTGTGGCCGGTTTGTTCCATGACATCGGCAAGATTGGGACGGCTGATGATATCCTGCTCAAGACCGACACGCTTGATGCGGCCGAGTATGAAGAAATCAAGCGACATCCGGTCAAGGGTGCCATGATCCTGTCGGCTGTGTCCATGTTTGAAGACATTGTTCCTGCAATACGCCACCATCACGAGCGGTTTGACGGCAAGGGATATCCCGATGGTTTGGCTGGCGAGGACATCGAACTCAGCGCGCGCATCGTTGCGGTGGCGGATGCTTTCGACGCCATGACTTCCGACCGGCAATATCGGGCTCACCTCACCATTGAGGATGCGATCGATCAGCTGCGTGTCGGAGCGGGCACACAGTTTGATCCGGCGGTGGTGGCTTGCCTGCTCGATTTGATCGAGGAGAACCCTGACATTCTCGACATCATTCGCAGATAGGCGTGGCCAGGCATCATTCAAGATTTGCGACACGAGGCCTTGAAGAAAGTCCCGTGTCGCTGGCACTCTTGGCCGGAAGGCAGCATTGGGCCTGATAGAAAAGGTTTCTTGCCGGCGGCTGCAAGCGATGTGCCGATGCGTGATTGAGGCGCGGCGCGGTGCGGCCGGATGCAGCAAAGCCCGATATCTTTGCGATGGTGGACATGAGACTGCGGCCTCTCCTCGTCGTTTGCAAAGGCTGAGCGGGGTCTGTTTGGGCGCCGTTCCGGTGCGTGCCCTGTGGTTTTGCGACGCAAATTGGCCGGCTGGATTGCCTGGACAGGCAAAACGCTTTATCATACTAAAGAATACGAGCAGCGTCTGGCCCTCAAAACGCCCCGCACAGCCGGTGCGGAAGGGTGTGGATGGCCGGCCGCTTCATATGCGAATCGCTCCAACCATTGAAGGGGAAGCGCCCGGCAGCGCCTGTTTTATGCCTGCGTGGGAGAGGGGCCGCATTGGCGGCAGGAAGGTTATACCCATGAGTGACGACAAAAAAATCGCCCTGTATGAAAACTTCAAGTCAATCAATACTGTCGACCCCGCGCTCTACGAACAATATGATGTCAAACGAGGCATGCGCAATGCAGACGGTACCGGCGTGATTGCGGGATTGACCAACATCGCCAACGTGCATGGATACATCGTTTCTGACAATGAGAAAATTGCTGACGAGGGGCATCTTCGCTACCGAGGTTACGATATCTTCGACCTCCTGGGAGACGACTTTTCTGAACGGCGGTTCAACTACGAGGAAGTCTCCTACCTTCTGCTTATGGGGGAACTGCCGACACGCGAGCAGCTTGACCGCTTCATTGCCGCCATCGACGACCAGCGGGAGCTTCCAGACGGCTTCACGGCATCCATGATCATGCGTGAAACCCCGCCCGATATTATGAACATGCTTGCACGTACGATACTTCTGCTCTACGCCTGCGACCCTGATCCTGAGAATCGTTCTGCCGAGCAGGAGATTCATGCAGCTATCTCGCTCATTTCCCGCCTGCCGCGCATCATGGTGCTCGCATATTATGCCAAGCGCGCTCGCTATGAACATGAGACCATGATCATGCACCGCTTCATCCCGGGCCAGTCAACGGCCGAGACCATCCTTTCCATGTTGCGCGCCGATCGCCAGTTCACTCCCGAAGAGGCACGCATGCTCGACATCATGCTATGCCTGCACGCCGAACATGGCGGAGGCAATAACTCGACGTTCACCACACGCGTGCTGACCTCCTCTGACACCGATCCCTATTCAACCTATGCCGCCGCCATTGGATCGCTCAAGGGGCGCAAGCATGGTGGTGCGAACCACCAGGTATTGGCCATGCAGAAGGACATCAAGGAACATGTGGCTGACTGGTCGGATGAGGGTCAGGTGGCCGACTATCTGGCGAAGATCGTCCGAAAGGAAGCGTTCGACAAGACGGGGCTGGTGTATGGCATGGGACATGCCGTGTACACGAAGTCCGACCCACGTGCCGTCATCTGCAAGCGGTTCGCCGAGAGGCTGGCCGTGGGCACCGAGTATGAATCCGAATTCGCTTTGCTCAAGAGCGTCGAGCGTCTTGCTCCCGAAGTCATTCTCAAGGAGAAGGGGACAAGCAAGGACATGTGCGCGAACGTCGACATGTATTCAGGCTTCGTGTATTCCATGATGGGCATCCCCGAGGATCTGTTCACTCCTCTGTTCGCTTGCGCGCGCATGTCGGGATGGGCAGCCCACCGTTTCGAAGAGATTGTTTCAGGCAAGCGCATCGTCCGTCCTGCCTACAAGTCAACGCGCCGAGACAAGCGCATGTATGTGGCAATGGACGAGCGCTGATCCGTCCCTGTCGTTTTGGCTGTCGCCGGTAGCTTTTGAGGTTGTCAGCAAACATGCTGGCTGGACGACGTTCCGGTGTGTCGAGGGAAGGCGCCAGGCTGTTCCCCTGATGAAAGGAGGTCGCAACCCCTCAGGGATTGCGGCCTCCTTTTTGAGGGGTAGGCAGCGGGTGTCGTAGGCTTGCCTTTGCGACGCGAGGTAAGGTCCCGTCGTGCGACGCGAGACGAGGTCGCGTCATGCGACGCGAGACGACACGAGGTGTGGCAAGGCGAGGCGAGGTGAGGTGAGGCCCCATCATGCGACGCGGGACGAGGTGTGGCAAGGCGAGGCCCCATCATGCGACGCGAAGCAAGGCAGGTCGCGTCATGTGAGGTGAAGCAAGGCGATGTACGTACGGGGCGGGGATGTTCGTGTGTTGTCTTGGAGAACAAATGTTTCACGTGAAACATTCCGGTCCTTCGCTACTTCTGGCGAGTGCCACCTCTGCAGCATTCCCGGCGACAACCTTCCGCGACGTCGGTCCTTCGCCGTCGATATCGCTGGTGGCGAGGCCGACGGATCGAAAGGCCAAGTGCCTTCCCCATATCGGTGCCGTTTTCGCATCAAGTGTGACGAACATGGCAAGAGATGGGTCTCTGTCCGCGGATCTCCCCGTGGCGGTGCCATTTTCGCACCAAGTGTGACAGTCGAAAGTGCGATTGCGGCCATCAAGCGGGCGCGATGAAACACATCCATTTCGCTTTCTGCAAATCGCCTGATCAGAGGCTTCTGAAAGGGCAGAGGCTTCTGAAAGGGATGCGTGATCATGCCTGAAGGTATAGAGGCCACAAAGTCGGGCCGGCTCTTCGTCTCGATGTCACAATCGGCGCGTTTTGGGCGCGTCGCCCCCCTTTTCGGCCATCACGTGTCGCCCGTGCTCATCTCAGGGAGTGTCTCTTGTCCGATCCCCTTCGGGCCATCGCTGGACGCCTGCCGACGAAGGCGGTGACGAAGCACACGATCGAGAGGGTGGCAAGGGCGGTCGTCAAGGGCGCGGTGCCGTCGCCCGTTGCAGAAAGTCGATTGCCGGAAGTGCCGTTCGACGGGTTCTCGACGGGGCTGACCCCAGGATATGTCCCTAGGGAGAGGTGATAGGTCACCGTGCTCCCCTGATCGACTTCCGTTCCCGCTGCGGTGTCTTGGCGCATGACGCGGCCAGCTTCGATGGCATCGGAATAGTCTGCCGCCCCGGCAGCTCCTATCAGCCCTGCTTGTTCAAGGGCGGACAACGCTTCCGCTTCGGTCAAGGCGTTCAGGTCGGGAACGATGGCTGTATCGGGAGTGGGAGTGTCAAGGGGATCGGCGTATGCTTTGATGGCGAAGTTGTCATAGTCATAGAAGTCTCCCCCCTCCGCTGCAATGGTGGCCTGCTTCAGTTCCTCAATGCAAACGGTCCAGTCTGTCCACAATCCATTTTCCTGCAAAAAGCTCTCGCCTTCATTCACGATGCCGACGGCGTAGCGCTGATAGTCCAGCTCCGGATGCTGCTCGTTGAGGTAGTCCATCCCTGCTCGGTTGATCGCCTTGTCGACCACGATCTCATAGTTCGATCCCTGCTGCTGTGTGACCACGACAGAGTAATGCTGGCCCTGCTCCATGGGGAACCCCTCGCCCAGCTGTGTCCGGTGATATCCGCCATAGGCATACGTTTCGTTCACGGTGGCCAGCAGTTCGCCGTCGGTCGGATTGGCGTAGCCGTCGTCCAAGAGAAACAGCTCATACGTCACGTTCGTGCCGGGGCGTGCCGTTTCGCACGAGAGTGATCGGACGTTCTGTCGCTCGCTCGCTTGGAACACGTTGGCCGTCGCGGAAGGCGTTGTGGTCGATTCGGCAGTCACGCCCGTCGAGGGCATGAAATCGTACTGGTCAATGAGATAGTACTCGGCAGGCTGCCCGTACGTATCGGTGTAATATTCAAACGATTCCGGATCCACGAGGCTCATGTCGTAGTAGGAAAGATAGAAGTATCCGGTTCCCTCGAGTCCCCACCCTCCGGGGTTTCTGTTGGGAAAATCCACGTCGCTGGCTCCCCAGCTGTTCTTGACGATCCAGGCGCCGTTTTGGTCGGGCTCGTGCCCGGGGAGGAAGTTGTCCCTGCTGTAATCATCGTCCCATCCCACGATGGTCACGACGTGATTTGCCGATGCCGTGCTGTCGTACGTGTAGTGCGCCCAGGTGTCGGTGTTGAGGTATGTGGCGGGGTCGGTCTGTCCCGGCCGCGACGTGTCTGCGGCAAACGCGATTGCGACTCCCCGTCCCGCCATCAGCTCTTCCTTGATTGCCTGGGTGCCCTCTTCGTTGTACTGGTAGGCTCCGCTTTCGTCCCTGCTGGCCGGGGTGGGAAGAACGAAGCTGTTCTCAAGTTCGAGGGTTTGGGCGAATCTCAGGCTCTCGTCCACCGCCCAGGTGCCGTTGGGAGCGTAGTAGATGGGGTTGCCTTGCGAGTCGTTGACGGTGTATCCCTCTGCATTGCGGTAGGGGACCTCGGCTTCGCTAACCGGCCCGATTCCCGAAGAGAAAATTGAAGTGGCGGTGAAGGCAAAGCCTCCTTGGTTGAGAAGTGTGCTGGGATCGGTTGACACCGTGTGGTTGCCCTCGCCTGCCTGCGAGCCGGCATCTTCGGGAAGGGGCGTGTAGGAGAACCAGGCGGTATGGAGCTCGGAAAGATCAACCTCTCCGTCGTCGACGGTCAACCCCAGTTCGGACATGATGCTTATCTCGGAGGCGGCGATGGCTCCGAAGCCCCAGCATGTTCCCCAGGGATTCTGAAACTTGACAGAGGTCACCACGCCTTCGTCGCGCAGATCATAGGTATCGGGAAGGATCGATCTTTGCCGTTGCGGCGCCGATTCGGTCCCGTCGTAGGCATCGATGTCCCGCAAGTCGTTGAGATTGCCGGTGATGGTAAAGCGCGCCATGTCCTCGGCGTTCGACTGAGCCAGCTGATCGACGATGCCTTCTTCTTGCTGGACGCTTTCCCCGTGTGCCAGAAGGGGAACAAGGCTCGTTGCGAGCGTGAACGCGAGCAGCACGTGGACAATTCTCGAAAACGGCCTTGCTTCTCCCATGAAGGTCTCCTCTGTTTAGCGAACGATGTACGCTGCGACAACTTCTCCGTAATAAGCCGTATGCGTGTCTTTGTTCGCGCCGAATGCGCTGCTTGGGATGTCGTGCGGGTAATAGGAGTTTCTGAAGTCTTCCGACATTGCGCTGAGATCCTGGTCCTGTTTGTAAACGACGCGGCACTCGAGTATGAGGGGCAGTTCCTTGATGCCTGGGACAGACGTGACGCTCGGCTCGACAAGGGTAAGTCCGAGCCTTTCTATCTTGTTCGTTTCGCGGCCTGATGTGCTGCCGCAGACGCCGAGGATCTTTTTGTCGAATGCCCCGAACGGCACGCTTACGGTGAATTCGGGATTCTTTTCGATGAGGTCATGGGTGAAGCGGCCCGTGCGCACGAAGGTGGTGAAAATGGGCCGTGCCCACTCGATCCCAAAAACGCCCCAGGAAATGGTCATGGGATTCACCTGTCCATCGGCCTTGCCCGTAATGAGCACACCCGTTTTGAGTGCTTTCATGATATCGGTGGCATGATCGAGAACCTGAACGTCTTCCTTCATTTCAAACCTCTGTTCTGCGTAGAGAGACCAGTGTTGCCACGAGCCTCGCGGAAAGAGGGCGGGACTGCGGTGTTCCGTCCTCTTTCCGCTGGCCGTGCCTTGATCCTATGGTAGCAAATTGTTCTTCAAAGGGATGACATGACGTGGTTTTGTTGCCCATCTCTTGCCGAAAAAGCGAGGGGTATGCTAAAGGGCCGCCGTTACCTCCCCGGCCATTTTGCCAAACAAGAGTGCGGTTGCATGGGAAACGCCGCCAATGGTGACGGGGTAGTCTTGCAGGATGCGCCCGCCCATGTTGTTGCCCGCTGCGTACAGTCCCTCGATGGGCTTGAACTCCTGATCGAGAACATTCAAGGTCTCGGGATCAACGGTCAGGCCTCCCAAGCATACCAACTGCACGCCAGCGGCCATCTGACAAGCGTAAAATGGCGGAGTTTGAATGGGGAACAGGCGCGTTGAAACCTTCCCGAAATCGGTGTCGCTTCCTGCGGCACACAAGTCATTGTAATGCGCGATAGATGCAAGCATGTCCTTCTGTGCTTGGTCGCTGAGGTCCATCTTGGAAACGAGCTCTTCAAGGGTATTGGCGATGATGATTCCCTCGGTCGCTTCGACTTCCTCTCGGCTGGTGAAGGCTGTTCTGCCAATGGTGAGGGAAGCGCCGTCGAGATGAGGGTTTTGAGCTTCGTCAACCACGTGGTTGACGCTGCCGTGCGCTGCGGCCATGGCTTCAACCTGGTCTGGGTATTTGTCATCGAAGATCTGCCATGCGTAGGCGTTAGGCTGGCGATAAAGCTGAGTGGAAAGCTGCTGCCCGGCAACATCTTCATTGCAGAAGCGGAACCCGTTCGTGTTTGCGAGAAAGAATGCGTCGGTGCCGAGGGCTGTGCCGAGCGTATGGGTCATGGGTGCGTGGGGCCCGTCTTCGATTTTCGCCCCGATCCAAGAAGCCATGCACTGTCCGTCGCCCGTATTGGTGATTTCCCCATCCGCATCGATGTTGCCAAAAAATGTCGAGTAGGTGCGTCCACCACAGTAATATTTGACCATTTCCGCGTTATTGCCATAATCTCCTGCGCACATGATGACTGCTTTTGAAGCATTGAACTTGAGGTAAGCGCCATCTTGATCCTGGGCTATAACGCCTTCGACGCGCCCTTCGCCATTTTCGCGAACAAGTTGGCGAGCCCATGTTGCGAAGTGGAAATCGGCACCTGCGTCTACTGCTTTTTGATAGGTGAGTTCAAGGATGGCTTTCTGATCGGGAATGAAAGCCATGGTTGCTTCGGGATAGGTTGGGCTGTACTCGACTTTTGCATTGTAGGACTCGGGCGCTGGAAAATGAAGTGCTACCAAGGTGATCTTGGAGGGATCGTATGTTGTGGCCGTTCCGAGAAGGAACTCAAAATTGGTGCCAGCAGGTTCGAGGAGCCAATCGAGGGCTTTGCCGCTTTCGTTCCGCCAATGGTTCCAAAGACGCTGATCGGGTCGATATCCCATTTCTTTCATCAGGTCTGCAACCGCGGCTTGGGCATCGAAGTCCATGCCTGCGGCCTTTTGGACCTGGCTGCCATGAACTCCGTATTGACCGCTGCGGTATTGCCATGTCGCGCCTTTTTCGATGATGGCTACCGAAACTCCCTTCTCGGTGGCCGCGCGCGCAGCGGCAAGTCCGGCAACGCCGCTACCCACAATGACAATGTCTGTTTCAATGGTTTTCGTGATGTCGGCATCGTCAATGGGCTCGGGCGCGACGAGAAAACTTGGTGTTCCTTCAGCTGCGGCCTCACTGGTTCCGGCATCCGTGGATGTTTCTTTCGCCGCGGTCTGGGGGCTGCAGCCCGCAAGTCCTGTGGTGGCTGCAGCTGCTGCTGCAAGGGCGCCAAACCCGATAAATTGGCGTCGGTCGATAGGCAATCGCTTTGACATCTTTCCTCCTGCTCCTTGAGTGTCGAACCGATGTTCACGGCTCGACACTCAAGGTAAAACAACCAGACCTCAAGCCGGTATCACCCGATGGGGGCATTGGGGATGAGCCTGTCACCCGAACGGGTGATTTTTGGCCGAAGGGGGTCACATAAGATGTCAGATGATAGAATGATCGCATCTTGGGGAGGATGGATGGCGTTGTCGAAAACAAGCAAGGGGCATCACACCTATGTCGGCATTGGCGGCCTGATTGCCGTCATGTTCATCTGCGTCGACAACCCTCTTGCCGCGAGTTCGTTTTTCGGAGAGGTTGAATGCGCCAGCCTCTTTTATCAGTCGGCGCTTGTGGGCACGATTGCTAGCAGTCTTGTTCTTGCGGTCCGCGGCGTGCTTTCTGTGCGCGCGCCGAAGGGGAGACTTGCTCTTGGCGTGTTCTTTGCGATCTTCGGCGTTTTAGGGGGCTATTTGGCCTCCTTGCTGTCTCTGCCGGGTTTGACCTTTGCGATCTTTGGCACAATCTTCGGTGCTGGCTGCAGTGCGGCAATAGTCAGATGGGGCTGTTTGTATGCAACCTTGTCAGAGAAGGATTCCATGGGTCTCATGTCGCTTGCCGGCATAGGAGGGGCCATACTCAAGCTGGTGGCGCTGGCTCTTTCGACGGCGTTTGCCGAGGGCTCCCTCTTCGTGATGGTCGTGGCGTTGCTTGTATCGGCGCATCTTCCCCGGTCCAGCTTTCCGATTGGCATGAGGCCCGTCGCCGAAGGGGACGATCTGCTGGACAGGACCCAAGCTATCGTTTTTCAAAACTGGAAGATGATCGCGGGCTTGCTGCTGTGCATTTTCATTTCAGCTGCAACATGGTCCGCTCTTCTGGGGGGACTTGGCATTTCGAACAATCCGGGGTTGGAAAGTGCTTGGGGCAACGCACTTGGCCTGCTGGCTGCACCTGTCGCCCTCTATGCCATTGTTCGCATGGCTCCGTGGGGCACGTTTCGCGTGCTGTATCAGGCTGCACCTCTTCTCTGCGTGTCTGGAATGCTCCTCATCTGGTTTTTCGGCGGGTCTGGTGGGATTGCTAGACAATATGTAGAGCGACTGGAACCTCGCTCTGTGGATCAGGGCCCTCTTCGGGGCAACGTGGGTTAGGATTCGGTCTGTAGAGATCGTCCACGCCACAACTCACGGGAGGTTCCAGCCATGAACCATCGTACCAGCATCGGGCTCGACGTACACGCTCGATCCATCACGGCGGCCGCATTCGTCCCGGAAACAGGCGAGATCGTCGAGAAGGGCTTCGGCTACGACCCTGCC
>JAEWQO010000114.1 GCA_023460315.1 Actinomycetes bacterium
GCAGGAGGATTAACCACGTTGGCATAGGATTCCGTTTTTTTACTACCCGAAATTTGGGGTTTCGGGGACAAATGTATACATTTGTAAGATAAATTGCAAAAATGTTGCCCGGACCTTCCGGGCGACGTATTGTGCTGACTAAACAGACGCAACTATGAAAATCGTGATAGCGGGTGCCGGCGAGATGGGCAGTCACCTGGCCCGTATGCTCAGCGGCAACGGCCACGACATCACCATCATCGACAGCGACCAGAAGCTGCTCTCCGAGGTGGGCAGTCTAGCCGACGTGATCACCGTCGAGGGCGACTCTACGACCTTCGCCGTGCTGCGCGAGGCTTCGGTGCGCAAATGCGACCTGTTCATCGCCGTCAACCACGAGGAGAACGACAACGTCGTGGCGGCGATGCTGGCCAAGAAGCTCGGTGCGCGGAAATCCATCGCCCGCATCGACAACAACGAATACCTCGAACCAAACAACAAGGAGATGTTCATCGACATGGGCATCGACTACCTGTTCTACCCCGAGAAGGTCGCGGCCCGCGAGGTGATCAACCTGCTGGGACACACTTCGACCACGGAGTACGTCGATTTTTCGAGCGGCAAACTCTCGCTCGTGGTTTTCCGTCTCGAACCGGCCTCGCCGCTGGTGGGGGAGGTGCTCACGGGCTTCGACGACGACCAGGCCCCGTTGAGCTACCGCACGGTGGCCATCACGCGCGGCGGGCAGACGATCATTCCGCGCGAGGGCGAACAGTTCATGGAGGGCGACGTGATCTATGTCATCGCGCGTCAGGACGCCGTGCGGGAGGTGATGGAGTTTTCGGGTCAGTCGAACATCGAGATCAAGAACATGATGATCCTCGGCGGTTCGCGCATCGGCATCCGCATCGCCACCGAGTTGCAGGACGAGGTGAACATCAAACTGATCGACTACAACGCCGAGAAGGCCTACCGGCTGGCCGAGACGCTCGACAAGACGCTGATCATCAACGAGGACGGCCGCAACACCGAGGCGATGATGGAGGAGGGGCTTTCGAACATGGACGCCTTCGTTGCCGTGACGGGGCGCAGCGAGACCAACATCCTGGCGGCGATGCTCGCCAAGCGCATGGGGGTCAAGAAGGTGATCGCCGAGGTCGAGAATCTCAATTACATAAACCTCGCCGAGTCGATCGGCATCGACACGATCATCAACAAGAAGCTGGTTACCGCGTCGAACATTTTCCGCTTCACGATGTCGACCGACGTGCAGGCCATCAAATGCCTGACGGGGAGCGACGCCGAGGTGCTGGAGTTCATCGTGAAACCCAACTCCCCGGCCACGAAGGTGCGGATCAAGGACCTCGGGCTGCCGGAGGATACGATCATCGGCGGCATCGTCCGCGGCGACAAGGTTTTCATCGCCGTCGACAACATGGAAATAATCCCCTACGACCGCGTGGTGGTCTTCGCCATGCCCGGTTCGGTGGGGAAGGTAGGGTATTATTTTAATTAAGAATTCACAATTCAGAATTCACAATTCTGAATTGCAGCGCATCATGTCTTTTCGAAACATAATTCTCAAAGCCTGGTTCTCGCAGCGCGAGCGGGCCATCGACCGTTTTCGCCGCCGTCCTGTCGAGACGCAGGCGCGGATGTTCCGGCAGCTGCTGCGCCGGGGACGCTTCACGGAGTTCGGCGACCGCTACGACCTGCGGCATATCCGTTCGGTGGAGCGGTTCCAGTCGCAGGTGGAGACTTTCGACTACGAGACCTTCAAGCCCTATATCGAACGGATGATGGAGGGCGTGCGGAGCGTCACGGCTCCGGGTCGGGTGTCGCTGTTCGCCCGTTCGTCGGGCACGACCTCCGACAGGAGCAAATACATTCCCGTGACGATGGAGTCGCTGTGGTGGAACCATACGCTGGGCATGCGCGACGTGGCGACGGTCTTTTCGGCCAACAATCCGAAGACCCGCGTTTTCGAGGGCAAGACCCTGACGCTCGGCGGGTCGTGCAGCCGCGAGGGCCGCAACCTGGTCGGCGACCTCTCGGCGCTGCTGATCCACGAGACGACCTTCTGGAGCGGCTGGTTCCGGGCGCCGCGGACCGAGACGGCGATCATTCCCGATTTCGACGAGAAGTGCGCCGCCATCTGCCGCCAGTGCGTCGGCGAACCGATCACGGCCTTTGCGGGCGTCCCGTCATGGAACCTCGCGCTGATGCGCCGCGTGCTGGAGTATACGGGCCGGAAAAATCTGCTGGAGGTGTGGCCCGGGCTGGAGATGTTCGCCCACGGAGGCGTGGAGTTCGCGCCCTACCGGACGTCGTTCGAGGAGCTGATCCCTTCGGAGAAGATGAAATACATGGAGACCTACAACGCTTCGGAGGGATTCTTCGCCATGGCCGACGACCCGTCGCGCAGCGACATGCTGCTGATGCTGGATTACGGAACCTTCTTCGAGTTCCGCAGCGGGACGCAGATCGTGCCGCTCGAAGGCGTGGAGTGCGGCAAGGTCTACGCCGTGCTGATCACCTCGAACAACGGCCTGTGGCGTTACGAGATCGGCGACACGGTGGAATTCACCTCGACGAATCCCTACCGCATCCGCTTCGCGGGCCGCACGCGGCAGTATATCAACGTTTTCGGTGAGGAGCTGATCGTCGACAACGCCGAGCATGCGCTGCTGGCCGCCTGCCGGAAGACGGGGGCCGTCGTGAGCGAATACAGCGTCGCGCCGTGCTACATGTCGCTCCGCGAACGGGGCGCGCACGAGTGGATCGTGGAGTTCGAACGCGAGCCGGACAGCCTCGAACGTTTCGCCGAGGCGCTCGACGGGGAGTTGCGGGCCGTCAATTCGGACTACGACGCCAAGCGGCGGACCACGCTCGAACGCCAGCGCCTGACGGTCGTGGAGCGGGGGCGGTTCCTCGCGTGGATGCGCGCGCGGGGTAAAAACAAGGTTCCGCGGCTGGTGAACGACCGCCGCGTGGCCGACGAGATACTGGCTTTTCAGACCGAACAGACCCTTTGAGGCTGTCTGTCCGCATTTTGGCCGCGCTGCGAGAAACCCCCACCCGAGGGCCGTTTAAGAAACGGCTTTTGGGAATGGAAGCGTGGAATTGAGTCCGGATGCAGTGACTTTGCATCGCCCCTGAATCCCGGCTTTTAGCCGGGTGGAGTCAGGCTTGTAAAACGAGGCCGAAGGCGGCGGGATATGCGCTTCGGAGACCGGAAAACGAATGAGAAACGTAAAATAACACCTATACTGCCATGTACATAGCCATAGCCGGAAACATCGGGAGCGGCAAGACGACGCTTACCCAGATCCTTACGAAGCGCTACGACGCCAAGTGCTACCTCGAGGAGTGCGACAATCCCTATATCGGCGACTTCTACGAGGATATGAACCGCTGGGCGTTCAATCTTCAGATTTCATTCCTCGGGAGCCGCATCCAGCAGACGATGGACATGATCTCCGACTGCAAGTCGGGGGTGATCTTCCAGGACCGCACGATCTACGAGGATGCGCACATCTTCGCCGACAACCTGCATGAAATGGGGCTGATGGCCACGCGCGACATCGAGACCTACATGAAGATTTTCCGGCTGGTGACGACGCTCATTCCCAAACCCGACCTGCTGATCTACCTCAAGGCGAGCGTCCCGACGCTCATTTCGCAGATCCGCAAGCGCGGCCGCGAGTACGAGATGAACATCGACGAACTGTACCTCAAGCGGCTGAACAACAAATACAACCACTGGATCGACACCATTTACGAGGGCGAGGTGCTCGTCGTGGACAAGGACCACGAGGATTTCGTCTCGAACCCTGCGGTGCTGGAACGGATCTGCGCGCGCCTCGACGCGCTCAAAGCGAAGAAATAGCGCATGACGCTGCCTGCGAAATTCGTGGAGCGGGTCCTGCGCGACCTCGGCGGGACGGAGGGCGCGGCCCTCTGCGCGGCGCTCGACGCGGAGCCGCCGGTATCGGTGCGGCTGAACCCTGCCAAGACCGGGGCGGACACGCTTCCCGCCGGACCTGACGCCGGGCTTCCCGTTCCGGAGGCTGCGGGGCTTCCCGCTCTGGCGATCGCCGGGCGCGTGCCGTGGAGCCGCGACGGGCGTTACCTTGCCGTGCGTCCCTCCTTCACGCTCGATCCCGACTTCCATGCCGGGGCCTACTATGTCCAGGAGGCTTCGTCGCAGTTCGTGGGACACCTGCTCGCTGCGGTCCGCACCGAAGGGGCGCGCATCCTCGACCTGTGTGCGGCTCCGGGCGGCAAGACGACGCTCTA
>JAEWQO010000115.1 GCA_023460315.1 Actinomycetes bacterium
CGCCGTAGGCGCCGCCGTCGTAGTCGATGGCGCGGCAGAAACGGGCGTGCATGCCCGTCATTTCACCCAGCTCCCCGGGGATGAAGCGTCCGGCCATGCGTCCGGTCACGCTGTCCAGTTCCTGAAGGGCCACGATGTCGGGGGCCGTGCGGTTGATGATCTCCGCCACGCGGCCGAGATCCTGAACATTGTCGATGCCGCGGCCGTTGCGGATGTTGTAACTCATAAATTTCAGGGTCGTCTGCCGCTGCGTGCAGGCGCCCAGCAGCAGGCCGCACACGGCGGCCGGCAGGAGAATGCGCAGAAAGGGTTTCATGTCGGGAAAGTCAATTTTCCACAAAGATAAGGCAACCTGCGCGAAAGATCAAATTTATTTCCTCCGGAAATGCGGGTTTAGCATCCGATTTGAAGCGGACGACGTGTGATTCCAAAATTTTCGCAGTCTATGAAAACACCCTTCCTGACGATGCTGTGCGCCGCTGCGCTGGCCGTCTTCCCTCCGCAGGCCGAAGCCTGCACCCGCGCCGTTTACCTCGGACCCGATGGCATGACCGTCACGGGCCGGACGATGGACTGGCGCGAAGATCCGCTCACCAACCTCTACATCTTCCCGCGGGGCGTCGTGCGTCGCGGTGCGAACACGGACAAGACCGTCTTCTGGACCTCGAAATACGGGTCGCTCTCGGCCGCAGGTTACGACATCGGCATCACCGACGGCATGAACGAAGCCGGGCTGGTCGCCAACCTGCTGTTCCTGCCCGAGTCGGTCTACGAACGTCCCGGCGACACGCGCCCCGTCATGGGGTTGAGCGTCTGGACGCAGTATGTGCTCGACAATTTCGCCACCGTGGATGAGGCCGTGGCCGAACTTTCGAAGGAGAAGTTCCGCATCGACGCTCCCGACCTGCCCAACGGCGTGCAGTCGCGGCTCCACCTGGCGATTTCCGATCCTTCGGGCGACAGCGCGATCTTCGAGTATCGCGACGGCAAACTGGAAATCCACCACGGACGGCAGTGTCAGGTGATGACCAATTCGCCCTTTTACGACGACCAGCTGGCGATTCTCGGCTACTGGCGGCAGATCGGCGGCCTGACGATGCTGCCGGGGACCAACCGCGCTTCGGACCGCTTCGTGCGTGCGTCGTTCTATATCGACGCCGTCGTGCAGACCTCCGACCCGAAGATCGCCGTGCCGGCCGTGATGTCGGTCATGCGCAACGTCTCGGTTCCCTACGGCATCTCCACGCCCGACAAGCCGCACATCGCCTCGACGCGCTGGCGCACGGTCTGCGACCAGAAGAACCGGGTCTACTATTTCGAACCGACGCTGGCCATGGAGACCTTTTGGGTCGACCTGGCGGCGATCGACTTTTCGGAGGGCAGCGGCGAGCGCACCCTCACGCTTGCCGGCGGGCAGACCTATGCGGGCGACGCCACGGCGAAATTCCGGAAATCGGCCAAGCCCTTCGTCTTTCTTTTCGGAGTTTAGGGGGAACGTAAAATGCGCAATTTCGGCTTCGCTGAAACAATTGCACGATATTTACGTCAGCAAACTAAATAATTGTGAATTGTTCAGCGGTGCCGCGGGTATTTGTTGTTGAACCGGTATCCGACGCCCAGCATCAGGAAGTTGGGCATGTGGAAATCGCGGAGACTGTAACCGATGTGGACGTAGGAACTGCGCGTCACGGCCACCTTCAGGGTGAGCATCTGGTAGAAGGCCTTCAGGTCGCCGCCCTTGTGCAGGAAGTTGGTTCCCAGACCGACCCCGATGTTGAAATAGGGCATCACGAACTCGGCACGGGCCGAGACGCCGAGCGCCAGCTGCCTGTCGACGCCGGGTTTCTCCACCGTCAGGTCGGCGCTGCTGCCCATCTCCACGATCTGGTCGGCGATGGCTACGTTGGCGCTGCCGTCGTACACGCCGTCGAGCGACACGCCTGCACGGAACTTGTAGCCGAAGTTATACATCGAGGCGAAGTTGAATCCCAGAACCGTGTAGGCATCCGGCGCGGCATACTGCTTGTCGCCCACTTCGATGCCTTTGCGCCGCCACGAGCCGAAGAACGTGAGGTCGTAGCTGAAATGGCGCGGGAATGCGGGGCAGACCGTCCGCGGGGCCATTTCGGCCGACTTCCGTCCGAAATTGTAGGTCAGGCCCGCGCGCAGTCCCACGGCGTTGAGTCCCGCGTTGGGGAATTTGGTGTTGCCGTTGGAGAAGTGCGTGAGGCTCAAGCCCGCCGTGAAGTCCACCTCGCGCGTGACGCGCCAGTCGAGGAAGAAATCGGCGTTGAGATAGGCGTTCATCTTCGAACCCATCATCTTGTTGAGGGGGTTCACGGCGTCGTCGTAGGGTTTCCAGCCGAACGAGAGGCCGAAATTCCATTCGTAGTTGAACGACAGCCGCGGGCTGATCCGTGCGATGCGCGCGCCCTGGAACAGGTAGACGGCGATCGGGTTTCCGAGTTCGTCGGGGTTTCCGAAGTCGTAGTAAGCGGCCCCGATGCCCTGATAGGCGCCGCCGTAAATTTGGTCGGGGATTGATCCGGGACGGAACTGGAACGAGTAGCGGAGGTGTCCCGAGAGGGAGAGGTCGATGGGCTGTCCGGCGCGGTTCTCGCCTTCGACGAAGGGGTTGGTCGGGAAGATGTATTCGGGGCGGAACTCCGCGCCGATGCGGTGCATGAAACGACGCCCGGAAGCGGTCGTGTCGCGGGTCGGGACGATTGATCCGTCGGCGTAGCGGGTGGCTGACGCCCGCCCGGAACTGTGGGGTTGCGTCGCTGTCCGCCGCCCATGGAGGTATCCGGCTCGGTATCCCGCCTCGTATCCGGCTTTGTAGCTTGCGCGGCAGTCGTTGTCCCAGCCTTTGGGGATCGCTGCGCTGTCCGCCGCAATCACTTCGGCCGCCGTTTTTTCCATTCGCTCCGAACGCGGTTCCGAAGCCTGTGCCGGGCTGTTCAGAAACAACATGCCGAAGAGCGTATATTTCAGAATCGGGGCCCGCAAGGCAAATTTCATAGCAGGGTAGAAGTTCGAAAGTTTCGGCGAATATACAAATTTTCCCCGGAATCGAGACCGTTTCGGCCGGAATTGTCGCGAAGTTTTTTATCTATTATGTGAAATAACGGATTGTTTTTAGTTGAAATTTGTAATTGAATATTTATATTTGTATAAGCGCCTGTACATGTTTTGATGATCCAACTGGAGACCGGGAGGGAGACGGCGA
>JAEWQO010000116.1 GCA_023460315.1 Actinomycetes bacterium
TGTGCTTGACGTTGGAAACACGTCTGGCGGCGGGATGCATCATGAAGGGAAGAAGCCCAGCCGGTCATTGCAAGGACGGGTTGGGCTTCTATTTTCTTCTTGACAGGTCATCGGTCATATGAGCTATTGCTGGAGCAACGTCGCTCGTGTCGTACTTCAGGGCAAATAGCTTAAAACGGGAGCCTGGCGTCTTGGCCACCGGAGTATTCCTTCTCTTACTTGCTCTTATCGTGATCCTCTTCCCGCAGGCGGTGGCCAGCATGTTTTCTTTGATTCTGGGCATCTTGCTTGTTGTTGGCGGCATTGTGAACATAGCAAGATCGGTCGAGCTTCGAGGCTCTCACAGCACCGCATGGATTCTGATGCTTGCCGTGAGCGTCTTGGTGTCTCTAGGCGGCATCGTGATCATTATCAATCCCTTTGAAACAACCGTGGCATTCGTTTTGGCCTTGGGAATATTGCTTATCGTAAAAGGAGTCGTTGATCTCATAATTGAGGCTTCCACATCTCGAATGTTCAAGAAGCGCTAGCCATACGGAAGAATTCAGCGCTCCACGACCTGCAGGCCACCGCGATCTCTCACCGCAAAGACAGCTGCCGTGTCCTGGCATGACATGATTGCCCAACTTGCATAATCTTGAATCGCCTCAGACATCGTCTTTCAATGCAGGCTCCTTAAGAGCAAACGTCTCCATTCTTCCCTGCTGAATGGTTAGCCTGATAGGAAGCAAAGGACCATCGTCTCCGTCAACGCCACAGCGCAGCGTGCCGTTTAAACATTCGACCTCAATTTCTGTCCCATGCAAATAGAGAACATGGTCGCTCTCTTCGATGGAACGCCTCAAAACATCGGGAACCATGGAGAGCAGAGCGGGAAGCGATGCATCCTTGAGAGCCAAGAGATGGAGCTTCCCCTCTTCCACGCCAGTATCGGGGCTGGCAGTGAAAAAGTTCACGAGCGTGTTGGCGGAAAGGGCAACGAAAGAATTGATGTCTTCGACGACCTCCTCTCCGTCAACCACGATGCGAAGTCGATGCTGCTCGTTGTCCCCTATTCGGCGAAGCTCGCTGGCAACATAGGAAAAGAATCCCAACCTTGTCTTGTCCTCCGATGAAACCTCGCGAATGCCTGCGGGCAAGGAGCCTCCCGTGACCGTGTAGACAAAGGGAACTCCGTTTACGAATCCCATGTCAATTGGACGCCTGGCACCAAAGTCAAGGCGTTTGAGAGCCTCGGGTATGGTAGGCGGTATCCCCAGCGTGCGAGCAAAGCCATTGCCCGTGCCGCCAGGAAGAATGCCGAGAATCGGAACGGAGTCCCTTTCGTCCACGCTCTCGAGAATGCCTTGGACGACGGTGCTTACCGTGCCATCGCCTCCAGCGGCGAATACGGCATCCGCACCGTCTTCCCGCGCCTCGCGAGCCAACTTCCTCGCCTCATCGGAACTTTCGCAACTATGAAGGACAACCCCCTCAAACTCATCTTCCAAAGCATGAACGATGTCCTCAGAAAGGGCTTCGCTGTCAACTTGGCCAGAATGAGGATTGAGAATAACCACTGCAGATTTCATAGGCCCCTCTCAGACTTCGTGGACTTTCCCTCTGAGACAAGCTTGTCGTCACTTGCCTTCCTCGAGAGCATTGCAGACAGCTCGTTCGGTGATGAGGCTTTGATCTGAAAACACCGTCAACCGGCGTCTGCCCAATCTGCACCTCATCCATGCTCGACTTTTGAACGCCCGCGCTCAAACAAGGTCCCATCGGCTCTTCTACACCTGAGGCTTGAAAAAGCGCCAGAGGGCTGCCGCGAGGGCCGCCCCCGCCAAGGGAGCAAAGACAAACACCCAAACCTGACTCAAGGCGAGCGAGTCAAAGGGCACCATCATGAGCGCAGGCCCAAGGCTGCGTGCTGGGTTCACCGAAGTTCCTGTCAGAGGAATGCCCATGATGTGCACGAAAGTCAGCGTGAGGCCGATAATGATACCGGCATAGGGAGCCGTTTTCTCATGAGCAGTCGATCCGAGCACCGAAAGAACGAATATGCAGGTCAGAATAATCTCAACAACAATGGCACCGACCACGTTGAGACCGACCGACGATGCCCTGTCATAACCGTTCGCACCAAGTCCGGTTGTTTCCACACCGCCCAGCAAACCGGAGCTGTCAATGATGAAGAAGAGGATCGCCGCGCCGGCGATGCCACCGATAAATTGGGCAATCCAGTATCCGACAAGATCGCTCCCGCTCAAACGTTTGTCGAGAAACAGGCCAAACGAAACAGCTGGATTGATATGGCAGCCTGAAACGTTCCCAATCACAAACGCCATGGCGACGATCGACAAGCCAAACGCCATCGCAATGCCCAACGTTCCCAGAATAGACCCGGCAATCGCAGCGCTCCCACATCCGAACAAGGTGAGCACACCGGTGCCGAATGCTTCGGCTGCGTACTTCTTCATGCTTGATGATTCCACAAGGTCTCCTTGGTCATCATGGCGAATATGCAGCGATGATACACCGGTCTCCTTTTCTGGAATCGATCTGTTCAAATCTTGTATAGATGAAGATGAAAAGCTTCCCTCTCTCTCATGGCGACATAAAGGAAACGCTGCTCGTACAACGCTTTTGAATCATCTTCGCTTCAACGAAAGACGACGGATGCGGGACTGCCATGGGCCGAAGTTCGGTTCCTACACGCACGTTCATGCATCGCAGCCCCTCACCACAGCGATAGGTACCTGTACTATTCCTCTTCGCTATCCTTTTCCCGAGAAGAAGAAACCTCCGCCGGTTTCCCAGGTGCCGGAACGCCAGGTTGTCTTGGGGCGCTCGGTGAGCTTGGCGCACGAGGGGCCAACGTGCCAGGTTCCGAAATCCCAGGGGAGGGAACTCCTGGAGCTGGAGCTCCAGGAGCAGGGATATGAGGAAAAGGAGAATCGGGAGCGGGTGTGCACAGAACGTCGCTAGTGCGATAGGAAAATCACAGCGATGGAACCCTCCGACGATGGGTCTATGCTCGAGGGGAGTCTTTTCTCTCCTCGACAAACGACCAAGGCATCAAGTCGCCTTGCGCCGCCACTATCTTTCGGCCAACGCTTCGGCAGAATCCCTCACGGTCAGCATATCCCACACCTGCATGCCATGATTCAACGGCGTTCGCTATCCGCTCGACTACCTCATCTGGCAGCACGCGATAGCCGGCACCTCCGTCTTGGGCGATCTCACTACCCTCATGCAGAGCATCCACAAAGAGCGTCTCGGCGTTATCCTCGTCTTCACGCGGATCGCCCAGCACCATCAAACAGGCAGGTGGCCGACCATCTTCAAACAGACGTCCTGGCAACGCTATCACCACACGGACGCATCCCGATGCAATCAACTGCGCCCGAACCGATGGCTCACAGCCACGCTTCTCATGCAGCACGGCATCCGATAATCCCAAGATGGCATATCCCAACGCACTCCGGCACGAATAGGCATGCTGGAGCCAGGCAAGATTCGCCTTGTTTCGTGGCGGTTCGCCGAACACCCATCGGGGATCGGACGGATCAGGACGACGGTTCGTCCATTCACCACCGTTTGAGGGCAGCAACGACACCACCAGATCAAAATGTGAAGCTTGAGCGCTTGAGCGCTGCAGGGCGTCACGCGTCCTGTGTTGGATCACGTCGCTCGGATGACCATCGCGATACCAGGCCATCGTCGCAGCAAGAGTATCTGCATAACGCGGCGTGTCGGCACATATCATTTTCAGTGGCAAAGTCCTTGCCACTGCGGAAATGATCTCATCCGTGCGTGCGTGCGGGTCATACAGCGTGGATGCTTCGGGAGCAAAACAGCTCGACAGACGAGCCATCAAGAAGGAAACTGCGAGAGGACAGGGAGCGTCGAGATGCCGCTCAACCCAAGCCGCTCGACGTCTTTCCCCTTCAACAGCGTATTGAAGAGGCAAGGATCGCAACCTATCCCCCGAAATCTCCGACCGAGGCAATCTCCCCATCGCCTCGATGAGCGCTCGGCGGCCATCATCCTCGAGGGAGGAAGACGCACACTCAAAATGCTGCAAGAACCCCAATTCCGGCACCCGTGCGGCAAACCTATCCAAGAGCCCATCTATCGATTCGGACTGGTTGGAGCCGCTCGCCAGGCAATCCCATTCCTGATCGCTGCAAACCGCCCGAAGAAATAAGTAGGGCATCACTTCCCAAACGGCATCAAACGAGGTTGCTTCTCCGTCACCCTTCTCACGAAGCCGTCGGAGCACCAAATCAACCAAAGACGCGACGGTTTCCTCCACCACACCGTGCCGGGCGAATGACTCCAGCGCCAGATTTCCATGTGGGGCATCATCCCAAAGCTCAAGTGGCTCAACCCATGGCTCAAGATCACGCGCCACCGATGCATCGTCACTCAACAACCGCGCAGAAAGGGACCTCATAAGTTTTCTGGACTCTTCCATGCGCCTGTCCAAAGCCGCAATCTTTTCGAGAATTGATGCAGACTCCTCCTGAAACACGTCCCATCGCCCTGCGCTGCCGACAGATATCGGCAATGAAGCAATCATGTCCACGGTCGCTCTCAAAGCGTCAATCTCGTGATCGACGACACGCAACTGCGAACGGACGCCTTTTGCATAGAGGGCCCAATACGCCAGATCAAGAGGTATATCCTTGTCGGCGACCAGCGCCACGGCGTCGGACAGGGGAAAGGCGCCATCCGGCATGAGATACGACAGCAGATACTGCCCAGCCTGACCCACGACGACGCACGGCTGAGATATGCCAGATTCATCGGTATAAGCAAAGATGCCTTGGGACGACACGACCGGGAAACGACCACGCTCTCCACGCAGCGAGGCGTCAAGGGCATGGCCTTCCATAATCGAACAGGCTTCGCCAAGGAGAATTTCAGCCGAAGCAGTCTGAGCTTGGGCGTTATAGAGCGCAACTCCTCGCTCGAACAACTCTCGTTTTTGCCGCACAGCGTCCTCGTGCGCCGTCTGGCATTCTTCGAGACAGCGAACATAGGCAGCCCGAATTTTTGCCTCAGGCCATGGCACGGCAATGTGCCTGAGGCTTTGCGTGGTCAGACGTTGGGTCTGACCGCTGATGTCCGCATGGTCCTGCGCGGGAGTGGCGGATAATATATGGTAGAGATACTCGCTGTCCCGTTCGTCGCGCGGATGGATAACGTGGTAAAGTTCGGTCACGGCAGACTTCCCATAGGCACGCATGACGTTGAACGTTCCTTCGACAGACATGACGTTGCACACGGATCCCAACACAAGAAAACGGCCGTCGAACATGAAGTCATCGAAGGGTATCGTCCCGGTCTCAACAAACAGCCTGAAAGGGCCCTTCCTCAACAGACGCTGCGTTCCCGTTACCGAGACACGCCGATCGTCACACAACTGAGCGACATCCTCAAGAAATCGTTTCGGTTGCAGCATCATGCTCCTCTTTCTGTCTGAATGCCTCCACAAGGTCAAATACCTGCTGGCGATTGTGCACATCGAGTTTGCGATAAAGATTCTTGCAGTGCGAGCGCACCGTGTTCTCCGACACAAATAAAGTCTCGGACATACGCGCGACATTGCGACCCCGCAAGATGAGCTCCAGAATATCCGTCTCCCTATTGGAGAGGGAATAGGCCTTTTTGACCATGCGACAATAGAAGGGAACCATATCCTGTGCCACAATCAAGTTGCGAACCAGGGGAGGGACAGCCGGAACATTCTCCCGAGCCGCCGATTCATCTTCTTTTTCAACCTGCGGACACGCCTGTTCGCCCGAGACATCAGCAGCGTCCTCCGGCATCATGCGCATCGGATCGAACGCGGCATCTGACTTGCTTGCCTTTCGGGAATTGACGATGATGCCGGCAAACGACAGCAGATAGATAGACATGAGCGCAATGACCAGTATCTGCGAAATGTCGTAAGACGGCCCGAACACATCGCCCGCAGCCCTGCCCACCAGCACGCCGCCATATACAATGCTCGCGAATATCCCAAACACCGCAACGGGATCCACTTGACGGAGGTTGGCTATCTTCAGGCAGGTGATCATCATGAAGATGGACACCACCGAAAACGCGGCGTTGGATATTCCGGCAAACAGAACCCGATAGCCCACGTCAAAAAAGGGCAGGAACAAAAACCCTGTCATCACGCCAAAGAACAGCGCCGTGTAGACGACCCTGAACGAGAATCTGGTTCTCAAAGGTTCCCACACGACGAACAGCACCAAAGCTGCGGCCAGCATGCCCGTCGCAAGCGTCCCGTTCAGCAAAAGAGGATTGCCTCCTCCTTGCTGGGCAAGTAAGCGAGACACGCCGCCCACATAGCCGATGGCGGCAATGCAAAGCATATACCGCCACGTGCTCGAAATGATGTTGGACAGCGTGTTGCTCTTGTAGTGCTCCACGACGAAAGTCGCATTTGTCTCCTCAAACAGCAAACTCGTGCAGCGCTGCAGAAAAAAGGCATTGAGGGCAACGCAGACAAGAAGTAAAACCACATACGCCCAAAACACCATCACACTTGAGATAATGAGATACAACAGGGCAGAAAGCGCCGAGCCAACAATGATTTGGCGGATGGCCCACTCCCGATCACCCTCGCCAAACAGGCGTTGCCACATGATAAACGACAACGATGATCCCACGCCAATCAAAAACGTCGACAGTCCTGCAATGAAATCAGAATCTATCCCCAAAATGATCCACAGAGAAAGCCCCCCGTAACCCAAAATGAGGCAAACCGTGGAAGAGTAGGTGGTATCTCTCTTGAAGTGGGAGGGCAAATAGAGACAGCCGAGTCCAAACAGCAGGAGAACTCCTATATAGCCGATAGAGCGAATGGTCTCGATGCCGCCCGTGCCTCCAAACGGCGTCACCGAAACCGAGGCGAACGACAGCAAGCCCCATGCAGACGTGGAGCTCAATACAAGATATATGGCAAATCCGATGCTTCGGACATCAAACAGACGGGCCTTTGCCCTCGATTCCATCGCAACCCCTCCACCCCAAGCGTGCTGCCAATCCCCTCCCTCTTGATCACCTTATAAAGATACCTGTTTGGCAAGATCGCCGGCACCAAAATGGCAAAATTCACCTGTGCCATGTGAGGGTGAGCGGCAACTCTTCCTTACACTGCGAACCGTTGAAGAGCGAACAAGTCAATCAAGGAGGGTATCTATGGGCAATCTGCACTCGTCGCTCAACCGTCGGAGCTTTCTCAAGGGAGCCGCATTCGCCGGTGTTGGCGCAGCTGCATTCGGACTTGCCGGATGTGGGTCAACGGGATCAAGCTCAAGCGACACGAAAACCGGTGCGTCCTCTGCTTCGGGAGACTATCTGAATGCAGACACCATCACAAACGGAAAATGGGAATTTGAAGTTGCTCCCGAACACGTTGCCGACAGCGACATCAAAACCACCTACGAGGCCGATATCATTGTGGTGGGCGCAGGTGTCTCAGGCCTGGCTTGCGCTGCCTCGGCCACCGAAGAAGGCGCTGACGTCATCCTGTTTGCCGCAAGCTCGCAGCCTGTCGCCCGTGGCGGATCAAATCATGGCATTGGAACCAAGGTTCATGAGAGGCTCGGCATCACCGACTACACCAAAGACACGGTCACCAGCATGATGCGCCAAGAATTCGCTCGCAACGGCTATCGCATCGACCAGAAAAGGTGGTTCGACTGGATCAACAACAGCGCGACGACCATGAACTGGCTCATCGACCTCATGGAATCCAAAGGCTATATCACTACCATGGAGATTGGCTACAAGGACACCGGTGGAGTTTTTGACGCCCATCCCGGTTCGCACAACTGGGTCAAGGTTGCCGATGGCGTGGAGTCGGGCGCGGCGACGGGAGAAAACCTCGTCATCGCCATGTACGAAGAGAAGATCAAAAATCAAGGCGGTGAGATACACTACAACACCATCGGCCAATACCTCATCCGGGAAGACAACAACACCGGGCGAGTTTCCGGAATCGTCGCCAAAGACCCCGACGGCAACTATGTGAAGTATGTCGGTAAAAAGGGCATCGTCCTGGCAACGGGAGATTTCTCGGCCAACCAGGATATGATGGCGAAATACTGCTCGTGGGTTGCTCCCCTCCTCCAATATAACGAGGTTGACTATGATGCCATGTTCCAGTTTGGTGGCCTCGGGCCGGGAGACGGCCAGAAAATGGGCCTCTGGGCTGGAGCGGCATGGCAAAAGACGCTTCCCAACGCGCCGATGATCGACGCGGTGGGTCCCATGCCCTATCGCCAGTCCATCGCTGACTTTTCCGGACTTCTTCTCAACAAGAAGGGCAATCGGTTCTCCAATGAGGATGTCATTTTCTCCTATGGCACCTTTGCCATGATGATGCAGCCCGACATGACCCGTTATGGCATATGGGACACCGCCTATGCAAACTGGTTCGACACCTGGGAAACGTTCGGCACCACCATCGTCGAAAACGAGGGGAAGAACGCCTACTCGCCCGAGCAGTATCTCGCCGTGTGGGAGAGCAACGTCGAAAAGGGCGTGTTCGTCAAAGGAGACACGGTCGAAGAGGTCATCGACCAGCTCGACGGACTCGATGCCGCAACGGCAAAGGCTTCGGTGGAGCGCTACAACGCCTTGTGCGAAGCCAAGGCAGACGAGGACTTCCACAAAGACGCCTCCCTCCTCGCACCCATCAAAGAAGGCCCGTTCTATGGCTGCAAGCTTGAGATGAGCCCGTCGAACTTCCTCTGCGTCACCGGCGGCCTGCGCACCAATGACAAGATGCAGGTGTGCGACGAGAATGACGACGCCATCGACGGCCTGTACAATCTGGGCATCATGATGGGAGACAGCTACGCGAACTGCTACAACTTCGCCATCTGCGGCCATAACCTCGGCATGAACTGCAACACGCTTGCCTACTTGCTTGGCAAAGACCTCGCAAGCGCATAGCACGCGGACCGCTTGGTCACCGATCGCCACCTGGAGGTTTCCCCGTTCATCAACAAGGTCGAGCCGCCAGAGAAATCTGACGGCTCGAAAAAGTTAGCGCCAAACTGAGGGAGGGAGGAGTTCAGCGCGGGAGAGGGCTATTCGACTCCAGCCAGCATGCGTCCCACAAGATAGCCTTGCGTGAGAGCGCGGCCATGCGAATTGCCGGGAACGTTGATGGGGTAATCGACGGCATGGATGTCACCCGACACATTCCCGACAGCATACAGTCCTTCAACCTGAGCGCCCTGGGCATCAAGGCATCCCAGATCCGTGCCAACGCGAACGCCACCCACGACAACCAGAAGGGCGGCACCCACCTTCGAAGCGTAATAGGGCGGCGTGTCAAGGGGATACAGGAACTGTTTATTTTTATGGAAGTCCTCGTCATAGCCTGCTGCGCACAGCTCATTGTAGCGCTCGACCGTGCGTTCCAGCTCATCCTCGGGCACGCCAATTTTCTGCGCCAAGTCCTTGAGGGTATCGGCTTTGTAGTAGACGCTGTCCAAATATTGATCGATGGATCCGGCGTAATAGTCAACCGTCGTCTGGTACGTTGACAGGCCCTTTTCGCGGAACATGTCCCAAAACATGCCGCCGCCAGCCGAGAAGCTGTCCATGAGATCTTCCGGCCAAGTGCTGTCAAAAATGCTGTAAGCGCAGTTGTCTGCCGTGTTCTGCATAATCTGAAGCGAGCGGGCTTGCACCCATGTCCCCTCGTTGAAGAACCGCTTTCCCTGCTCATTGACGTAGAGGAACGGTCCCTCCAACTGGTTTGACGAAGGATCGGCCCAACGCTGTGGATGCAAGGCAGTTGGAAAGGGGTGTTCTTGCATTTCCGCCCCCGCCCACAAAGCCATCTTATGCCCGTCCCCCGTATTGGCACCCATCGGCGTATAGATGTTTGGGATCGTGTTTGCGATGGGGCAGTAGTACGAGCACATCTCCTCGCTTCCGCCGATGTCGCCGGTTGCCAAAACCGTTCCCTTCGAAGCAAGCACTTTCTTGTATCCGTCATCGGTTTTCAGCAAAGCGCCTATGACCGCACCTGCATCGTTCTTCAGCAATTGCTCAGCGGGAGCTTCAAACATGTAGGTCGCGCCCGCCTTGATACTGTCAAGATACAGAACCTCAGGACCGACAAAAGGCATGTCAGGATTTTCCAGATCATCTCCTCCGTTGACGATAAGATAGCCGGGCTCGTCAGGGAGAAGCGGATTACGGGAATAGCCGTCCCATATCCCAATATGGCAGCCATGATCCCGTGCCTTTTCAGCCAGCCAGTCTCCCGCTTCGCCAGAACGATTGAGATACTGTGCGATGAGGGCCTCGTTTGGGCGATTTCCGCAGGTCTGCATCCATCTGAATTGAGCATCTTCGAGGCTTTTGCACATGCCGTCCTCAAACGCAAGGGAATCTGCGCAATTGATGGTTCCCGCACCTGCACCGCGCTCGGAGAACGTCGCCATCTTCTCCGCCACCACAACCTTCATGCCATTCTCCGCGCCCGAAAGGGCAGCGGACACACCCGCCAGACCGGCACCGATGACCAGCATCTCCGTCTCGACGGTTTCAACGATGTCGCTATCCGCTATGCTCTCAGGTGCCGTGAGCCAACTGGGCTCGCTCGACGCCTCTGTTCCGGCAGATTCCCCGGTCTGAGCCTCTCCAGCTTGCGAAGCTGGCGCGCACCCTGTAAGCGCGGCGCCTCCGACAACTCCCATCACTCCAAGCGCCGTGCCGGTAATGAAATTTCGACGAGTGAGCTTCGTGTCCATAGATTTTCCTCCTTGTTATCGCTTTCCCCTGACGAACGTGCTTCCTTTTCGAGCATACCGCCGACCAATGCCGTCAGGGAAGCAACACGCATTTGCCGTTATGCAAGAAGAAGAGGAGATTCCACGCTTCTTCCGCAGCGTGGAATCTGATACTATGAGCCCATTGATGTTCGTAGGACTTTGCAACAGGGGCAAGAAGGGGAGCAGCCCTCTCGATGTGGCAAAGGAAGGGAGCCTATGGATTCAAAGGTATTTACATACTTTGAAGCAGTTGAACGCCACCGGAATTATTCACGAGCCGCTGGAGAACTTTATCTTTCACCCCAAGGCTTGAACGCTGCCATGCGCCGGCTTGAGAACGATTTGGGCGTTCCTCTTTTCGATGTCCAGAGAGGGTCGGTCGAGTTGACCGAGTACGGACAGTGCTTCTCGCGTTATGCTCGCACTATCGGCTCATGCCTGTCCACCATGCGAACCGAAATCAACGACATCGTAGCCCGCAAGTCAAACAACATCCGTCTGGGGTGTTCAATGGGAGTGCTGGGCTATTTGGGCGAAGAGGTCATCGCCCGGTTCAATGCGACACATGATGGCGCTTCGGTCTTCGTGGAGGAACTGCCCGACTATCAATGCGAACGAAACATGCTTGAGGGCAAATACGACTATGCCCTCGTCACCAATCCCATCGACCATCCCGACCTCATTGCATGGAACCTGTGTTCCGACTATCAGTTCTGCTGGGTCAAGAGCGATGATGCGCTTGCAAGTCGTAGCGAGTTGCATGTGGAAGACCTCGATGGACGAAACATCATGACCGTGGGAGAGGGATACAAGAGCACGTCTGTCTTGCTTGAGCTTTGCTCAGCGGCTAAAGCGCAGCCCATTATAAAATACTCAAGCGAGATGATGCGCATCTACGAATTCGCCCGAAGCGGAGAGGGCATTGGAATCACCTGTCGCAACCATGTCGAGAGAACCCCCTCGAACGCCGTGGTGGGCATCCCGCTGCGCTGTTTGCCTTGGGGGTTCTCGATATGTCACAAACGCGACCGCGTGTCGCTCGACATGGACGCTGCCTTCATTTCGTTCATGAAGACGCTCCGTCGAACATACCGGTAGCATAAAACTGCCAAAATGTGCTCTGATCTGGCTCCCTCTGCTATTGACCGCCTGCCTCCCCGATCGGCTGAGCAGCGGCCGCTCTGAGGGAAGAGCCTTGATCAGTCGAATCGTGCGATGAAGCTTTCCACAGCCGCCATGTATTCCTCGCCATGCGTGGCGTTTCCGATGTGCGCCGCGCCTTGAACAAGAGTCCACTCGCAACCGGGAATGAGGTCATAGCCCTCCTTGATGACGTATGGAGTCGCCTCGTCGTTCGTGCCGGAAAGCATGAGCGTGGGAATCTTGATCTTATGCAGGTCCTCGCGAATGTCAAAGTCCTTCATCTTGCCCGTCACCACAAACTCACTTGCGCCCTGCATGACGTAGTAGCACTCGCCCACCATCTCATCGCTGAGAGCCAGCTGCACATAGTCGGGCCAAGGGTCACAACCGACCACATGGCGACGGTAGTATTCGTTGTATGCCTCCTTCGCCGCAGGAGTGTCGTAGTCGCCGGTGCGCTCAGCTTCAGCGATCGCTTCCTGCATGTGGATGGGCATATATTCAATCAGTCGGTTGGCTTCTGAAAGCCACGTGGCGATATTGACGGGCGACCCATTCACCACCATGGATCTTACGCCTGTGTCATCCTTGATCATGCACATCATGGCAAGCATGCCGCCCCAAGAGTTGCCAAACAGGTGGATGTCGTCCAGACCCAGCGCCTCGCGCACGGCATAAAACTCATCGATCCAAAGGTCATAGGTGTAGAAGTCATCTTCCTGGTGGGGTATTTTGGAAGCACCGCAGCCAATCTGATCGTAGAAAATGATCTGACGATCATAGCGGTCGGCCATGTCGCGATAGTTCAACAGGTAGTTGTGCGTGTCGCCAGGACCACCATGCAACATGAGCAGCGGCTTCTTGCCAGGCTTCGCCTCCCCGTAAATTTCGTAATAGGTCTTGAATCCTCGATAGTCAACGTAGCCTGTTTTCATTTCCGCCATACCTATAACTCCTATCGCTGGTCTGCGCACCCGGCAAAGCGCCATTACGGCGATTATACGTCTTGCCACCGGCGGGCGAAAGAACACCTTCCTTTCGCCCGCCGGCGAATCGGTTATCGACACGCTTTCCGGCAAGGCCCTGCCTTGCACTACCGCACCATGAAAGGGAAGCAACTCCTCGTAAACTCTTTTCCATCCTTTTTCATACGCGATATCGTTCGTGCTAATCTCAGGTGCCGTGATCGGCGGTTCATAAACCTGAAGCCACGTCATTGTACGAGTCCCTGTTCCCAGAAGACCCGTGCATGATCGACATGGAGCCAGCAACACAGCCGTCTCTCAAGCCAAGCGAACGCCATTGCCAAACAAAGCATGATTTGTCGAAAGGATGAACATGGAAGAGCAAAAGAAGCGGGGCATCGGTTTATTCGGTCTGATCGGCATGGTCATCAGCTCATGCATCGGTTCAGGCGTGTTCGCCATCACCGGACAGCTCGCGCAGGTTTCAGCACCTGGCAGCACGCTCATCGCCTGGGGAGTTGTTGGATTCGGGTTCATGATGCTTGCACTCTCACTCGCCAATCTCGGTGCCAAACGGCCCGAGTTGCGTGGCATTTTTCAATATGCCGAAGAGGGCTTTGGACCGTTTGCCGGCTTCATATCCGGCTGGGGGTACTGGCTTTCAGCGTGGCTCGGCAATGTCGCGTTTGCAACGATGATGATGTCGACGCTGGGATACTTCTTCCCGGCGTTTCTGCCCGGCAACACCATTCCCTGCATCGCCTTGGCTTCAGTCATCATGTGGCTGCTCACGCTTCTCGTCATCCGAGGCGTCGAAAGCGCTTCATTCCTCAACGCCATCGTCATGGTGTGCAAGGTGGTTTCCATTGGAGTCTTCATCGCTTTTGCCCTTTTCCTGTTCAACGCCGATGTGTTCACGGCTGATTTCTGGGGTACCCTGCAGAACAACATGATTGCCATGGGCGAGCTGGGCGATCAGGCCGTCAGCCTTGGAGGCGTCGGAGAGCAGGTGGGCAACTGCCTCATCATTTTGATGTGGACATTCGTAGGCATCGAGGGCGCGACGGTCATGTCTTCCCGCGCACGGAAAAAGAGCCAGGTCGGTAAGGCCACCGTCATCGGCCTCCTGTGCCTGTTGGCCATCTACATCAGCGCGTCGGTGCTTCCCTACGGCTATTTGCCCTACACGGAAATCGCCGCCATGGATTATCCCGCCATGCTCTATGTCTTCGACTCGATGGCTCCCGGCTGGGGCGGCGCATTCGTGTCGATTGCCATCATCATATCCGTTATGGGCTCGTGGCTGTCCTTCACCATCCTTCCCGCCGAAACGACGTCCGACATGGCAGAGCGTAAGCTCCTCCCTGCTTCGTGGGGCAAGCTCAACGCCAAGCATGCTCCTCAGTTCAGCCTTCTGCTCGTCGGTGCCTGCACCCAGGTGTTCATGCTCACGCTTCTATTCTCTGAAGACGCATACAATTTTGCCTTTTCCCTCTGCACGGTTGCCATCGTCATCACTTGGACCATGGCGGCCGCCTACCAAGTGAAATATTCTGCACAGCATAAGCAAACGGGGCAGATGGCCATCGGCATCATCGCAGTGGCGTTTCAGGTCATCGGCGTCCTTTTCAATGGATGGTCATTCCTGCTGCTCACCTGCGTTGGTTACATTCCCGGATTCCTCGTGTATGCAAAAGCTCGAAAGGATCAAGGAAAAGGACTCGCCCGATCCGAACGTATAGGCATGGCCGTGATCGGAGCGCTCGGCGTGCTTTCCCTTGTCCTTTTGGCTGTAGGCGTTATCACTTTCTAAGACTGCAAGAATGAAGCGAGAGACAAAAGCACGCCCGCTGAAAGGAAGCTTCCATGCACATAGCCACCATCGGAGTCGAGGATTGGTTGAACGTTTGGGAAAAGAGCGCCACCTATGACCTCGCACAGTCGACCATATCGTCGATGACCATGGAGGATATTCTGTCACTCGATGGAAGCGGAGGCGCCGAATTCTACGCAAACCTCGACAAAAAGAAGATGAACTATGGCTGGATCGAGGGATCTCCCGAATTTAAGGGGGAAGTCTCGAAGCTGTATCGCTCCGCCGCTCCGGAAAACATCCTGCAAACCAACGGTGCCACGGGCGCAAACCTTCTGGCATTGCTCGCACTCGTGGAGCCCGGCGATCAGGTGATCGCCGAGTATCCCACGTACCAACCGCTTTACGAAATGCCACGCGCACTGGGGGCCGAAGTCGATTACTGGCACATTCGAAAAGATCTGGGGTGGAATCCTGACATCGACGAACTCAAGCGCGTGGTTCGTCCCGACACGAAACTGATCTGCATCAACAATGCAAGCAATCCTCTGGGGGCCGTTCTCTCCGCCGACATGCTGGGAGAAATCGCTCAGATAGCACACTCCGTCGGAGCCTATGTGCTGTCGGATGAAGTATATCTGCCGCTCAACGATGCCGAATCCTTCCTGTCAATGGCAGATATCTACGATAAGGCGGTCGTGACCAACAGCCTCTCCAAAACCTACTCGGTTCCGGGCGTCCGCATAGGGTGGACCGTGTCCAACCACGAACTTGCTGACCGGTTTCGGACGTATCGCGATTACACCATGATATGCGGCGGCGTGTTCAACGATGCCCTCGCAGTCCATGTCCTCAAAAATCGGAACAAGATACTTGCCCGCAACCGGGCAATCGTGAAGAAAAATCTCGCCATCACCCAAGCATGGATAGACAAGGAACCCCGTGTCAGCTGGATTCCCCCGCAGGAAGTGTCCACGTCGTACATCGAACTCGACATCCCGGTTGATGACGAGGAATTTTGCAGCAGCCTTTTGCGTGAACAGGGAGTTTTACTGGTACCCGGAAGCAGGTTCGATCTACCGCGCGGCGCTCGGCTCGGTTACTGCGCGGCAGAGCCGATCGTGCACGAAGGCCTCGCCCGCCTGAGCACGGCATTGCGTGCGTTCGACTGACAGGGATGGGAAACCCGGTGGTTACTCTTTGCGTCTCGGCCCTAAAGCATCTCTCGAACACAGGCCAGAGTTCTTATTGTCGAACGAGCAGTAATTGTCACATTGGTGAGAAAACGGCACCTCCAGAGGAATTCGCCCGAACCCCGCAGCCCGACGACCGTCCGTCACGAAAGGGGAAGCTGGAAACCGGACACCTGCTGGCCAAGCCAAGGTTCAAGATAGGTTGGCATATACCAAGCGAACAACGATCCTACAAGCGTTATGGAGCAGATCATGACAAGCGTCTGGGTACGGGGACGCAATTTGGATAAACGCCGCTCAAGCAAGGGAAAAACAACAAAGGCGCATATGGTTATCAACACGGCGTACCAGAGGTCGTTGACTAGATACGCCTGGTTCAGAACGGTCCAATCGTAGCCAGTAAAATCCCAAAGAGGATAGACGCCCTGTTCGTTTGGCTGATTCAACAGAAGGCCCATAATGAGCTCGGTGAGAAAGGCTATGAGGAAGGCCACACCAAAAACCACGGCCACATTGAGAGTTTTCGAACGCAACTGCCGATGTATGCGCTCCTTCAGCGGAATGATGAGGAAGAAGAAGAAAATCGTGCAGATGGAATACACCCACATCGGCTTGAAGGGACGCAGCCATATGTCCGCGTAGTTGGGATCGTTGGCCGTGAAGCTGCCCAGATGAAAACCAATGCCCGTATAAACGTTTTCGATGAGATGACCGACGACCGCCATGAGCACCGTATAGGTGATGACCCGCTTCCAAAAATTGGGACAGGTCACTTGGAAAATAACGTACTCGAACAGAAAATGAATTTTCCGTTCGACCGTTTGAAGTGTGGCTGTGGCGGTAACTGTCATTCGCGCATCGTAACATAGCCGTTACCGCTCTGTTGATCCATCGTATTCTCTCCATGTTCTCATCAACCATTGTCCACGAGCGCCGACAACCCCCTGAACAAGCCTCCGGATGGAGCAAACTCAGCGCGACGATGACTTCCAACGAATGCTTGTGCCGAGAATTTCTACCAAACTTGAAGGAGTTACCTGCTACAATGCGCTTGCACTTTTATAGCGTCATCCCGTTGATGCGCTCTGGATCAAGCGAAACAGGGCGAGGAGGGGTCTCTGGAGAATTCCGGCCATCAGGATCGGATGCCGAAGGGGCAAAGCGGAAACGCTGAAACTCTCAGGCAAAAGGACAGAGCGAAGCTTTACGTCGTCGCGCACGTGCGCCCTGCATTCGCGCGTCTCAGGTTTCCTCTTCCTTCCAGTTCGACCAATCGAATCTCTGCGGGTTTCGCATAAGTAAATGATGAAGAAAGGAAACCTGTGGAAGGCTTTTTCGGCACAGTCAATGCGGCGCTCGTCACCATCGACGACTTCATTTGGGGCATCCCCCTCATGGTCCTCATCCTCTTTGGAGGAATACTCTTAACCACTCGTCTGCGAGGCCTTCAATTCCGTCAGCTTCCTCGAGCCCTTCGCTATATGCTCAAGAACGAGACAGGCGGAGAAGGTGAGGTCACCAGCTTCGGGGCCCTCTGCACGGCGCTTTCGGCCACCATCGGAACCGGCAACATCGTCGGCGTTGCAACGGCCATTGTCGCCGGCGGTCCTGGAGCCATGTTCTGGATGTGGGTCGCCGCCCTGTTTGGCATGGCAACCAAATTTTCCGAGGGATTGCTTGCGGTCAAATATCGCAGCGTCGACAAGAAGACCGGGCACACACTCGGGGGCCCGTTTTATTACATCGAGCGGGGCATGGGGCAGAAATGGCGCTGGCTCGCCAAAACATTTGCCTTTTTTGGCATGTGTGTCGGGCTTTTTGGAATCGGAACATTCACCCAAGTCAATTCTATATCAACGGCTATCACTGGCTTTTTCGATCCTGACAAGGCAATGACGGTCAGCATTCTTGGCATGGACTATTCCATCGCGACCGTCATCGGCTCACTCGTCTTGGCCGTGCTCGTCGGCCTTGTCGTCATTGGCGGCTTGAAACGTATCGCCAAGGTTTCCGAACGCGTGATTCCTGCCATGGTGGTGATCTACGTGGGCTTCTCTCTCATTCTCATCTTTGCGAACCTCGACAAGCTTCCTGGAGCATTTGTAACCATTATCGAAGGCGCCTTTGGCATGCAGGCAGTTGCCGGCGGCATGCTCGGTGCAATTATCATAGCCATGCAGAAGGGCATCGCGCGAGGCATCTTCTCAAACGAGGCAGGCCTCGGCTCAGCTCCCATCGCAGCAGCTGCAGCGCAGACAAAAGAACCCGTGAGACAGGGCCTCGTCTCCATGACGGGAACATTCCTTGACACCATCATCGTCTGCTCGATGACGGGCCTTGCCCTTGTCATGACAGGTGCCTACGAGATACCGGGACTCGAGGGAGCAGCGGTCACCAACGCAGCGTTTCAAGCAGGGTTGCCGTTCATTCCCGCAGACATCGTCTCGTTTGTGCTCATGGCTTGCCTGGTGCTCTTCGGCTTCACGACCATTCTTGGATGGGACTATTATGGCGAACGCTGCCTTGAGTATTTCAGCAACGGCAATATGAAATCGGTCAACGTGTACCGTTGGCTGTACATTGCCGCCGTGTTCATCGGTCCCTATATGACCGTCGCAGCCGTATGGACCATTGCCGACATCTTCAACGGACTCATGGCCATACCAAACATGATAGCGCTCATTGCCCTGTCGGGAGTCGTGGTAAAAGAGACCAAGGACTACTTCGCACGGCTGAGGGCGGCATCCGGCGATGAGGAAGAGATGAAACCGCGCGTCGCTGAAAATATCTGAGAAATTCGCCTGAACACCGGTGCGGCTCAGGAGAATCGAAAGATTTCGCCTGAGCCGCCCGTTTCAAAACCTCGAGGAGAACAACCCGGCAAGGAAAAAGGGGGGCCGCACATGCACAACCCCCAAAGCATCACCATGGCGAGCGACTCCAGCTCAAACCCAAAGTCCCGCGGCATAACCCCCTTGCTCCGTCACTGAACAAGGGGATTATGCTTGGGTTCTCTATCGAGGATCCCTGTGCTGTTCCGATCGCCTGCCGCGCGCACGTCTGGCGACAGAGCCAAACACGGCAGCCGCAATCGCGATCGCTGCCAAGGATGTCGTTGCAGACAGGCTGGGGTCACCTGTCGACGCAAGCCTGCTTGCGCTTAAACTGCCGGGGGCATCTTCCTCGCCAGCGCCCTGGATGAGCTGTCCGTCCTTGCCAAGCGAAAGATAATACGTCACCAGGGAGCCTTCATCCACGTATGCCCCCGGATTGAAATCCTGACCAGACACACGTCCTGCCTCTACCGAATCGGAATACTGGGGTTCGCCCGCTTGACCCCGGAGACCGAGCTGCTCAAGTGTCAAGAGTGCTTCTGCCTCAGTCAGGTTGCTCAAATCCGGCACGGCAACCGTTTTCGACGAAGGAGGATCGGCTGCAGGATCCGCGTAGGCCTTAAGGGCGAAATTGTCGTAGTCGTAGATATCCCGCTTCTCAGCGACGTACAGTGTCTCCTTGATCTCGTCAATGCCATCGACCCAGTCCGACCACGTTCCCTCTTCACATAAAAAGCTCTCGCCCCGATTCACCACCCCGACAGCATACGTGCTTCTTTCTGTGCCTTCACGTTCGCTCATGTACTCCAAGCTCTTTTTATTCAAGGCCGCATCGGCAAAGATCTCATATCCAGCAGACGAGGTGACGGTGGCCACCACCGAATAGTGCTGCCCTTTCGCAACAAAGAAGCTTTCATCCAGCTGCGCGCGATGATAGCCGCCATATTGATACGTCTCCGAAAACTCCGTGAGCAGCGTTCCATCCTGAGGGTTCGAATAGGCTTCGTTCAGAAGATACAGCTGATAGGTGACCGTGCTGCCAGGACTTGCGGTTTCACAGGAAAGGGCGCGAACCGTCTGAGACTCCTCCGCCTCAAACACGTTCGCCATCGAAGCACGTTCCGTCATCTCGATGCTCGAAACGCCGCTTGAAGGAAGGTAATCATATTGATTGATCAGATAGTAGTCGGCACCCTCGCCGTAGCTGTCAGTCTTGTACTCAAACGATTCGGGGAGAGAAAGGCTCTTGTCATAATATGATAAATAAAAATACCCGCTGCCGTCGACACCCCACCCTTCTGGATTGGCATGGGGGAATTCAGCATCGACGGATCCCCAGCTGTTCTTGACGATCCATGCGCCATCACTTTCCGGTTGATGGCCTTCAATGAAATTGTCTTTCGAGTATGAGTCATCCCACCCGACAATCGTGACCGCATGGGTTACTTCAGCATCGTCATACGTGTAGTGGGCCCACGTGTCCGTGTTGATGTACCGTGCAGAGCCAGTCTCCCCAGGAGTGAACGTGTCGGCGCAAAAAGCGATTTCAACAGCGCGGCCATCCGAGACTTCCTGTTTAATGGCATCTGTTCCAACCTGGTTGTATTGATAGTTCCCTTCGTCGTCGCGAAGCGCGGGCGAAGGAAGAATCGAGCTTTCCTCAAGCTCGAATGCCTGCAAAAAACGGATGCCCTCGGAAACCGACCAATCTCCTTCAGACGCATAAAAGAAAGGGATTCCGTCTGCCCCCAGCTTTATCCCCTCTTTGTTTCGGTACGGCGCATCATCTTCAAAAACGGGGCCGATTCCCGAGGAAAAGATGGACGTTGCCGTGAAAGCCAACCCGCCAGAATTAAGGATGTCGCTCGATTGCCCCGCTGTAGCGTAGATGCCCTCGCCACCCTGTGACCCCTCGTCTTCCGGCAAAGGGGTATAGGCAAACCATGCAGTATGAAGCTCGGAAAGATCAATCTCGCCGTCAGCGGCGTTCAAACCAAGGCTTGACATGATGCTTGTTTCCGAAGCCGCTATTGCCGCAAAGCCCCAGCATGCTCCCCAAGGATTCTGTTGCTTGACCGAAGTGACCACTCCTTCATCCCTCAGATCATACGACGAGGGGAAGGATGGGCTGAGGGGACCGTTTCGAAGAGAGATCCCCTCTTCTTCGTTTTCTTCATAGGAATCGACGTCTCTCAGATAATCTACGATGCCCGTATTGTCGAAGCGCCCGATGGCCTCCAGAGCCTGCTGCGCAAACTTGTCGGCGACGCTGCTTTCTGCCGACGATCCTTCGGCATACGCAAGTCCTGGGCAAAGGCTTGCGACAAGGGCAACCGCAAGCGTGCCTCGCACAAGCCAGGCAAGCACGTTTCTTCGAATCATAGAGGATCTCCTTGTTTCTTCAGCAAAGAACAGAACAGGCGATGTGCAATCGCACTCACCGTTCTTTATACGGGAAAATTCCTTGGCAGACTATCATTGGATTCAATGATTTTTCTCGTAATCGCTGATAAACAAGGGGGGGGGTTCTTCTGACAATATCGTGGAGCGTTCAGAACCAAGGCCAGTTCGCGACGACCCAGGGGATCGCTCTACGTGCTAGGTCGATGCATCGTCCGGCAAGGGTATCCCTGCGCAATGCACCCCAGCAATCCCTATTCAACCTACTTTTCCACCCTGTTCCGTCCTGCTTTTTTCGCCCGATAGAGAGCAGTGTCGGCCTCGGCTACCCAGTCATCTATGCCGCCTTGGCCCGCTTGGTACTCCGCCGCGCCCATGCTGACCGTCAGCGACTGCGTGTCGGCAAAGCAATGCTCCGAAACAAGCCCTGCTATCCTTCTTCCCATGCTCACGGCACCATCGACATCAAGGCCAGGCATGAGCAGAATGAACTCATCACCTCCCCAGCGCACGAAATAATCGTCCTCGCGAATTGCTCCGGCGACAATCCTGCAGAATTCCACCAACACGGCATCGCCCACATCATGCCCCCATGCGTCGTTCACTTCCTTGAACCGGTCAACATCAATCATGAGAAGCGAGACCGGAGCTCCTGTCAGATCAGATTCCTCCATGCTGTATCCCGCAACTTCAAAGAAATAGCGGCGAAGCCACGTCCCCGTGAGAAAGTCGGTCGAAGCCTCCCGCATAAGCTTGTTGCGTTCGAGAGCGAACCTTCGCTCGCTTTCGCCAAGCTTCCTTTCCGTCTCCTTTTCCTCACTCGTATCCCGTATAAAGCAGACGATGAGCAACCCGTCGTCGCGTGGCACCGACATGGTCACGTCAACGGGAATGAGACGACCGTCCTTATGGCGATAGAGAGATGAGATATGGGCGACATCGCCACTCCTCACAGGAATGGCGAGACGACCCTGAGGCCCCAAATCCCGACGGTGAACCATCGGGTCGAGGTCAAGTACGCTCATGTTGAGGAATTCGTCTTCGGAGTAACCGATATCCGCGCAGAGAGCCTGGTTGACGTAAAGGATATTCCCCCCTGGATCAGTCCAGAATATTCCATCGGGACTATTCTCCATGCTCCAAAGCGCATAGGAAAGTTTATCTGCTTCGTCGATCATGGCCGTTTCCCTTCATAGGCAGAATGCCATCGTACCCCAGCAGATCGTCTTTTTTTGACCTCAGGTTACATTGAAAGGTCTTCGTAAAGCTTTTGAGAGAAGGAGCACGAGGCACAACCGGAAACGCAGCGCAACAGGTCCTTCTTCCCACTGTGCAACTCGTGATTCGTTGTTCCAAGCGATGCTTCGCCTCTTCCCCATCGCTGTCTATTTGACCATAACCGATAGGATTATTAATTTCTCACCTGGGAAAATGAACTATACTAATAATTATTACTTTTATTATCAGTATAGTGCTGATATCTGAGGGATACAGGACGGAAGGAACCATGAGGGGAGTCTTATCGAAGTTCGGTGCACTACCCACATGGGGAAAAGTGACCTCGATCGTTCTGGCATTGGCACTTGTGGGATCAGCCTCAAGCGCATGCAGTAAGACGCATGAAGACACGACCACCGAGACCCAAACGGTGCAAGAGCCGGCCAAAACCACCTACACGACCACCTCCGAAGCAGCGTTGAAGGCGCTCGACGTGGGAAAAGCAGCCGTGTTCGAGCCGTATGAAGTCACCGTCGTGTCGGCCAGTGCGGCAGACGGAAAAACCGTCGTCTCACTCAAAATAAAGGCTCACGACGAAAGTCAGAAGCTCGCCACCAGGTATCTGCAAACCGAGAGCGCCTCGGAACTGGAAACCTCGTTCCCCGATGGAAAGATATCCTGCGCAGCAAATTCCGAAGTCACAGGAACAATTACCCTCAACAGCGATACACTCACCGAGTTACGCTGGAATAACTGGGACCATGAAGCCACGTGGAAGCTGCCCGCCCAGCAGGAAGAACCGACACCCGCTGCCACAGCGCCGGCATCCGCCGAAAACGCGACCGCCACCCCACCGGCAGAACCGGAGCCAGCGGCATCGGCCCCCGTGACCGAACCCCAAACCATCACGGTGTATGTGACAAACACGGGCGAAAAGTATCATTCGTCCGGATGCCAGTATCTGAGGCAGAGCTGCATCGAAATAGATCTGGACAATGCTCTCGCCCAAGGATACACGCCCTGCAGCAAGTGCAACCCGCCAAGGTAAAGGGGCAAACGCCCGTGGGTTTGTAGACAAGGGGTTTCCGTCGACCGCCGGAAGCGGAGACCTCAGTCCTCCTTTGCAGAAGGAGAAGACCTTCCACCAGATAGTTCGTATTTATCCCGAATGAAACGTCGCAGATCCTGCGTCGCAAGCTTGAGGGGACGGCCAAGTCTGTTGGCCAGTCCAAGCGGAACCGTAAAGGAATCCTCAGGAGCCAGGGGCACATACGAGATGCCCTCGGGATGATCGTCGGCGTAACAGGCAGGAGAAAAGTCAATGCCTGAACCCGAACGCACGAATTCATGGGCACGCTCCAAGCTGAAAGGCATGGCGGCGAAACGAGGGGTGATCTGGGATCGTTCATAGCCTTCTACGATTTTTCTATAGGAAAGATTCAGGTCAGGCACGGGAAAGATGTCGAATTCAGCAAGATCGACAAATCTGACGCATTCTTTTTGCGCAAGCGGAGACCCCGATGCAACAGCAACGAGCAGGCGCGCGTCTGCCAGCTTCACAAACTCATAGTGCGACGGATTGGGCTTCCCCGCGATGAACGCAAGGTCAGCTGCCCCATGGTCAAGAGCGGCGAGGCACGCGTCGCTCGAAAGCTCGAAAAGGCGCACATCGATGGAAGGATGCAGCGCCTGAAAACGCTTGACATCCCGAATCGTGAACCCATCCCCCTCCATCGGCAATGTCGCCGTTGCATAGGCAAACCCGACAGAGGAATCCTCGCTTTGATGAAAACGGGCGACCCTCTCCTTGAAGTTCTGCACGTCTTGCATGATGTCGATGCTGTGATCAAGAGCAATCATGCCGAAGCGCGTAAGCTCGATGCCCTGCTTGGTGCGGAGGAACAGCGGTGCGCCCAATTCGGCCTCAAGCGAGGCGATGGCCGCCGAAAGGGTCTGCTGTGTGACATATGACGCCTTCGCAGCTGCAGAAAACGATCCAGCATGGGCGGCAAGACGAAAGTATTCCAGCTGCCTGAGTTCCAAGAAATCACCCCTCCCCGGGTTTACTGACATCATAGCGCGCCAAGCATTTCTGGCAAGACCGAAGCGACAAGACCAACGCTTGCGAGACGTTCTAAAAGAAGTGCCAGCAAAACGGCTTGGAGGGGAGGACCTTTTGCTGGCGCGCACTCTGCTTGGCTAGCTTGGCAAACGAAACGGGAAAGCTAGGCGCTCGTCTTCTGAGCCGCCGCCACTCCCGCCACATATCCCGAGCCTACGCAGAAGCCCTGGCACGATCCACCCTGGAAATAGGGGACCGTCCAAAAATCACCGTCAGCGCCAACGACGAAGAGTCCGTCAAGGGGATTGCCCTTTTCATCCACCGCCCGACATTGGCCGTCGGTCTTGATGCCCCCGAGCGTTATCCATGCCGCAATCTGAAGCTCTATCGCATACAGAGGACCGGATGAAAGCTCTTTGAGGAATTGTGCTTCTTTGTACATTTCGGCATCGTCGCCGCTTTGGCAGAATCCGTTGTAGGCATCCAGCGTCTTTGCCAAGTCCGCCAAGCCGGATGCCTCGGCAAGCTCCTGAGCGGAATCAGCCTTCCATATCCAGCCCTCTTCGATGCCCGTCTCAAGCTTTTCCGGCAAGGCGCTGAGTGTTTTGCCCTGAAAACCTGCCTGGACGCCAGGAGCCATGTTGTTGAAGGCGTCTTCCGAAATGAAGTCCAACACCGGCGTTGTGGCAAGCTTGTCAACCATCGCCTGGTCAATAATGGCATAGTAGACGCCTTCACGCAAAAGAGGCTCACCGCAATACATGGTCTCCTTGGCCATCTTCCCTTCATCCATGAAGCGCACACCCTGCTTGTTCACCAGCAGGCCGCCGAACAGCGGCAGGCTGAACACGGGAGTAGCATTGCTGTCAGAGAGGCTGACGAACTGATCGGATGACTTCATGTTGCACGCACCGGATTCATTGATGGACGTACTGAAGTTCTTGCCGATCTGCGCTCCCGCCGCCTGAGCCATGGTGATGCCAGACCCATCGTTGTACAGGTTGCCGGTGCAATACATGAGAGAACCGCTGAAGTGCTGCTTGAGCATCTCTTCGTTGTGGATAAACCCACCCGTGGCAATGATGATGTTGGCGGCTTTGACATCCACGGCATCGGATCCGTCCTGATAACGGACGCCAACGATCTTGCCCTCTTCCGTAAGTATGTCGGTCGCCTGAACATCCCAGCGAGCGTCGACGCCGTTGATGTCGATCATGTTTTGCAGGGAATCGGCACGTTCTTTTCCACTGGTGGCGTAGATGTGCCCGCCGCGATAGAGCATCGGGGCAGTCTCATCCACGCCCTCGAAGGCGTACATGAATGCGACGCCTCCCTCTTCCATGAGGTCAATGGCCTTACCCGTGGCGGGCAGCAGGGCTCGCAGGGCGGCGGCGTTTGCCTGGTAGTGCGTGTTTGACCAGATGTAGTCAAACGCCTCTCGCGTGGTGAGATGGTTGTCATACTTCAACTCGGGCTTTGACTCCACGGCAAACACGCCCGACACCATGGCGGCATTTGTTCCAGCCATTGACGAAACGCGATCGAGTCCTATGACGTGCGCTCCTTCACGGGCAGCCGTCGCAGCGGCCACAGCCCCGCTGGTGCCAAGGCCGACCACGACCACATCGCATTCTTCCGTGCGATCGGCCGGTGCGAGTTCCTGCGCCGCCGTCGTGGCAGCATCGGCGTTGCCCATGCGTGCCGCATCCTGCTGGGGCGTGCAGCCAAGCAGCGCAAGCGCGCCGAGGCTGCCTGCGCCAATGGCGCCCATTCCCAAGAAAGAACGGCGCGAAAGGCTGGCCGGCACGTTTGGCTCGTCGGTGGACGGCGATTGGTGGTTCTGATTCGATTTCATACGATCATCCCTTTCCTTGGAAACCCTCGCCTCACCCTACCATCGGCCCCGAGGCAAAGTACAACAAACGCTGCCTTGGTCAACTCAGATGTAATTTGTAGATAAGACGAACCACTATATAAGACCCAGTTCCAAGTCCAACAGCCACCTCGGAACAGGCCCGACATATCTGGCCCATGACAAAAAATTCAAAGGGAAGTTCAAAATGGGATGAGAGGAACAAAAACTATTGCCTTGACGGTATGAAACAAAATTCGTTTCATATTTAGGTAGAAACATTATTTGTTGTTATACTGATCAGAAGGAAAATCCAACAAAGCAAAGCAGATCCGCTGGAATAGAGGGCCCCATGCTTCAATACGCTGCGCTTATCGTAGATATAAAAAACTCCAAGAAGTATGGGGATGACGTAAGAGAAAAACTTCAGCATCATCTCTCCGTTTCGCAAATATATCTGAACGACCTCTTCGCCCAAAGTATCGAAAAACCAGTCGTGTTCAGCGGTGGCGATGAGGTTCAAGGGTTGTTCCGTGACTCCATGAGTGCCTTTCTGTACTACAGATTTCTGAATATGCTCCTTGATCCGATCACTATCCGTGGGGGAATTGGTATAGGAGATTGGAAAGTGAAGCTTGATGACGCCGCATCAACGGCACAAGATGGACCAGTCTACCATCATGCACGCGAAGCTGTGAACCGAGCAAAATCGAACCGATACTACAATCTCTTTCTCGTCTCCCGCGAGCCATCTGACGAAAACACGACTGTCTTGATGGATTACCCGTTAGGCATGGGCAAGATGAGGACAGCCAAACAAAATGAGTTTGCCCTCATTGTAGAAATGCTCTTCCCCCTGATAGGAGAAGCCTGCTCTCCCACGCAGCCACAAGGAGCCGACCAAAACGATTCACGGAGCATCGTGGAATCCCTCTGCCGATTCAAACAAGCCCGTTCTCAAGGGTCAAGCTTGTCGGAGAAATTGCAGGAGAGTATCAAAACGATGCAGTTCCGGTGGCCCCACGGGACGGAAATAGCCTTGGACGAATGGGCATCCGCTCGTTCCGGATTGATTTCCGAACAGGAAAAAATTGCATATTTACCCGTCCAGACGCTCGCCGATCTGCTGGGAATGACCAAACAGGGCGTAAACAGGCAGATCGTTGAATCAAGGGTTGTACAGGAGAGGAATTCCGTTGCTTTCATCTCCCAATACATGAAGGAGCTGGTGGGGCAATGACCATCAATTTCGGATTTGGATTAATCCTCGTGCTCATGGGCCATCTGCTCGCAGATTTCTATGTCCAAACAAATTCGATCGCTCAGAGGAAAAATTCAGACAATAAGGCCTTCGCGTTGCATACAGCTCTCTATGCTCTCTGTATGCTGCCGTTTTGTCTCATTGTTTTTGCTTGGTGGTCAAGCTTTCTCATAAGTTGGATAGTCGTCTCCCTCGCCCATGCTCTTATCGATTTGGCAAAGAGAGCGAAGGCCGGGCGAGATAAAACTTCCCTCAGCAACGGAAAACGCCACAGCGAACTTACCTCTTTCTGCCTCGATCAAATTGCCCACATTGCATTATGCACAGCAGTTGTGGTAATCGCATTCTCCAAAGGATCGCTCTCTTCAGAGGCATGGTTCTTCATCCCTCTCCAGGACCTAATAGGTGGAGGAAATACGCTTATTGCTTTAGCAGTTGCAGCCACTGCATTTCTCTTTAACGGACGACCTGTCAGTTGTTCGATTCAACTGATTTTCCAACAAATACGATTGACGGCCGATTCGGACAACACCCAGCAGCAGGATGAACAAAGAGCCGGTCGATGGATTGGCGTGTTTGAACGAGTACTCGTTGTCATATTGACCCTGTGTGGCCAATTCAGCGCGATAGCCTTCGTGCTTGCCGCCAAAAGCATTGCACGATTCAAGCAATTGGACGACCAAACCTTCGCAGAAAGCTATCTTATAGGAACACTCGCAAGCATGACCTTTGCGATAGCGTCTTCGCTTTGCCTCCAAAACATCGCAACTTGGTGAAGACGCAAGGCTCCAGCATCTCCGCATTCCCCACGTCAAAACCAGCATCACTGATCTAAGACGCGAGCCCTCTCTTCCTTGTCTGACCAACCGCTTTCAACAAGATCAATGAGTGCCTGTTGGGAGTGTATTTCCAGCTTTTGATACACATGGCGAATGTGCGATTTTACCGTGTTCGCGGATACGAACAACTCCCCCGCAATGAACGTTGCGTTGCGGCCGCGTGCCAACAAGTACAGCACTTCCGCCTCGCGGACCGACAACATGTAGCAATCCGCCAGGTGCGCGCACGTATTCCCAATGTCGATGCTCTTGCTGTCCTCAAGCGATGGGGCGGCTTTGTCGCGCACGGGCGCATCCGCCTTCTGAATGTCCTTCTCCTGCGGCCACAGGCAATAAGCGACGACCATCGTCGTCACCAACAGCAAAATGAAGGCAGTGCTTCCAAAGGCAAACGACGACGACAGGTTGGCGCTGACTTTCAGATTGGCAGCGCCTATCAACGTTCCCACCGACAAAAGCGCCTTCCCAAAACCAAACACCATAATGGCAGGAATCTTCAACTCGTATGCCTGCTCCGAGAGGGCCGACCACAACAGGACCTCGAAACAGATATAGGAAACCAAAAGGACGATGCTGTTCGCTGCGGGAGACACGGCACTGACCGGCAGCAAGGCGACAGAAATGAGAGTTGCCAGAAACATCGGACGATAAAAGAATCCCTTTTCTGGCTTTTTGAGCACAAGAATGGGTATGACGATGATCACCAGAGCAAGTAGAGCGGCCATCAGCATGAAGACCTGCCCCGTTTCTCCCATGGTCTGCGCAACCTGGCGAATGGAAAGCTCCCGCAGGATGCCCAGTGAGAAGCCGAACGCCAGAACGGGAAAGCCCAGACGGATCAGATAGCGTCCCTGCTGGAAGTTTCGCTTATTAAACGCCATGGGTATCTGAGCAGAACGCCGGGAGAGCACCACCGCAAGAAGCAATGCCTCCGGGATGGGCAAAAGCGATGATATTGCAATGCTAACGGGGATGGGAAGATGAGCAATGAGGACATACAGCCCGAAAGCGAAGGCAATTCCAATGGAAGAGTTCAGAACGACCGTCTTTGATTCAACTCTGCCGTACGCCTGGCCCCACAATACCAACAGGATGCTTGAGCCGATGCCCGTGCAACTGCCGGCATACACCAAGACGACAGTCGTTTGCCATGTTCCCAAATCAGAAAAAGGCAGAGCCGCCGTTCCCAACACGGTAAGAAACGTTGCCGCGACGATAAGCCCCCTATACCGAGCAGGCGCCGCCTCGGGGGCAAACCTGTTGCGCCGCATCGACCAGAATCCTAGGCCCGCTGAGGTCAACACAAGAAAAACAAGCGAGATGATATAGAAAACTAGGGACGACTGGGGGTGCGCCAACCCAAAGAAGATCCTCTGCGAATCAATGGTCGTCGCATAGACCCAAGACCAATGCATGCCAAAGCCAAAAGCAAGATAGGCAGAAAATGAACCGAATTTTTGCCGCACCCCGCCCTCTGCGGCAGAATCACCGTCAGGGCTTGACCTTACTTCTCTTTTATCCACATGCTCCCCTTCCCGAAAGGAAAGAATATCATCACCCCGGCCTTCTTTCGGGATGATTATCATCCTGTCCTCACATTCAGGGGGTGAAAACGATTAATCATCTTGGCAAGGTGTTGGCTGGAACCCCGTCTTTCCATAGTTTTGACAGGGTGGCTCGCAAAGAGCCCGGGAATCTACCATGGACTAATTTAGGAGGAAAAATGGGAACAGATCCAAGGTTCATCTCGCGTCGCAACTTTTTGGGCGGCGCTGCTGCCGTCGGAGCATTTGCGGCAGCAACCGCACTTCCGGGGTGCAGTCCAGCGGTATCATCCACAGCCAAGGCTGCGGAGGGAGACAAAGAATCGTCATCAGGCAGCTCGGCTGCTTCTTGGGAGGCAAAGCCCGAAGCCATAACCGATATTGTCGAGACCAAGGAATTCGACATCGTGATCATCGGTGCGGGACTGGCCGGAAACTCCGCCGCAGAGGCAGCGGCGCGTAACGGATCATCGGTCGCAATCCTGGAGCGCACCGACACCATCCAGATTCACGGCATCGACGTCGCAGCGCTGGGCAGCGACTGGAAAATCAAGAACGGCGTTGACATTGACCTCGACACCGCTTCGAGGCTCCTGTATCTCTGGTCCCAGCAAACGGCCAACTACAATCTCATCAGGACATGGACAGAAAAGACCGGCCCCGTCATGAACTACATCGAGAGCATGACGGCGAGCCAAGGCGTCAAGATGGTGTCGGCGCTGTCAAAAACGGCCAAATATGGCTGGGACGAGCTTCCCGAGCGCTGGCGCGTCTATCCCGATGCCGTATCATTCGTGACCGACACAGAGCCGAACGCAGTTTGATCCGACAAGAAAACCTGCAACTGGAATCTCGGCGAAGCACTGCTTAAATCCGCCGAAGATCATGGGGCAGAGTATTTCTTCAACACCCATGCGGAGCAGTTGGTGGGAAATGCGGAAAGCGGCATCACCGGAGTCATCGCCAGCAACGAAGCCGGAGATTACATTCAGTTCAACGCGACAAAGGGAGTGATTCTGGCAACCGGCGACATTGGCGGGAACCAAGAGATGGTTGATCGGTGGGCGCCCATCTGCAACCGCGCCGACGGCAACGTCTACACCCCGCAGGGTGGAAACACCGGCGATGGCATCAAGATGGGCAGCTGGGCTGGTGCCGCACTGTCGAAGAGCCCGGCGGCGCCCATGGTCCATCAGTACACCCCCGACTCCAAGAGCTTCAATCTGTCTGCCTTTGTGATGAGCTGGCTTGCCGTCAACAAGAAGGGCGAGCGGTATGGCGCGGACCTGCCCTTCGAGCCCTATTTGACCAACGCCCGCATGAACACGCCCGGCAATCAGGCTTGGTCTATTTTCGATTCAGACTATGCCACCTATGTCGCTCGGCAGTGGCCCACAAGCTCTGAATCCCTGCTTGCGGGACTCGACGACGAAATGGCGACCCGTCTCGGAAACGGCAGCCTGTTCAAGGCCGACACCTTGGAAGAGCTAGCCCAGCAGATTGACGTGCCCGCCGAGAAGCTTGCAGCCTCGGCGAAAAGTTACAGCGCTCTGTGCGTGCAGGGGAAAGACACCCGGTACGACGTGCCCGCCCAGTTCCTCTCCGAAATCAAGACGCCACCCTTCTACGCGACGCCGGTCGTCTGCTCGGTGCTGACCATTCCCTTCGGCCTTCACGTGAACGACGATTCCCAAGTGTGCACGCAAGAAGATGATCCCATCGAAGGACTTTTCGCAATCGGAAATGTCCAAGGCGACTTCTTTGGACTAAATTATCCTGTGCACTGCCCCGGCGTGAGTCACAGTCGCTGCGTCACCTTTGGCCAGCTGGTCGGCGAGGCACTTGCCTTGGACACCGTCCTGACGAAGAACGACTTCAAATAGGAACCGTCTGATGAAAGGAATGGCGTAATGTCTACAGGGGCGACTCTTGGCATGACCGCCACGAGTCGCCCCTGTTAAAAGGCGCCAGACTTTGACGTGCTCAACCGATTGGACCCCTCCCCACTCGAAGCTTCCAAGCCGAAGCCCAGAGCTCATCGCATCATGATGCCAATGACCAATTCAGTGATGCCGCCGAACACCAGGGCAATGCCAGTGATGATCGCCACGGCTTCGATAAAAACAAAGGGAGCAGCAACTACCAGTGCTCCAAGAACAAGCGTGAGTATGCCCATCGCCAGGGGAAGCCCCCATTTCTCAAAACCGATGCTCCGCATGGCAAGGGCTTCAGCGATGTCGCTGATGCTGGTAATGATCACGATAATTCCGAGCACGATATAAAGATAGAGCAAGAACGAGGTGGGCCAGATAACGATGCAGAGCCCGATGACAATCTCGATGATTCCAATCGCGATGCCGAGTCCCAAGGAGGAGGACCCATCCCTGCGGTGAACCACGCTGTTTACGATCATGACCACACCGAGGGCGAGAAGCATCCAGCCAACTATGAGGACAATCACGGTGAGCGTGACAATTGGCCTCATGAACATGATGGCGCCGAGAAGCGTCAGCACGATTCCCGTAATGATAACTCCCGTTTTCGTACGCCTGAGAGCCTTGTCCATCGTCTCTCCAATCTTCGCCGATGCCTGCAGATCCTTTGTTCTGGACCTGCGAAAATGATAGCGTTTTCCCGTCTGATGTGCGGAATGTAGGAAAAGTGTTATCGTGAGGGCAAATTTGTTCGAGTCTTTCGAACCGTCACGGTGCACCATCGAGGACCAGAGGCGAAATCTCCCTCGTGATTACCGGGACGGATTTCACCGTTGCAGGATCCTAACAGTCCACCCATACGGTGGCGGCCGTGACACCACCGTAGGGGCCACACACGATGGAATGGGGCCCGAGGCGCGAGAAGACTCCCGAAAACTTCCCATCGAAAGAATACATCCCCGTGAGATTGTTATAAAAAGCCCGGGGAGCCCGTTGGGACAGCTCATGTTCACACGACGTCGAAGCATCGGGATCAGGCAGCGCTTCGGCAGGCATGGTGAGAGTGGCGTAGGGAGCAACGAAACGCTGCGCGAGGAAGGGACGGCCACTGGCTGCATCGGCATGGGCGCACACGAGATCGCGCCATTCGCCTTCGGAATACATCGGCCCCACGAACACATCGGATGCGCCATAGTCATCGGTTGGCTTGATCACCCACGAGTCCTTGTGTGCCGCAACCTCTTCGATGTCGATGAGCCCAGAATCGAGATACTCCGTGAAGGGTATATGCTGCTCGACGAATTTCCGTTCCTCCACTGACAAGAACTCCTGCGTCAGGGGATCTCTCAACACCTTGAAGATGCGTTTGTCATGTGCGATCTGGTTCAAGAATCCGCCTATGAGCACCGTTCCGCCGCGTAAAATGGCGGAAACCAGCGCTTGGGACTCGCCCCAACGCTCCAGAACATCCTTGCAGACGAAGCGCCGCCACACCGCATCGATCGGCGTGCCGGTGCTGTCAAGCAACGTGTTTGATCCCTCGTCGAAACGCAGGGTGCGCACATCGACTATGCGGCAGCTCACTCCCCGTTCGTTAAAGCGGTCGCAGTAGACTTCGAGTTCCTGCGTCGTCGAATGGTCGAGGTAATCACATATCGCCACTGTCGGATGGGAAACCGCTTGCGGGCTTGACCGGTAGACTGACAGGAACGTGTCTATCCATGAGTCGAACAGTTCGTTAGGCTCTGTATGGTGGTGTTCGGAAAATACCTGATAACTGGGGGATCCTTCGATACTTCTGAATATCTCCCGGTCTTCGTTCATACCCGATGTTCCGTCGGTGTTGAACTCACAGAAGTGCCACTCCCCCGTCTCCTCGTTCAGAAACAAGTCGAATCGCGCGATCGGCATATGACTGGCATAGCCGCGTGGCGCGAGGGCGAGCTTGACGATCCTGTCATCGAAGCCAAACAGCGAACGGTACCGTTCGTCTGACACAAAACGATCCATGACTTTGCCCAAAATGGATGAGATCATGGTTGTCGCGTCAGCGAAGAGGGCCCGAGTCTCCGCTCCGTACAGCCGCGGGACAAAGGTTGATGGCACTACTTCTCCATGCACGATGGCGCTCGACTGCCGCATGAAACGTGCTGCGGCCAGCCGGCCCGGAAGATCGCCTTGAAGGTTGTCGATAATGTCAAAGTACTCGGTCGTATAGGTGCCGCTCATCAAAGTTCTTTTCCGCCCGCTTTCATTTTTTTGGCTTCTAGCGCGCAATCGCATAGCCTGATCTGGATGGATAGAGTATCCATCTTTGCCGCTTGAGACTTCAAGCTCTGTGCATCGGAGGGGAAGATGCGTCTTCATCTCCCTCTGCGTTCCGTGCCGCCATCGGCAACAGCCGCCTGCCATGCTGTGCTGCCCACGGCCTACGGCCCGTCGATCCAAGCAGGCTGCAACACCGAACGATTGTACCACTTCGCCCCCCTGCAGGGCGCTCAAGGGACATTGGCCAGCTCATCCCACCTTCCCGGGTCCCTGTCACCCCAGACTACCTTCACCGTCTGCCGACACTCGACACTTCATGACCGTGCCGCCACGCGAAAGGATTTGGACAGTTTTTCCGACTTTCGCAAGGCCAAACTCCCACTGCCCTTCCTGTCGAAAAACCTCAATCATTTCCCCAGTTCAGAGGAGTGAGAAAAAGTTACTCATGCAACATCCGCTCTCTCACCAACGCACAACGCGTGATTTCCGAGGAAATCACGCAATTATCCCCTCCAACCCGAAAAAAACGTCCAGCATTACTTTTTCATAGAGAGTTTTGAAGCATGCTCCTCTTGCGAAAGGTTCCCGCTGGCACGCACGCTGTGCATGTCCGCCAGTGTGGAGTTCCCTTAGTTTTGCAGACAACACTTCCCTGCCTTCCTATTCCCTCCTTGAAAGTCAGACGTGAGCTGTCCGCTTTTCCGGAGAAGCTCTCGGGGGAACTATTGTCGGCGCAATGGTCAATCGCCTGGTCTATAGCTCATGTATCATCCATGATCAGGGGAAATACAAGAGGAAAGACAAGCGATCTCTGCAGCTGCCCTGTCATGATTTATGTAAATATTAACAAATATCAATATTTTAAGGCGTTTGTTGAGGTCTCCTATTCCTATAATTCATTATGTTTATCCAATATTGAGAATAATCTCAGGCAAATAGATAGGGGAAGGGAAATCTCATCATGGAACTCAACGATCGCAATCTGAGCCGCCGTACCTTCGTCAAGATCGCCGTCGCCGGCGCGGGCGGGATGGCCGCCTTCGGCTTGTTCGGATGCTCCTCCGGCACCGACAACTCATCCGACAGCTCATCCAGCGCATCAACGAGCCAGGAATCTTGGACTTTCACCGACCAGGCAGACAACGAAGTGACCGTCCAGATACCGGTCCAGCGTATGGTCGTGCTGCAGCATCACTCGCTCGACATGCTCTGTCAGCTCAAGCAGCAGGATAAGATTGTCGGCATCGAGAGCAAGTGGCAGTCCGACCTGGGCGATTACATGACCACCGTCTTCCCTGAGATCGAAAACATCCCCACGCCCGGCAGTCTCTCGGAGTGGAATGTCGAGCAGATCGCCGCGCTCTCCCCCGATGTCGTCATCGCCGCTTCCCAAGCGCCTGAGGATTCTATGCAGCAGATCCGTGACCTAGGCATCCCGGTCGTCGTCGTCTCCCTGCGTGGCGAGGGCAAACAGGCAGAATCCCAAAGCCCGCGCCTGGCCGATGCCGACGCCGCCTATACCGAGGGCTGCGAATGGGCCATCGAAACGCTCGGCAAGTTGACCGGTGCCGACGATGATGCCTCTCAGATCTGGGACACGTGCCTTGAAAGCCGCAAAATCGTCGATTCCGCCATCGGTGAGATGGACGATGCGAACCGCAAGCGCGTCTTCGTCGCCTGCCCCGACAACAAGACCTACGGCAACGACAAGTACGTCGGCTGCCAGCTGCTGCGTGCGGGAGCCATCAACGTCGCAGCCAGCGACATCCAGGGCTACAAGGAATACACCATCGAGAAGCTGGCCGAGTGGGATCCCGAGATCATCATCGTCCAAGACCGTTACCCCGAAGTCTACCAGACCATCACGACCGACGCGCAGTATGCTGAGCTCACGGCTGTGAAAAGCGGCAACGTCCTACTAGCCCCTTATTGGACCAAGCCATGGGGCAATCCTGACACCGACTCTATTGCCCTGGGCGAGCTGTGGCTCTCCCACACGTTCTACCCCGAAAAGGTCAGCGCCGAAACCGTCCAGGACCATGCCGACGCCTTCTATGAGGATTTCTACGGCGTCGCATTCGCTGACAAGGTCGAATAGCAGACCATCCCTTCCCGCCCGGAGCTCCCATGCGCTCCGGGCAACGTTTTCAAGCAAGGGCTCCCCATGACACAAGAAATCACCAAATCGAATTTGAAGAACGCGTTGCTCAACGCTCTGCTGATCGCCCTGCCGATTGTATTTTTCATCGGGTCGATTGCCATCGGCTCCTACAGCATCAGTCCCATCGATGTCTGCAAGTCGATCGTCCAGGGCATCACCGGCCAGCAGCTGGTCGACAACGCTATGGCAGCCAACATGGTCCTGCAGGTGCGCATGCCGCGCGCCATTGCCGCTGCGCTCGTTGGCGCGGGACTCTCGGTCTCGGGCGCGGTTTTCCAAGGCCTGTTCAAAAACCCGCTCGCTTCACCCTATACCTTGGGCATCTCCAACGGAGCAGGCTTTGGCGCAGGTCTGGCCATTATCCTGTCGTTCAGCGCGTTTGGCATCCAGCTTGCCTCCATGGCGTTCGGCCTTCTAGCTGTTGTCCTCACGTTCCTGTTTGCCGCGCGTTCGAAGAAGTCAACCGTCACCCTCATTCTCTCCGGCATGCTTGTGGGTTCGCTGTTCTCTTCATTGGTGTCGCTGCTGAAGTTCGTGGCCGACCCCACCGAGAAGCTCCCGCAGATCGTCTACTGGATCATGGGCTCGCTTTCCGGCGTGAGCTATGACGAAATCGTGCGCATCCTGCCGTTGTTCATCGTCGCCATGATCGTCATCTTTCTGTTCAGTTGGCGTGTGAACGTGCTGTCCATCGGGGATCAGGAGGCGCGCTCGTTCGGCGTCGACGTGCGCCGTGACCGCGGCATCGTCATCGTCTGCGCATCCATCGTGACAGCACTCACCGTGTCCATCTCTGGCATCATCGGATGGGTAGGAATCGTCGTGCCGCACTTGGCGCGCATGCTTGTCGGACCCGATTTTCGCAAGCTCACGCCCGCGTCAACGTCGCTTGGCATCTGTTATATGCTGCTGATCGATGACATCTGCCGCACGGCAACGTCTTCGGAGATCCCCATCGGCGTAATCACCGGCATCGTGGGCGTTCCCCTGTTCCTCTACTTCATCTACAAGCGAAAGGTCAACTGGTGATGAGGCTTTCGGTTGGCAACATATCGTTCGGCTATGACGAGCGTCTGGTCATCGACGGATGTTCGTTCGAGTACGAGTCTCCCGAGGCCTTCTGCATCCTCGGCCACAACGGCACAGGCAAGTCTACCCTGCTCCAATGCCTGATCGGCGCGTTCCATATTTCGACAGGCTCCGTGCTCGTCGACGGCATGCCCGTTGGTGAATACTCAGCGCGCAAACTCGCACGCAAGATCGCCTACATCCCACAGAGCCAGTCGCCCACTTTCGCGTTCCCCTGCATCGACGTGGTCACCATGGGCCGCACCTCGCGGTTCGGCTACCTGTCCAATCCCGCCAAGAAGGACATCTGCTACGCGCAGGAGCAGATGGATTATCTAGACATCGGACATTTGCGCGACAAGCCCTACACCGAAATCTCCGGCGGTGAGCGGCAGTTGGTCATGATCGCCTCGGCGCTCGCGCAGGATCCCGAACTCATGATCCTGGACGAGCCAACAGCTCACCTGGACTTCGGCAATGCCTATAAGTTCCTCATGCTTGTCAAGAAGCTCCAAGCGCGCGGCATGGGCGTGCTTATGACCACGCACTTTCCCGACCATGCGTTGCTTTTGCACGGCAAGACGGCAATCCTCAACGAGGGCCGGATCACGCACATCGGCATCGCGAAAGACATTGTCAACGAGGAAAACATGGGCAAACTCTACGACATTGAGGCAAACGTGTGCGCAATCGGTGACCGCACCACCTGCATACCCGGCCCCCTTCATGCCGACGAGATGCGCGACCATGTTCCACACGCCTCCAGTGATTAAAATCGACCAAAAGAAGACGAGGAAAAATCATGGAAGCGACCAAAGAAGAGCAAGCTTATGAATATTGGGCTGATCGTGCGGAAGAGTACTCGCAACTCCACATGGACTCCTACCTGTCCAACGAGCGAATGGCCTACGCGCCACAAGTGGCGCTTTCAATGCCCACCGGCGACGACATCAACGCACTCGACCTGGGATGCGGATCAGGATTCATGTCACTTTTGCTGTTGGATGCAGGCTGCCGAGTCACGGGCATTGATCTGACGACAGAGATGCTCGAACATGCGCGGGACAACGTGCGACGCAAGGGACACCATGCGTGCTTCCTGCAGATGCGTGCCCAGGAACTCGCCTTCCCGGACAACACCTTCGACTACATCGTGTCGCGCAACGTCACCTGGATGTGCGAGGACGTCGAGACAGTCTACGCCGAGGTCATGCGCGTGCTCAAGGATGACGGGATATTCCTGAACCTGGATGCGAATTATGGGCGAATCTTCCGCGAAGCCGAGACACGCGGCGAGAAGCCGACACACCCGACGCAGACGACCGAACAGCTCAGACGTCGCAATGACATCGTGCGCGATCTCCCCATATCACTTGTCGACCGGCCTCAATGGGACATCGACCAATTATGGCGCCTTGGAGCAAGCGAGATTCGCTGCCGACGAACCGACATCCACAAGAGCTATACAGGTTACCAGTCGAGCCTGTTCGCGCTCGAGGTCCACGGGCAGCACACGCCCTCTTCGAAAGACGACTTCGACATCGCGACACTCAAGATTCCTTCGCAGCGGCTGCTTGACGGCGCAGCGTGGAAAGTCACGCGTTCTGTGCGCGGCAGCTCGGAACAGCGGGCAATCTTCGCCGACTACGTGCGGGTGGGCACCTTCGAGTTCGACCCGCGCAAGTTTGTGGTAATGAAAGGGGACGTGCCGATCGCGTTGACTCCCAAGGAATTCAACATCCTGTTCACGCTTGCGCGCAAGGCTCCGCATACCGTCTCACGCGAAGAGCTGCTTGAGTCGTCTTGGGGCAGTGAGTTCGTGGAAAAGACAACCGACCTTGCAGTTTACGTCAGACGCATCCGAGAGAAGATTGAAGACAACCCGTCCGATCCCAAATACCTGCTGACCAAATGGGGCGCCGGATATGTATTTGTGCCGGAAGGAACGCCTACCCGCAACTAGCGGCACGAACGAATGCACGCCTCGTCGCCGCGTTCGTGCAACTCCGTGATACTGCCTGCCGGCGGATAACCCGCCGACAGGCAGCGTATCGATCGTTGATGCAGAAGACCGTCACCCAGAACCGGTTTCCCTTGCACCAGAGCACAGCATCATCGCAGCCGCTGCCTAGTCTCGAGAATCCTTTGCTTTGGCGCCGAGAATCCCAAGCGCGGCCCACAGACATCTTGGGACATCGCGAGCATGAGCCTTTTCGTATCGAATTTCTTATGCTTCAGCAGCGCTTTCCCCAGCGAGCCAGCCAGAAGCCAGGCAGAAGCCGTTGGCGGAACCGCCTAAAGCATAGGGGACTCCCCAGAGGTCGGCGTCAGTCCCAGCAATATACAGATTGTTAATCACTTCGTTTTCGGCATCAAGGGCTTGGCATTTTTCATTTGTCTTTATGCCCCCGAGAGTAAGGTATCCAGCAGGATTGTATTGGATAAGATAATAGGGAGCTTCATTCATAGCAATCAAGTATTCCGCTGTCTTGTAGAATTGATCGTCAACGCCTGCGTCGCAGTATTGATTGTACTGCGCCATTGTTTGCTCAAGATTATCCAAACCGAATGCGTCGGCGACTTCTGCGATAGTGTTACCCTTTGCGGCCCAACCTTGGCTTATGGCCTCGTCGATATCAGACTCAATGTCAGTTAACTGCAGCTTTGTAAGAGTGTTGGCTACATTAGTGGGCTCTGAAGTGTCTATGAAATTCCCATACGGCTCAGACTTGATACGGTCAATGAATTTTTGGTCGCACAATGCATAATAGGTGCTTTGCCTAATTAACGGCTCTCCGCTATACATGGCATGTCCATTCAAGATTCCTTCGTCCATAAAGCGATTTCCACGGTTGTCAAATACCGGCAAACCAAGAATCTGCAGGCGCAAGGCAGAATTGCAGTCACCGTCTGCCTCTCGTGCATTTTGGGGAGATGCATTAAAGTTCGAGCCGCCGAATTCATTTACCGAGGTGCTGAAGTTCTTGCCCATTTGCGCACCCATATCGAGGGCAATCTTGGCTCCCACCCCTTGCGCCTTTGGCTGTCCACAAGAAACAATTTGAGCACCAGCATAATACTGAGCAACCATATCTGCGTTAGAAATGAACCCGCCCGTACATAGTATTACCTTACTCGCTTTAATGTCGATAACCTCACCAGCAGAGGTACACTGAATGCCGGCAAGGCTTCCATCGCTGTCTTTTATCGCACTTTCAGCAGTCGTGTTGAACTTGGTCTCGACGCCAGCGGAATCCATCATGTTCATCCAGATATCGGCACGATCTTTTCCGCTTACCAAGTAAATGCATCCAACTTTATTCTTGAATGGCGCCGATGCATCGACGGTGGTGTTTGCGAACATGAAGGGCATGCCGGCAGCAACCGCAGCATCAATTGCATCCCCGCTGCAACGAAGCATCTCCCGGAGCAGACCGCCATTTTCCTGATAATGTGTCAGTGGATATATATACTCAAAGGCATCTTTGACGGTAACAGGAACGGCGGGATTAGCCTCGTTCTGAGCCTTCGAGCCAAAGGCGGCCGGTGCCGTTGTGCTCACGTTGCCCGTGCCCGACATATCCGCAGCCGCGTCAATGGCTAAAACTTTCGCTCCACTCTGAGCCGCTGATGTCGCCGCCATAACTCCCGATGCTCCCAAACCTACCACAAGAACATCAGTCTCGACGGTCTGACTTGCCATTTTTACTTGAGAATCTGAGTTCTCTGATTTTGACTGGGATCCATTAGGCGCACAACCCGCCAACCCAACGGCTCCAACGGCAGCTAAGGTAGCCGCCCCGGATAAGAAAGTTCGCCTGCTTAGTGATTGCATGTCGCATCTCCTCCATCGCCAACAAAAGCGGGCACAAAACTGGGCCTCGCCATTCGACATCCCTTCGCGTCGAATGGCTTGAATATAGCTTGATATTAGAAAGATTTATTCACCCAAAACGTGGTTTCCCGCCCACACAAAAGGTGGGTATTGGGCAGAAGAGACCGTATCCCTTAGAATAACTGCTATTAATATTTACCCACGAACGATTAGGTAGTGTCGCGAATGTTGGTGTAAAGGGTCATCGTCCCAGAATCATTACGCATACATCATAGCAGTTCTATGCAGCCCTCCTTTTCTGTCCGACTGATTCCATTGCCACCGCTATCAGCCTTGTG
>JAEWQO010000117.1 GCA_023460315.1 Actinomycetes bacterium
ATGCAGACGAGGCGGGGATGGATGCAGAAATAGCTGAATCCGTTAAGTTCGTTCGTTCAAAATTTTAATTAGATCACTTGGTTGAACTCTAAAAATGCCTTCTGTAAAGGTGAATTCTGACATGGCGCATTATAGATAATATATTCAGTCCTGTTTAGAATCCTGGCTGAGATGGCAACGCAAAAGGCAGGCCCCTGGCGCCTGCCTTTTGCGTTGCCGGAAAGTATGAATCTGTGAGTCAGCCTGCGCGTGAATTTTATTTTTCCCGACTCGAGAGTAAAGATTGTACGATACCAAGTTTGAAGTAAGCTGCGATAAAATGGACAATAAATTACAGTCTATAATGCAGGTACTGGCAGTACATTTCTTATAGTGGATTGACAGCGATGGGTATTTAATTACGGGTTGAAATTATATAGTGTCTATAGTAAAATATAAGTAAAAAGGTATCTATATTATGATTGAATATAATAAAATTTGCTCTAATGAGAAAGAAAGAAATATTCTGATTACCCTTAATCACGTCATTTTGGCGGAAGAAGTGTCGTCTGTAGAAATCTCCAATGCTACCGGGCTTTCTGTGGCAACCATTAGCCGGGCTTTATATGTACTGAAAAACAGTGGAATTATCGTAAGTAGCCGGAAAGAAGTAACGGACCTGGGGAGATGGCCTGATATTTATACCGCCAATGCGGAGTTTGGATATTATTTGAATTTTTATTTGGATTCGGAATATATAAAAGCGGATATCTCGGATTTCTGTGGAAAAAAGATTCTGTCTATGGATGTTGCCATAGACAGACATCTAACGATGGCGGAATTTTGTACAAAGCTTAGGAGATGCGCTGAGGAGCTTACTGCGAAAACAAAGATACCGTATGACAAGATTTTTGTTGCCGCTATCGCTATTCCCGGATTAGTAGATGAGAAAAATAGCTTGGTGAAAAGGATTCCAAACTTCAGTAATTTCAATAATAGAAATTTGTTTAAAGAAGCCAGTAATTCTTTACAAATACCTGTTGCCGTCTATAATGAAGCACGTTTATGTGTGGTGGGTGAGCATATTACAGATTTTAAGGACAACACCAACATTATCTATATCGATTTCACAAAGAATAGCGGTATAGGCGCGGGCATAATGTTAAACGGTGAATTGTATATGGGGAAGAACGGATTTGCTGGTGAAATAGGCGATATGCTGATAGACACTGGAAGCTTCTATGGGGGGTATAGAGAAGACGAAGGATGTCTTGAGGCGAGTGCCGGTCTTGGGATAATGTTTGAAAGGCTGGAAATGCTGATGAAGCGAGGCCGGGCAGCCATTCTTAAGGAAAGCATGATATTGGAAAACAAACAGTCCTTCACGTTAAAAGATGTAGAAAATGCTGTCCTTATGCAGGATCTGGATGTTATGGACGTATTCGACGAAACGATGAGAATGTGGGCTGTAATGGCCGCGAATCTCGCCGCGTTTGTGGACCCAGACATCATAATACTGGGAGGCGTTATCAATGCGGAAAACGACGTGGTTCTTGCGAGGATAAACCATTATGTATCTAGAGTCCTGAACAGGGATGTTGACATCAGACTAAGTCAATCCTATGAGCAGGCTCTTTACAACGGGAGCATACATTTGCTCAAAAAGAAGGTTCTTAATCAGATGGTCACAGATAAGATATTCCAATAACCCTTGACTGCATAGAGCCAAGGGCTTTCTATATCGGGGCTTTTCAAACGTAGGTAATGAATGCTGCCTCGATGAATTCTGTTTTATGTTCAATAAAAGAGGTGGTCAGCGAAATACTTAGCAGCTTGCTTTTTAACAGCAAAGCTCTGCTAATAGGATATGCTGCCCTTTTTTATTTTCTGAACACAATAATTGCATGCAGAATGAAAAGAGGCAAAAAAAGTTAAAAAAATAACAAAATTAATTAAATATGAATTGTATATTGACAATATAATTTCAGTGTGAAATAATATAGACACAATAGAACAAAGCAAAGATTAAGAATACTTAATTGTTGGCCTATAATCGATAAACCATATCAAAGGGAGAAGAATAATGTTCTATAAAAATGTTGCGGATGTTATTACGGAGAGAAATATTGTTTGTTTTTCACCCCATTATGATGACTTTCTGTTTTTCCTTGGGGGATATGTACACTCACTGAAAAGAAGTGAGCTCCTCAATACTAAGAAATTGACTAATATAAGCGTGTTCTCTCGTTCCAACTATCAGGAAAGAGACAATGAGGGTAATAAGGACCAAAGCCTTAAACGCGTTCAATATGCAACTGGGATTCGCTTCATAGAGGATTTAGAGGCACTGGATATTATGCTGGGTGCTCATAATTACACATATCGGGTGATGGGAGAGAACGAAAGCCAGGTGAGAGGGAAAATCCTCAACGAGGGCGAAGGCGAAATGGAAATGGCATTCGGATGTCTTGAGACCATGGACGATAAGGATCATGAAATCTGCGCTAGGATGGTCAAATGCATATCCGAACTAGCTGCACAGGAGGACACCGCACTGGTCTTTCCTCTCGCTATGAAAGGCCATATAGACCATTTTATTGTACACTACGCTGCAGAACAAGTAATGAATAGAACGGGTAATAAGGCGACGTTCTATTTTGCCGAAGATAAGCCATATGCAGGATTGCTGAATCAAGAAGAAA
>JAEWQO010000118.1 GCA_023460315.1 Actinomycetes bacterium
AGCCAAGTGGTAAGGCAAGGGACTTTGACTCCCTCATCCGCTGGTTCGAGTCCAGCCGTCCCAGCCAGTTTTTTCGCTTTCCGCTTTTCATACAAGTCTCAGCATGATCCGGTAGCTCAGTCGGCAGAGCAACTGCCTTTTAAGCAGTGGGTCCGGGGTTCGAATCCCCGCCGGGTCACCAAGTAATGACTTATCCGAACACATACGGTTTATCTTTGTCAACGGCCTTTTCGGCTGTGTGATAAGCCGCGAATAACGGGTAAGCCAAAAGCACTCGTCCTTTGTAGGGCGAGTGCTTTTCTTTATACCATTATTTATTCATCTAGTTCTTTCTATAACAAATATTCATTTCCCTCATAGGGGGACGGCGCGGCCACAAGGTTTGCAGTCCCTATTAGAATGGAGTTGCGACACATTATACTAGCGCTCGAATTTTGCCGTTCTTATTCGAGTATCTGTTTTCCACCTGACATATGCCTCAAATGCAGTCTGTGAGCTTTAATGGAATGGAGATATTTGGGATCATCAAACCAAACCTCCTGCTATGTACCCGTCTGATACCGTTCCTCCAATTCCGGCAAAGCTCCGGCCACCGCACCGCCCTTGACGTAGGAATTCCAGTGGAAGATCAGCTCGTCGCAGACGGGATTGGTCTTGGGCTCGGTCTGGGTGAAGAAGGAGTCCTTGGTGCTACCGGGGTCCACAACCACGTGGAAGCCCAGGCTCACGGCATTCTCATCCAGGGCCTTCATCACCTGGTAGCTGGGTACGTCGGGGAACTCCATAGGCAGACTGTGGATGCCTGTGCCCTCCATACGGATACTGCCATTGGACACCACGATGTCGCCGGTCTGCACATCGGCGCAGGTGCCCACGCCACATTTATGCAGTTCCTCGATACAGATGGCGTAGCGGCCCACGTCGTCCTTGCCGAGGTTGATATGCAGCATCTTGTTTTCAGAAATGATTAAGTTCCCCTTTTCTATGTATGTTGTATCTGCGCTGCTACTTGTGTGTACAAGTTAAAACACTTTGCTCCATTTCTCTGATAGTACTAGAAACAGCCCTTCGGTTTTGTACAATATCACCTTTTTCAAAATGATTATAAACCCCTTGCGATAAACAGCTCTCCTTCCGCGTTAATGGGGTGAAAGGGACGACAAGCAGTCCAATTCAACATGAGAAAGGATGAACGATATGAAAAAGCTAAACGCCTCCGTACTCGCCATTGCTCTGGCCGGTGCACTCTCCGTGGGAGCTGCCGCCGCTGGCGCGCAGTCCATCACCGCCGCCCTCCGCCCCGATATCACTGTAGTGGTGAACGGTGTGGAGCAGAAGAAGATGACCGATATGACCGGCAAGCAGGTATACCCCCTCTCTTACGAGGGCACCGTCTACCTCCCCATCCGCGCTCTGGGCGACGTGCTCAGCCATGACGCCGTCTGGAACGGCGACACCCAGACCATCACCCTGACCACCAAGGAGCGCCTGCCCGCCTTTACCAACATCGAGGGTGCCGAAAAGGCGATTGCCGCTCTGGAAGCCGAGATTACCGCGCTGAAAAGCGCCGGCACCTACGAGGGCCGCGCCAGGCAGTACGCCGAGTACAGCGCCAAGTTGGATGACTTCTCTGACGATTTAGATTTGGTCTACGCCCAGATATCGGACGACTTCAACATGGGCCGTGTATCCTACGATACCTACCGTGCCTTGGTGGCACGGCTGGACAAGGTGACCGAGCGCCGCAAGGCCGCCATGGATGCGCTGGAGAAGAAGACCATTGCCGACACCAGCGGCTACCAGACCGCCTATGACTACAACAAGGCCCGCCTGAACGAGCTGGACACCGCCCTCAAAACCGTGGAGGCCAAGATTTCCGCCCTTGTCAGCGGGAGCATCTACACCGAGCGCGTCAAGCAGTACAACACGCTGGACAAGGAGCTCTCCCCTCTCCAGTCCCAGCAGCGCGAACTGATGGATAACATCAACGACGATCTGCGGGAAAACCGCCTGACCTATAGCGAATACAACACCCTCTCCACCCAGGCCGACGGACTGGATAATCGCATGAAGTCCGCCCGTGAGAGCCTGGAGAAGAAGCCCATCTCCATTGGCGACGACAAGCCTGGGCAGGCCCCCGGCAGTGCCGACTACCAGAGCTTTGCCGCCCAAATTGCCGACCTGGAGAAACGTGCCGCCAACGACATCAAGAACGCCGAAAGCTACAAACCCGCTCAGAGCAGCAACAACAACAAGCAGGCTTACCGCAGCCTGCTCGCCAAGCTGGACGCGCTGGACAAGGAGGCCGACCAGTTGGATGACGCGCTGGAAGGCGACTACCGCCAAGGCAAGCTTACTCAGGCGGAGTACCGCAGCCTGGAGAAGTCACTGGACAAAATCGAGGACAGCCTAGATCACGCCGAGGATCGGCTGGACGACCTCTATGATGACGACGATGATTGGGACGACTGATTGAGTTGCCTCCGAGTAAAAATTCTGCTATACTCACCTTACCAAGGCGCGGCCCTAGAAGCCCTTTTCCGGGGCCGCGCCTTAAAACGGACAAGGGAGTTTTCGCCCATGCTTGCCCTGATGATGACAGTGGAAAGAATCGTGGCGGAGCGCAAGCGCGCGCTGCCTGATAAAGAGTGCGAAGCGCTGCTGGAACGTATTGGCCGGGGGGAGCGCGAGGCCTTTGACGCCTTTTACCGCGCCACCGACAGGATGCTCTACGCCTACGCCCTCTCCCTCACTCGCAGCCATCACGACGCTCAGGACGTGATGATGGAGACCTATCTCAAAATCCGCGCCGCCGCCCATCTCTATAGGCCCATGGGAAAACCGCTGGCCTGGGTCTTCACCATCGAGCGGAATCTGGTTCGCTCTCACCAGCGCTCCTTGGGGAAAGAGCTTCCCTTTGCCGATATCTCCGAGGCTGAGCTGGCCTTCGACCCCAGCAATCAAACAGAGGAAGCCATCGTACTCCGCGCCGCGCTGCGCTGTCTCTCTGAAGACGAGCGGCAGATCGTGATACTCCACGCCGTCTCCGGCATGAAGCACCGGGAACTCTCCGAACTGCTGGACATGCCTCTTTCCACCATACTCTCCAAGTACGCCCGCGCCCTCGCCAAGCTCAAGACTTATCTGACCACGCAGGAGGTGAGAAGCAATGGCTGAATATACTGATATGCAGCTGGAAAGCCTGCTCTCCGCCGCCATTGACCGCTCAGTTCCCGACCTGCGGGAGGAGGCCGCCTCGGCCCCTGTATCCCTCCTGTCCGCCCCCGATGGCATTGTCTCCGTCCAGACCTCCCGCCGCTCCTCTGCTCTGCGCCGCACTGTCATGGGTTTGGCTGCCTGTCTGGTGCTGATGCTGGGTCTAAGCTCCTTTGCCTTCTTCCGGCCCCTGTCGGTCATCGGCATTGATGTAAACCCCAGCATTGAGCTCACTGCCAACTATTTTGACAAGGTGCTCTCGGTGAAGCCCCTCAACGAGGATGCTGTCACCATCATCGGGGACATGGATTTAAAATACGTTAATCTGGATATCGCCATGAACGCTCTGGTGGGCTCAATGGCCCTCCACGGCTACTTCGAGAGCGGGCAGGACGTGGCGGTGCTGGTGTCGGTCTCCAGCGGCAGCGAGAGCCATAATTTGACCCTTCAGAAGAAGCTGGCCGTCGATATCAAGACTGCCGCCAGCGCGGTGGGGGCCAAGGCCTCCGTGTATACGCAGAACATCGACAAGACCTCCGTGGCTCCTCCCACGCCCCCTGCCTCTTCATCCCCCGCCGTCACGCCCCCCGTAACTCCTAGCCCCGCGCCCAGTCACTCCCTTAGTC
>JAEWQO010000119.1 GCA_023460315.1 Actinomycetes bacterium
AGGAGTCTACGAAACATACCTGATAACATTATACAATTAAACGAAGAAATAATCAAAGCCGAATTAAAGGATTTAGTACATTCCAGTGTTGAGCGCTACCCTAGACGAGAATGCTCTGTGGAAGAAGTCTCTCATAGAAATATATCTGGCCGGTGTTTCTGTTCGCCAGTTTGAAGATATCAAAAGCACTTCGGGATACGAAGTATCTCCGGGTACAGCAACCTTAACAAGAAGGCATATGAGCATATCGAAACTTGGCGTAATCGACCCCTGAATGGCGGAAACTATCCCTATGTCTTTTTGGATGGTATTTTCCTGAAACGCTGTTGGAGCGGCAACTACGAGAATGTATTCATACTAATTGCTATCGGTGCAAACGAGGATGGTTACCGTGAAATAATCGGCGCATCAGAAGGGAACAAAGTAAAATCGGGAAAGCTGGAAAAACTTCTTGATTGAGTTAAAGAGATGTGGACTCAAAGGTGTTCAATGATTATAGAGGATAAAAATCTTGATATGCTTGAATCCATTCCTGAAGTATTTCCTGACGCCAAATATCAGCATTATACGGTACATTTCTACAGAAATATCTTCTCTATGACACCTCGCAGCCGGATGAAAGTAAGCGTCAAAACATACGCCCCTAGTATATTTAAAGCGCCGCTTATTTGCGGCGCTTACTGTAGCAATCAGCCGGAAGTGTCTTTGACCACGGCATGAGTGGCTCCAGCTTTGATTGTTCTATATTTCCATCTTTATTAATGATTTTGGGCAGTTCTGTAAGAAGATAATTGATATAGTAATACACGTTGAGATTGTTTGCCCTAGCCGTTTCGGTAATGCTGTAGATGATTGCGCTGGCCTGGGCACCTCTTATTGTATTTATCGTCATCCAGTTCTTACGTCCGATGGTGAAATTCCGGAGAGCACGTTCGCTGGCTGAGTCATCAATGGGAACTTCTCCATCGGTTAAAAATACTTTTAGGTATTCTTCCTGGTTTACGCTGTATTGAAGTCCGGAAGCGGTTTTTCCTTTCGGAGGGACTACTGTGCTAGACAGACATTTCTTTACCCACGCAAAGTATTCCTCCACCAATGGCTTGATTGAGGTCTGTCGTTCCTTTAAGCGTTCCTGCGGTGACAGCTCCTTCAGGCTGTTCTCCAGATCGTAGATTGCACCGATCCGGACCAGAGCCTGATACGCGATCGATTGCCGTATCAGTTTCTCATTGCCTTTGCCGATGGCTTTTATCGCATCAGCATAATCCCTGCGAGCATGTGCAAAGCAGTTGGCATTTATGAGTCCTTTCAGATCACGTGCAGTCTTGTGATACTGCTCCAGACCATCGGTCACCAGGATCCCTTGGAAGTCTTTGTAGTACTCCTTGGGATGGTCACTGTGACGCGTCTTTTGATACTCATACACAATGATCTTTGGAACCGGACTTAATTCGCCGGTGAGATGTACCCACATATAACTTTTGCTGCCGGCAGGCCGATCGTCATGAATTACTTCCACTATAGTCTCATCACACTGATTCACATGCGCTTTTAATGAGGTTGCTTTCATAAGTTCATATACGGGTACAAAATATTTTTCAGCAGCATTAACCGTCCAGTTGGACATGGTCTGTTTCGACAGATTTAATCCGTTTGTCTGGAAATCACGCGCGATCCGATCCAGGGGATTGCCATTCACATACTTGGCATTAATGATTGCTGCTTCCAAAGAAGGCGTTGCAATACTTCCCCGGAACAAAGTATCCGGATGATCTGCGCGAAGAAACTCATCCTGATGCATCCCATCGGTTCCGACATATACCTTGATTACATGCTTTTCAGCAATCCATTTGGCAGGCTCAAAACGTAATTGCCAGAATATTTCATCCGGCATGCTTCTCCAGTTACCTTTGCCAAAGGTGTCAAGGAGTTTTTCCTCTGTTACATCATGAGGGATTTCCTCCTGCGGGAAGTCTTTTAAATCTTCTTCACGCTGCCCTTTCCGCTTGCTTTTACGAGGTTTCTTCTCCGCTTCAATAATGACTTCTTCAATTGTTGGCTCTGGTATGCTTTCATCGCAGCAAGCCTCAGCTTCATTGAAAAAGGATATCTGACCTGTGATTGCCTCCAGCTTCTCGGACCCGCGGCCGAAGCGTTGCTGATTTACAAGGCGGACCTGTTCCATAAGGTTCTCATAATCCTGTTCAAGCTTGTCCAGACGATCCTGCATCTGGTAGATGATATCGTCCTTAGATCCGGTATCCATTGTATTCAGTTCATCGGGAGTGAATTTTTTGCACATGTTTTTCGCCTTTCTGTATTGTAATCATTATAACAGAAAGGCTGGTAAATAGCTAATTTCGTGGTTTTCAAGCATCGTCATTTTGCCACCATGCCAGAGCCTGTCATTTACTATCTGGAGCGTTGGAAATATAGAGTTTTCAAGGTTCAAAAAGCTTGTATAAAAGCCATATGTATACTCTAGGTGGTTTCTGAAACAGCCAGGAAACCGGTCATTCCGGACGACTCCTACGCCCGAAAACAGGCAAATATTTTCTCTGTTTTGCACAATCATCAGTAGATTTTTGTTGGGGTTACATCCTTTATCTTCGGGTCTAGCGGATTCAAACCAAGCATCAGATAATTATACTGGTCTTCTGTAAGCTCAGCAGCTTCTTCCGTTGTACGAGGCCAGGACAGGGTCCCATCTTCAAATCTTTTGTATAGAAGTAAGAATCCATTTCCCATCCAGAGCAATCCTTTCATACGATCGGATTTCCTGCCACAGAAGAGAAATAAGGTTCCTTGCTCAAATGGGTTTTGATTATATTTACCGCCGATAATCATCGAGAGTCCGTCGATGCTTTTTCTCAGATCTACGGTTCCGCAGGCAAGTACTACACGGCGTATTCCAGCAGCATCCTCAAGCATGTGACACCTCACGGAGGATTCTCGACAGCAGGTCATCAGCGATATCATTCGATAACGCAATTGTCATTGTCGCTGTTTTGATCACAGCAGTTGGTCTGATATTTTCAGGAACGATGTCTGGCGCTATTCTTTTAGGTTCTGGTAAGCGGAGCTCAGCAAATGAGATTTCTGAATTATCTTGAACGGCAGGCAACAGCGAAGAATGATCCATTTGTTCGAAAGTTTCCTTTCGTAACTTACGTTGCCAATAGTAATACGATTTTTCACTAACTTGATTCTCTGTCATCCATTGCTTTGCACTCATCCCAGCCGGTCTGTTTTGACACTGAAGTATAATATCCTTCCATCTGGAATTGCGCACGGTGTGAGATATTTGATCCATGGTAAGTGGCCTCCTTAAAAAACTAATAGTTTTTTGCATTTTTTAAAGTATGCCACAAAAAATAAATTTAGCCTAGGCGAGCGATTTGACGCTTACGGATGAAACGTGTTGCAAAAATGCTGAAGGCGATTCATACCCAGGAAAGTAAAGAAGCTGCCCGTGAAAAGACAAAACAGGTAGCGAATGAGCTGCGGAACATGAAACTGAAGGAAGCTGCAAAAAAGCTCGAAGATCGCATGAAGAGACTTTAGCATATATGAGCTTTTCTTACGAACACTGGCGTCGCATTCGGACAAACAACTCAATCGAACGATTTAATTGTGAAATAAAGCGCCGCACAAAGTAGTCGGTACATTCCCTGACGGGCAATCAGCCCTTATGTTGGTATGTGCCCGGCTTCGTCATGTAGCCGGAACCAGTGGGATGCAAAGTTATATATGAACATGAAACATCTGAATCCAATGCAATCTGCTGATGAAGCAGCTTTCATAGCCAGCTAACTAGCGGTTACCAAACGACTAATTATGAATTTGTAAAATACGGGAGTATCCCAAAAACAGATTTATAAAACAGATATAGGCTAGAACCACTGAAAAATGGCTTTGCCCAACATTATGATATTTCATCTCAATATTCACCTTTTACCACCATTATTAAATAAAAGCTAATTAAATTTCACCTTTTTAAGATTTACTTATTAAAATAGAGTCCCCTTTTACTATAAGGAGAACTCTATAATTACGCTATTTTTGTTTGGCTATGCTCTTCTTCCGAGCAAGTTGTAATTTTGTTAAATTATCTACTATATAAATCCAATCCTTGTTTGGAAAAATCGGTTGCTATATACTGACGTAAGGTCAGATAATATTTTCTATTTAAAGTGAAACACACTTCCAGATCATCTATGGATCCTTTTTCCAAAAAAGTACATTGATTAATATTAAATAATAGATAATAATCAATACCGTTATATTCTATTGGATCAAACTTATTAAAAATATAGTCACTTGCTTTTTTTATGGATTTCAATAAGCCATCTTCTTCGTACTTATTATATGTCTCACATGAAATAAGAACTCCTGGCATCACCCGAACTACAGGGTATTTATTTTGTGCGGTTTCACATTCTCCATTTACATTCACCCAAATATAAATTATATTTTCATCTTCTTTAAATTTCACTATGCTTTCTCTATACTTAACATCATCACTATATACTTTTGACAAATTAAAAAACTCAAAGATTTTACTCTCATCTCTATATATATTTCCAGGGGAATCTGCTTTATACGTTGGTGATACAATCTTCCAAGAATTAAATCTCGCTTGTGATGGAACTAAATCTGTATTTTTTTGTATGTCAAGTGGCAAAAAACCATCAACCGAAATATTTATTACATCTTCGTAATAAAAATACGCATACAAATCATTCAATTCCATTAACGCTGCACAAAGCTTATCTTTCCCTTCAACAATTTCAAATTGGCCTTCTAATCTATTCTTAGCCAAATAATATACCATTGCGGGCAATTTCTTGTCTATCGGAATTGACTCTGGTATCTGTGAAAATATTTCATTGACAACTTTATGTACTGAATTTCTTACAGTATTTTCCCATATTATAAATAGAGAAAGTAAACCTGCATTCTTTAATCCGTCATACAGTTCATTCTGAAGTCTTTCCATACTATCCGGAATAAATACTCTTTCAGTTTCATCTTCATCTGAAATGACTCTCATTTCAACTTTTTGCATTACTTTTTCAACATTTTCTACTTCTCCATCCTCTAGTATTCTTTTTATATCGTCCACCAAAGAGTACATATCACTATCTTTTGTTTCAAAATAATCTTCTTTTGAAAGGCAAAGTACAAACTCTGGTCTATAGGGCTTATCCTCCAGTTCTTTTTCCAAATCCTCTTTGTAGTCATCTCCCGTACTACTCCAGATAATTAATAGATATGGCCCGTTATGCTCCCCTAGTATAGTCTTCAAGATATTACATGCATTTGAGACAATAGTTTTAGCATCTGTATTGGTTGCAAAACGTAAATCTAAAAAAAATAATCTGACACCATTTAATGGCTGTAATGGTAATTCGCTCTGTTTTCCAGAAAAATAAATAACTGGAATGGCGTTCTTATTCAGTATATTAATAAGCGGTAATATTTCCTGGAAACGGTCATCAACAATTACCACTTTCCCTCCATTTGGTATATTGTTCATATATTTACTCCTTTGAGAATGCCAGCATTACAACTGCACCTTCTTTAAACTCCTCTGGCAAATCCACATCACCATTTTCAGGAAATATTATTGCGCCATTCTGAGCAAGCATTATTTCACTAACTATATTTAAACCCAATCCTAAACCATCAGTTTTTGTAGTTACAAATGGCTTTATTGCATCTTCACCGGATATTTTAAATCCTGTCCCATTATCAGCAATAACAATACCTATAAAACCGTCCATTTCTTCTGTAATTTTAAATAGTATTTTACGATCAGGTTTCTTTGCATATGTGGTCCAATAAATAGAATTATCAATTATATTAATTATAGCTCCTATAATCATATTTGAAGCGCACTTAACAATTGCATTACTGTTAATATCAGTATACTCATCAACAATTTCAATTCCATGCGCGTCCAATCGATATTCTACGCTGAATAATGCTTGATTAATAATATCAACAAGATTATTCATTGCCTTACTTTTATTCCTGAGAAGTTCTGCATAGCTATCTACTAATCGCGACAAATGTGCAGATAATCTTCTTATTTTTTTTGATGTCCCTGCCTCTCTGGCTGCTATTTTTAATTCATTAATTATTTTCTCTATTTCATGAATCACAATTCCATAGCTCATACCTGCATTTGCAGTTTTTATATACCTTTGTTTTAAAAAATCCAATTCGCGCTCAACTTTTTCCAGAGATTTTTCTAACTGTTCTTTAATGCCCTTATCGATTTGAGCACCAGAAATGGTTTTTCTAATCTCCGAAATTTCTTCTTTTACTGGCTCCTTAGCACCTCCTGAAAGAGAAGTTCTTAATGACTCTTTATCTATATTCCTTTGTGCAGTAAATTGTCCGAGCGCAAATTCTACTGCATCTCTAAAACAATGATATGCCCCATCTTCTATAAAACCTTCGCGATTAGCCTTTTCTTTTAAATCATTACTACTTTCTCTGCTTAGATAGACAGCCCCAAGTATAATATTATTACTTAAGTTCTTCGCAGGTACATTTACTCTTTTTAAGTCTAACCCCAACCAATCATTACCTGGTTCTCCATAATCCAAAATACGCATTCCATCTCTGAATACACTGATACCACCGTTTTCATCCAGATAACTTTTAAATGCTGCTTTATCTGATATATATTTGTTTAAAATACTTGAATCCCTATCAAAAGCAAATACTTTTATTTTTAAATCTCCAATTTTAAAATCAGATAATTTAATATCCTCAAAGTCTTTTTTACCATTTTTCGTTACTCTTTTTCTCATTATAACATCTTGCTCAAAAACCACTTTTCTTTTTTTTACATCATGCATAGTGTCATATGGTAAAAAATGATATTCAAATTTGGATATTACATTGTTTTTCAGTTCCATATCACATTCAAATAATGCGTATTCTTTTATATCCTTAAATTCAAGTAAGCCATCCAACCATTCATTTTTATTGGTCTTCAAGTCAACTTTAAAAGATTTATCAGATTCAAAAGGTGAATTTAATGCCGTCAGAGATCTATGCAGGTTGCGAAACATGCCTCTCGTCCATTCTGCTGATAATTGGCTAATCCTTATACAAGTACCGGTTTTGTTTCCAGTAAAAATTACAGCATCTCTTTCTTGGATATCAATGTTAATATCTGATAGGTACGCAGCTTTTTCAAATATCCTCCAATCAATATTCAGAATTACTTCTTTTGAATCCTCCATCTTGGAAACAAGTTGAATTACTTTTCCCAATTTATGCACACCAAATCTGCCAATCCCCTTTTCTCCAATTGGTAAGCGCCCCAGTTTTGATGATTTTTTACTTTCAACGGCTTCTTTTTTATGACTGTTGCCAGGCTCCATCCAAATATCACGAATAATATTTATATCCATACCACAACCATCGTCATAGATTTCAATATATGCCTCTTCTTTATTTTCCAGTTCTTGCATATTTACTACTACCTTTTTAGCATCTGCATCATAGGCATTTTTAACCAATTCAAGTATTGCAACATTTTCATTTTTAATAAGTTGTTCACCCAATTGCAATAATATCTGTGCTCTTGGTTTAAATGGCATTTGCAACATATGGCACCTCCCCTTTCAAATTAATCTATACTCCATAATATATATCTATATTCGTATCTTCAGAGATTACTACCAAATATTTTTTAATGCTCTGGCTACCTTTTCTGCCAGGCACACCGGAACTGCATTTCCAATCTGTTTGAATGCAGGTGTTCGTGATGCTTTTCCAGACATAGACTCAAAATAGAAATCATCAGGAAAGGTTTGCAGCCTGGCCAGTTCTCTTGGTGTCAATGATCTGTTCTGCAATATATCCGGATGAATAAAATAATGACCGTCTTTTGCTACATGTGCGACTACAGTCTGAGAACATTCAGCATCGGAGGCAACCACTTTAAATCTATCCAGAAAAGAATCCATATTCTTTTGAGTACGTAAATGTTCTGGCAAATCGACATAACTCAACCTTTTATGCTCTGTATTCCATAATGTTACTGCAATTCTGTAAATTTCCTTATCTTGATCTGTATTAGTTCTTGCACAATGAAAAGTGACCATTTGACGGTTTACTTGCTTTATACCTGATTCATATAAATATGTTCCCTGATAATCCATAGTCTCCACTGGTCGGATTTGACCTTGCCCTGCTTGCAGAGATGGCAAGTCCCTTAAAATTTCTTCAACCAGATATCTGCGTTCCTCTTGAGGTATTTCTGGATAAAAATCCTGATTCTCACCATATTTTCCAATCAAAATAATCCTTTTTCGATTCTGTAACACTCCATAATCTGCTGCATTCAACTTTCTATATTCAGTTTTATATCCGCATTCCCTAAATAGATTTCTCATTTTATCAAAATGCAAATGTTCATCTGTATCTTTTGCGGATAACAGACCCAGTACATTTTCAAACACAAAATATTTCGGTTTATACCGTTTCAAAAATTCTCCATATAGAATATAGAGATAATTACGCTTATCACCAAGCATCCCATTTTCATCACGCGCTCTTCCAATTAATGAGTATGCCTGACAGGGTGGTCCACCAACAATCAGATCAATTTTCTTCCCTTTAAGGTTTTTATCTACTTTCTCAAATATTTCATCTATGTTCTGCCATGAAATTTCATAATTCAACACTGTATCCAGAACACTGGCTGGAACTTTTGAATAAAATTCATCTCTTGTTATTTCACCATTCAGATAAGAATCATAAATCTGACCTTTTCCATGCTTTTGAAGCCATCTGTATGCCAATCTTGTTTTTAAAGTATAACAAGCAGCAGTATCCATTTCAACATGAGACACTGGTATAAACCCTGCTCTTATAAACCCTTCTGATAATCCTCCTGCACCTGCGAAGAGGTCTAAATATCTTAACTTCGCCATCACACAGCTCCAATCGTAATATAGCTATTCATTCCCTGTTATTTCTGTATATAATTTATTTAATCGCTCAGCTTGGAATTGTTTCTTCAGTTCGCATTCCCACACTACTATGACTTTCCATCCCAAATGCTCTAACTCACTTATTTTTTCAGCATCGCGCTTTTTATTTCCTGATAATTTTGTTTCCCAGAACTCTTTATTGTTCTGAGGCCATTTAAAATACCTGCACCCGTCATGTACATGCCAAAAACATCCATTCACAAAGATAACAACTTTATATCGCGTAAGAACAATATCTGGACACCCCGGTAATTTCTTCACATTCTTCCGATATCGCAGACCACGGTTAAACAAGCCTTTTCTAACAATTTCTTCCGGCTTGGTATTTTTATTCTTAATTTTAGACATGTTATAGCTTCTGGTTTCTTTTGTATGCACATCCATTTCAATCACTTACTCTTTCACATATTGCTGTTGTCCTGAAGAAGTTTTTTCAACAGCCAGAATGTCTGTCTCCGATGTATTTACATGATTAAGAAATAATGTTCCTAATAATAATCTGTCACTTCTGGAAATTCGATTCCACTCATACCCCTTAAATAAATCTTTCAACAAAAACTTTTCTCCCGAATTGACCTTACGGGTCTCATTAATTGCACTATCCAACAGATTCCTTACTTCATACATCTTATTTCCTCCAAACATCTTTGAAAACAATGATATTAATATCATTATACTATCTATTACTAAAATTGCAATAGATAATACGCTTGAGTCACGCAAAACGCATGAGAGCGTATATGAACCAAAACATAAGATTCCCCTGGTAATATACAAAAGTATAACCAGTATGTATTTGATTACGATATCGGGCCGGGTAATGATATGTTTTGAACAAAACATCCAAATAAGCAGATTCACTATCAACTTTTTGAGACAGAATAATACGCCTAGTCATTCCCCATTCTATATATCTCTTATTTCCCTAAAGAATCCGAGAGTTTCATCTTTCAGAGTTCCTACCACAATACCTCGATCCAGCAGCCTGTTTCCACATTCACAACAAGTCTCCGGGAGAAGTGCGCAATTATGACATGCAGCTAAATTACATGATTCAGGTCCTTGTCCCGCCGATTGAATACAGATTGGATCAGATGTACACCAGTGCGCATTTTTAATTGCGTTAACGATAGTATCTTCTATATTGCCATGCTTCCCCTGGCGAACCAAGCCTCCAAGAGAACCTTCTGAATCTCCGGATGCAGTATAAATTAGCAATCCATACATTTTATATTCATTACTCGTTCTCTCACAATAAATACGCTCACGAATAGATGAGCTTCCATATCCACAATCAAAACTCAGCTGATTAATAATCAAATGTGCAAATGTGTGAATTAAAATAAATTCCGGGCGCAAATCGCCATCTGTACTTTGGCCGAACTTTGCATTATGATAGCTTCTGTTCAGGTTTTCAATACGTGCAATAACATTAGATTTATCAGCCCAATGAGTTATCGCTTCTTCATTAAACTCAAAGAAAATTCCCTCTCCGTAAACCTCAATTGCGGGAAGCCAGTCTTCATTTCCCAGTCTCAGTTCTTTCTTCCTGTCCGAAATAGTACGTTCATTTGGTTCCAAACGTGAAAATCCAATGAAAGCTCTCGTCTCACGCAGTTTAGGTACAAGCGAAATACTCTTAAAGTACTTCCTTATAGCGTTGTCATATTCTGTTATCGGATGATTTAATGAATGAAAATCCTGTTGATCACTACCACTGGTTCTAATCAGCACCTTATATTCTTCCAATCGGTATGCATCCTCTGACATATCTTCTGAAATTTCAGGTAATCCTTCTATACTGGAAGCCCGATTAGCAAAAGCCTGATAAAGAACTTCCTTATCTACCCCGTTATTAAGGGCCAGATAGTTAATAATGTTTCTATCCCATTCGCCATTAATCCGATGTGAATTCAAAGTGTCAAAATGCTCATTTAGGATCCCGATTATCTTACGACTGGTTGCTTCATTGTCAGTAGGAATATGGATAGAACTGCGTGTATCAGCAAACCACACGTTTGTAGCTCCACGCAGAACAACTTTTACATCGTCTGATTCGCATGAACAATATTCTCCGGATGTAATACCCAACCATGGCTTTGGAGATTTGCAACGATATCCAATCTTAATCAACGACCCACGACTTGTAGCTCCTGCCATCGATTTACTTGCACCACAAGTACACCGGTAAAAAACACCTGTCAAATTTGCAGAGGCACCCCCTGTGCTCCTTCGGATTCTACATGTATCCGGATTATAGACATGTTGCCCATCACTATGTAACCATTCGGCAACAGGGAAATCTCCAATGTGTCCCTCCGGGCAGATTACGACAAATCTCTCCGGAATCATTTTACGTCTGAATTTTCCCTGCTGGGAACATACTCTTCCATCAGGCCATGTATATCTGTCACATTCAGGCTGGGGTTCATATAGAGTTGTTTTCTTCATACTTCCGCAAAAAGGGCAATAATGCCATGTGGGGAACCGAACAGCCGGAATCTTCAAATTACAGTTTTCCGGATCTGCGTTACGTTCACGGAAATCCGGGGGCCATCTGAGTTCGCTGACGCCGAGCCTCTTAGTTAATCTCTCATCTTTAATCCGGAACTGTTCATTGGTGTAACGCCAGGCATCTAATCCGGCAATCATTAATGATTCGTCATTTGGGAAAGGAACGATAGCACCAACTCCCCAGGGCCCAATAAGGGCACTTCTTCTCATTGGTTTTTTTGAATATGCCATCCTTAGTCCTCCTTTACAGGATATCTGTTAGTCAATACTTCTGCTTCACATGATGCGTCTACACTTCGCATAGAAGTCGGCGTTTCAATACCTCGTTTACCCCATGCTTCATTTCGGTGGCTACCTGCCGGAAACATCAATGGCACATCAGTGGTATATGAAAAATCTCTGTTCAATTTTGGTTCCCAATATTGTGGATTCCAATCTTCCCAATACTCAAGTACATGATATAATCTTTCAAGTGTCGCATCCAGTTCTTCCGGATCAATTGATTCGATGCGATTTTTAATAATATTTTCTATATGATCCATAATGCTCTGTGCAGGCAAATGCGGAGAGGCCTCATTATAGATTTTATTACTCTCCAGACGCATCATACCAATCATTACAGCATGTAAGGCTCTTTCCCGCACTGGAGCAGAAAATGGTGTTACACTTGTTGGTTCCACATTACAATAAAGTCTTGAATGGTATTCCTTAAAATGCTCATAATGAGACTTATCCCTTGGACGCCCGGGACGATATAAAACAAAAACTACCCCCGGAGCCTTGTCAGCATCACGCCCCACACGGCTGGTTGCCTGAATATATTCAGATGTTGTTTTAGGCTGTCCTGCAACTGTCATCAGGCCTAAACGAGGAACATCCAGTCCAACTGAAATCATATTTGTTGCAAGGCAAATATCAATAGGACAATCCTTGATTTTGCCATTATCATCTGCTTCGCCCGGATATCTTATATTTAAACTTGCCAGACTGGCAGTCACTTTATCCCCGGGAATTCTGCTGGTCAGCTCTTCATCTCTCCAGATATATCTTCTGCGTTTACGATACTCCTCTTTGGGATATGCCTTATCATAAAGTCTGCGTTTATAGATAACATCCAAATGCTGATCAATATCTGCCCGAATCCAGGTTCTGGCTTGTCCTAATTCCCGAATACTATTAAAATAACCAATATTGGTCCAATAAGGATCTCTTTGATTTTCCGAATCAACATCCAATTCTTTAGCAGCATAAAGAAGCGATGCGAATAACCGTATGGCTGTTGTGGTATCAGATGAAGAACCTGTTGCAAGGATTCCAACATATCTGCGACCATTGCATTCTTTATCTTCACGTGCGAAGAATGAATCTCCTGCATCCAGACCAGATGGTGGAAATTGAAAAACATTATCTTTATCACACCCATATAATGCATGACACTGTTCCTTTGCCCGACTAATCGTCGCTGTGGAGGCAATAATTTTAGGATAAACCAGTTTATCATGAACCCTCATTGCACAAAGCTCATTTATTAACGTTTCATAATGCCCTACCATGGATCCTAATGGTCCGGATATTAAATGCAACTCATCCTGAATGATTAAATCAGGTGAAGTTAGCTTTTCGCCATCATAATATCCAAATATCCCCTGTGCTTCCGGACGGAAAGGCAGCATTGCAAATTTATCAACCGTCCCCAGAAGTAAGGTTGGCTTTAGTTCATAAATAGCCTCATCAACAACATATAAGGGTAAATGGTAGCCATTCTCAGAAAAAGCACAGCCATTTTTATTGTTTCGACATCTGAACACAATACTTTTTTGTTTTCTGGCTCCAACTACCTTGTAATAGCCCGGAAGTTCCCTGACTCCATCTTTTCTCTGCACTACTCCCATCTGCGCTCCACACCACGGGCATTTTAAAATCACAAATGGATTAGTATTACTCTTTCCTTGTTTCAGATCATCATAATCCGATACTGCCTGCTTCATATTATTTGGTGTTGTCGAAGCTCCAACCCACAATCCGATTGTAATCCGGGCTTTACCAAATAAGTCCTCACGTTCTTTACGAATCAAATCACATGCACAAATCATTGCCGACGCTCTATCATATTGCTGTGCAGTGAGTAATCGCAATGTATAACGCATTAATATTGCAGTACCGGTATCGTCGTGATTTAACAATCTTCGTATAAAAATTGTATATGCTGACAGACCGAGATATGCTTCAGTTTTTCCACCTCCGGTAGGAAACCAGATCAAATCAACTACATTTCTTTCATCGCATTGTCGGTCAGACATGGAGTAAAGATTCATAAGTATAAAAGCTAACTGGAAAGGTCTCCATTTTCCATATTTTTTATGTTCCCTGTCATACCAGGTTGCAGAATCGTATGCATCCGGAAGTACTTCTACAGGATTCACCAATCGGATATCCCCGTCTTCATCATCTTCCCAATGTTGTAAAGGAAGATTATAATGAAGCTGCTGCATGATCATCGCCAAATTCATATATTGAAAAGCCAGTCGGACCTTTTCGTCACGTTCCAGTAAACCGATACCATTCCGCATGCGCATGAGACAATTTTCACATTTTGTTATATGTCGTCCAGCCGTGTCCTGATACTTTTCCTCAAGATTCTGAGCTCTGGATTTCAGATTCTCAATCCAGTCCTCATACCTGTCACACATTAAGCCAAGTTCTTTTACATACTCATGGTAATCTCCTTTCGGACCAAAATTCAGCATTTCAAGAGTTACACCCGGAATATGCGCTGGAACAATGGGCTTTACTTCATATGACGGAAAGATAGATGTTGCAATCCATTTGATTTTATCAGAACTGTCGTCCCAGTCTGCAGCACAGCCATGACCTATAGCATAATTTCTGGCATCACGATATAATAGCTGATTTGATAAATAATCTTCATCCTCAACATTTACTCTCTGGCTATCAGGTAATGGACAAAAACCATTCTCCGAGCTAAGTTTAAACTTTACCTGAAAGAAGCAATCATCATCCCGGAAAGTTCCTGGCTTTTTTCCAGTATTTTCAAGAGTAAATGTATAAATAGAATAATTGTCTTTCTGATATCTGTATGTAATATCAAATTGAAGTTTTGACGCTCCTACAGGAATTTTCCGAATACCTTCTTCCGTTGTGGGAAGCTCCAGGGATTGACCTTCATTATTCCAGGAAATTGCAGTTCGCGGATACCTGGTTATTTGCTTGTCAGTCTTTGAATCTGTTGCTGTTAACGTTGAATAAGTTCCTGCTTGCACCTCAATATAAATTTTATCCGCAGGATTAATAGCAACTGTAATACTGATTGCTGATTGACAGTATGCATTAGAACGATTAATCAATTCCTCAGCATCTTCCAGATATTCGGCTGAAGCAGCGGAATTCTGCGAAAAGCTATCAGCCGAATTGTCCTCCCCTTCAATTTGTTCAACAATGTCCATCTCTCCATCACGGACATCTGCCGTTTCACTTTCAACAATTTCCTGAGGATACAGGATACCTGCTATATATCTTGTCCGGGGCGGATCACTGTATAATATTTCTTCTCCATTTGTTTGTGTATGGCCTTCCCAATTAACAGGATCCGGACCGATAAACTCATGTTCAACAAAATCAACCAATTGATTTCTTCTGATATCAACCATTAAAGTATCTCCTTCGAATAAGTTCTCCGTATTCCTTATTTGCCGTCTCTGTTTCAAAAATATAAAGTCCTGACCGCGCCCGACTTAATCCAACATACATAAGTTTTACATCGTGAAAACTTTCTACATCTGTTAATATAATTACCATATTTTCAAAGTAATCTTCCAACCAATTTCCAAGCATACTGTTATAACAGAACAGCGCCACTCTTTCATTATTAGCCACTGCTTTTTTCGTTTCTTCTATTGCCAGAAGAGTTCTTCCTGTTCCTGCCGAGCCTTTTATCAGGCATCTTGGATTATCTTCTAGTTGGTCAACACATTTATATTGTTCACGTGTTAACGAAATTAATTTTTCTTCCGCATACTGAAACTGCACCCTCAATGAAACAGCCTTATCAAAATCCCCTCTTAAAAGTGATGTTAAATATTGAACATCTTCCAATGATAGTTTGTTTTCTTTACCCAATTGTCCATATTGACGTTTCCATGCCTTTTGAGCACCTGCCGCTATATGCATCACAAATCAAATACCTGCCAATGTTCTTCATCTATGCCAACTGATTTATAATCATTATCCGGAAACATCACTCCAATTCCAAATAGAATGCTTTTCAGGTACTGATGTGACTCATCAAGTTTTTCAGCAATAGAAGCACGAATACTGTAAATTCCATCCATCCCTGATCAAACGGTCCTCTTCCCTTGGAATCAGTATATCCATATTTTTCAGTAAAAGACCAGATACCGTTTATCCTTATTACTCTGCCTCCTTTGACCTCTAAGGCAAAGATTCCTGAGGACGGAACCAGAACAACGAAATCTACTTCCCCATGTATCACCCTATTATGATTGGTAATGCCCAAGGAATGTAAAACAATCCATTCTTCAGTTTCCGGCGCATTTTTTAACCACGAAAAAATATGACGTTCAGCATTACTTTTTATACCCGGAGATATTGCTGACGGAATCATTATAGCCATAGTAAACCCTCACTCTTCAATCAGCCGATTGGTATCTGAAGAATCAACAACAACAGATGTACCCACATCGATTATCTTTAACACTTTAACTGTTCCAATTCCTTCAACGTCCATTTCAACAGGCTCCCAGAAATTAAATGGATCGATATCGCCGAAATTTTTCAGTTCCTCGCCCAATTTAAGTTTAAGCTGTCCGGAAAGGATCTTTCCTGCCTGCACATGAGCATTTCTCACCTCATGGGCTGCATCAAAAATATCATCCATTAACGCATGTAAGACCTCGCTATTTGTCACATCAGCAATTAACTGCAAATCCTGTTTTTGCTGTGGAGCAATAATATCATCATCTTCAATCCAACCCTTAACCGTCTGAAATCCTTTTTTACAACCAGCATCCACCATTCTTTGATAAAGCTCATTTGCAGTTGTAAAAAGCAGCTCTATTTTCAGGACTTCTTTCCACTTTGATGCAAGTTCACGTAAGTTGTTTTTTTGATTGTTATTTAATATTAAGTCAGCCATTTCTTTAATGATGTCTTTATCTGTTTCCCGAACGACAATGAAATCACCTGATTTTAGCTGTGCCGGAAGAACCAATTCTATTTTATCCATATCTCTCATAATGATTTGTGTGGCTGAAAGAAGTTTATGGCCTGTTCTGTAAAAGGCAATATATCCACCAACGAAATTCACAGGAATTGCATCTACAGAATCTTTTATGTTCTTATTTCCTCCTGAGACATACTGACGATATTTATTTTCTCTCAGAATTAATTCAATTTCTTCCAATTCATCTTCATCTACAGTATCTGAAAAATCATCTGACTGTTTCTCCTGAAATCTGGTGGTAGAAACATAAATATTACTAGTACTAAAGGATTGTTCAATAATTTCCCTGTTGTTGGAGCGTTTAAACGCATTTGACCATTTTCTGGAATCATAGTTTTTCCATCGATTCTCATGATCATAAAGCAATACGATATACTGACGGGTATTATAACTAAAGATAATTTTTCGCATAATAGCGCGTTTTAACCAACCAACTATTATTACCAGATCAAATTGCGAACAGGATGTGGAATAATACTCAACCGGAAAAAATACCGAAATATTAATAAACGCTCTGGAACGAAGAACCCAACTCTGCCAAAATTCCTGCACACGGGGTTTATTGCTTTTTTCAGGAATGATAATACACATATTTTTATGACGATGTTCTCTTATAACATCCTGTATGGCCTGCTGTTTTAAAAGTTTATATTCAGGTGAGTATATTTGTTCCAAATCTACAATGACAGAACTATAATCCCGATAGGCTGTCTCTGATATATATGGTTTTTCTTTATCCAATGCAATAGCACATTCCCCGAGTGTCTGACGCGCATATTCACAATCCGGTTCTCTGAATGGAACAGTTTCTCTCAATGCACTGAAAGATAAATCATTCAGCTTACTGAACATTTTCATTATCTGAGCAGATTGCTCCTGGGTTTCGCGCCTATGTTGCGACAATCTCTTTATTGATTCACTGATTTTATGCCCATTAACTTTTATGTATTTAAGATCCTGCTGAGCACAATATTTTATTTTCCGGTCAGAACTAAGTGGAGTTACGTCGTAAAGATCCCCTGTAAGGCTTGATGCATCCCATCTCCAAATATTAAATCCCCGATTGGAAAGCTGTTCCAGATCAAAGGAATTAGCTATATCTGTAGTACATATTACAGGTACATTAAGTTTCATCAATTCATCCAAAGTATCTAATTGATCCAAAAGCAAATTAATATTAGACGCATCAATAATAACTGACTGTATAGGGTGTCCATTTTGTATTGATGCAGAAATAGCATACAAATCTGAGGCAAAAACAATAGCTGGAATTCCGGATAGTTGTCCGGCTCCAATGTTATGAATATTTCCTTCATAATCAGTTTGTCCCAGCAAAAGAAAATCACTTATTTTTTTTCTGCAAAGCTGACAGTCGGAAATCTGATTCTTAACTGCAACTAAAGATGTCATGTTAAAAACAGAACTTGTCATATGCGTTTTATATTCTGAAATCGTCGTAAGATCTGAATTTCCAGCTTCAACTGATTGTAAGGACTGCAGAGCAATTCTTTTTACTTCCATAAATTGTTTCTTCTTACTCAACCGGCGTTTTGTAGTTGTCCGCTGAAACATAGGCAACATATCAACCGGCGCACTGAACTTGTCGACATCTGCCAATTTTATCATAATACATTTTTTATTATCTCTGATTTCCATCCCGATGTATTCAACTACGGCATTTCTGATTTTAAGCTTTTCTCCCGTCTGAAATGCATCAGGATCATACTCACTGCCAATTTTTCCGTCAGAAATATTATGCATAAGCTGCATTATAGTAAAAGAAAAAATGGATTGTGACTTTTCAGGAAATACAAGGATATTGTATTTCCCCTGATGTGCAATCATGCTGTCCAACATTAATACACTGGCCTTTATTATAGGTGGAACAGTTGAAACTGTACGTCCGCCATCAAGAGACAAGACAATATCATCTAAATTTGTCTTTTGTGATAACAGCATAGACAAATATTCATTCCACTCTATCATTCGGTACCTCCTGATTATTGCTCGTCAATAATTTTTTTCTGCAGCTTCCTCAAAACTTTCAGAGCTTGGACCGATTGTTTAGCTGGATTTTTAAACTCTGCCAATAAGTGTTCCAACTTAAAACAGAAAACTACGTTGCCAAGACTGAAAATTTTGTGTTTTTTCCCACTTTGAAACAGTAAACCAAGTAGGTGCCGGAATGGCTACTACTTCATCTATTATAGCCTGCTCTGCTTCATTGATAGAAGCAATGTTGTTTTTGGCATCTGTCTCAGATGAAATATAATCAACAAAAATCAATTCAAACTCCAAATCTGTGCTAATTATAATTATATTTTTCTTTCCAGTATCTTTCTTTTTTACACCACTCACTAACATTAGCACCCTAGTGAATTTGTTGTCAATTTTTGAACAAATCGGAAACAGACACAATTTAGTTTTCCAGTGTAGTGAAGAACCTTTGCTCTTTTGGATCATAATCAACGCTTGCGCATAGATATCCAGAACTTTTCGTCAAAACACATTTTCAGAGAAACGGATATCTCCTGATTTTATCTAAATAATTCATTAAAAATATTCAGCCGCCGTTATTTCTCTTTAATAAATCATCATCGCAAAGCCTTTTCGCATATATTCTTTTTATACTGTCTATCTATATCCTAAATCGGATAACTCTAATCGATTTCACTCGATAACAGCTGATATAATTATATCTAATTTATAATAATATGGCTTACCATCAACTTATCTTCTCTAAATACATTTTTATATTGTATAAAATAATCGACTTATTATGCTGAAACAACTCTGCTATTTAGTCAATATAAAGCCATACATATTCGTCAACAAAAGTGACTTCAATCTTTATTAATTCTTCTTCAGACTAATATATAATTATTTCAGAATTCATCTTATTCCCATCGTTTCATATGATTTATATACTCTTCTATCTTTAAACCTTAAAACTTAATATCATTTTATGACAAATTGTAAAATAATTCAATCATATAATCGTAATTCATTATTCGATTAATCCTCCAAAATATAACCCGGCACATTTACTTCTTAAATATCTTTATCCTATCTACCAAGTATTCCGAAGTGTTGCGGAGTATGAAGTTTATTTTTCTCCTTTTACTAGCTTCAATAATTTACAGAAATTTTCCTTAGTCCCTGGGAAGCTATCATCTCCTGTATAAATACCAATCTCCTCCAACTATTCTGGGAATAAAATTTTTTTATCATATCTTACAAATAAAATAGCTTTTCGGAATAAACAGTTATCCATCAGAAATCCCACGGTTCAGACTTTCTATCGTATTGTTTGTCTGTATCCGATCCAATGTTCATATGGAAAGGTCATATATGCCAAGGTTTCTTCAATGCCATACTAAATCTTTTTTGCAGTTCTTTGAGTTTTATGGTTTCTGCCACATGCTTCGCTTTTTCACATGCACTTCCTTACTTTTCCAGGCATGGATTTCCTTCAGCATTTTGCCACATATTTCATCCTGATATTTATGCAAAATAGATATTCCCGTATGATTTTATATAAAAAAGGACGTGAAAGTTTCACTCTCATGCCCTCAATTTCAGTACAACTTATTTTTTCTTCAATAATTTTACTGTTATTCTTTTGCAACAGGATTATGGATTCCACATGTGTGGAGGTGGCGAAAATGATCCCGGAATGATATGGTTGCCCTTTGACGGAATCTTTTTTTGAATCAATTATACATTGTTTACCAATTATCTATCATTGACATGAATTCTTGTTTACATTCATTTGTTATTAAAATTGTAACTACTATTAACAAACATACTCATAATATAGGTCGAAAAAGTACCCAACACTTTATTATAATATAATTCCCCTTTATTTTTCATAGCACATCCTCATTATAATCTTATACCTCCATTAGCTTCAACAAATTTTATTACTCATCATCTGACATATCAAACCAATTCTGATAAATATTGCTCGTTTTAACAGAAGTGCTTTTATTCAAATTACATTTATCACACAATAACTGCAAATTTGACACATCATTAATTCCCCCCTGCTCTAAGGATACAATATGATCATAATGTATCCCCTTTTCCTCCATCACACTATACACAGAAGTCAGATCTTTATTACAGAAAGCACATTTGCCTCTATCTCGATGAAATACCGCTCTCTCTACCCATCTAGGGGTATATACATGTGAAAATTCATCATCATGTGTACGGGCTATATACTCATTAAATTTCAATAAAAACTCTCTGTTCAGAAATAATATGTAAAACATCTCATGAGCAATTTTCTCCATTATAGCTTCGTACCACCCCGTTAATTTTAACTCTCCCAAATATTCATACAAAGTATCTTCTATTAACTCTTCATTGCTCTCCACTAACCATTCAGTAAATTGGGGTTCATGACCAAAATAGAATTTAAGTGCTTTATCTATTTGAAGAGTATATTCATCCCCTTTCGCCCATATAGCTCTAATGATATTCCGCTTCTCAATGTGTCCATATTTATTTAAGAAATTATGATATCTTTTATTTTCTTTTTTTAAATTAAAAAAATCATGCATATCATCAATATCAGATTCTTCGCCAACATTTTCTTGCCCCTGACTATTTATTTTTTCAATTTGATCTTTCAACAGCTTTATATCATTATACATGTCTTCTTCCATAATATTTCCAGCCGCCCATTGGCAAAAAAGAATCAGCATTGATTCTTTTTGATAAGTTTCCGGAATAGATTCTATATATGAGTGAGAAAATTCCGATAAATTTACCAGGAACTCCTCCGTCTGATACTGAATTATGTTGCTGACAACATTACAATAATAATATACATTAAAATATTTCATCTCGATATTCATAAATCATACACCTCCCACAAATTATTCAACTTCTTACACCATCCTATGTCTTAGAAAAACCTCGCCTGTACATTTTCCGCATACAGTCATCCCTCAAAAGAGCTACTGTTGTTTCAATCCTCACACCTTTCGTATATCCTCACATAGCTTACTTAGTGTTTCTATTGCTTTTTCTTTTTTGAACTTGCATTCCCAAACGATTATTACATTCACATCCTTCATTCTCAAGCTTTATTTTTATTTTTAGCATCTCTGGATCTATTTCTAAGCAGTTTACTCTCCCAATATTCAATATTAGTTCTAGGCATCGCAAATTTAAGGCACCCTTCATGCATGTTGGCAAACTTCGAGAAAGTGTATGATAAAATCAGTGATTGAGGGAAAAAATCTCTAATTTCTTCGCTAATCAAAGAAATAGATTTTTCCCATGTGATGAATCCGGACTGCCTCTGAAGTCCATTTTATTCACTTTTCCGGTTTATAAAGACGGTGGAGATGTTTATGAATTTTTATGGGACAAAAGTACGCACGTCTCTACATGACTTGAGGAGATAATAAAAATGCCGCTTGAACCTGGTGGGGCCTTAGCGGCAAAGTTATATTTCAAATCGTATCTTATCGTATTATAGTTATTAAAATAAAATTAGTGTTTTTTTCGCCAAGCCGCTGAAGGGCCATTACGTCCCGGTATCATTTCAATCATACCTTTATCTCGTAGACGCCAGAAAACACGTTTCATTGTGTTTTCTGATTTAATACCAGATATTTCTCTACCAATTTTATTAGTTATTTCATTATGTGTTTGAAGATACTGCATTACAATTTCTTCTGGAGAAGCCAATTTTTCATGCTTAATAATTACCAATACAGATTTTTCATTTTCTATAATTTGTGGTTCTTTTAACCGTAACTTTGTCATAGCTTCAAAAGCAGTATTCAAACCTTCTCCGACATCCTTATTGGGGGCATCCGGAAACTTGTTAATTAATCTAACAATTTTCGGATTGCGTGCCGATTGCGATTCAAGAATGTTTTGAACAGTTACATACCCAGGTAATTTTCCAGGACTTTCTATCTCAACCCGATTATCAAAAACTCTAATTTGAATATCTGTAGCTATACTATAGTCCCGATGTAATGTGGCATTAGTTATAATTTCATGTAGTGTTTCTTCTGGATATTCTATGGTTTCAAAACCCTTACCTAACTTTCGGATCGATTCGATAATACTTTTTGTTTTATAAACCGCATCTTGAATTTGATAATATGCACAACCTTCAATAGTTAAGGGTTCCCCTACTAAGGTGTCCCTATCTGCGTTCTCACTGGTCTGATAACGATATATTTTTATTGATGATCGTTTAGGTAAAGATATCTGAGGTTCATCTGCAAATAAAATCAAACCAGCCACAGTAAGTTTTCCATCTCTTGATAGTTTTTGCTTCTTAAGCCATTGTTCTTTTTCGATACCCGGTACTATGTTATTACAAAACATATCGAAAACTTCTGATTCCATAACATCTTGAATCTCCGATTCTGCAATAATCTCATTTTCAAAAGATGAGATGCCTTTATCCAATTCCAATTGACGTATCTTTTCTGGAGTATCACAAGGTAAATTCTGAGCATTCTTTCTTACATATGGTGTCTTTTTATCTGAACTTAAAATTATTGATTGAGTTTTAAATACTGTTACCTGCATAACATATGTTTTAAGAACAGGATGTTTTAAAAACAATATCTCATAATTACTATCAACAGGTAACATTCCAGATAACATCTGCACAACACCATTGGCATCTTCGATACTGGAATAGCCTTCCCAATGTTTAATTTTAGTATCATTTTCTTCTCTTATACCCAAGTAAACATCACCACCACTTGCATTTGCAAATGCAGATATAGTTTTACTCAATTTTTCTCCTGTAATAGCTTTTGACTTAAAATCATTGAAGTAATTTTCTTCAATATTAAAAAGTTGAATTATTTCTGCTTCTGACATTGTTTTGACTTCAAAACTCATCATTTGTCCCCCTCTATACTATTTATATAAAAATGCTTCCAATACATTTATTTAACATTATACAACGTATTCCTCAAATCAACAACTCAAGTTTCATTGCCTAATATATTGAAATAAATTAATATCTCCTTAGAGAAAAAGCATTTTATAAGAAACCATCTATAAGCAACTTTCCATTTTTACTTTTTGCTTTAATCCTGTCTTGTTGTGAATCTTTTATTTATCATTTGTTTAGATTCGTTGTATACTTCGTTTCCTACAAAATTTAACCAATCTCCATAATATGAGTTCAAGAGTTCAATTAATTTACTATAATCTATTATTTCAATTCGCTGATCATATTCAAATAGCGTTTTAGGAACATAGCCAGTGCAAAAAATTATTCCCTTATGTACTTTATCATTTAATACTGTATAAGCAAATGCTCGAACTGTTTCTATTTTCAATTCTGATTTACTATACTTTTTACATTCAATATAAATATATTCATTACCATATGCATTTTCCTTGGAAGCAATAATATCTTTCCCTCCATCTCGAGTTGCTTGAGTCCACTCTGTGCTATATCCTATTTTATTGTATAATACACAAATGAGGCGTTCAAATTCGCATGGCTTTAACGCTTCAAATATTTCTTCAGGGTACTTAATATCTACAAATCTTTTTCTAATAATCTCTATTGCTTGATAATATCCATCAATCATATCATCCGGCATAGATTGTATAGAAGCAATTAAATAGTCTTGAAGCAATTCTATTACTTTTATAGGATATACCGGCAGAAAATTGAGCCCCCAAGTTACTCCCTCCCAGGCAGTTCTTCCAATCATCATTCTATGGTATCTCTCATCCGAACTAATGCTGTAATTTATCCCACTATTTTTGTTTTCTTTACAATATTTATCTAGTTCTGGGCAATATTCAAACATAAAAGTATCTATTCCAAAGGTTCCCCCTCCCAATAATATTCGTAAGACTTCTTTTATTTCATTAATATCTTTAGCCCCAACATCTTTTAAATAATCATTATAAAATCTAAATGGTATTTTAGATGTCGGATAATACATCCCTCTCCTATTACTTGCTAACATAAACCATTCTTTAAAATCACCTTTTTCCTCAAAATTAATCATAACGCCCTCTCAAAACCATATGAAATGGCTAATGCTATCTATCATCTCATTATTCATGAAATTATTTAACGAGTTCTTTTTCGACACAATTCGATAACAGTTTCAATATGCAACGAGCGGGGTGGATTGATGTCTTTTACATTGTCGGTAGTCGGGAACAAGTCAAAGGCTCTTTTTGCACTATCGGTAGGCGGGAACATATCGACCAGTACTTATATAAGTATCATTCTATTCAATTATTCAAATACTATCAGTTCACATAATTTTGTAAACTGTTCGAAATATTTCTTACCCATTTTATCATTTCCTGTAATTGAACACATTTTAATTACATTATATAATCCTGCTCTCCCACCTTGTTCCATCATAAAATCTTTAATTTTGCAAGCCCAATCAGGATTGTCCCATAAAATAGCGGTAGGAATATGATGGTACTCACAATTTCCAAATCCCCAGATATATGGATAATGATTCTCTTTTAAACACTCAAATAAAATATCCAGCCTTCCTGTCTCTTTTAGTTCATATGAAATCAATAGTTCCCACAATGCTTTAGAAGAATAATCTGCGCTTATTTTACCTATATAATAATTCTTTATATTTTTCATACTTAATGATTGACTAACTTCATCTATCGAACATGTAACTTCTTCTATTTTTTCAGAATAAGAAGTCTCACCATCATTTATTGAATATTCTGTTTTTACCGAGCTAATTAATCCGAAAGCTACCGAACTTGCCTGTCCATGAATTGACGAGTATAATGACCATAAAACTATAGAAAGAAAGCATTCCCTTAATGACAGCTGTGCTACCAACACAGT
>JAEWQO010000120.1 GCA_023460315.1 Actinomycetes bacterium
GCTCAAGCCGGAGGTTCGAGGCTCGCCGGTTCGCAAGGCGGCCGCAGTCCCGCGCGCCCCAAAGCCGTTCCACGACGGCCGAGACAATCACAAGGCCTACTTGACAAAACTATAGGAACACCCCCCGAAAAGAGATGCGGCGAGAAGGATGACGGCCGCCCGGTGACGATGGGGCTCTATGCTCCCAAGGTCGTCCAATGCATCGATGAGCAAATGCTTGCCTTCGCCGGTCTGGCAATGTTTTGCCCCGGCAGGGAAGATGCCTGCACCTGGTTTCATGACGAAATGCTCGAAGATGAGCAGATGACGCGCTTCATTGAGGACTTGGTTCTGAAGGCTCAGGAAAAGCGGCAGCTGACCGTTCGTTTGCAGCCGGTCTTTGAGTGCCGGCGTGACGGCTCGGTCGTTGCGGCCGAGGCGTTGGTGAGGTGGCATTATCCCGGATTTGGGGAGATGATGCCAAGCCTCTTCCTTCCCATCGTCGACAAACTGGCATTGACCGAAAAGGTTGATCTGTATGTTCTGGCGGAGGTGTGCGCGTTTCAGCGAATACGCAGTGACCAAGGGGCGAAGACGGTGCCGATTGCGGTCAATCTTTCCCGCAACGACATGGTTCTCCATCAGGACTTCGCGAATCGGGCGATCAAGATAGTCGATTCCTACCGTCTCCCGCATTCCCTCGTCCAGTTTGAACTGGTCGAAAACGCGCTTGCGGGCGGGGAGCGAATCGATCTGCATTATGAGGCGATCAAGAACCAGATCAAGCAATTTCGTGCGCAGGACTTCAAGGTGCTCATCGACGACTACGGTGCCGGAATGAGCAATATCAAGACGATATATTCGGTGCCGTTTGACGCGCTCAAGATTGACAAGTTCGTTGTCGACGGGTGCGAGGATCCGGTCTTGTCGTGCGTGTTGCGGCATCTTATATCATGCATGGCTGACCTGGGGCGCGACGTGATTGCCGAAGGTGTTGAGAGCGAGCGGCAAATAGATATCCTGGAAAGCCTTGGGTGCTCGCACGTCCAAGGGTTCTGCCGTTCCCGACCTTTGAGGCCTTCCGATTTTGCCAATCTGCTTGACGGGGAATGAGGTTCGTCCGGCCTATCGGGCATCGCATTCGACGAACGAAACGAATGCATCCGCCTGCCGTTCGAGGTAGGGAGCGGAGGTGCTCAGCTTGAGGACCCCTCCGTCGGCCTGCAACCCGACGGAGGGGATTGAGAGGCGGGGCTTGTTCATGACGTGGGCATCGACGAAGCAGAGCACGCTGACGAGCTGGTCCTGGGCGTGCTGCGCACCGCTCATTCCAACGCTTGCCCCTGCGAGGGCAACCGGCTTGCCGGCAAGGACCTGTCCCTCGGTTGTGCTGACTGGTCGCGAAAGCCAATCGATGAGGTTTTTGAGGGGGCCCGGGATGGAGTGGTTGTATTCGGGACTGAACAGCCAGATGCCATCGGCTTTCTTGACGGCCTCGCGCACGCGGGTGACCGATTCGGGCGCGGGGTTCTCCCGGTCTTGATTCATGAAAGGTACATCGCTCCAATCAAGGAGGGTAAAGCCCACGTCGGGGTGGCGCTGTGCCATAACATCGCTCGCCGCCTCGGCGAGCTGGCGGTTGTAGCTATCGGAGCGAAGCGATCCGACGATGGCGAGGATGTTCATGATGGTCCTTCCCCTGGTTTCGTGTTGGGTTGGCATGGGTTGGCGCTCCGGGCTCGTCCCTGATGAGCGTGCTTTTGACATGATAGCCCATCGACGAAGGCGGGGTGCCGTTTCCGTTCAAGTGGCGCTGAACCTCCATGCGGCACCGCTTGGTGCGAGCCGTCAGCCTCGTGCCGGCGATTCGCTATAATGGGGGGCGGTTGACAGACTGGCGAAGGGACGAATCGTGGCGGAATTGACCGACGAGCAAGTGGCGCGAGAGCGGGAGTTTCTTGAAGGGATTCCGCGATTGAACGTGGGAGCCTTGTTTCTCCCCGCCATTTGGGGTCCGGCGCATGGCATATGGGCGGCCATACTTTTCTATCCTGTCTGGCTGCTCGCCGACAACGCGCTCTATGCCGCGTTTTCCGAGCGTACGCCGCTTGCTGTCGGCATAGCCGTCGTCGTGCTTGCCGTCCTTGTTGCCCTTACCGTTGCCTTTGCCCTCATCGGTCAGCCCATCGCCGCGCATCGTGCCGCGGGCAAGGGCATCGCGCGGGATGTCTATCTGAAGCGCGAGCGTATTTGGGCGGTGGTCTGCATCGTTCTTGGCGTTGCCATGATAGGGGCGGCGACGTTTTACAATCTCGCCATTCGTCCGACGCTGGGGGAGTGAGCCATGACAGCTGGCGAGACGGTTGCCGATCAATCCTCGAAAGAGGGACAGGAGGACCGGGGGGTCCCTCGCACCGTCGCCGTGTTCTGCGTCGGCAACAAGCTCATGCTGGATGACGGCATCGGTCCTGCCGCTTATGACGAGCTGCGCTCGTGCTATGAGTTCCCCGACAACGTTCACCTGTTCGACGTGGGATGCCTGAGCATGGACCTGCTTTCGTATGTCGACTCATACGACCTCATCATCACCGTCGATGCCGTGGATGCCTCGGGCGAGGAGCCGGGCACCGTGTTCCGGTTCGAGCCCGACGCCATGGCCCGTCACAGCGGCGCTTCGGCATCGCTCCATGATCTGAAGCTCATCGACCTCTTTGATGCGGCGTCGCTTCTCGGCTATGAGGCCAAGGGGTTGTGTCTGGGAATGCAGGTGGAGAACAGCTCGCCTTCCGTGGTGACCATCGGTCTCACGCCGAAGGTTCATGCCGCCCTTCCCCTGCTGGTGGAAACCGTCGTCGGGGAACTTGCCCGCGTCGGAACGCCTCCCGTCAGAAAAGAAGATGCGTTCCGAGAAACGCATGTGAGCTCATAGGGCCAGCTGGCGGCTTGGTGACGGTCCTGCACCCCCGCATGGGGCATACGCGGGGCCCGTGGCGGCGCATGGGAACTGAGACATCATGCCGGGAGATGATGCTGCACGTCTTCGGGCTCGATGCTTCCCGCGTGTTCGACGAGGAAGTCTTTCACTTTGTCGCGGTCCATGTCGAGCGAAACGGAAAGCTCGTCGCAGAGCAGGCCTTCGGCAAGGTCGAAGTACTTCTTGTCCGTCGCCGTGATCTTGCGCCCCGCATCGGTGCGTCGTGAGGTGCGGTTGCGGACTGACTTCATGATGGGGATGAGGTCTTCGGGCGCAAACGTCTGAAGATGCTTGTTGTACTCCTCCTTGATGCGCCGTTCGAGCAGCATGGGTGTGTCCGCCTGAGGCTTGAGGGCCTCCTCGTCGATGGCGTCGGCATCCGCGATGGAGTCAATGAGCGCGAGGGCCCTTCCGCGCGTCATGGTGGGGCGCAGGGTGGGAGGCTCGGCATCTTCGACGGCGACATAGAGCTTGAGGGATTTCTCAAAGAGCGCATGCAGCTCGAGATAGTCTTTGCCTTCAAAATATGCTTGGCGTGTGGCAGCCACTTTGCAGACGTGGTGCCGATAGACGACAATTTCTCCCGATGCGAACATGGGAACCTCCTCTAGACGATTCGTCTGATTGACGGCAAGCGCGCGCGGGATAGCGCGTGGAGGCTGTGCGATCGGTCACAGGATGAGCCGATGCTCCCATTATACCAGTTGACCGACCCGGGCGGGTCGAGGACCGCTCATCGGGCGATTTCGCAGCTGGGACAGAGGTCACAGAGGAAGCAGGTTCCACACCGGGGTCGTCGGGCAATGCATGTCTCCCGACCGAACAGAACCCACTGATGGTTGATGGGTCCCCACCATTCACGCGGATACAGTTTGAGGAGGGCTTGCTCTGTCTTTGCCGGCGTGTCGCTTGCGGGTCCGGCAAACTTCAGCCGATGGGCAATGCGGAACACGTGCGTGTCCACGGCGATTCCTTCGACGATGCCAAAGGCTTCGTTGAGCACGACGTTCGCCGTCTTGCGGCCCACGCCGGGCAGTTTCTGCAGCTCGTCGATGTCCCGCGGTATCTCTCCGCCATACTCGCTGACAACCATTTGAGCGCATTTGATGACGTTTGCCGCTTTCGTGTGATAGAAGCCGATGGTTCGTATGATCTTTTCCACGTCGGTCACGTCGGCGGAAGCGAGGTCTGCCGGTGTGGGATAGCGGCTCCAAAGGGTGGGGGTAACCTTGTTGACGCCCTTGTCGGTGGTCTGCGCCGACAGCAGGACGGCGATGGTGAGGCGGAAAGGGTCGCCGCCGTACACGAGGGCGCATGCGGCGGCGGGATACCGTTCGTTCATGCGCGTTGCGACCACAAGGGCGCGTTCGCGCTTGTCTTTCATGGTCTCGCGTGGCATATGGTTTCTCCTTCACGTCCCTCGGCCGGAATCGTCGATCAGCTTCCAGTATAGTAAACTTGGCTACGTTTGCTTCGGACGATGTCGGAATGGAAGCAGAGCACGCGTGCGGGGCCGCCTTTGGGCGGCTTTTCGTGTTGCCTGGATGGAGAAAGGATGGCCATGCTCATAGAATCGCTCGCGTTCGCGCTGGAGAAGTCGGACTGCCTCGGGACGTTTTGGGGCAAGCTCGATGCTGGCGAGGACGCGACTCTCGGCGTTGCCTCCTCAGCCCGCCCCTTTTTGACGGCGGCTCGGTTCGTGCACCATCCCCAGGCGACGCTTGTGGTGATTGCCGGAGAGGACGCGGCGGCGGCGTTCGCGCGGCAAGTTGCGGCCTATCTGGGAGATGAGCGGGTCATGCGTTTTCCGGAGCGCACGGACTATCCTTTCAACCCGCGGCCACGTGATCCTTCTCAGGTGGCACGCCGCATGGAGGCGGTCCATGCGCTCGCGACGGGGCGCGAGGTTCTCGTCGTCGCGAGCGCTCGTGCGCTCGTGCGCGCGTTGCCTCCCGTCGGTGCTGGCGTGTCGTGCCCTCTGTTGTTTTCGGCGGGGCAAGAGCTGCGAGAGATGGAGGGTGCCGAGACGGCGGGCATCGGGGCATTTGAGGAGGTGGCCCGCGCGCTCGAAGAGCGCGGCTATCGGAATACGGGCGAACTGGACGGTCCGGGCACGTTTGCGACGCGCGGCGGCACGGTGGACGTGTTTCCGGGAAACCTCGTCTATCCCGTCAGGCTTGACTTCTTCGGTGACGAATTGGACGAGATCCGCCGTATCATTCCAGCAACCGGGCAGACCATCGCCACGCTTGCCTCTGTCGAGGTGTTTCCCGTGGTGGAGCATTCTGCGACGGCGGCTGCCCTTGCGCGTGCCCGCAAGAAGCTTGCCCGTCCCTCCGAGACGAATCCTGTCCTGCGTGACCTGTGGGAGAAGCTTGACGGAGGAGTGTGCTTTGAGGGATCCGACGCGCTGTTGCCCTACCTTTACGATGAAGTTTCCACGTTGGGTGACTACGTGCGTCCCGGTGCCTGCACGGCGTTGGTGGAGCCGCGGTCGCTGTTCGACGACCTTTCGCATGCCTATGATGACGCTCTGGGGCGGGCAAAGGGTTCTGGCATAGGGGTGAAAGGGCTGTATGTCGATCCTGCCGCAGTGAATTTTGGCGGCGGCCAACGGGCGACCTATGTCTCGATCCTGCGCGTTGGTGGACAGATGGATGACGAGGTGCCGGTGAAGCGCGTTGAGGTGGCGGGCCATCCGGACAAGCTGTATGGCCGTCTCCGCTCGCTCGTCGAGGGCGGCTACACGACCGTGCTTTCGGTGCCGGGCTTTCGCGCGCGTCAAGACATGAAGCTGGCCCTTGTCGATCAGGGGCTGTCCATTCAGGAGACGTTGGATTCCGACGAAGGGGCGGACGCGGCTGTGGAGAAGCGCCGCTTGCGGAAGAACGTGGTGAACGTGGTGGACATCGACATCCCCCTTGGCATGATCATACCGAAGGCCAAGCTTGCCCTGGTGAGCATTTCCGACACCCAGGGCGCGACGGCGGTGCGGTCGGGCAGGCGCGTGGACATCACCGAGATCACCTTCCCGTACCAGCCCGGCGACTACGTGGTCCACGCGGCGCACGGCGTCGCGCATTTCAAGGAGCTTGTGCGGCGGAACGTGGATGGCACGGCACGCGACTATCTGCTGCTCGAATACGCGGAGGGCGACAAACTCTTCGTTCCGGTCGAGCAGCTGGATCGGGTGACGCGGTATGTGGGGCCGGAGGGTGCGAGTCCTCGCCTCACGCGCCTGAACACGGCAGACTGGTCTCGTGCCATGAAAAAGGCGCGCGCTGCCACGAGGAAGCTCGCGTTTGACCTCGTGGATGTCTACACCCGCCGCGCGACGGTGCAAGGCTATCGCTTCGGCGCTGACACGGCGGCGCAGCATGAGATGGAAGAGGCCTTCCCCTACCAGGAAACCCCCGATCAACTTTCTGCCATCGCGGATGTGAAGGCCGACATGCAATCGTCAAAGCCCATGGACCGCCTCGTGTGCGGCGATGTGGGCTTTGGGAAAACGGAGGTGGCCCTGCGCGCGGCATTCAAGGCGACGCAGGACGGCAAGCAGGTCATGGTGCTGTGCCCGACGACTATCCTGGCCCAGCAGCATTATGCGGGTTTCAAAGAGCGCTTCGGGCCGTTCGGGGTGCACGTCGAGGTGCTCTCGCGTTTCCGCACGCCGGCACAGCAGGCGGAGGCCCTTGCCGGGTTTGCCGACGGGTCGGTGGACGTGTTGATTGGAACGCATCGCCTGCTGTCGCGGGATGTGAATCCGCACGATCTCGGGCTGGTGGTCATCGACGAGGAGCAGCGGTTTGGCGTGGGGCATAAGGAGCAGTTGAAGAATCTCCGTGAATCCATCGACGTCCTCACGCTCTCGGCGACCCCCATTCCTCGCACCATGCAGATGTCTCTGTCCGGGGTGCGCGACATGAGCCTCATCCTCACCCCGCCTGACGAACGTCGTCCGGTGGAGGTTCACGTGGGGGAGTGGGACCCCGATGTGGTGTCTGCTGCAATACGGTACGAGCTGGCGCGTGACGGCCAGGTGTACTATGTGTCGAATCGGGTGAGGTCCATCGACGAGGCCGTGCGCCGGGTGACGGCGGCGGCGGGGGAGGCACGTGTCGGCGTGGCCCACGGACAGATGGGCAAGGAAGAGCTCGAGCGCGTCATGGAGGATTTTGTGGCAGGGGAGCTGGATGTCCTGGTGGCGACGACCATCATTGAGAGCGGCATCGACAATCCTCACACCAACACCCTCGTCATCGAAGATTCGCAGCGTCTTGGACTTGCTCAGATGTATCAGTTGAAGGGTCGAGTGGGACGGTCGTCGACGCAGGCGTACGCATATTTCATGTTTCCTGGGAAGGTCTCGCTCACGGAGGAGGCCACAGCGCGCCTGACCGCTCTGAACGAGCATCAGGATTTGGGCAGCGGCATGCGCATTGCCATGCGTGACTTGGAGATTCGCGGCGCGGGCAGCCTCATGGGGGCGGAGCAGAGTGGCAACATGTCTGCCGTCGGGTTCGATCTGTTCGCGCAGATGCTTTCCCAGGCCGTGGGTGCCACGCGCGAGGGAGATCTCAAGGCCATGGACGCGCTTCCGCCTGCGCTTTCCGACATCACGGTCAATGTGCCGGGGCACACCTACCTTCCCGAGGATTATGTGCCCGATGCCGACGAACGGGTGCTGTGGTACCGCAGGATCGCGTCGGCCGCCACTGAGCAGTCCGTCGAGGAAGTGGCCGCCGACCTTGTCCAAAAACGGCCCGCTATGCCCCAAGCGGCGAAAAACCTGTTGGAAAAGGCACGCATCAAGGCCTTCGCAAACGAGCATCGTCTGAAGACCGTTTCGGTGACGGGCGGACGCTTGGTGGTGGAGCCCGTCAGCATTTCTCGCGACAGGATGACTGCCCTGCGTCGTGCGGGTGGGCGCTATCTGGCTGACAAGCGCAAGCTTCAGCTGCCGTTGAGATACTTCAAGCTGGATGAGGGGGACAATCTGCTGGGTCCGGTGTCCGCGTTTTTGAGAGAGCTGACGTGATGGCTGCCGAAGAACCCAATTCGCCCGGACGCCACAAGGCGGTCGGCCGCGGCATCGAGGCGGGTGCAGGATTTTTCCGTCAGCGGTTTTGGCAGGGGATCGCGTGCGCGCTTGTCGGTGCCGGGCTGTGGGGATTTTCGGGTGCCTGCGCTCAATATCTCTTGACCAATTACGAGGTAACGCCCTCGTTCATCACGGCCGTGCGCATGCTCGGCGCCGGTGTGCTGTTCATCGCGGTGCTTGGCGTCCGCCGACGGGAACAGCTCAAAGCCATGGTGCTCGATCGGCGCACGCTCGGGAGTCTGGTGGTGTTCGGCGCAGGGGGCCTGTATCTGTGTCAGATCACCTATGCCGTCGTCGTGGACTACACGAATGCGGGCACCGCCACGGTGTTGCAGTGCACGGGCATCGCGTTTGTCATGCTGTTCTCTTTTGTGGCAGGCCGTCGCACGCCTCGTGCGAAGGAGCTCGTCGGCCTTGCGTTCGCCATGGTTGCCACGTGGCTCATTGCAACGCAGGGCGATCCTGCCGCGCTTTCGCTTCCGCTCCCGGGATTGATGTGGGGAATGGCGAACGGATTGTCCGTGGCGTTCTATATCATGTACCCCAAGAGGTTGTTCGCTCGCTGGGGCAGCCTTCCGGTCACAGGCACCGGCATGTTTTTCGGTGGCGTTGCGGCAGTGGCGCTGTGGCTCGTTTCTGGATTGGTTGGAACTGCTCCGCTTGTTCCTCCGTCGCTCGATAGGGCGGGCGTGGCCGTTCTCGCCCTCATCGTCGTCGTGGGCACGTTTGCCGCATTCGGGCTGTACCTGCACGGCGTGTCGGTCGTCGGATCGGTGAAGGGCAGCCTTTTGGGCGCCGTCGAGCCGGTCAGCGCAACGCTGTTTTCGGCATTGTGGCTGGGCACGGTGTTCACGGGGGCGGACTGGGCCGGCTTTGCGCTCATGATAGCCATGATATTTCTCGTGACGGGCGAGGGGCAACAGAAGGGGAAAGGAAGGAAGCACCGATGAAGACAACGTTTAGGCACGCACGGCGTGGAGACGAGGCGCTCATCCTCGAGTTCATCAAAGGGCTCGCGGCCTATGAGGGGATGCTCGATGAGGTCATGGCGACCGAGGAGCTCCTGACCGAGTGGATATTCGACAAGGGCAAGGCTGAGGTCATATTCGCCCTCGCCGAGGGGAAAGAGGTGGGGATTGCCCTGTTCTTCCATAATTTCTCAACGTTTTTGGGCAAGTCCGGCATCTATCTGGAGGATCTGTTCGTCAAGCCGGAACATCGTGGACGCGGGCATGGCAAGGCGCTGCTGCAGGAGTTGGGGCGGCTTGCGAACGAACGCGGCTGCGGCAGGCTTGAATGGGTGTGCCTTGACTGGAATCAACCGAGCATCGACTTCTACCGTTCTCTCGGAGCGGTGCCCCTGGACGATTGGACGGTGTACCGCGTGTCCGGTGAGGCGCTGGACCGTCTGCCGGAACGATAAGCCCGCACGCTCTTGTGGACGAGGCCGCGTGAGGCGCCACGTCATGACCGTTGGCGGGATATGAGAGGAGCAGGTCGATGAACGCATCCATCTTCCATGAAGGCAGGGCTTTGCAAGGGGAGGCACCAGGAGAAGGGGAGTCCGCCGTGCCTTCCCGGCTCAAGGTGTTCGACCTCCATTGCGACACCCTCGAGAGGCTTGCGCTGCCGGGAGACCCCTTGGCTTCAAGCGGACGTGCTGCCCTCTCTGCGCTGGCATCGGGCAAGCGGATGGACTCGCTTGCCGAAAACGACGCCCATATCTCGCTGGCTCGTGTCAAGCCTTTCGCCTGGTGCCAATGTTTCGCGGTGTTCATCCCTGACCGGATCCGCGGAGAGGCGGCCTGGAGCCTGTTTGAGCGTGTACGTCGCTTCTGGGAGGAAGAGCTGAGGCGCTCGGGCGCCTCCCTCATGCCGGTGCGTTCCCTTGCCGACATAGGCATGGCCCATGCGACGAACAAGACAGCTGGCCTGTTGACGGTCGAGGCTGCCTCGTTTCTTGAGGACGACGGGACGATGGGTGCTCGGCTCGACGCGCTTGCCGAGGCGGGAGTGCGCATGGTCACGCTGACTTGGAACGGCCGAAATGCGCTTGGCAGCGGCCATGAGACGGATGAGGGTCTCACCCGGTTCGGCCGTGTCGTCGTTCGCGAGCTGGAGCGCCGGGATATCGTGGTGGATGTCTCGCACCTTAACGACGAAGGGTTCAAGGATCTGTGCGACTGTGCGGAACGTCCCTTTGCCGCCTCGCATTCCAACGCGCGCTCAGTCTGCGCGCATCCCCGCAACCTGGCTGATTGGCAATTGCGCGAGATTGCGGCGCGTGAAGGGATCGTGGGACTCAATTACTGCCGCCATTTCGTCTCCGACGCTCACCCCGATCCCTCTCCTGAAGACATGCTGCGCCACATCGACCATATTCTTGAGACGGCGGGAGAGGACGTGCTTGCCCTTGGCAGCGACTATGATGGGTGCGAAGTGCCGAGTTGGCTTGATCCCTGTGACTGCGTCGGGAACCTCCACGCGCTCATTGCGCATGAATTTGGCGACGGCATAGCAGACAAGGTGTTCTTTGAAAACGCCCTGTCGTTCTTTGCCCGCCATGAGGAACGAGGCCGCTGAGCGTCAGGCTTGCCGATCATGACCGACGTTCAGCAGCAGTTCCGCCGTCGCGTCCTTCAGGGTGATCGCCTGGCGTTCGCATGCGTCGAGGCAGAGGCCGCATCCGATGCAGTAGCGTATGTCGTAGGAGAGCGTTCCGTCGCTGGGGTCAGGACGGCGGGCTCCCGTTGGGCAGACTTCCGTGCAGGCGAGCGTATGGGTGCAGCGGGCAAGGTCGGTCTCTGACAGCGTGAGGGGCACCCGTGCTGCGATGTCCGGGTCGCGCGTGATGGCTTCGAGCAGCATCCGCCGCTTGGGCCACATCGTCCGTTTCATGCGTCCCTCGGGCACGAAAGCGTTGAACTCGGTTTCGGATCCCAGATTCAACCGTGCCACCGCCCGTGACCGCTCCCGACGCTCGTAGAATTCCTGCAGCACCTCCGAATTGCGGAGCCTGCGTTTTCCTGAGGCGATGTCGCCGATCTCTCCCACCAAGCCCGTGAAGGCGCTTCGCCGATCGACGCCGGCCGGACTTGCCAGGTCTTTCACGAGGTTCTCTTTTTCGGGAACGTCGTCGGTGAAGCCGACCGAGCGGCCGCTCCATGTCTCGGCAGTTTCAATGGCGTGGGCATACAGGGCCGCTCCCCTTTCGCCGGCCCGTGTGCAGTTGTCGCACGATGCCAGGTCAATAGCAACTTTTACAGGGATGTTCTCAGACAGCATACGCGTCCAGAACTCGGGTGAGAGGCATGCGAGGCAGGGAAGGACGACTGCTCGCGCTGCTGGCTCGAAACCGGGAAACAGATTTTCCTCACAGGTCAGAACCACTTCTTCGCCCCGCAGCGCTATACGGCGGAGGCGGGCGTGAAGGTCTTCCATAGTGACGCGTGTCGAGGAGAGTCCCTCGCATATTCCCAAGCAAATGCCGCATCGTGTGCAGGATTCGGCATCGATGGATGGCTGCCTGTTCTCTGCGACCGTGATGGCTTGGGTGGGGCAGGCGATCACGCAGCGTTGGCAGTCCGAGCCCTTCGTGCGAATGCAGAAGTCACGTAAGGCCACGATGGCCTCGGGGCGGGTCTCCGACCCGCCCCCGGTCTGTGGGGCCGTTGGCTCGAGGGGCTTGTCAGCCATCGAACACCTCGCTTGCGACCTGGTCGATGCGTGCGAGAACGTCTTTGCGGGCCAGCAGCTCAATGCTCTCAAACAGCGGCGGTGACACCATGTTTCCGCAAACGGCAACGCGGAGCGGCTGGAAGAGCAGCTTCGGCTTCATGCCCAGCACGTCGCACTGCTCCCGGCAGGCTTCCTGCAGCGCCTCGGCCTCCCAGGCGTGTTTCTCGTCGGCGAGAATGGCGCGACAGGCGGCGAGCGCCTCGTCGGCGCGAGCGCCCTCCTTTTTGAGGACCTTGGCGACGCTCTTCTCGTCGAGGGCGCGCACCTCGGGTCCCCAGAACATAAACGCCAGCTTGGATGGCGTCTCGTCCAGGCGCACCAAGCGTTCGGCCACGAGAGGGTAAAGCTTGACGTACCATTCGGGGCGTGCCTGCAGGTCCGCTTCGGCGGCAGCGCGCGAGGCCTCGTCGAGGTCCTCTTCGGCGGCGATGCCCGCGAAGGCGCGATAGATCCAAGGCAACGAAGCCTTCACCCATTCGTTCGCGCCCATGGCGCGGATATACCTGCCGTTCATCCAGTCAAGCTTCGCCTCATCGAACACCGCATCCTTTTTGGTCACGCGATCGAGGCTGAACTCGCGACACAGCACGTCGCGGGAGATGATGGTGGTCTCTCCGTCGAGTGACCAGCCCAGGAGCGCCAGGAAGTTCACCAGGGCGTCAGGCAGGTAGCCGCGCTCGCAGAACTCCTCGACCGAGGCGGCGCCATGGCGCTTTGAGAGCTTCCGGCCATCCGGCCCCAAGATCATGGACAGGTGGGCGAACGTGGGCACGTCGAGGCCGAGCGCCTCGTAGATGAGTATCTGGCGCGGGGTGTTGGACAGATGGTCGTCGCCTCGGATGACGTGCGTGATGCCCATGTTCGCATCGTCGCACACTACCGCGAAGTTATAGGTGGGGGAGCCGTCGCTGCGCACAACGATCATGTCGTCCATGACCTCTGCTGGAAAGCTCAAGGGGCCGTACACGGCATCCTCGAACTCGATGGGGCCGTGGTCGAGGGGCACCTTGAGGCGCCACACGTGGGGCTCGCCGGCCGTGATGCGAGCTTGGGCTTCGGCGGGGTCGAGGTCGCGGCATGTGCGGTCGTAGCCAGCGTAGCCGCCCTCCTCCTGTTCGGCTTTCGCGCGCTTGGCGTCGAGCTCCTCCTTCGTGCAGAAGCACGGATAGACCGCGCCACGCTCCTTCAGCCGCGCGAGGGCGGCGACATAGGTGTCCATGCGCTGCGTCTGAAAGTAGGGGCCAACCCCTCCTCCCACTTCGGGGCCCTCGTCCCAGTCAAGGGCGAGCCATTTCAGGGCGTTGAGGATGACCTGAACGTTTTCCTCGGTTGACCGCTCGGGATCGGTGTCCTCGATGCGCAGGATGAAGTCGCCGCCCATCGCACGAGCGAAAGCCCAGTTGTAGATGGCTGTGCGAGCGCCGCCCACGTGCAGGCGTCCGGTCGGCGAAGGGGCGAAGCGCACGCGGACGTGGCGCTTGGAGGTATCGGTCATACGTTTCCTTCTTCTCTCGTCATGCAGGCCGTCCAGCGCGGCCTTTGGGCAAAGCGTCGGTCATCGGAGGGACCTGCCCCGATCTGCGCTCCGATGGAGTCATGAACCTGACGCGGAGCGTTTCAGCACTGCTCCCGTCACGATAGCAAGTATAGACAACACGCCGGTCACCGCAAGCCACACCACGCCCATTCCCATCCAAAAATCCAGAGGATACATGGTGATGAGCAGGGAATCTGCAGAGAACGTCCAGGTTCCGCTTGAAAAGAACAGGCTATGGAAGGCGGCAAAGAATCCATAGAAGTCGACGAGGGCCCACGCGCCAAGGCCGATGAGGACAACGATGATTCCCCCTCCTGCTCCGATCAGCACGCTTCCGACGCGCCTTCGGCGTGCCTGCACGCCAAGGAAGAGGCAAGACCCAACGGCAAAGACCGCTATGCCGATGAGCGCTGCCTGTGCGGTCTGGACGACGCGATAGACATCGTCCAGATGGGACAAGGCGTCTTCGGTGAGGGTGTAGGCCTCGGGGGCTTGGGCGAGGGCGGACTCGTCGGCGGTTGCGTAGGGCGTGCCGGCAGCTTCGTTGATGTCGTGCAAGACGGCAAACAAAGACGCGCGGTCATGCTGCCCCACGGTGTAGTCCCTCGTCTCGACCGCCGCCTGAACCAGTTGGGCGTGTGAGAAGGGCGTGTCGGGAGAGCCGGAATAGAGCCGCGAGAGCAGTTCGGTCGTCTGGGACGGCACGGCGCATGCTGCAAAGCCTGCGCCGACAAAGGTCACCGCCAAGGCAAGTGCGGCAAGGACTGAGACGACGGCTTTGACGGCGCCTCCCGTCCGGGTCTTACTTTTCATCGACGTCAACCCAGATAGTCGCGGCGGTGATGCCTTCCATGTTCTTAGATATGGTGGGCAGCGGCCCCAGACGGCTGAAGACGCCGACGAACTTCCCGTCGTAGAGATAGAGGCCGTTCAGGTTATTGTAGAGCTGCGGGGTGCGGGATACCTCGTCATCGGCCAGGCGGCCGATGTCCTTGTCGGGCGGAAGTGTCTCCGTCTTGAACGGACGGATGTAGCGCTGCACGATGAACGGGCAGCCGGCCCGGTTGTTCGCGAAGCGGTCGACGAGTCCTTCCCACTCCGGCTGGGAGACGTGGCAGCCGGCATACACGTCATCCGCTCCATAGCGGTCGGTCGGCTTGATGATCCATTCGTCTTTGTTGGCGCGTATTTGTGGCAGGTTGACATGATCCTCGTCGAGAAATGCGGTCAAGGGCACGGTTCTTTCGATGAACGAAACCTCATCCGCATCGAGAAATGCCACGGTTCGCTCGTCGAACAGGACCTTGAATATCTGTTTGTCGTGCACGATGTGCCCGGCAAAGCTGCCGACGAGTGCCACCTTTTCCGCCTTGACGGCCTCGATGAGCTGTTGGGATTCCTCCCAGTGGGCAATGACGTCATTCGTCACGCAGCGGCGCCATATGGCATCGATGCGACCCCCGTCGGGGTCCTTCAGAACCTTCCCGTCGAAATGCAGGTCGCGTACGTCGATGACCGTGCATTCCACGCCGCGTTGCCTGAACAGCTCGGCATAGAGGTGAAATTCGTCGACGACTCCATTTTCCAAATAGTCACAAATGGCAATGCGGGGGTTTTCAACGCGGTGCTCGTATCCGGCATAGATGCGCAAGAACGTGTCAACCCAGGATTCGAACAGCTCGCATCCGCGGGTCTCGTGGCGGCGTGAGAATTCCGCAAACGTGGCGGAGGCCGTGACGGAAGCCGTGATCTCGCGGTTCTCATTCATTCCGGACGATCCGTCTCCGTTGAACTCGCAGAATTTCATGCTGTAGTCGTCCTCGTTGAGAAACGTGTCCACCCGGGCGAAGGGGAGGGGCGACTCGTAGCCGCGAGGCAGCAGGATGAGCTCCTCGAGACGGGGGTCGAACTCGAACGCCCGGCGATACGAGGGATCCTCCAAGTAGCGTGCGATGACCTTGCAGAGGATGCGATGGACCGTTTCCGCCGTCTCCTTCATCGTGCGGTAGGTCTGCGCATTGAACAGGCGCGGGATGAAGGTCGAAGCAACGACTTCGTGATGGACGATGGCGGTCGACTCCTGCATGAGGCGATGGGCCGAACGGCGGCCCTCGACGTCTCCGCCGAGAGCGTCGGCTATCTCGAAGTATTCGCGCGTATGGTCGGCATTGGTTCGCATAGCAGTCCTTTCGGGGCCCGGGCTTTCGGGTTGTCTCGTGCTGTCGCCGAAGAAGGGAGCCGGTCTTGAAAAAAAAGTGTATCATGGGCGGCATGCCATTATCGCGGAAGTTATCGTATCGCTACAAGAACGACGGCGACGAGGAACCCGTTCGCTCTGCAACGAACTCGAGAAGGAAGTGCATTGAACCATGACCGACATCCCTGAGAACAATTCGTCGTCGTACCTGTTCACCTCCGAATCGGTGACGGAGGGACATCCTGACAAGGTATGCGACCAGATATCGGATGCCGTGCTCGACGCCATCCTGGCCAAGGAGGCCGAGCTGGCTGCCGCCGGCTATGTCGCGCCGAATGGGCAGCCTGCCGATCCCTCCCAGGTGAGATGCGCCTGCGAGACGCTGGCCACCACAGGCATGATCATCGTCACGGGAGAGATACGCACGCAGTCCTACGTCGACGTGCCGGCCATCGTGCGGGAGGTCCTGTCAGACATCGGGTACAACCGTGCGAAATTCGGCTTCGATTGCGAGACCTGTGGCGTCATGAACGCCATCCACGAACAGAGCCCCGACATCGCGCAGGGCGTCGACGAGTCGTGGGAGGCGCAGCGCGGCTTGGCCGGCGACGATCCCTACGAGCGCATAGGCGCGGGCGACCAGGGGATGATGTTCGGGTATGCATGCAACGAGACGGCAACCCTCATGCCCCTTCCCATCTATCTGGCGCATCGCATGGCGGAGCGCCTTTCGCTGGTGCGCAAGGATGGGACCATGCCGTACCTGCGTCCCGACGGCAAGACCCAGGTGTCGGTGCGCTACGTCGACGGACGGCCGGTCAGCGTCGAGAAGGTGGTCGTGTCCACCCAGCATGCCGAAGACATCTCCCATGACGACCTTGCCGCCGCCGTCACCGCGCTCGTGGTCGGGCCGGTGCTCGCCGACGCAGGGGTGGAGCTTGCCGAGGATGCCGAGATCCACGTGAATCCCACCGGGCGGTTCGTCATCGGCGGCCCCATGGGGGACGCCGGGCTCACCGGCCGCAAGATCATCGTCGACACCTATGGCGGCATGGGGCGCCATGGCGGCGGGGCCTTCTCCGGCAAGGACTGCACCAAGGTGGACCGTTCGGCGGCCTATGCGGCGCGCTGGGTCGCGAAGAACGTCGTGGCTGCGGGGCTGGCGGACCGTTGCGAGATACAGGTTGCCTATGCCATCGGCATGGCCAAGCCCGTCTCGATAATGGTTGACACCTTCGGCACGGGGAAGGTGCCTGACGGCGACATCCTCGCCGCCGTCGACGAGGTGTTCGACCTGCGCCCCGGCGCCATCATCGACGAACTCGACCTGCGTCGTCCCATCTACCGCAAGACGGCGGCGTATGGGCACTTCGGCCGCGAGCTGCCCGAGTTCACCTGGGAGCGCACGGACAAGGTCGAGGAACTCAAGGCGGCCTTGGGCAGGTAGGCGAGCCTTGGGCCGGCCGGCCCCGGAAACGGGCCGGCACGCGTCGTGGCATGACTCTTGGTATACTGGACCACATGAGGTTCGCATCCGTCATTTTGGACATACCCACGCAGGCGCTTGACGCTCCCTACACCTACAGCGTGCCCGACGAGGCAGGCGATGGCGATGAGGGAGTGTGCGTCGGCAGCGCCGTGCTCGTTCCCTTCGGGCATCGGCAGGCCGTCGGATTCGTCGTCGGCCTTTCCGAGCACGGGGATGCCGATGTTCCCCCCGGTCTCGACCCAACCAAGATCAAGGGCATCCTGCGGAGGGTGAGCCCGCCCTATTTCGACGAGGAGGGGGCGGCATGCGCGCAGTGGCTTTCGGAGCGCTATCTCGCGCCGCTCTCGTCCTGCGTCCGCCTGTTCACGCCTCCCGGAGGCGTGCCGCGCATGGTCCGCACGCGTGACGGCCGGTGGCATCTGGAGGAGCCTGCTGTCGGCGAGGTGGATGACCGCTGGGTGGTCCCTGGACCTGAGTTTCGGTCGTATCAGCCAAAGAAAAACGCGGTCAAGCAAGGGGCCATCCTGTCGGCGCTCGCTCTCGGGGAGTTGCGCGTGGCAGAGCTCACCGCCCAGTTCGGCAGCGTTTCCTCGGCACTGAAAAGCCTTGAGGCAAAAGGAGTCGTTCGCATTGAGCGGCGCCGCCGCATGAGAGGAGATTGCCCTTCCCACAGAGAAGGGCAAGGGGATGGAGCTTTCACTCCCAGCGCCAAACCTTCGCTTACCGCTGGCCAGAGCAATGCGCTTGCCGTCATCGATGCCGCCCGAGAACGGGGAAGGGGCGAGGTCGTCTTGGTGGATGGCGTCACCGGATCTGGCAAGACCGAGGTGTATCTTCAGGCCATCGAGCGGACGATCGATGCCGGGCGCACGGCGTGCGTGCTCGTTCCGGAGATTTCTCTGACGCCGCAGACCGTCGCCCGTTTTCGGGGCCGCTTTGGCGACACGGTCGCCGTCATGCACTCGCGCATGAGCGCGGGAGAGCGCTATGACCAATGGGACTTTATCCGGTCGGGAGCGGCGCGTGTGGTCGTGGGCGCCCGCAGCGCCCTGTTCGCCCCGCTCGCGAACCTGGGACTCATCGTCATTGACGAGGAGCATGAGGGATCTTACAAGCAGGACAGCGCTCCCCGTTACCACGCGCGCGACGTTGCCGTGTGGATGGCCCGTCGGGCAGGCGCTGCCGTCGCCCTCGGTTCGGCGACGCCCTCGATTGAGGTGTTGCATGCTTGCGCAAAGGACGACCGGTGGCATCGTGTCGAACTGCCGCAGCGTGCGAACGGCAGGCCTCTTCCCGCGGTGCAGGTGGTGGACATGGCTGCCGAGTTCGGCAGCGGGTCGCGCTCCATGTTCTCCGGCGTGCTTGTCCGTGCGCTTTCCGAGGAGCTTGCGGCGGGCAACAAGGCGGTCATGCTGCTCAATCAACGGGGGTTTGCGAAATTCCTGCTCTGCCGCGACTGCGGGTTCGTGCCGGAGTGCCCCTCGTGTTCCACCTCCCTCACCTTTCATGAGCGCGGAAACCTCCTTTGCTGCCATCATTGCGGCTATCAGGTTGCCGCACCGGCCGTGTGCCCGGAATGCGGGAGTCCCTATCTCAAGAAGTTTGGCGCGGGCACCCAGCGGGTCGAGGCGGAACTGCGCGCGCTCGTCGACGGGATACCGGGCGCCGGTCCGGACGTGCCCATCGTGCGCATGGATGCAGACACGACAAAGGGCAAAGGCGCTCACCAGCGGCTGCTCGAGCACTTTGCCGCAGCCGATGCCGCCGTCCTGCTTGGCACCCAGATGATCGCCAAGGGACTGGACTTCGACGAGGTCACGCTCGTGGGGGTCATCAATGCTGACACCATGCTGAGGCTGCCTGACTATCGAGCTGCCGAAAGGACGTTTGACCTCGTTGAACAGGTGGCTGGGCGTGCGGGCCGCGCGGCGCTGCCCGGCCGCGTGCTCGTCCAAACGTACGAGGCGGACGCGGCTCCCATACGTGCGGCTGCCGCCTATGACCGGGCCCTGTTTCTGCGTGACGAGCTGCCCAAGCGTAAGCTGCTTCATTATCCTCCCTACGTGCGCATGGCAAACGTCCTCGTATGGGGAGGCGACGAAGCTGCCGTGCGCCGTTCCTCGGGTCGCCTGCACGAGGACCTCGTGGTCCATGTCCGAGATTTTGGAAGCGAGGAGTGGGAAGTGATGTCGGCAACGCCGTGCGTGCTGGCAAAGCTTCGCGGGACGTATCGCTGGCATATCGTGGTGAAGTGTCCGCTTGCCGATGACCTTTCCCGCGTTCTGCTGCCCTATTTCCGTGCGCGCCGCCCGGAAAAGGATGTCAACGTGGCCGTCGACATCGATCCCGATGACTTGCTGTAGCATTGATCCTGAGCCACGGGCGGGACATGACAGGCTGTTCGACAGGGGATGCCCGGGGGTTTGTACTCCGGTTTGAGCCAGGGACGGGGCAGGGAAGCTGAAGGGTTTTCTGGGGCGGGGGGCGGGGGGGAGCGGCCCGCGGGCGCGCCCA
>JAEWQO010000121.1 GCA_023460315.1 Actinomycetes bacterium
GTCAGTCTCCTGTGCGGTCGTCCGGATGGCCGTGGAGATGCCTTACGTCAGGACCTTCGCCGCGATGGCGGCGGTGGGATACCCCGCGCCCCTCGCAGCCCCCGTGATGGCGGAACGCTCCATGTACCTCGCAACCTTCGCCATGATGGCGGAACTCCCCGTGCCCCTCGCAGCATTCGCCCCGGTGCCGGTGGAGTTCGCCGTGCGCTTCACAGCCCTCTTCCAAATGGCGAAGTCCCTTGTGCGGGCCGTCATGGCCGAAGGGACCCGGCCCAAAGCCGCAGGAGCCGAAGCCGTGTCCGAAGGGCGGGCGGAAGTCCGGCTCCCCGACCTCTGCCTCCAGCGCGGCGATCACCTTGTCCAGAAGCGGCGCAAGTTGCGCGCGCTCGTCCTCCGTCAGCGCGTCAAACAGCCCGACGCCCTCGTCGGCGGGGTTTTCCGGGCCGTCCGCCGCGGCGCGCCCCTTCTCCGTGAGCGTGATGATCGCGGCGCGCCGGTCGTCCTCCGACGGCGCGCGATCGATGAAGCCGCTCTTTTCGAGTTTTGAGAGCAGCTCGCTGAGCGACTGCTGCCGCATGTCCAAGAGGTATGAAAGCTGCTTCTGGCTGATGGTGGGCTGCATCTTTAAGATGGACAGCACGCGCCCCTGCCCGCGCATCGGGTTTGCGAAGGGCCCGTGGGCCTTCAGCCGGGCGACCTGCCGCCGCTTAAGCAGCATTTCAATGCGCAGGAAGCGCTCCGTCAAGAGGTCAAATCCAAAATACTCTCCCATATGCCGATCCTTCTTTCTGTCGCCCAAGGCGATATTAATCAGGTACCTGATATTTTTGATTATACAGGCACCTGATGGTTTTGTCAAGGGGACGGCGGAAAAGCTGAATAATTTTCCTGCGAACAGGCTTTCAGGAGGGTTGACAGCTTGCCTTTTACCATCTATTATTGAAAATGGATAGGAATACCCGGACTTGCGCGGGCGGTTACATGCCCGCCGACCACAGGGCAGACGTCAAGTGACCGCACTTCGCAGAAACAAGAGCTGCCATCGCCATGTGAGGGGTACGAATGAATCAAGGGCTTGCGACAAAGCCGATAAACGCCGCACGAAAAGGGTGGGCGCTTCGCCACCTGAAGCTTTTGCTGCCCGTTACATTGGTCGTCGTACTGCTCAGCGCGGCATATCTTCACGTTTCCTATAAACGTTATGAGGGCTTTGCCAAGACCGAAGCGGAAATCCTCGTGGAGTCGGCGAAGATCCTCCTGGATCAGCAGATCAAGGGACTGACCCGCCAGAGCGAAATCAACCCCACTTCCCCCGGCTACCAGTCGCTCAAGAAATCGCTGATGCTGTTCCGCGGAGAGAACAGCCAGATCCGCTTCGCCTACCTGCTCGCCAGGGAGGGGGACCGGGTCTATTTCCTGATGGATTCCGAGCCGGGAAATTCCAAGGACTATTCGCCCTACGGCGAAGAATACACAGGCGCGATGGACAGCATCGACCGGGCGTATGAGACCCGCCGCACCGTGGTGAGCGGCTATGAGACCGACAGCTGGGGCAGCTGGGTCAGCGCGCTGACGCCGGTGATCGACCAGGGCAACCCGGTTCAGGTGCTATTGGGCTTCGACTACCCCGCGGAGGTGTGGCGCCTCCGGCTTTTGAACCGGATGGTGCCGGACATCGTGGTGATTGTGAGCCTCGCGGCGTTCGCAATCGCCCTCGCGTGGGTGCTCGCCGAGCGGCATCGCCTGGCCCGGCTCAGCCGCCGCCTGGCAGCCGACGAGGAGCTTTTCCGCACGGTGTTCGACCAGGCGCCCATCGGCATCGCGATCTCCACCCCCGGCAACATGGCGCTGGGCAGAAATTTTGAGGCGACTGTGGTCAACCGGAGGTTCCGCCAGATCGTGGGCCGGGCGGACGCGGAGCTTCGCGGCTTGGGCTGGCCGGACATCACCCATCCGGACGATCAGCCTGTCGTTCTCGACCGCCACGAGCGGCTGAACGGCGGCGAGATTGACGAATTTGCCCTGGCCCTGCGCTACCTGCGCCCCGACGGCTCGGTGGTGTTGGTCAACGCCAAGACCGTCCGAATGCGCACGGGCGAAGCGGAAGAGTATTCGCTGGTGCTGGTCGAGGACATCACCGCCCGCAGAAGCGCCGAGACCGCGCTGCTCGAGAGCGAGCGCTCCAAGGCGGTGCTGCTTTCGCACCTGCCCGGCCTGGCCTACCGCTGCCGGTACGACAGCGAGTGGACGATGGAGTTCGTTTCCGAGGGCTGCAAGGCGCTGACAGGCTATAGCGCCGACAGCCTCCTGGGCAACCGGGACATCAGCTTCAACAGCCTGATCGCGCCGGAATACCGCCGCTTCCTGTGGGATGAGTGGGAGCGCATACTGCCCCGGCACGAGAACTTCCGGAACGAATATGAGATCATCACCCGGGACGGCCTGCGCAAGTGGGTGCTGGAGCTGGGTCAGGGCATTTACGAAGGGGACAGCGTGATCGCGCTGGAGGGCATCGTCATCGACATCACCAGCCAGAAGGAGAACGAGGCCCGCATCCTGTACATGAGCGAGCACGATTCGATGACCGGCCTTGTCAACCGCAGCTACTACGAGCGCATTCGCGGCGAGATGGACGTACCCGAGACGCTGCCGCTGTCTGTGGCCGTGTGCGACATCGACGGGCTGCACCTGGTCAACGACG
>JAEWQO010000122.1 GCA_023460315.1 Actinomycetes bacterium
GCGTCAAGGAATACGAAGACCCATTCGGAAATCGATAACGCCAGGGTGCCCCTTCAGGGGCAGCCGGCAATGCAAAAGCCGCTTCAAGCGGCTGCGACGAGTCAAGGGCGATACGACTTGAGCAAAGTGAAAGGCAAGCGCCTTGAGACGCTGCCGGTACCCCTTGGCCTTATAGGCCTTGAGCAAACCACCCTTTTGAAGGGTGGTTCATGATTTCTTCTTGGAGTGGCTCCAAAAGATCTATGAGTTCCTGATGGGAGTGTACGTCGAGTTTTCGATAGATGCTCTTCATGTGGGTTCGGGTGGTATTGCTGGATATGAACAGATTTTTTGAGATGTAGTCGCGGTTTCTTCCTCGTGCCAGCAGCTCGAACACTTCGGTCTCGCGGGCTGAGAGTCCCGCTTCCTCGGCCTTCTTTTGCCAGAGCGGAGTCTCGGCCGATTTGAGCTGTTCCAGATTTGAGGAGGCTGACGGCGATGTCTCAGTGTCTGCCGGCAAAGGGCCATCTTGGTCGACCCATGCCGAACGGTTGAATGCAAATATACCGGCCATCAGCAAAACATATACTGTGACGAGTGACACGATGGCGAGCGTGGAGGTCGATTCCTGTGCAGCCAAGGCAACGGGAGCGCCCAGAAGAGACCCCAGGGACTCCGAGGCCACCAGCACGAAGAGTCCGAGCATGAAACTTCGAATGGGCGTAGGCTCTCCCTCGTGGCTTTCCGCCCAGAGCGCCCATACCATGAAGTAAAAGCTGTTGAATCCGACGATGCAGACAGCTTGAACGGCATCTCGGGAATTTGAGAACAAGGGAAGCATCACGAATGCGACGCCGATGAGGGGAATTGCCGCAAAGCACACAAGCTGCACGAGCTTGCGTGAGGTGAGGAAGAGCGCAGCCAAGGCAATGACGATTGCCGATGCGAGAAAGGAGAGGATGGTCACGACATTGGTTTCCACGGGACCGGCTACATAGGCGTCCCTGGTCAAACGCTGCAAAAGTCCATAGACAAGGCCGACGACGAGCGGCAACGCGACCATGCGGACAATGCTAAGCTGGGGAGCTTTATGGGCGGCGGTGGCGCTCCAGAGGCCAGAGGGAAGCGGTGCCTTTTTTTGCGCCAACATGAGAAAGCTGACGCTTGCCACGGGTAGCAGCACCACAAACAGGGATCGGGCCTCGTGGGGAAGCAATGCGAGCACCGTGTCGAACGCGGATGCCACGAGCAGGGCGAGTGCGACATCGACGAGAAGGGCCCTGGATCCCCTGCGCGCAAAATCTACTCCGGACCAAAGCAGGAGCACGGCGCTCCCTATGCCGGTGAATAATATCCCGGCGAGCGCGACGGGCACGGATTCCTCTCCTGAGGGCCCAAAGAGGATCATCAGGGTTCCTGCAAACAGCAGCGTTCCTCCCACGACCGTGAGGATTGAGGCATGTTTGATTGCGGGAGAGGCAAAGAGTCGGAGACAAGCGAGCGCGACTGCCTCGGTGCCGAGCCACCACGCCCGCATGTCGAGGAAATCGAGAGCGGGTATGGAGGGGCTCGACACCAGAAGGTCGCTCCAGTATAGGCCGAACATCCATGCCAGCAAGAGAGAGAACGCGATCCACGAGGTTGCCTCGTGTCGGATCTCGTGTCTGACGATGGCGGCATACGACTTTGTATCCGACTCGACCATTCGGCCTCCCTCCTGAAAATCTCCCTGTGCGGATGATACTGCATTCAGCACTGTGGTCGTGGGACAAACCGATTTTGGGTGGGAGTTGCTGCTGGAGAGCTTTTCTGTTCGAATCTATCGACTCGAAGACCTTTCTTGCCGTCTTGCTCGGGTTTTCGAATCGAAGTTTTGGACGGTGAGCCAGAACTTCCTTTGCCTCGCGAAAGCCACGTGACTTGGGGGGGTCTGTTCGGTCGAGTGTGGTATGCTTGTCCCCGTTCTTGTGATGCATGCGAAAAGGGAGAACGAGTTCATGGCTTTGTTTGAGGCAAGATCGTTGACGGTGTCGTATCGTCAAGAGGGAATGTGTCATCCCGTGGTGTCCAAGGCGAACATCGCCCTTGAGAGGGCGAAAATATACGATCTTGTGGGAAAGTCCGGATCAGGCAAATCGACTTTGCTGCGGGCCTGCGCCCTCCTTTTGAGTCGCGAAACAGGTGAATTGCTTCTTGAAGGCGTCCCTTCTTCTCGAATGTCGCCCCAGCAATGGCGTCGAAACGTGTGTCTCGTTCCTCAGAAAACGGCCTTGTTTCCGGGGACGGTCGAAGAGAATCTCCTCCTTCCGTGGACATTGGCTGCTCATGCCAACAATGAAGCGCCCAATCGGGACGAGCTTTGTGCGCTTCTCAGAAAAGCGGATCTTGACGACCTCCGGCTTTCGGACGATGTCGCACGGTTGTCGGGAGGGCAAGCTGCCAGGATATCTCTTTTGCGGGTCTTTGCTTGCCGACCGAAAGTTTTGCTGCTGGACGAGGTCGATGCTGCTCTTGACAACGATACCTCGCAGGCAATAAGCGCGTTGACTGCGCAGATCGTGACGGAGGAAGTGACGTGCCTGAGAATCAGGCATCGCGGGTTTGACGGCTTGGCAGAAGGGGTGTTCACGTTGCATGAGGGGAACTTGACCTACGCAAAGAACGGGCCTCTTCCTGTGGAAGCATCGGCAAAGACCCCTGGCAGGTTTCAGGAGGAATATCGATGATGGGTTCAGGCGCAGTGGACATAGGATATGTGGAGTTGGCGCTCGCCAGCTTTCTCATGCTGGTGTCCGGGGTGATTTCATATAAGCTCGAGTTGGGGCAAACGAAAGACATCGTCATCTCGTCCGTTCGGTGCTTCATCCAGCTGCTTGCTGCGGGCATTCTCCTGAAGCTTTTGTTTGAGTGGCAGACGTGGTGGCTGGTCATGCTCGTGCTTGCACTGATGCTTGTCGCAGCGACTCAAATAGCCGTTTCGAGAGTGAAAAATAGAATTCCCGGCCTGACCTTCGGGGTATTCATGTCTTTGGCCGTGTCGTCCCTCGCTGTGGGTTTCATCGTTGTCGAGGGAGTGATCCACGCTGAACCGTGGTATAACGCCCGACAGATGATCCCCATAGCGGGCATGATCATAGGCAACGCCCTCTCCGCGGTTGCCGTGGCAATTGATCGTCTCCTATCGGATCTCGATGCTCGTTCGGACGAGATGTTCGCGCTCATTGCCTTGGGAGCGACGCCGCGCGAGGCCGCTTCGGCATCTCTCAAGGCAGCCGTGGGGGCGGGCATGACTCCCGTGCTGGCGACCATGTCGGCGGCCGGGGTCGTCACTATTCCCGGAATGATGGGCGGACAGATTCTTGCGGGTGCCGATCCGGTGACTGCTGCAAAATATCAAGTTGTCGTCATGCTGATGTTGTCGGCGGCGAATGCCCTTGCTATCGTGATGGTGTGTTTTTATAGCTATCGCAAGCGATTCTCGGATACCGGATACTATCTTGATCAGGGAATACGCGAATAACCTGTACATTGAGCCGATTTTGATGGAAGCCGAAGACACGGATCCTTGTGAGGCTCGGTGTTATACTCGTCCTATTGTCTGCCTGCGGCTTTGGAGGACGTCGTGACGTTGCGTCGGCGGCTTTTTATCTCGAACGTGCTTATGGTTGCCGTTCCTGCTATCTCGACGGTTGCAGTTGTGCTTGTCTGCGTGTATGCACTATGGAATTCGGCTCTCTTGGGCGCAGAGGTCGATGATGGGACCGATTTTCAGCAAGTCGGCCTTGTTGTTGACGCTTTGGCGGATGCTGCCCTTTCCTCAACCGGCGATGATCGGCAGGAGCGTTTTGGCAGACTGGACGAGTTTTTGAACGATGCCGGCATGGCGCTTCTCATCAAGCACGATGAAGAGACGGTGTATGGCAACGACAATTCGTCCGTGCAGGACGACGCTCTTTTGGAGGCTGCGCGTTCTCTTCCCGATGGCGGTTTGATCGAATCGGATGGCAAGGTGTTGCGGACGTCGACATTGCAGTCTGCCGACGTCATATATTCCCTGAGTCTTTGGGGAGCTGTTCGACCACCGGTGCAATACGACACCCTTAAGGCCGGTTTGGTCATTTCTCTTCTCCTTGTCCTTTTAACGGTGTTGACATCCGTTTTTTTGACAAGCAGATTCCTTTCTCGATTTCTGATAAAGCGAATAAAGAGGCCCCTTGAAATGCTGGAGGAAGGATTACGGGCTTTAAGCGGAGGCGGCCTTTCGTACCGTATTGTCTATGAGGGGACCGACGAGTTTGGCCCTGCTTGCCGCGACTTCAACATCATGGCAGGGCGATTGGAAGCTTCGATAGAAAAATTGCATCGTGAGGAAGAGGCACGCAAGCAGCTTATAGCCGATATATCTCACGACCTTCGATCGCCGCTTACCTCGATCAAAGGATATGCAGAAGGAATACTCGACGGTGTGGCGAACACTCCTGCCATGCGCCGAAGGTATTTGAAAACCATCACAACAAAGACCGAGGAAATCATGAAATTGGTGAACAACCTTTTCGAGTTTTCCAAACTTGGGTTGGAGGAGTATCCCGTCCGGCTTGAGTTGACGAGGATCGATATCGAAGTTGATCAGGCTATCCAAGGGCGTCAGGGAGAATCTGGAACCCGTTCCGACTATCGACTTTCACTGTCGCCGGTGTCTGCCTGTGCGGATCGTGATCTCTTGGCGCGTGCGCTGACCAATATTTTCGACAATAGCGAGAAGTACGGCGGCGATGACGGCGCCTCGATACAGGTCGTTGTTGGAGACGAGGGAGGAGAATGCTTCATAGAGATCGCCGACCAAGGCAGTGCCGTGTCAATAGAAGAAGCTCGCAGTCTCTTCGATGTGTTCTATCGCACGGACGAGGCGCGTCAGGAAACCGAGAAGGGTAGCGGTATCGGACTTGCCTTTGTGAAGCGCGCCATGGATCTTATGGGCGGTAGCGTGAGCGCAAAGCCAAATGAGCCCAAGGGGCTTGTTGTCACCATGACCTTGCCGAAGGAGGAGTTCTTTGATGGGACAGGCAATACTGATCATTGAGGACGACGCGACCATAGCCGCTCTTGAACGTGATTATCTCGAGGCATCGGGCTATTGCGTGAGGATTGAAAGCGATGGGACACGCGGCCTCGGCTTGGCCCTTTCGCAAGATTTTGATTTGGTGGTGCTTGATGTGATGCTCCCGAGCCTGGACGGCATGGAGCTTTGCCGGACCTTGCGGGCGGCCATGGATGTTCCGATTATCATGGTGACCGCCCGTGGCGAGGATGCGGACAAGATTCGTGGGTTGGGACTCGGTGCCGATGATTATATTGAAAAGCCGTTTTCCCCGAGCGTGCTGGTTGCACGGATCCGCGCTCATCTCGACCGCTATGCCCGTCTCAAGGGTCGTCGGAGAGAGAGGGTTGTGGCTGGTCCCTTGGTGATCGACACCGGCACTCGGAGCGTAAAGCTTGAAGGAGTGGAAATCGATCTTCGGAACAAGGAATATGAGCTTTTGCTCTTCCTGGTTCGAAACAAAGGGATAGTCTTTAGCCGTGATGAGCTGTATGAACAGGTCTGGGGCCTTGAGGCATCGGGAAACAGCTCGACGGTTGCGGTGCATGTGAAGCGCCTACGCGACAGAATCGAAGTCGATCCCGGCGAGCCTCGGTACATTCAAACGCTGCGAGGCGTTGGGTACCGCTTTTCTGATTGGCAATCCATTTCAAGCTGATCTCTTTATTCGGCAAAGATAATCATGCCTTTATGCTGCGTTAATGGTGAGTTAATCCGCTCCCTTTATTGTGGCTCGAATCGACGTGCCTGACCGTTTCTTTCTCTGCCGACATGGCGTCCTTGCGGGAAAGCAACACGATAGAGAGGAAGCCGTGGACATTCTGTCAGCTTTGCTCAATTTCATCAGAGATCCCACCGTCATAATCGAAGGGTGGATTGCCACGCTGGGAATGTGGGCGTATGCGCCGCTGTTCCTCGTTGTTTTTATTGAGACGGGTATTGTGATCATGCCATTTTTGCCAGGAGACTCCCTTTTGTTCGCTGCTGGGATATTTGCCAATGGGAATGGAGGTTTGGGTTTAGCCAGGCTCTTGCTCACGGTTTGGTGTGCGGCTGTGTTGGGTGACCAGTGTAACTATGCGATAGGGCGTGCCTTTGGGAAGAAGATCATGGCCTCGGGCAAAGCAAAAGCGCTGACACCGGAGCGAATTGCCAAAACTGAAGCGTTGCTTGAGAAATACGGTCCCCTAGCTATCTTTCTGGGACGTTTCTTCCCCTTCATCCGTACGTTCGTGCCGTTTTTCGCCGGCATGGGGGGCATGCGTTGGCAACGTTTTGCTCCTTGGAATGTGCTCGGCGGCATCGTGTGGTCGTCTCTTTTTGTGCTGATGGGCTACTTCTTTGGTGGAATTCCCATCGTGAGGGATAACTTCGAGCTGGTTGTCGTTGCCATTGTGGCCGTTTCTCTTGTGCCGGCGGTGGGTGGTGCGGCGGCAGCGTGGCTGAAGCGCAGGGCATCATGCCGGCGTGCCGATCCTGGCAAGCAGTAGGCCTGCCATGCCGCTTGATTTTGAAATCCTCAATGCACTTCAGACATACGGCACCTCTCCCTTTGGGGATGCCGTCATGCCCATCGTATCGTGGCTTGGCAATTACGGGTTTGTGTGGCTCGTGCTGTCGCTGGTTCTGCTTGCTTTCCCCAAGACGCGAAAGATAGGCATTGCTCTTGTTGTGGCGATAGCGATGGTGACTTTGGTCTGCAATCTTGCAATCAAACCCCTTGTGGCTCGTGTGCGTCCCTGCGACATCAACACCGCCCTTGTCCTTCTGGTGCCCAGGCCTTTGGATTATTCCTTTCCATCAGGACACACCTGTTGTGCCTTTGCCGCGGTGAGTGTGCTGTTCTTCTCGAAAAGCAAGCTTTGGATTCCCGCGCTTTTCCTTGCCTCGCTCATTGCCTTTTCCCGCCTTTATCTTTACGTTCATTATCCCAGTGATGTTTTAGCGGGCATCGTTTTGGGAGTATTCCTTGGTTGGCTGGCGGTTCTTTTCGTGCGGTTCTTTGGCAGCGGCCGGGAGCATCGTGCCACATAGCCTCTGCTCCTTTTTGTTTAGAGTGCTGAGTAGACCCAGCGGGCCGGCCTTCGCGTTTTCTGCTGCGAAGGGCCGACCGCTTGTCTTGATCCTATTTCCCAAGGTAGCCTTTTGCACTCCGCACCGAATTTCGTCCAGAATAGACCGCATAGCCTTGGGCACCTCCGCCGATATTCATGCAGTACGTGGTTCCTTGCAGGCCGCTGCAATCCACTCCCGCGCAATAGAGGCCGGGGATCCCATTGAAATCGCCGTCAAGCACCTCGTTCGATTTGACATCGTCTGCCCCAAGTCTGACGTCGCTCAAGAAGCGGCGGGCTTTCTCATGGAGTGCTTTCGCTCTGCCATGGAGCATTGTTCGGTAGAACAACCAGGAGAAACATCATAACGTGGCCCGGAGAGGATATGGGAGAGTGCAGCATCCTTTCGGATTTTCCTGGTTGCGCAATAAGGAAGATGTTCACCTGCCGCTGTCGCAAGGGGACCGGCTCTCGATCGTTGCGTATGTTTGAGATTATGTGCAGTGAAGCGAATGAACAGGTATTTTTCGGAGACTAGTCCTTTTCATGTGGAGAAGATCGTCCTCGTTTGAGACCCTTTTCGTCCTTTTGCGGTCATGCGCCAGATCCGAGTGACTTCCTATACTCGACGCCATGACGAGAAGGGGGTAAAGGCATGGATCATGCCGCATCGGTCGAGGGGACTGTTCAAATTGCCACGGAAAAGGCTGCTTTAAAGGAGCCGAGAAGCAACGGGCCCACCAAGACGCAAGCGAACTTGGGAGAAAACAGGTCTTTGCCGTTTCGTGACGGAGCTACCGAAGAAGAACGCTACCGTCGCACATGCGCGGTCATGCAGGAGCAGAGTGCTCAGAGGGAGATCTTCTATAAGGCGCTTGCCTGTGCGCAACGCGTTCACGAGGGTAGAGACCTTGAGGCGGCCATCGCGGCATTGCCCGAAATGCGCGTCAATCTGAGGACTTCCCGTTTCTATGTCAGGGAGCTCTACGAGGCCGGTGCTCTCGATCGATGGACGATCGGCGATGGAAAGGGTGCCGATGAGCCCGATTCTTCGCCGGACATCGTTTCGAATGTCACGTCCGATGTTACTGCCGAGAATTGGAATTATCGGCCGAGTGCGGCGGGCGAACGTGTTCTCGCGGATCTTGCCCCCCTCCGTCGACTATCCGCCCTCGCCGAGCGCGAGTCCGAGCTTGCAAAAGCGTTTGCGGCCATCCTTTCGTGGTGTGTGGAGCCCCGGTCTCGCGTGTCGGTCGAGGAGATGCTTGGTGATTGTGGCTTGCTTCCCGACCGGGTTTTTTCCGCGTCCTATTGCCTTGACCGTCTCGAAGAGGCGGGCGGGTTGGTCTGGGATCACGGGTGGACCACCACAGGGGAAGGGGGGATGTGGCTCACCGATATCTGCCATGAACCGAAAGACGAGTAAACGACGAAGAGGAGGAGACGAATGGAACAGCAGAAGCAGCTGACACTCACGCGACGCGGTTTCGTCAAGGGTGCGGCGGCGCTCGGCGTGGCTTTGACCGCGCGGGGGCAGGTGGAGACGCTTGTCGCGGCTGACAAGGCATATGCCCAAACCGATCCCGACAAGGTCGAGGTCGTCCACACAGTCTGCCGCGCCTGCATTGCGCAATGCACGGTACTCGCGCACGTGCGCGACGGTCGCGTGATCAAGCTTGAGGGCGATCCGGAGGGACCCATGAGCAAAGGGTCGATGTGTGCAAAGGGGCTCTCTGGCATCCAGGCGCTGTACAATCCCATGCGCAACAAATATCCCATGATGCGCGTCGGCGAACGAGGACAGAATAATTTCAAACGGGTGAGCTGGGACGAGGCCACTGATTTCGTCGCTGACAAACTGATGGAATCCTATGAGAAGTATGGTCCCGAATCCGTGGTCGCCTCGACAGGCGGTGGCGGCAACCCTCATATTTCCGGTCCGATCAGATTCATGAACACCTTTGGGTCTCCGAACAATTTTGAGCCGGGATGCGCCCAGTGCTATCTGCCTCGCCAGACCCAGGCTCGTCTTGTGTACGGAGGAAGCGCCGATGACAATCTGTCTATTGCGGACAGCAACGTCCTCGACTTCTACTTCACGGACAGTGAAATTGAGGCATGCGTTCTCTGGGGGGCTGGTCCCTCGTGGTCGGGGCCGTCTATGACCGGGCGTGCTGTCGCCGACTTGCGCGCGCGGCCCCAAGGCCTGAAATCGGTGGTCATTGATCCGCGTCTCACTGCCGATGCGTCGAAGGCGGACGTTTGGCTTCCGGTTCGTCCCGGCACCGACGTGGCGCTCATGATGTCGTGGATCAAATACATCATTGATAACGCTCTCTATGACAAGGAGTTTGACCAGAAGTGGACCAATTTTCCCTTCCTTGTCGATCCCGACACGAAATACTGCCTGACCGCCGATGTCATTGGGGGAGACTCCAACAACTTCGTCGTCTACGACCAAGCTGCCGGAGCTGTGCGGGAGTTGCCGTTTCCTTATCCCGACGGTTTCGACGTGGCACTGTTTGGATCGTATGACGTGAATGGGAAGGCCTGCAAGACCGGCTATCAGATTCTCAAAGAAGCTTGTGATGACTACACGCTTGAAAAGGCCGCGGAGATATGCAACCTCGAAGCCGACAAGATCGAGCAAGCCATTCATATCTACACGGACAACCGCTCAACCCTCATCCACGGTTTGGCCACCGACCAATTTCCCAATTCGGCCCAGGCGGCGTTGGCTACCCTCGAGCTGGAATGCATGATGGGCAATGTGGAGCGGCCCGGTGCCGCCCTGCAGCGGTTTGGGGCGCTTTCCCATTCTCCAGGCATCATCGAGAATGACACGTTTGGCATGGGGTGCTTGCAAAATCTCATCACCCGCGACATGTTGAACAAGCGTCTGATGAATGGGCACCATGGGTTCCTGAACTGGCAAATGGCCCATATTCCGACGATTCTCGAAGCCATCAAGACCGGCAAGCCTTACAAGCCGCGCATCTGGCTCGAGCGTTCGGGCAACAAACTGGCTGTCATCGGCAATGCCCGATCGTGGTATGAGGTCATCCCCGAGATGGATCTCATCGTGCATGCGTACATGTATCCGACCTCATTCACCATCGAGGCTGCCGACGTCGTGTTCCCCATGCGCGAATGGCTGGAATGCCCGAAGCCGGTGAAGCTGCTGAACATGATTTTCCCCCGCCAAGAGGTTACCCATCTGTTCGAGACCTGCGACGAGACGCTGTATTGGAGCCGGCTGGCTGAGAAGCTGGCCGAGCGCGGTCACGAAGGCGCCATCCGCTCCTTCAAGTGGGAGGAGGTCGCTCCCGGCAAGTCGAAGATGCTCGGCAATCTGGAGGTGGGCGTTGCCGACGGATATCCCTGGGCTCACGACGAGGAAGAGCTCGTCAGCTTTTTCGTCAACAAGATGGTCGATCCTGACACCGAGGAACCCATGACGTTCGGTGAACTGTGCGAGCGGGGCCCCATCACCTATGCGCCCCTCGATGAGTGGCGACAGTACTACGTGTATAAGGCCATCGATCCGGCAACGGGCAAGCCCCGTGGTTTCGGAACACCATCCAAGCGGGTGGAGCCCTACAATGACATCACCGTCAAGCTTGGCCGTACGGGATTCCCCTTCGCGTTGTGCGAGGAAGGCTGCATTGAACTCGATCCAGAGCTGTCGGTGGAATACGAGCCGGTTCCCTATTATATGGAACCTTTCGAGAGTCCTCTTTCTGACACGGATTATCCGCTGACGCTGACATCGGGGCGCGTTCCCCTCTATCACCATGGGACTTTGCGCAACGTTCCCTGGCTGCGTGAGATCATGCCGACGGCCGAGATATGGGTGAACCCCAAAACTGCCGCTCAGTATTCCATTGTCCACAAGGGGTGGGTCAAGGTCGAGTCTCGTCGTGGCGAGACCTATGCGCGTGCCGTCATCTCCGAGGATGTGGCGCCGGGCGTCGTGTTCCAGGAGCGGTTCTGAAATCCCGAGCTGCTGGACTCCGATCCCTACGGTAGCTGGAATGCCATGAACGTGAACGTGCTCACCAAGAACGACGCGCCGTTCAATGACGTATATGGCACGTACACGCTGCGTGGGTTCCAGGTGCGCATCACGCCGGTTGACGCGTGTCCCTATGAAGTGTGGACCCAGCCGGAGCAGTTTGCTGCCTGGCTGCCTGAACCGAGCGATCATACGGTCGAGGCCAGCGAGAATTGGACGACTTGGCAGGAAAACGCCGATGACGAGGTCGTCGGCAAGATTGTGCGTGCGCAGTAAAGGAGGATGGGAGAACATGTCACATTACGCTATCGTGGTCGACCTCGACCTGTGCACGGGCTGCATGTCGTGCGAGGTCGCCTGCAAGCAGGAAAACGATGTCGCGCTCGGACAGTACTGGAACAAGGTGCTGCGTATCGCGCAAGGGGAGTTCCCCGACACCAAACAATATTGGGTGCCGACGATGTGCCAACAGTGCGCCGAGGCGCCCTGTGTCCATGTGTGCCCCACGGGGGCAAGTTACCGCAACGAGGACAACATTGTGCTCATCGACAAGGAGAAGTGCATCGGCTGTCAGTACTGCATGATGGCGTGCCCCTATGGAGTCCGCTCGTGGAACCAAGAGCTGCGCTCCGTCGAGAAGTGCACGATGTGCAATCAGCTGACAAGCGTGGGCGAGCTGCCGGCTTGTGTGAAGAACTGTGCTTCGAAGTGCCGTTTCTATGGGGATCTGGACGATCCGGAATCCGATGCATCTCAGGCGATTGCCAAAGCTGATCCCGCATCGGTGCATACCATGAGAGAGGTCGGCAATAGCCCCATGACGCACTACATACTGTCATCGCATATCGGGACTTGGGAGTATGGTGATTAACATGCAAATTCAATGGCCTCTGGTGATATTCACCGTTCTGGCAGGAGCAGGTGCCTGGCTGCTTGTGTTTCTGTGCATCAACGAGTTCACAGGAAAGCTGCGTGATGACAAGGTGCGCTTCCGTGCCCTCGTCACTGTCATCGTTCTTGTTATTTTGGGAGGGTGCGCATCGGTCTTGCATCTGTCGCATCCCGATCGCATGATGGGTGCTCTGTCGCACCCGACCTCAGGCATCTTCACGGAAGCCCTTATGGTTGGACTCGTGTCGCTTGCTTCGATCGTGTTCCTGGTTGCGGCGCGTCGCAAGGTGTCCTCCACGGCGCTCAAGGGCATTGCCGCAGTGTCTGGCGTGTGCGGTCTGATTCTGTCCTATGCGACCGGTGCCGGTTATATGATGGATGCACAGTTGACCTGGGACACCCCGCTGATGCCGCTTGGCTACATGGCCACGGCAGCCACTGCTGGCGCGACTCTTTACCTGATATTCGTCTCGACGGGCAACCGAGAGTCCCCGTCGGGTACGGACTCTGCCGCTGTGGGAGTGCCGCCTCGGGCGAAGGCTGTGAGATTCATGTCGCTTTGTACGCTGGTGTCCGGCGTGGCGGCTGCCGTCATCGCGTTGGCGTACGCCGTGTCATCGAACACGCTGAGCATTGCCTCGGCATCGCCGGTGCTTGCCGCAAGCGTGGTGGGAGCCTTGGCGGCTGCCGGTTTCGGCTATGCAGCCGGTCGCTGCGGCCGCGTTCTTCCGCTTGCCGTTGTGGCGCTCGTCTGTGCCCTGGTCGCGATGGTGGCGTTTCGCTGCTTTATGTGGCTGGTTGGTGTCGGCTTGTTCAACTTCTTCGGCGGCGACCTGTTCGCGACGATATAGCGGCTTTCCACAGGCGACCGGCCGTCACAAGGCCGGTCGCCTGTGGGCGACGAGGTGCTTTTGCGCGTATTGACGGTTCGGCAGACCAACAGGAGGCATGGCCGGACAGTGAGAGGAATGAGAAAAATGGCGTTAGATGATTCTGGCAAAGAGCTCGAAGCTTTTTGCATCGGACGTGCGGAGACCTATCGGCTGTTTGCGGCTCTCATCGACCGCGAGGTCGACCTTCAAGGAGCGCGGCACCTGGCTCAGTTGGAAGAGGGCATGGATGCAGGCGTCAAGGTTGAATTCGGCGAAGAGGGCGACGATGCGACAGGTCCTTCCGACCAGGAATCGACACTCGAAGGAGAACGCATGGTCGCAGATGGCTTCGCACGCATGGTGCGGTCGATCACATCGTTCGACGTCGATGACCAGAACGACCTTGCCTGTGAATACGCACGTATCTTCCTGGCGGCCGGCACCTACGAGGGCCAGGCGGCGGTTCCCTACGAATCGATTTACACCAGTGAGGAGCGGCTGCTCATGCAGGATGCGCGTGACCAGGTGAGGGCATTGTTCCGTGCGGCGGGGGTCATGCCTTCGGCGGGCGGTTCCATTCCCGACGACTACGTGGTTTTCGAGCTTGAGTTCATGGCGCTGCTCAACGAGCGCATCGTCGAGGTAAGCGAAGCGGGTGATGCCGAAGGGACTGTCCGACTTGCGCGACAGGCCCGCTCGTTTTTTACAGAACATATCGCAAACTGGGTTAACCAATTGCTCGCGGACGTGGATGGCGTTGCCCGGCTGCCGTTTTATCATGGGTTTGCCCAGGCGTTACGCGGATTTCTGATCTGTGAGGAACGCGACACTCAGGATGTGCTGCGGTATCTGGATGCTGCACGCGTCGCGTGAAGAGCGGGCGACCGTCATGAGCGTGTCCCGTCGCGGGTTTCTCGTGGGAGCAGCCGCCACTGCCGTGTTCTGCAGTGTCGGAGGTGCCGCATATGTCCTGTCTTCTGACGGTCTGTTGGTTCGCCCACCTGGCGGGCAGGACGAGGCATCCTTTATTGCCGCTTGCTTGCGATGTGATCGGTGCAGAAGCGTCTGTCCGCAGAGCTGCATCGGTTTGGCGAAGTTGGAGAATGGTCTCCTTGAGGCTCGCACTCCTCAGATGGATTACAGGAGAGGCGCTTGCACGTTCTGCAATCGCTGCATCGAGGTGTGCCCGACCGGGGCCCTGCGTTCTTTCGATCCGCAAAACGAGAGGATCGGCATTGCCGTTGTCTCGCAGGAGAGCTGTCTGGCGTGGAAAAGCCCCGGTTCTTGCATGAAATGCGAGGAGAGCTGTCCCTATGGCGCGATCACGATCGAGGGGGGAGTTCCTGTGGTTCATGAGTCGGCATGCAACGGATGCGGCGTGTGCGAATACGTGTGTCCCGCCTTGGTCCTCACCTCTGCAAAAGACGGGAATGGCCGTGGCATTGTCGTGAAGGTGCTGGCATCGGTCGACGGCAATGATGCAGGCGCGGGGAATGGGGAAGGAGGCGATCTCGCATGAAGCCATCGACGGCGCGTGTGCTGAGCGCGGTGGCGGTTTTCGGAATTGTGGCGATCGGTTTGGCCTGGCACACCGGTCTGGGCACTCCCTCGTCCTTCGGCTGGGATTTCATTGCTGCTGTCTGTCCGCTTGGCATTGTCGAGACTTTTTTGGCGGGACGCACCTTCGCTCCCGCCGCACTCATCTGCCTTGCCATTACCGTGGTTCTCATCGTGCTGCTGGGGCGTGTTTTCTGCGGTTGGCTATGCCCAATTCCTCTTCTGCGCCGACTGTTTGGCGGCAAGAAAGCCGTTCTGCGGGACGTGTCTGATGCCAAAGCCCTTCAGGTAGATCCGTCACCGAAGGCGATGGAGGATGGGCAGGCGCCTCATCCCGTCCCAGCCAATGCCTGCGCCGATTGTCGCGAGGGCGGATGCGCCGAGAAGCGGGCGCTGGTCAGAAGCCGTGCGCTCTTCAAACTCAAGACGAGCCGGCTCGACAGTCGACATGCGGTGTTGCTTGCGGCTTTGGCGTCGACCGCGGTGTTCGGGTTTCCTGTATTCTGTCTCGTCTGCCCCGTTGGCCTGGCCTTTGCGACATTCATTGGGCTGTGGCGTCTCATCCAGTTCAACGAGACATCCTGGATGCTTGTGGTATTCCCGCTCGTCTTGATTGTCGAGCTCGTGTTGTTGCGCTCGTGGTGCCATCGATTCTGCCCACTCGGGGCGGTGCTTTCGCTGATAGCGAAGACGAACCGGACGTTCCGTCCGACGGTCGATACGTCGATCTGCCTGAGAACGACGGGCAAGGCTCCCTGCCACGCCTGCTGGGATTCCTGTCCCGAAGGCATCGATCTCCATGATGCGGTGGCGTCTGTACCGATGAGCGAGTGCACGAAATGCCGTGCTTGTGTCGAGGTGTGTCCGGTGAATGCCATCAAGATGCCCCTGCTTCCCGCAAAGGGAGAAGGAAGCGAACAGGGCGCAGGCTGCCCCATCGGACGCGACACGGAAGATCCCACCGCGTCGCATGACGGTCCTCCAGCATAGGACACACCCTGCCTATACCATGCCCAAGTGGGGTACAATTGGGCAGAATATGGGGTGCGGGGGAGGCAGTCATGCTGGATAAGAAGAGAGAGCCAGAGGAGCGTCTTTCGCCACTGGCGGAGCAGTGGCCCTATCTGAGGTTTCTCGGCATGGGATCCTGGTGGGCATGGATATGGCTTTGCTATAACACTACCGAGGTCATGCGCTCGTTCCCAGAGTCAGAGCAACCTCTCTGCGTGCTATTCATGTACCTGTTTTCTACGCTGGGCATCGCCACGGCCATGATTGGCGCCGCGATGTTTTGGCGAAAAGTGACTCCCTTTGTCAATAACAAGGTCATCATTGTCGGATTTGGTGGTTTCGCGACACTCGCCACGATCGCTCTGGGCTTCTCCGGGATAACGGGCGGTGGTGCCCTTTTCGTTGTCGCCGCAGTCTGTACGGGGGTTGGGACGTCGTTTCTCTGCTTGCGGGTGGGCCTTGTTTTTGGAAGTGTCGCGCTGGGTGATTCTCTGACGGCGGGTGGCATCTCTCTGCTGTTCTCGTGCTTGCTGTACTTTGTCGGTGTCGGCCTGCCCGTGGAGTGGCGTATCTTCTATATAGCTCTCCTTCCCCTTGTCTCCGCCTTGTTGCTCACCATGGTGGAAAACGATCCTTACCCCTCCGCCACGCTGGCCGAAGGCAGCCCGCTTGATCGTCGTGACCTGATTCACCGGGTCTATCATCGACTTGTCCTCGCCTCGGCTCTGGTTGCGTTTTCGGCGGGAGTGGGGAAAGGCATTTCAAGCATGTTGGTGGCCTATGAAGTCTTTGCACGCGAAGGATCCATCATCGTGTTTTCCATCGGCATCATCGCCGTGGGAATCGTGTGGGCTGTCAACCGCACGGACATCACCAAGGGCACCAAACAAGTGTATACCGCCCTCATCATCCTTGGGGTTGCCATGATGCTGGCCTCATGCTTCGGGTTTGACATTGCCTATCTGAGTATTGGCAAAGAGGCGCTCTGGCTCGTGTTTTCCTGCCTTATCGCCTATATGACGTTTCGGTTCGACCTTTCGCCTATCCGCTATTTCGGAATCGGGCAGGCTGTGTATTTCTTAGCCTCGACCGCAGGGTGGGCGCTTGGCGGCATCATCGCGCCATGGTATGGTGACCCAGTCGTGCGCATGGGGGTAGGAGCTATTCTGGGTTTTCTTGTTGTGATCGTCTTGATGTACATTTTTACCGAATCAGATATCAAGGCTATCGCCAAATGGACCGACAGCATTGAACTGCGAAAGGCCATGGGGTGTGGCAAGCCGGATTCTCAGGATACTCTGGGTCATGCTGCGGAGTGGATGGGGATCGGACTCATTGATCCCGCGCTGGGCCTCTCGCAACGGGAAGTCGAGATACTCGAGCTATTTGCGTGCGGCCGCAGTGCCAATTGGATTGCGGATCATCTGACCATATCCAAGAACACGGTGCGCTCGCATCTGCGTGCGATATACGTCAAGCTCGACGTGCACACGAGACAGGAACTGCTCGACCTCCTCAAAACAGACAAGTGAGGTTGGCAGGTCGATCAGGAGTTCACACAGGAGAACCAGTCCTCTTTGGTGCATCGGTTCCTGGATATTTGATGCCGCCTTGGCTCAAGGAAGTCTTGTCAGTTCATACCCGTAGCAAGCCTCGAAACCCTCGTGCGGCATAATACGATTCAGCCCCATTGTGATATACGAAAATGTGGCCATAACGTCGGTCACAAAAAAGGGCGCCACCACGTTCTCGGATGCTCGGAGGAGTGACTATCCAGCTGGATGTTTTCATGTCCACCTCCACGAGTTCCTGCAGAGTTCGGTATTCCTGTTCTGTCAGCAAGTCGATGCCCATGGCCTCTGCCGTTTCAATTGCGCTGCCTTGTGGCTTGTTCTTCTTCCTTGAGTCGAGAGCGGCACGGTCGTAGCATAGGTTTCGTCGTCCAAGGGGGCTTTCTGCCGAGCAATCGCAGAACGCGAATTCGCCTGTTGAGGGGTTGCGACCTATCACGTCGGGTTCTCCGCCGGTCGTTTCCATCTGGTCCAAGGACCAGAGTTTTCCGTCATGGTCTTGCAGCCTCTTTTCGACCTCATTCCAGGAGATGCTCTGGTGTCGTTTCGCGTTGCTTTCAAAACGTGATCGCAGGGCATCCAAGAGTTCGTGCCGTCTTTCTGCCGATAGGAACATCATCTGGTCATTCATGGTGAGGCCTCCTGATCTTTTGGCTGATTTTATCGCAGCCTTCTCGGGTAGTGGTCGCTGGAACCACGGTTGTGACCGGGAAGATACAATCATGCGCTTCAGCCTAAAGGGAGAATTATCCCAGCCGGAGACGGTGGAACGTTGAGATTGCGTAGTCGGGAATCTGCATGCAAAAGTCCGCAATCATTAGTATGCGCAATCTGTACAAGAAGCTCAAGGTGGGCATCAAAGATGAGCTTGTCGCCGTTATTGGCTCTCGGCGCAGGGAGACGCAGGCGTGAGGTTTTCTCCATTCACCAGATCGACGATTTCCTGCTTGGAGTGTACTTCCAACAGGGTATAGATTCTCTTTGTATGGGTGCGCACGGTGTTCTCTGAGATGAAGAGCTTCTTTGCGATCGACGGCACATCGTAGCCATGCACGAGCAGATCCAAAACCTCCCTCTGGCGTTTCGAGAATCCATGCTGATCGGCCAGTGACAGGCAGGTTTGCTCCAGCATGTCGATGCGTGGCGCCGCGCCTTCGTCCGCCCGTGCTTCTTTGCCCGAAACGCCCTTGCGCATCAGGATGAACATGACGACGGAGCATCCGTACAGAAGCAAGAAGACGCTCGTGAAAATCTGGGTTTCCTGAGAAAGGGAGCTTGTGCACACAAGAGAAGAAAGGCCGTTTCCCAGCAGGCGTGACACATACGTGACACCGGCGAACAGCGAATAGACGAATATGAGGCTGATCTGCCTTTCGCGAGCGATCGTCAAGCACGACATCATCATTACGATGGAGAACAGGGTGAATCCCAGGCTGCCAATGAACAAAATGAGGACCCGGTATGCTTGGGGGAGAAAAGGAAAGGCAAGAAATGCCGTGATGAGCACGGGGAAAATAATGATGTAGGCGTTTGTGATGGTAGCGTTTTTGCCAAGGATAAACCAGACGACAGCGAGAATGGCCGCTGCTGCGACATTGGCCCCCAACACCAGAATGCTTTTGTCAAAGAAGGCCAACTCTCCGGTGAAGGCGGTTGACCCCAGGACGGGGGACACGATTCCAATCATGACAATGCACAGCAGGGGCTTCCAGAACTGCCCTCGAATGTTGAGATAGGGCGCTGCCTCGACGAGGGGATCGTGCTCTTCATGGGTGTTCCTGTTGGGGAAACGCAGGCAGGGGTAGAGCAACACCAGGTTTGCCAGCACGAGCAGCGAGACGGTGAACAGAAGCATGTGCTGTCCCAAGACGAAGAACAGAAGGAAGGGCACAAGCGAGAACATCGACCCGACGATAATCTGCTTTTGTGCTTCCCGTTGGGCACTCAGCGAAAAGACCTGTTCCCAGCAGATGAAGCAGCAGGTAGTGCCGATTCCCGTGAGAATGCTGGAGGCGACGAGCAGCGCCGCTGAGCCATTGAGAAAGAACCCGAGAAGGAAGACTATGCCCGACGACATAAGGAGAACCGCTTCAGGGTAAGGCGCGCGATTGAACAGGCGGGGAAATCGCGTCGACCCAAGGAAGTAACCGAAAAACGCGATGATGTTGCTTACCGTGAGTGGGGCGGTCCAAGAGCGGTCGCCGGCATCTCCGAAAGCGAATTGGGGGAGAAAGGAAAAGCCCCATAGGGAAAACGAGTTCATCGCAAGAAAGGCGGCAAAGCCCCCTCCTGCCAGCGCGAGTCTCATCTTCCCGGTAACTTGCATGTCCACTCCCCGCATCCCAACGACGATTCAGCATTGGCTTGCATCCCCTGCCGCCCCGTCTCGTCTTCTCACATCCCCTGCCGCACTGTTTTCACCTGATCTATGTGATCCTCCTTTTCCGCAAACCACAAGACCCGTGTGAAAGTCTATCTCCGGAAATCATGCAACACTTCGGATAGTTTCGCAATCGTCAAACAAGGAGGGAGCGAAATCATGAAAATCAATCGCCGAGATTTTCTGAAAGGGGCTTTGGCGACGGGGGCAATGGCTGCTTCGGGCGTTGCCTTGGCATCCTGCGCGCCAGGCGGAGACGCGGCAACGTCGAGCGGGTCGTCGGGATCCGCATCGGGAAGCGCGCTGACGGCCGACAGCTATGAAAAGATGCAGTGGAGCTTCGAGGTCCCGCCCGATCCCGTGGCCGATGCTGATATCGCCGAAACCTACATTCATGACATCGTGATCGTGGGCGCGGGCATGGCCGGTCTCTGCACCGCGGTGGCTGCTGCCGAGAAAGGGGCGGACGTTATCGTGTTCTCGGCCAGTTCCACGCCCATTTCCCGCGGTGGGTCAAATCATGCCATAGGATCGAAGTACCAGTTGGCCAAGGGTATTGACTACACTCCTGAAACCGCTCGCGACATCGTGAAGGCGGAGCAGACTGCCGGGACGTATTTCATGGACAAGAAAAAATGGGAGCGATGGGTCAACAACTCCGCCGAATCGATCAACTGGACGATCGACCATATGGAGAAGCGCGGTCTCAAGTGTTGCCTTGAACCTGGTTACAACGATCCGGATGGCACAATCACTGTTCCTCCGGCCTCGCATAACTTCTATACCGCCGAGCAGCCCTTCGGCGCTCTGTACGGAGCTCCTCTCGAAGCTCAGGCGTACGCAGACATTTTCACCGAGGATTTCAAGGGGGAAGTGCACTATAAGGTGGTTGCCCAGTATCTCATCCGCGACGACGACAACAAAGGCCGGGTGTCGGCCGTCGTTGCCAAGCGGGAGGACGGGTCCTATGTCAAATATGTCGCCAACAAGGCCGTCGTCCTCGCGACGGGAGACTTTTCGAAAAATCCGGACATGATGGCGCGCTACAGTCCCTGGGCGTGGGAACAGTTCAAGGACACTCTGTCGGTGGGCGAGGTTGATTATGATGCCGGGCTCGTGTATTCGGGCCTCATGCCCGGCGATGGTCACAAGATGGGCCTGTGGGTCGGTGCCGCATGGCAGAAGACGTATCCCACCGCGCCCATGATCAACGGAGGTGCTTCGGGCCCCGCCCATGGGGTCATCTCCAACTTCTGGGGTCTCAACATGGACATTCACGGCGAACGCTATCAAAACGAATGCACGAACTTTGCCTACGGTGCCATTTCGGTGCTGCAGTTACCTGAGCAGACAGCTTTCGCGGTGTGGGACAAAGCATACGCCTACACCCAAGAGAATTGGGAGCAGTTCGGCACCTGCATCGACTATGAGAATGGCATCATGCCCCTTTCTCCCGACGAGATGGTTGCCTCGTGGGACGCTGCGGCATCCGAGGGTAAGTCTTCCATTGGAACGGGAGCGACTTACTACAAGGCTGACACCATCGAAGAACTGGTGGACAAGATGGAGGGCATCGACAAAGATCAGGCGCTCGCGACCATCAAGCAGTACAGCGCCTATGCCGAAGCTGGGGAAGACAAGCAGTTCCATGTGAACCCCTCGATCCTTTATCCCCTTTCCACGCCACCCTTCTACGCGACTAAAATCACGGGTGCGACGTTTCTGACCGTGTGCGGCGGCCTGCGTACCAACGACAAGATGCAGGTGTGCGACGAAGATGACACACCGATTGAAGGCCTGTACAACACGGGGATCATGACGGGCGATTTCTATGCGAACACTTACAATTTTGTCATGCCGGGACAGAATCTTGGAGCAGTATGCGGGACTCTATCCTATCTGTTAGGGCGTGATCTCGCCACACTCTAGTCTTTTAACCACTCTTCCCTCCACGGAAGCGGCCGCTTGAGGTGGCCGCTTCCTGTCGTTTTGAGCGCTCTTCGCGCTCCCTCCTAACAAGGCCGGCGGTATTCCCGTCGGCGGCAGGGCTGGCACAACGATTTCTCTCTATCGAAAAGCAAGCTTTGACGCATTCGGCTGCTCCAGGGAAAACGCTCTCAAAAGAAGAGGGCTTGGTACAGTTGGCAAAAATCGTCATAGCCCAGATAATCGTTGACAAGAATGACGTTCGACTGCTGGGATTGTATGTCGGGAGTTGTCGTGATTACGATGTCGTACTTTTCCGACGAGAGCAACATCAAGGCGTCGGGATAGCTGGCTGGCGTGATATCGACGGTGGCTGTGGCTCCCTTGTTGAAGAGGTTTTCAATGGATCGTGCGAGAAAAATCGCATGTTGATGGCCAAAATCGCTCACGACGAGAACTTTTTTCTCCGGTGGAGTCAAGACAAGTTCTGGGCAGGTGAGGCACAGCCAAAACACGATGGTGTCCGATTGGAGAGAGATGTCAAAGTGGATGTTTTGAGAAAACACTGCCAGGTTGCTTTGGATCATTTCGTAGAGCGTGGGATTGCTCTGCTCAATCGAAAGGGAAAAGTAGCGGATACGATCGAAAAGTTCAGATGTCCGGTAGGGGCGTGTTTTTGCCGTAAGGTACAGGGAGCATATAACGAAGCGTATCTGCCGGCGAATCTCCTCCCCGAAAGAAACGTTGGCCGCTTTTGCCAGGCGCTCTGAAAACGCATCGGCCTCGCGTGTGACCCGAGCTTCCTCCTCCGCCGATTTCCAACCACAATATTGGCTGACTATAAATGCATGGATGGGTCGCAGATTTTGCTCGGTGATATGAGAAAAATGCTTCTTTATGTAATTTAACTCGTTGGCGTCTATCTCGTCGTCCGTCTGGTAATCGGAGACGACGGTGTGGCCTTGGCTTTCCCGCACGAGAGACACGAGGTAAAACATCATGTAATACACTGTGGCAATATCGTCATGGATCACAAACGACCATTCAAGTTCGTCGAGGTTGTGCGCGAAGATGGTGGAGATGAGATGCCCAAGAACGCCCAAATCAAAATCAAGGGGATACTCGCTGAGCTCAAGGCCATTTAATTCAAGAAGGAAACCGGTGAAGAATTGCCGAAGGTATTGCTCGTCTTCGCCGGTGAGCTCATAACGGTTGCCTTCGCATTTGACTGCCATGTTTCGTTTCGCAAGAAATCGATTGATGTTGGGCAGAAGACGGATCAGCGTCGATCTGCTGGTAAAGAGCTTCTCTTCATAAAATTCGATGCTCTTCCTGGGGTTGAACAGCATCTCCCGAATCCATCGCAAGGCTGTCGACTCATTGAAGATGTCGATGAACACCTTGCTGACGGTCGCGACATTGCGATTGATCAGCCTGATGCCATTTTTGGTCGATATGTCGATGCCGAGTCCTTGGCCCCATCGCGTTCTGAGGATGGCTATATCTTTGGAAACAGTTCTCTCGCTGCTGTGAACGTTTTCCGCTATCTCGGCAATGGTCGTCCAACCTTTATGGTTGACGAGGGTTTCCAGTATTTCGATGACTCTTTGAGAAGAGGAATTCAGCAGATCGCGCACCGTGCATCACATCCTGTCTCGTAAAGGACGTCGCAAGGCCAGATAGAGTTCCGGCATCTTTGTTGTTTGACGCCATTCTAGGACACCGCAGGGGATGGGGGCGGATGCAGCTGCAGGATCGCATGTCAAAAATTGCAGATATCTCGGAAATTATAGAACAGAAGATTCGTGCCTTTCCCCTCTAAAATATGTGATTGAAATACTATCAGATATTTGGGTAGAAAACGCTGTTAGTTATCGTGCTCGTCAGCACAGGATTTTCCAGAGCTTGGGGACGGAAAACAGCAGCGTAGTACAACAAAATCAAAGGATGTTTCGAAAAAGCTGACATTCCGGCTTGGGTGTCGTTTGCTGTCTCGAGGCGTTCCGGAGGCAAGAAGAAAAAGGAGGTAACCTGCCATGTTGAGGAGAATAGTTTCTGCGTTTGCGGCATTCGTCTTGCTGTTCCAGGTTCCCATCGTGGGGACGTCGGAAGCGTATGCCGACGGAGGTTCGAGCAATTCCTTCCCATTCTTCACTAGCGTCGACCTTGTCGACGCTGCCACCGGAAATATTCTTGGAGGCGCCGATGACACTCCGGTGGACAAGGATGCACAAGTTAAGATCAGGTATTATTTTACGATACCCGATGACGTCGAAATAGAGGCGGGCGATTCCTATACGTTCGACATCCCCGATCAGATCAAGATCGACGTGCCGCTTACCAACTTTGAGTTGAAAAGCGGCGAGACAGTGTTTGCCCATCTCGATGTGACGGCGGATGGCCACGGAAAGATAACCTTCACCGATGCCGTCTCGACGATGCGCGGGGTGGGAGGAACGTTCGATATTGGCGCACAGTTTGACAAGGAGAATATAGGCAACACGGAGATAGTCAAAATTCCTTTTGTCATCAACGGGGAGAATAAAGACATCAGCGTTCACTTCAATCAGCCTGAAGCCCTCAATGCCAAAACGGGTGAGTATGACGCTGCCACGGGTGTGGTCACGTGGACCATCTCGCTCAATTCAAATGAGACAACCGTCAAAGGCGCCACCTTGACGGATGTCATTGCGCCGGGCAAAGCATCCGATGACAACGATCAGAGCCAGACGTATGTCGAGGGGACGTTTAAGGTACAGACTGCAGAAGGGGTGGTGCTGTTTGACAGCTCATCTGTGGGCTCTGAAAACAGAGGCGAATTCATCTACACTCCTGCAACGAATGATCCTGCCCAGACGGGGACGATCTCCTACACCTTTGATAAGACCTTTGAAGAAGCCGTAACGGTCACATACCAGACTCGTGTGGCGGACCCGAGTCAGTATTTTGGCACCTCCATTTCCAACGAGGCGATACTCAGCCATGATCAAATCGATCAAAACATAGCGGGATCCGCCACTGTGCCCCAGCCTGACTATCTCACCAAATCAGGCGTGTACAACGAAGAGACCAAGAAGATTGACTGGACGATCCTCTTTAACAAAGAAGCGCTCGATCTCCATGGAGTTAAGCTGACAGACACGTTGACCGGCGGACTTATTTTGGACGCCAGCTCGGTGAAACTGGATGGGAACCCCGTGTCTTCTGGGGATGACGAAACTGTCAACACGTTTTCCTATAACAGCGCCACTGGCGAATTCGTCTACCGGGCCGGCGACATCAACGCCGCTCACACCCTCACGTTCTCAACCGATCTGCCTGCGGGATATTGGCAGCAGAATCACGCAGCCGGCGAATTCTCGAACACGGCGGTTATGACATCTACTGATAATTCGTATCTCAAAAAGGGCGCAGGATCGACGTCGGGGAAAGTGGGTCCGGGAAACTCTGTCATCAAGAAGAGCACCCTGGGTTATGATGCAGAAAACCATCTCATCACGTGGCAGATTGTGGTCAACAAGGACCAGAAGGAACTTCCCGATGCCACCATTGAAGACACTATTCCTGCAGGTCTGAAATATCTTGCTGATTCCTTCCAGATAACGCCAGGCGCTCCAAACAACATCTCGACGGGAGCGCAATCGTTTGCGGGAGAGGTCCCTGCGAATCCTTCAACTTCGCCAACGAAGCTCACTTATCATTTCGGTGAGATAACGGACTCCTACACCATCACCTATAAGACGGAAGTCGTCGATGCGGCAGTGTGGGCTGGCAACTCCAACAAGAACTACGTGAACACGGTTCAACTGACGCCGGGCGGAACGTTTGCTTCGTCAACGGGAGAGGCAACGCAGAATGTGACGAACAGCACGGCGAAGAAGTCGGCAACGTATGACTACACCACCCACGAGCTCACCTGGAACATCGTTGTCAATGCGAGCGAGGTGCCGCTGACAAAGGTGAAGGTGAGCGATGCGCTCACGGGCGAAGGCCTTGATGACTTCACGTTCATTGCGGGAAGCGTTACCGTGGATGGCGTGTCTGCCACGGCGTCTGATTCGGTGGACCCTGAAGTCGGTTCTTACCACTATGGCGCTGATGACAAGACCCTTATTGTCAACTTAGGTGATTTGAACGGCACTTCCACCGAATCTCGCTCGAAGACCGTGACCTTCAAAATGAAGCTTGCCAAAGAGGGCGCAGACTTCGATGAGTATTTCAGCAAGAATGGCGACAAGACCATTGGCAACACGGCGATCGTATCGAGTGAGCAGAACCCCTCGACCCAGGCAAAAGGCACCCAGGTCATCAGTAACAAAATGGTTGACAAGACCGGCTATTATTCCAATGGCAGAGCCTATATCGACTGGGCTGTGCAGGTGAATCAGAATCAAGTGTCCATGAAGGATGCCGTGCTGACTGACGTGCTGCAGGAAGGCCTGGAGCTGGACACCTCTTCGGTCAAACTATATCGCCAGACCCTTCAGCCCGATGGCACGCTCAGCCCGTCGGCTTCATACGATGACACGACTGCGGAGCTGTCGGTGGTGGGCGGCGTGAGCGAGAGCCTTGGAAGCGAAAACGTGGCCTACGACGCTACCACGCGCACCTTCACGCTCACTCTGCCTGAAAGCGTTGGAGACGGCCAGCCGTGCTTGGTGGTGTTCCGCACTACCGTCGATGTCGCGCATGCTCAGGGGACCACGTTTTCCAACAGCATTTCACTTGCGGGATCGGGTTATGTCGAGAAAAGTAGCAGCAGCGACCAAGAGGTCCATTTTGCCACCATTGATGGCGAGGCATGGGGCGAGACGGGGGAAGTCTACCTGTCAAAAACAGATCAAGCGACCAACGAACCCCTTTCTGGTGCCGTCTTTGGGCTCTATGATTCCTTTGGCAATCTTGTGCGCATTTCAGAGCCGACCAACTCGGATGGTTCTTCCGTATTCTCCCATATCAATTACAACACGCTTTACTCGGTGCAGGAAATAACTGCGCCAGCTGATTACACGCTGGGGGATGCTTCGTACACGTTCAAATTGAGCAAGACGGAAAGCGGCATTCATCTGTATGACAAACAAGGCAATGCTCTCGATGAATCCCGAAGTGACCTGTCGTTTGTCAATAATCGCAAGGTGGGTACGATCACCTTTGTGAAAACAGGCGATGGAGACAATCCCCTCGCGGGTGCGGAATTCACGCTCTGCAACGAGGCGGGTGAAGCCGTTGAAGGGTTCGAATCTCAGGTGAGCGGACCTGATGGACGCGTGACGTTTGACAACGTTCCCTATGGAACATACCTCGTCAAGGAAACGGGTGCGCCGGTTGGGTATGAGGCGATCTCGTTCGTCGCCTCGCTTCATGACGACAATGACGCCATAGTGACTGAAGGGGGATCCCATACGCTTGATCTTGGTTCCAAACACGATGCGCCGATCGGCAGCCTGACGCTGACAAAATACCGGGCCGAGTTCGAGGGGGCTTCCACGCAGCCTATGTCGGGGGTCTCGTTCGAAGTGCTCGATGAAACGGGAACGACGGTGGTGAGAGAGGCGCAGCAAACCGATTCTGATGGCAAGATCGCCTTCGAGGGTCTTGAGCCGGGAAGCTATATCCTGCGTGAAACGGAGACTCCTGCCGACTACGCGCCTGCAGATGACTATGCGTTCACCATCGATGCGTCGAGTACGCCCCTAGAACGTCAGCTGACCCATGAGATCACCAACGTGAAGAGGTCGGGAGAGATTGTTCTGACCAAGGTGGACGCAGCTGACGGCGTCACTCCCTTGGCGGGAGCATCGTTCACGCTTTACGATGCTGCGGGCGAGAACATCGTGTCGAATGCAGAAGGGCCGTTGGTCGTGGTTTCCGATGCTCAGGGCATTGTGCGATTCGAGAATGTGCCCTATGGAGACTATCTGGTAAAGGAAACTCAGAATCCCGCAAATTACTACGGCAACGTGTCGGTTGGCGCGTCCCTCCACACTTCCACAAATTCGTTAGGAGTCGCTGAAAACGCTCGGTCAACAGGGACTATTCGGTTTGTGAAAACCGATGGGAATGCGCCGCTTGCGGGTGCGGTATTTGAGCTGAGCGGCAACGGCATCGATCCGCTGCAGGCGACTTCGGATGCGGACGGCGTTGTCGAGTTCGTTGGCATTCCCTATCAGGACACTCCCTATACGGTGAGTGAGGTTGCCGCACCGGCTGACTACTATCGTGTGGTCGATGACTTCCAGGTGACCATTAACGATGAGTCCACGGCCTTGAGCCAGGGAGACCTTGTGCTGGCTGACCCGGTTGTCGACATCCCCTTCGGCTCCATTGAGCTGACGAAAACCAACGAAGATGGCTCAGCCTTGCTTTCCGGGGCGGTCTTCGAGTTGCTTGACGGGGAGGGGACGGTCGTGCAGACCCAAGAGACGGATGCCTCCGGATATCTTTGCTTTGACGACCTTGCTCTCAAGCCGACCGGCGACACCGTTTTCACCGTGCACGAAAAGCGTGCTCCCTTGGGCTATGAGCTTGCCGCCGATCAGACGGTGACCCTTGCTCACGAGAGTGGTGTGCGCAGCGCGAGCGTTGAGGTGCGTGATGTTCTGAAGACGGATCCGATTTCACCTGCTACGACCTTGACGCAAACGGGCGATGGACTGACGGGCATCATGGCTGGTTTTGCTGCTCTGGTGGTTATCGCTGGCTCGTCGGTCGCGATCGCGGTTGTCCGCCGCCTTCGTAAGAAAGCATAAACCGTCTGATCTTTGCAGCTAAGATTTCGCGATAATAGGGTGCTTTGTCTTGAGAGGTTTGACCGCCAAGGTGGTTGGACCTCTCTTTTTTCTTGGAAGGTTCTCGTGTCGTAAAATAGCGAATGGGCGATGGGGCTTTGCAGACATCTTTCAAAAAAGAAAGATGTCTGATGCCAGCTGCCTTTCTCCAAACGGTCTCGCTGATTATGAAGGCAGGTTGTCACCTGCTCTGCGGCATGGCTTCCTTGATGTCGACGACCTTCACCCAGTAGACGATGTCCTTCCCCGCGAGAGGATGGTTGAAATCAAGGGTGGCGACCTCGTTTTCGATGCTGGCGACTCGCGCCGGTATCGGTTCTTCCCTGAGGGGTGTCTTCCATGCGACGATCTCGCCGACCGGCATGTTTGATCCATGGGGTATCTTGTAAAGAGGGACGTGCTGGACGGCGTTTTTGTCGTATTCGCCGTAGGCGTCAGCTGCGGCGATCTCGACTGTGCGCTCCTCTCCCAACGACATGTCTCCCAACGCCTCCTCAAGAGCTCTCATCACGTTTCCGCGCCCGAGCACAATGCTGTGGGGAGTGCTCTTCCCCTCATCGAAAATCGTTCCATCAAGCAGGCTGCCTTGGTAGAGGAACGCAACGGTTTGTCCTTCTCTGTTCATAGAGGAATCACTCCATAGGGGAGGCTGGCCTGATCTTGATGATACACCGCCTCCCGATCTGATGTTGACGGAATCGGGGTCAGTGCCAGCGCTGTGAGGTCAGAAAATATCCCTCGACGGGCTTCACCTCGCTGTCGTCATCGACAAGCGCTGCCGCGTTTTCTTCAGCGTTCCCGCAGATGGCTTTTACCGGCGCTTTATCCTTCTCTGTCTTATTTCCATCCTTTTCAAGCGTTTTTTTCTCGTCTTCAGTCATGATGCCTCCTCGTTCCGACTGCTTCCAGGCAAGAACCCATGGTGGATGGCCGGTTCTCTCTAATCGGACAAACGCCGTCACCCTCCGTGAACCACTGTAAGCGGCAGGGCCGAGCGGCACAATCGTATAGGAAGTATGAGATCGCCCGCTTCCTTATCGGTCTTCTTATCGGATAGGAAGGAAAACGCTTTGCGGCTATCTTGGTTACTCAAGGAAGCTTCGAGTCGCTCAGCGGCTCCATGGGGAAACGATGAGAGGGGAAGCCGTGCACGCTATCCATGAGACGGGTGGAAGCAGAGAGAAGAAACGTCAGAACCCGATGCTTGTCGGACTCGTCCTGCTGTTTGCCGGGGCCTCTGCGGCACTCATCCAATACAAGGTGCCCACCATCATGACGGACGTCATGGGACTGTTCTCCATGGACGCCGAAGTCGGATCCTGGCTCATGAGCATATTCACCCTCATGGGCATTTTCGTTGCTGTTCCCTCGGGGGCTTTCGCACAGCGATTCGGCGCGAAGAGGATGATGGTCGCCGCCCTGTTGTTGATCGCGGCGGGCTCTTTGGTCGGTGCGTTCGCGAGGACGAGCGCGCTTGTCCTCGCGTCGCGCGCCCTTGAGGGGGTCGCGCTTACCGTCGTGACGACCTGCGGTCCCGTTGTCATTCAAGCGTGTGTGAAGCCTCAGAGGATAGGTGTCACCCTGGGAATATGGGGCATCTGGGGCTGTGTCGGGTCGACGGTGGCAGCCGTCCTGACGCCGACGGTTTTCGAGGCGGTGGGGTTTCGGGGTGTGTGGGTGGCGTATGCCGTCGTGGCTGTCGTGGCGGCAATCGTCCTCGTCGTCGCGATTCGCGTTCCGCGCGGGAGGGAAGGAGAATCGGCCCACGTGGCGCTCGGCGCTCTGGAGACGAGGGGATCGAGGTGGCGTGACGCTTTCACGTTGGATGTGGTTCTCTTCTTCGTAGGTTTCGCCTCGTTCAACATCTGCCTGCTGGCGGTTCTTGCCTACGTGCCGACGATTTTGCAAATGCAGGGATTCGACCCCACGGTGTCCGGCCTCGTCAGCACGATTCCCATGCTTCTTTCCATCGTGTCATCACCTTTGTTCGGAGCCGTTTCCGACAGGATGGGCCGCTGCAAGCCGTTGCTGCTCGTGGCGAGCCTGGTGATGGGGCCCTGCACGTTTCTTCTCTACACGAACACAGGCGCCCTTCTTTGGGTGGCGGCCGTGATCATGGGGTTTGTCGGCATGGGAGGTGTCGGCTTGTTCCTCTCGGGATATATGAAGATCATGCCTCACCCGGAACGCGTATCCCTTGCGATGGGCCTGATGATCCTCGTACAGGGACTGGGGCAGTTCTTGGGGACGTTCCTCGTCCAAAGGGCGCTTGGACCGGATCTGACAAACTGGATGGGTGCAGGCGTCATGCTCATGATCCTTGGGATTTTGGGCTCGGTAGCCATCGTCCTGTGCAAGATGAAGTGAAGGGGCTTTTGCCACGGCCCGGTAAAAGGCAAGGATATTTCTGGAAAACAGGGGCAAGAACGCAGGCGTGAAGGTTTTCTCCTTGAGACGTGCCACGTGCGGTGTGATTTCATGCCAGAAGTACGATATTCTCAAAACGCTAAAACGTGTAGGCTCGCTGCTGTAGGGGTTCGGGGGAATCCGTCCCGTGCGGTCTCGAACCTTTCGTTTTTCTTCGGGTATGACGCTTGCGACATCAGGGGGTGAGTTGGCGTCTGACGGCGTCGGTAGGATGAGGGGCTGCCGAGTGGACAGCTTCGTCTGATAGGGGGCAAAGCGCTGGCTGCGGCACTCTGATACCAGATGCAAATCGATAATGGCCAAAGGGGGGTTTGGCATGCAGGGCGATACGGAGATCTCGCACGAATCGGATGTCGAAAAGCAGAAGCTCATAGGTGCCAGCGAAGGTGATTTCGAGGCGATTCTCGTCGATGGGGTATTGGGGTTCGGCATGGCGGTCGCCACTGCTGTGCTTCTTGCCGGGGGGTCGATGCGGGGCTTCATGTCCGAGGTGGAGGTCGGCGTCGCGTCACCCGCTCTCTACGGCATGGCCATGGCCCTGTTCGCCACGGTCTGCGCGGTCTCTCTGCGATTGGGGCAGTTCGCCACTGATCGGCTTCAAACCAACGTGGGCGCACGTCTCATTCTTTGCTCTGAGGCGCTGTCATTCGTGGCCGCAATCGTATGCCTCAATCTCGAGGCTTTCTGGCCGACCGTCGTTTTTGCGGGATGCGGACTGGTCGCGGGAACGTTTTCGTATGCAAGATTCCTGGGATGTCTGACGCGGCGTGCACTCATGGTCGTGTTCGATGCCGCGTTCGTGCTCTGCGGCATGAGCCTGCTCATACTTTCTCAGCTTGAACCATGGTGCTCTTCTGTCATCGTGGCCCTTGCGGCCGTGCTGTCCCTGTCCATCGGCGTGATTCGCGTGCGCAGTCCGTATGAGTTCGCCGCATACGTGAGCATTGCCGACTCAAGGCAGCGCAGCGTCAAGATCACCGGGAACAACCACACGCTGTTCACGGTTGGATTCATGCTTTCGCCGGCGGTGATCATCCTCAACGAGGGTGCTTCGAGCGATGTTGCGGCCTTTGGTCTGGGCGCGTCCATCGGACTCGCCGGCATCGCCTCGCTGTTGCTTGAGCGCATGGACGAACGGACGTACAAGGAGGCATTCAAAAAGAACATGGCGCTGTTGGCCGTTCTGTTCATGCTCGCTGTCATGGTTGTTCCAGGCGAGTGGCGTACAGCGGTCGTCGCCGTCTATCTCTGTCTGGTGGCAGTCAACACTATCATCCTGCTGAACGCCGTGGTCGAGACGGCGAGATTCAATATGATCTCTCCCCTTTGGCTTATCGGCCAGGAGGGGTCCGTGTTCTTTCTGGGTCTGGCCGCTGGGTGCCTGCTGTTCGTCTCATCTGACGTTGTTTTCTTCGGTTCGAGCGTCGCTTTGGGCGTGGTATGCGCGATCTTTGCCACTGTGGTGGTATATGCGCAGATTCATATCAATTATCAGGTGTATCCCTTCGAACCGGTGATCGACGCCGCGGGAGACCGCATACGGGGCAGCGAAGAATCGCGCGACCTCATCGAGCGAAGTGGGAGCCATAAGAGAACCTACCAGAAAAAACGGGAGTATGCCTGCGAGGTTTTCCGGCTCTCGCCTCGTGAGCGGGAAATCCTCCAACTGCTTTTGAAGGGCCGCGATGCGCGCTACATCATGAACGAGTTCTATATTTCCCAGTCGACGGCAAAAACCCATATCTACAACATCTATCGCAAATTCGAAGTTCATTCACGGCAGGACCTGCTGGACTTCATCGAGAACATCGAGTTGCCTGAAGATCGAGACGCCGGTGAACATCACGACGAAGTCAGACTGCACTGAAGCGATGCCTCGTACGGCAAGTACGAGGGAGCCGAAATCGTCCCGTACTTTATGCAATCAGGCATTTTACTAAGGGGAGACCAATTCCTCTTCAGCTCTTCGCGAGCTACCCTTTCCCCAGGCTTGGGCGAAACGCGAGCGCCCGGCCGTCCGACCGGCATCGCGCAAACGACGCGCGAGAACGACGAGAGGGGACATGGCGAAAACTGCTGACAAGGAGGAGTCTTATGGCGGTCAAACAAAAGGGTGTTGATTCTGGTTACGGCTGGGTGGTGCTTGCGATAACGTTTCTGGCGGGGTTCACTGCTCCGGCAAACATGGCCAAGGTGACCGCGCTTGCCCCGGTCATCATGCAGACGTTTGGGTTCACTCCCGACGTTCTCGGCTGGGTTATCGCGCTGTTCTACGTGTTGGGATTCGTCATGGCGTTTCCGACGACGACGCTGATCAATCGTTTGGGAATTCGTAACGTCGTCATGCTTGCCATCGGATGCGCGGCAATCGGCTCGGTCATGGGCGCCGTCACCCAAGACGTGGCGGTGTTCATGGCGAGCCGTGTTTTGGAAGGTGCCGGCATGGGCGTGATGGGTGTTGCGGGTGCATCCGCGATAGCGCCTTGGTTCGCTCCGGAAAAGCGGGGCTTGCCGTTGGGCATCTGGGCCATGTGGGTCGCTCTGGCCATGTGCATCTGTCCTGTCCTCTACGGGTTCATGGTCGATACGTTGGGCATGGCGTGGCAGTCGGTATGGTGGGGAACGCTGGTGTTCGACGTCATCATCGGCATCCTGTTCTTCCTGCTCTATGCCGAACCTTCCCACCCTCAGGTGAGCGAGGACGAGAAGCGGGAGCATGGCGCTGCGGTCTTTGGGCGCGCCTACAAGAGCAAGACTCTCTGGGCCTTGGCGATCATCTTTTTCCTGGACGAGGCCGCATTCATGGCCATCAATGGCTTTCTGACGACCTATCTGACCGAACAGCTTGCGGTGACGCTGGTGTTCGCGACAACCATCTCGTCTGCGTTCGGGATTGCCGGCACCATAGGAGCGCCGTTGTCCGGGTGGCTGTCCGATCTGCTCAAGACGCGCAAGTGGGTTCTGCTCTTCGCCTTGGTATGCGGCGTTGCCTACACCGCGGTCGTCTTCACGTGCGGCGATCCGAATCTGTATTGGGGCATCATGATCCTCGCCGGCATCGTCGGAGGTTTCGTTCCTTCCATCATCTGGCAGGCCACGCCCGACACCGTCGAGCCCGATGACGTTCCTGCCGCGAACAGCCTGGTTGCGTTCACGCAGAATCTCGGCATGTTCGTTGGGGCCGTCGCGATGGGGAATGCCATCACGGCATTCGGGTGGAGTGCCGGGTCGTACGTGGCGCTGCTTCCTTGCTATGCGTTGGCTTTGGTGGTGTTCTTCGTCGGGTTGCGGAAGTCACTCCGCTGACGCCGCGCTCGGCTGGTCGACAGGTCTCGGGCTTGCTTTCGGATGGATGTGTTCAACATGCCAGGAGCTGAACAGGCATTATGCAAGCCGTAAAGCGAGTTCGAGACCTCGGTCGCACCTGAGGTATGAGACTGAAGGCCTCTTGGAGAGGCAATTTACCAACTTCTATACGATATCCATTCCGTGTTTTCGCGCTTATCTTTACCTCGATGCCATGTTCCCCGGTCGGGAATGGTGCAAAGGCATCGGCCCGTTCGCCTTGTGGCAACGGGCCGAAAGCGCGGTTTCTCCGCTCGCGCGTACACGATTGTCCTGGGGGAGGGTCGGTCGTGGAGGGAAACCGCCCGTCTTTCAGAGAGGAGGAAACCCTTCATGTGTTTTAGACCAGCAGCAATCGAGCAAGAATGCCGCTGCCCCCAGTGCGATGCCGTATGCGGGAAGGACGACAAGGTGTGTCCATCGTGCGGCGCCGAGCTGCCGAAGATGGACAATCCCTATTTCGTTCCGGGCGCGGGTGCGCCCGGAACGCCGAGTGCTCCCGGTGCTCCCAAAGCGCCCGGCGCTCCCGGGGCACCTCAGGCTCCCGGGGCACCCAAACCTCCGGGAGCTCCCCCGGCACCTGGCCGCCCAGGGGCACCAAAATCCCCGGGCCAATAAAGAGGTCTGGCGTTTCGCCTCGCAATGAATAAAGGCGAGGGCATCACGTCCTGCCACGTGTCGGCAGAGGGGAGCCGACGCGTGCGAGGAAAGCAGAGGAGGAGAACGATGAAGATTTTCAAAGGACAAGGCACTGTCGATCTCGGCAAGCCCTGGCGCTATGAGGATGATGGCCTCACGGTCACCCGTGGCTGTGCGTGGTCGCCCCCGGGCTGTCATCCTACCGGCTGCGGGATCAAGACATACGTCAACGACCAGGGCGAGCTCGTGAAGATAGAGGGAGATGAGAACCACCCCATCACCAACGGTCGCCTGTGCGTCCGCTGTCTTGCCATGCGGGATTACGTGTACAATCCCGACCGTGTCCTGCATCCCATGAAACGGGCGCGCGAAGACCGCGGGAAGGATCGCTGGGAGCAAATCACCTGGGACGAAGCGTACGATCTGCTTGCGGAAAAGGTCGACTACTACAAGAAGACCTATGGCGCGCAGTCGATTCTGATCATGGGAGGCACGGGGCGCGAGGGTGGGCCCATGCTGCCAGCCTATGCCCATTCGGCGATCGGGACGCCCAATGACTGTTACACGCAGTCGGGCTACTCATGCTACATTCCGCGCGTTGCCGGCACCACCTACGTTCTCGGTGCCACCTACCCCGAGATGGATTACGCCGGCGGCTTGCCCGGTCGTTACGACGACCCGATGTTCGAACTGCCGGAGCTCATCGTGTTCTGGGGCAAGGAACCGCTGCCGTCAAACGGCGACGGCCTGTTCGGGCATGCCGCCATCGACATGATGCGGCGGGGTGCGAAGCTCATGAGCATAGACCCTCGCGTGAACTGGGTTTCGACCCGCGCCACCTGGCACTTGAGGCTCCGTCCCGGCACCGATGCGGCTCTGGGGATGGCGATGATCAACGTCATCATCGAAGAAGACCTGTACGACCATGATTTCGTCGAGAAATGGTGTTATGGGTTCGATCAGCTGGCCGAGCGTGTGAAGGACATGCCGCCCGAGCGGGCGGCCGAGATATGCGACCTCGAGGCGGACCAGATACGTGAGGCGGCCCGCGTCTATGCGACGTCGAAGCCTGCTCAGATAGCCTGGGGCTTGGCCATCGACCAGAAGTCGAACGGGGTGCAGGCCGGCCATTGCGTTCTCGCCCTGGAGGCGATAACGGGCAACATCGACGTCCCGGGGGGACAGCTGATCGGCGACGTGAACGACGGCCTCGAGCTCGGATTCGGGTGGAACAACCTCGGCCCCGATCTGCAAAGCAAGATCATGGGCATCAAAGAGTATCCCGCCTACGTGGGGCTGGTGCTTTCAGCCCAGTGCGACATGGTGCTCGATGCCCTTGAGACCGGCAAGCCGTACGAATTCAAGATGGGTGGCTTCGAGGACACGAATTTCCTCGCGGGCACCTGTGCCGCGCAACCGAAGCGCTGGCATGACGCGATGGTGAAGAACCTGGAATGGTGCTTCGGGATCGACGTGTGGATGACGCCGACCATCCAGGCGTGTTGCGAGCTGTTCCTGCCGCTCTCGACCACGGTCGAGCATGACACCGTGGTGTATACGCATTATGGCGCGTCGCCGATCATGGCAGGCGCGGTCAACAAGTCCATCACGGTCGGCGAGGGCAAGGGCGATTGCGAGATCATGTACGAGATCGGCAAACGATGCATGCCTGAAAACTACGATCGCTTCGATTCCTATTACGACTTCCTGAACTACTATCGGCTCAACAACAAGCAGACATTCGAAGATCTGCGCGAGGAGGTCGTGCACCAGAAGATCGAGACGCTGAGCTATCGCAAATACGAGACGGGGAACCTCCGCCCCGACGGCCAACCGGGCTTCAACACGCCAACTGGCCGCGTGGAGCTCTATTCCACCATGTTCCAGCAGTTCGGCGAGGATCCGCTTCCTTACTACATGGAACCCCAGCTGAGCCCCGTCTCGACACCGGACTTGTACGAGAAGTTTCCGCTCGTTTTGACCACCGGCGCACGCACGTACTGCTACTTCCATTCCGAAGGCAAGCAGATTCCCTATCTGCGCGAGATGAACCCCGATCCATTGATCGAGATCAATCCTGAAGACGCAAGAAAGAACGGCATCGCTGACGGCCAGTGGGTCGAGGTGGAGAACCCGTTCGGCAAAATCGTCCTCAAGGCCAAGGTCTCCCAGATCGTCCGTCCGGGCGTGGTTCATGCCCAGCACGGATTCTGGTTCCCGGAGAAAGACTCCGAAGAGCCTTCGCTCTATGAAGTGTGGCGTTCCAACATCAACGAGCTCGTGCCGCATTTCTATATCGGCAAGCTCGGTTTCGGAGCGCCGTTCAAATGCCTTCTGTGTTCGATCAAGCCCACTGATGAGTGCTATGACACCGACATGCAGGAGGTTTGGGATCGTTTCGGGAAGTTGGTGGTTTAAATGACGGCATATGGATTGCTTGTCGACTACGAGTATTGCACGGGCTGTCAGTCCTGCGAAGTCGCCTGCAAGCAAGAGCACCGGATCCCGGTCGGCCAATGGGGAATCCGCATTCTGGATGACGGTCCTTGGGAATGTGAAGACGGCCGGTTCAACTGGAACAAGATACCGACGCCTTCACGCCTCTGCGATCTGTGCGCCGATCGCACGGCGCAGGGCAAGCAGCCCAGTTGTGTCCACCACTGCCTGGCGGGGTGCATGCAGTATGGGACGGTGGAAGAGCTTTCAAAAGAGCTGGAAAGCAAGCCGAACCAAGTCCTGTTTGTTCCTCAGCCCTATCACTATGACCAGCGGTAAAGAAGGGACGGTCCGTCCGGGCGGCCATCCCTCTCCTCTGAAAAGATCGGGGAATGCCGCCGGAAGGCGAGGGCATGCAAACGTGGCGAGGGGAGATGTGCCATGGATGAAGAAGGAGTGCACGACATGGTAGAAGAAGACGAGTTTTACAAGACGGCCGCAGTCGTCCCGTTGGATACGCTTGCCGATGCGAACGATATCGGCAAGCCTTGGCGTTACGAGGACGAGGGCATGACGGTCACCCGCTCGTGTCCCTGGTCGCCTCCAGGATGCCACCCGGTTGGGTGCGGCATCAAGCTGTATGTGAATGAGGAAGGCCGTTTGGTCAGGGTCGAAGGTGACGAGAACCATCCCGTCACCCAAGGACGCCTGTGTCCGCGGTGCATCGCGCTGAAGGACTACGTCTACAACCCAGCCCGCGTCATCCATCCGATGAGGCGTGACCCCCGCGATCGCGGCAAGGCCGACAAGTGGGTGGAAATATCGTGGGATGAAGCATTCGACCTGTTGAAAAGGGAATATGATCGCATCGTCTCCGCGTACGGACGCGAGAGCATCGTGACGTTCGCCGGCACCGGCCGCGAGGGCGGCACGATGAGCTTGTATCCCTCCATGGTGTTCGGCACGCCGAACTACTGCTATACCCAGTCGGGATACGCGTGCTATACGCCGCGCCTCGCTGCCGTCGCGTACATCACCGGCTGCACCTACCCGGAGTGGGATTACGCAGGGGCTCTGCCCGGTCGCTGGGACGACCCGCGGTACGACCTGACCGAGGTGATCGTGCTTTGGGGCAAGCAGCCGCTCGATTCCAACCCCGACGGTTTCTTTGGGCATGCCGTCATCGACGCCCTGCGTCGCGGGACCCGTCTCATCAACATGGATCCGCGAGTCAACTGGCTTTCCACCCGGTCGGACATCCATCTGCAGCTGCGTGCGGGCACCGATACCGCCATGGGCATGGCATGGCTGAACATCATCATCAACGAGGGTCTCTACGACCATGATTTCGTCGAGTATTGGTGCTATGGGTTTGAGCAGCTGGCCGAACGTGTGCAGGAGATGCCTCCCGAGAAGGCTGCCGACATCTGCCAGGTCCCCGTCGAGAAGATCTATGCGGCCGCCCGTATGTATGCCAATGCGAAACCAGCCGCCATCATGTGGGGCCTCGCGGTCGATCAGAAAACCGACGGCATGCAGAACGGCCAATGCATCATCGCCCTACAGGCCATCACGGGCAACCTCGATCGGCCTGGCGGGCAACTGCTTCCGGGCGCCGGCGCGGGGCACAACGAGCTGGGATTCGGTTTCGCGCAAGGCGTCGGGGACGAGCTGATGCAGAAGATGATCGGGTTGGACGAGTACCCGGCATACTGCAACATGATCCTCAATTCTCAGGCCGATCTCATGCTTAAGACGCTCGAGACGGGCGAGCCCTATCCGATGAAGATGGGCTTCTATATGGGGAACAATCTCATGACCTGTACGTCGATGGAACCCAAGCGTTGGCACGACGCTATCGTCAAATCGCTTGAGTTCTGCGTCGCGGCAGACACGTTCATGAACGCCTCCATCGAGTCAAGCTGCGACCTGTTCCTCCCCATCGCCTCGGTCGCTGAGCGCGATGGCACCGTGTTTACCCATTACGCTCCCTGCACGGTGACGGCGGGCTTCATGCATAAGGCCATCGAGGTGGGTGAGTGCTACTACTCGGATATGGAGTTGGCCTATGAGATGGGGAAGCACCTGCGTCCCGAGCTGTTTGAACAATGGGCCAACTCCCATGAGCTCGTCGAGCATTTTCGTCTGGGCGTCCAGGAGCACGGTGAATACTTCGACAAGGTGTCCCAGTGCGTCGTCGCCCAGGTGCCCATCGACTATTACAAATACGAAAAGGGGCTGCTGCGTCCTGACGGACAGCCCGGTTTCGCGACGCCGACCGGACGTGTGGAGTTGTGGTCCACCGCCTTCCAGCAGTTTGGCGACGATCCGCTTCCGTATTATATCGAGCCAGAATTCGGGCCGGTCAACTCTCCGGATCTGATGAAAGAGTACCCGTTCATCCTCACGACGGGAGCTCGCACCTCCGCCTTCTTCCATTCCGAGCATCGACAGATTGCGTATCTACGCGAGCTGCATCCGAACCCTATCGTCGAGATCAATCCTGCCGTCGCCGCACGGTTGGGTATCGTCGATGGCCAATGGGTCAGGATATGGAATCAGTTTGGGGAGTGTTTTGAAAAGGCGTGTGTCTCTCCAATCGTCGACGAGAAGACCGTCCACGCGGAGCATGCATGGTGGTTCCCAGAAGAAGACGGCAACGAGCCGAACCTCTATGGGAACTGGCGTTCCAACATCAACAATCTCCTTCCCAATTTCCATTTCGGCAAGCTGGGCTTCGGTGCCCCGAACAAGTGCTTGATCTGCAATATCGAGCCTGCGTCGGAAAGCTACGACACCGATATGGCGACGGTCTGGGAAAAATTCGGAAAGCTGGTGTGACGATGGCTACGTATGGACTTCTGATAGATTACGAATTCTGCACCCATTGCGGGTCATGCGAGGTGTCCTGCAAGGAAGAGCACGGCTATCCCGTCGGACAGTGGGGGATCAGGGTCCTCGGCGACGGTCCTTGGAAGATGGACGATGATAACTGGAATTGGAATTGGTATCCGGTTCTCACCGACCTGTGTGACCTGTGCGCCGACCGTGCTTCCAAGGGCAAGGAGCCGATCTGCGTGCATCATTGCCTTGCCAACGTCATCTCGTATGGCACGGTGGAGGATCTGTCGAAGAAACTCGACGACAAGGGGAAGCAGTTCCTGATGGTTCCTACGTACAAACCCCGTGAGGCGCGAGGTGCGTTCATGCACGATCCGCACAAGGGCGAGCATGAGGCGGCGCATATCGAGGTCGAGGCGACGGGCAAGGCGACCTTTGGCGCGCACCGGCACGATGCCAAGGTGGGAGAGATCGACGAAGCCGATGAGCTCGAGGAGATCGAGAAACTGAATTGAGCGCGACCGGCCAGGGGCATAGCTCCTGGCCGGTCATGCTCGGTGGCACGTGAGCATGAAGGAGATCGCATATGGAACACAGAGACAGAATTGGCAGGACGGCCTACATCCGATATCGAGGCGGAGCCCAGGGGGTCGATCTGGTCGATGATCGTTCAAGTGGCGAGCCTCTGTCTGTCGTCATAGGAAACGGTCGCGTTCCACCGGGAGTGGAAGAGGCACTTTACGACATGGAGGTAGGCGAAAGCCGCACCATCGAGGTCCCAAGCGAGAAGGGCTACGGGGCCTATAACGTCAACGCCGTCCAATGGTATCCCCGCAGCATCCTCGATAAGGGATACGAGCTCAGGATAGGGTCCGTGGTGGTTTGGAACAATCCCGAGGATCGGGTCCAGCGGCCCGGGAGGGTGGTGGAAGAAACGAAGGATGCCGTCAAGATCGATCTCAACCATCCTTTCGCGGGGAAAACCCTCGAATATCTGATCGAGCTCGTGAGGCTCGTCTAGGGAGGGCCTTCCATGTGCTATCCCTGCACGCGCTGTGGCGGCTGCGGCAAATTCAAGAAGGGCAGCCCTCTGTACACGCCGGCTCCCGAGCTGCCGTGTCTGAAATGCGGCGGCAAGGTCGATCTGAAGACAGGCATCTGCTCCTCATGCGGCATGGTCGCCTTTGCGCCCCCCGGGGCAAGGAGACGATAAGATGCGTGTCTTTGCTTGACTATTGCACGATTTCCCTCGTCTTTCTCAGCTCAGAAGGGACTTTCCCGGTTGCGCAGGGATATGGTACCGTGGGGGCATGGAAAAAAGAGATGTTCTACCGAATGAAGCAGACCCATCAGATTCCGTGACGGAGAAGTCAATCGCGTTCACGGCGATGAGTTGGGCGTTCGTGATTGCCTGGGCGGGTTTTATCTTCTTCATGTCGTCGAACACGGGAACCGGTCTTAACGAGGGTCTCGGTGTGGCGTCGGAGGTCTACCGGGTCATGAAAGATGTCCAGGCTCAGTTGCTCGGCCCTGGCGTGGACGCGCTTTCTCCCTTGGCACACTTCTTGGAATATGCCGTTTTTGGATTCCTGTGGACCAACGCGCTGCGCTGTCACGTTCCCCTGCGACAAGCTTGTCTCATAGCGATCATCTGCACGGGCCTGTATGGTGCAACGGACGAATTCCATCAGTTGTTCGTGCCCGGACGGATGTGTGATCCCCTCGATTGGGTCGTGGACGTTTTGGGCGGCGCACTCGGCGTGGGCATTGCCTATTGGCTCATCAAGAAGGCGAAGTGAACACAGCAGTCAAAGCGGGATTGCTCAAACGGCGATGAAGGAGATCGCTGGCGCGAGCGAGGCGACTGTTGGAAGCTTGAGGGTTTCAGAAAAACCGGTCAGGCGTTTCGCGTCGAGGATTGCGAGGCTATTCGTCACCTGGGCTGGCCATCAGCTGTTCGGGCGTGGTTTCCAGAGCATCGGCCATACGAACGATGACGGATAGCCGTGGGTCCGCAGTGCCGCTCTCGATACGGTCAAGAAAAGGTCGTCCAATGCCAACCATCAGCGCAAACGTTTTCTTCTTGATGCGCGCCTGAGTGCGCAGGCGCTTGACGTTCGCACCGACTGCGTAGGACAACCTTGTGTCAAGGGGTTCATGCCCCTCAGAGTACTTTTTCGCCAAATCATTCATGGCGTATAGGCTACCCTCATTTGACAATGAGCAGGTAATCGTCGGAATACGTTTCTCTATATTTCCGACAAAAGACCCCAGGAAAATCCCCCAATCAACGCGGGAAAAGGGATTGGTCGGAATTGCTGCGTCGATGCAAGTGAGCAAAGGAAAACGATTCAGCTGAACGGTGCATATGTGGGTATTATCCAATGCCTTTGGCTATTGTGTGGCGTTTGTTCTTCAGATGATACAATGCCATAGATATTGGTGTGCCTTTATGCATGAGGCTTTGCAAAGCAGCTTGGCTGCAATGTTGGTCGAATGACGGAAGCACGCAGCATGGCACTGCGAAAGCGCGGGATCTGATTGCGAGACGCTGCCGGGTCGCTGCAAGGCGTTTTGGCCCCTCGTATCGGACACGCCCGACGGGGCGGATGCATGCCAGATCTGTGAGGAGACTGTATGGCATCAAGAAACTCTCGGTCGAGCCGGTCTGCTGCTCGCTCATCCCGCACGCCGCAATCGGCGCGCGCGGTACGCACGGTAAAAGCTGCTCAGTCTGGTCGTATTGCCTCACGGCATGAGGCGGGGCAGTTCTCTTCAGGCGGCAGTCACACCCGGGGTCGATCATCTGGCTATCGGGCCGCTTATCCTTCCGGGAGTCAAGGCCGTACGGCAAATGGCTCATTTTCACGTCAGGTGTCGACGAATCAATACTCACGAAACAGCCCCTCGTATTCCCGTGCGTCCTCGAAGAGGATGAGCCGTGGAAAAAAGGTTGCCCTTGGAGTTCTTGCCGCTTTCATCGTTGCCATCGTCGGCGTCGGCACGGCATCGGCTCTGTACATCAACTCCATCAACCAGGAGATCACCACGGGAGACAAGAGCCAAGAAGAGCTCGATGCCATCCAGGATGTCCTCGCTCCCAAAACCAGCTTCACCGAACCTTTCTATCTGATGCTTATCGGCTCCGACCGTCGCGATGACGATTCGTCCGCAGGTGCGCGTTCGGACACGAACATTGTCGTGCGCGTCGATCCTACTCAAAACCTCGTCACCATGGTGTCCATTCCTCGCGACACCAAGATAACCATCGATGGCTATGGGGAGAACAAGTTTAACGCTGCCTACAACTACGGCGGCGTGGCATCGACCGTTCAGGAAGCAAACCAGCTGCTCGGGGTTGAGATATCGCATTATGCCGAAGTCAACTTCGATGAGCTTGTGGGCTTGGTGGATGCCGTGGGAGGAGTGGACGTCACCGTCGATGAGCGTATCGACGATACGGATGCCGATGGCTCCACGGACAACCCCAATGCCCAGCACATCGTCATAGAGGCAGGAGAGCAGCACCTTGATGGCACGCAGGCACTCGTGTTTGCCCGCAGCCGAGCCTATGTCGATGGCGACTTCACCCGTACCGCGAACCAACGAAAGCTCATCACGGCGCTGGTCAACAAGGTGCTGGCTCTGCCAGTCACAGAACTGCCGAGTGTCATACAGAGCGCTGCAAAGTGCGTGACCACCGACCTTTCGGTCACCGACATCATCAGCCTGGCGCAGCAGTTCCAAGAGGGAGGGGATCTGACGGTCTATTCGGCCATGGTGCCGTCAACGACGGGCTACGAGGGCGGTATCTCCTACGTGTTCACCGATGAGACCTCTCTCAAGAAGATGATGACGCTGGTCGAGGCGGGCGAAGATCCGAGCGGTATCGTCGCTTCGTCGGATGCCTATTCAAGCAGCTCCAGCTCGAGTGACTCATCGAGTGGATCAAGCTCCGGCTATTACGACAGTAGTGGCAGCTCAGGCAGTTTAGGCGGCGGCTCTGGCGGCTACAGCTCGTCGTACGGATCATGAGTCCAAGAATTCTAATCTGAGCCGGCGCCATGCATCTCAATGACGTCGGCTCTTTGTCTGGCGCTCCGTCGGTGCAGGCGGGTGCGGTGACGGCTTGGGAGGTTCTGCCGGTGTCGGAGGGAACTGCCCGACACCGGTGAAGCAGGCTATGAGGTAGCGTACCCGTTCGGATTTTTCGACTGCCAGCGCCAGCTGTCCTGACACATGCGATCCAGATCATACTGGGCGGTCCACCCCAGTTCGTCATGGGCCTTGTCACACGCGGCGTAGTTGACGGCAATGTCGCCTGCGCGGCGCGGTTTGATCTCGTAGGGCAGCTCTTTGCCGCAGGCGCGTTCGAACGCATGCACCACGTCTAAGACGCTTGATCCTGTTCCAGTGCCCAGATTGAAAATGCCGACTCCACGGCGCGAGCCATCTTCTGCCGGGTGTCCGGAAATTGATCCCAACCCACGAGGTTCCCCGGTTCCCACCTTGCCGCCCATCCAATCCAGCGCTTTCACATGCCCGCACGCCAGATCGACCACGTGGATGTAGTCTCTCACTCCCGTTCCATCGGGCGTGTCGTAGTCATCGCCGAACACGCCGACGCGTTCCAGCTTGCCGACGGCAACTTGGGCGACGTAAGGCAACAGGTTGTTCGGAATGCCCTTGGGATCCTCTCCAATCAACCCGCTTTCATGTGCTCCGATGGGGTTAAAATAGCGCAGCAGCACGACGTTCCATTCGTTGTCGCCGATGTAGAGGTCGGTCAGCATCTGCTCCAGCATGCTTTTTGTCTGGCCATAGGGGTTCGTCGCTTCGTGCTTCGGGCAATCTTCCGTGATGGGAACGAATTCGGGTTCGCCATAGACGGTCGCGCTTGAAGAGAAGACGATATTTTTCACCTGGTGATTTCGGGCGACATCGCACAGTGCGAGCGTTCCGGCAATATTGTTCCAATAATATTCAAGCGGCTTCTGCACGCTCTCTCCCACGGCCTTGAAACCGGCGAAATGAATGATGACGTCTATGTCGTTCTCTTGAAAGATGAGGTCGAGTGCCTCACGGTCCAGAACACTTGCCTGGTAAAATCTCAGACGGTCGTCGTTGACGCCGGTGATATGCCTGACACGGTCGAGGGCCGTCTCGCTCGAATTGCTGAGATCGTCCACGACGACGACACGATACCCCTCGTCAAGCAGCTCCACGCAAGTATGGCTGCCGATGAATCCTGCACCACCTGTGACAAGCACGCACGTCTCGTTATGTGTCTTCGCAAGGCCCTTGTTTGACATGTCGCTCCTCTCTCGATGAAAACACCGCCTCAGACGGGTATGAGGCAGATCTTGTTGCGCTGTTCGGGCGTTCCCCCGGACTAGGGAATTCGCTGCTGGCGATCTGAATTCCGCCAGCAGCATGGTAACAGCTTGTGCGCTGCTGGCGCGAGACACCTCCAAAGGAACATGTGCGGTGCCCTCCTCTTGGCGCTGGTTTGGGCGAAATTGTTCTCGCAGTTTTTCGAGATGTCGCTACCTCACCCGCCTTGTCTCCCCGTTTCGCCAACGTGCGCTGGTTGCCGTGTTTCACCCCCGCGCTTTGCCCTCTATCGTTGCGACGCTTCCTTTTTCGTTGCGCCCATCAAAAAGGGAGAGCATGATGCTTTTCGAAGTTTATTCTTGACAAAGGATAAAAAGGGAAGTACTATGGCCTTGTCGAAATGATCAATCGACACCAACAGTTCTCCTCGTTTCACTCGTCCAGACCAAGGCCGCATCCCCCTGCGGCCTTGGTCTGTTTTATGCTCACGGGCCTTCTCTCCCTTCCCGCATCGCTTTCCTGGTCGATGGGTTTTTGCCGCCTTCTTGTTTTCCCAGCCTCTGCCGGTTGACGACAGAGCGGCTTATTTGTTGTTTTGCGTGCGTTTGCGGCGGAATTGGAGCGACGTATCTGCGCTTTACTATAATGCTAAACGGGTTTGCTTCGAAGACTCGTTGAACTATGCGAACGCGCTGTACTGGCAGCGCGGTGGAACTGGTCGTCCGCAGGCACGCTTGGCATGCGGGCAAACGAAAGGAACGTTTGTGGCAGACATACATTTTGGCACCGACGGCTGGCGGGCCATCATCGGCGAAGGGTTCACTGACGACAATTTGGTGCGGGTGATTGATGCGTCCGCACGTGTTTTCAAGGAAGATGCCGTGAAGGGCGGCGGCGACCCCAAGAAGCCGGGCACCATCATCGTCGGACATGACTGTCGTCGCAATGCACATGCCTACGCACAGCTGGCAGCAGAAGTTCTCTCCTCTCATGGCTTTGCGGTGAAGCTGACGCAGGACTATTGCCCTACGCCGACCTTGTGCTGGTCCGTGGCGCAGGATGAAGACGCCGTTGGCGGCATCATGCTGACAAGCAGCCACAATCCGGCCGAGTATCTGGGCGTGAAGCTGCGTATGGCCGATGGCGGTGCCGCACCGAAGGAGTTCACTGACCGCGTGGAGGCAGTTCTTCCCGACGCTCCTCTCTCAGCCCGCGGCAACTACGAGGAAGTCGATCTCATGACTTCCTATCTGGAGTCTCTCAAGCAGCGTATTGACGGAGAAGCTATACGCAATGCCCATCTGCGCGTGGTGGTGGATCCCCTCTATGGCGCCGGACGCAAATACCTTGCCGAACTGCTGCGCGATCTGGGAGTCGAGGTTTGCGAGATCGACAATGACGAAGATCCGACGTTCGATGGGCTTCATCCTGAGCCTATCCCGCCTTGGGTCAACCGCTGCATGGCGAAGGTGCCCGAATTGGGTTACGACGCCGGCTTCATCAATGACGGTGACGCGGATCGCATCGGGGCGGTCGATGAACACGGCAACTTCGTCAATCCGCATCGCATCATTGCGCTGCTCACGTCCCATCTTGCAGAAGACAAAGGGCAGCACGGCCGTGTGGTTTCCACCATCACCGCGTCGGCCATGCTTTCCCGGCAGTGCAAACGGCTGGGACTGGTGTTGACCAGCACGCCGGTCGGGTTCAAATGGATTTACGAGGAGATGGAAAAAGGCGATGTCATGCTGGGCGGTGAGGAGTCTGGCGGCATCGGCATTCCCACTCACGTCATGGAACGCGATGGGCTGCTGATGGCCCTGCTGCTTGCCGAGACTATGGCGCAACGCGGCATGAGCTTGGGCCAGCTGCTGGATGACATGTTCGCAAAGATAGGCAAGCTGGAGTTTGAGCGACAGGGACTCAGCGTCACCGAGGGGCAGATGGAGCGGTTTCGTGCTGAAATAGTACCCGCCTATGCACCGGAATCAATTTGCGACAAGGCGGTGGTCGACGTGGATCGTCGCGATGGCGTGAAGTTCTATCTTGAAGGAGACGCTTGGGTCATGATGCGCCCCTCCGGAACTGAGCCGCTGATTCGCGTTTATGCCGAAGCGGAGACGCTCGACGAGGTCCATCGCCTGCTTGATGCCGCCACGCGCATCGTGACGGCGTAGCGCCTGCCGTTTCTAGCGTTTGCCGAATTTTGGCAGCTTCTTGAGAAGCTGCCATGCTTTCTGCTTCTCCCGCTCATCTGACAGCATGGCGGAAAACGAGGAGAAAGCCACCACGGTGCGTCCAAGCGCTCGGCTGGGGGCCTGTAGAGGCACCTTGCAGCGATAGGCCCCGGCGAGTGTCCGTGCAGCATGTTCGTCAGCGGCGATGATGCAGCGAGGATCAAGGCCCTCAATCAGGAGAAACAAGGCCTGCGCATCAAGCTTCTCATCCGTTTTCTGAATAGTGACGAACACGCAAGGCTTCGGGCCGTAGCCGAGTGCTTCGGCGGCGCTTTTCAAGGCGGATTGTGCGGGATCGGCGAGGTCTTGGGTGCTGACAACGCAGACGAGGGCCGAGCGATTTCCGGAGAGGTGCTCATTGAACGCCTCTCCCACCTCATCGAGCGCCTGCTCGTACATGTTACCTTTTGCGGATTTTTTCACACTGTCCCTTGCGCTTATTCCCGACACGCCGTATAACGGTCATGATAGCAAGAAAAAGACTGCTGCGGCTGCTCGATGTCGGAGACGAGGGATGCCTTGTCCCTGTCGTTCTGATTGGCTGCGGGGACAGAGGAGGCGCTTCATGTGCACCAACGGCATCAATACCGGTCAGTTCGAGCAGATGATCGATCAGATCGATGACCATATCAAGCTCGAGCGTCGCTGGGCTCATTCCTTGGGGCATCAGGCGGGCGATGCCGGGTTCCCGACCGTGTCAGAGAAAATGCATGCGGCCCAGGCTTTGCTCGATGAGGCACGCTCCGTGTTGGGCGAGGCGAAGGATGCCCTTGAAGATGACGCCGAGGCTGCTGCCAACGTCACGGTCAGCCTTGTCTAGCGCGGAACATCTATGAGCAACGACCTCGTACGCTTCTCGGTGGCCATGCCCGAGGATCTGCTTATTCGTTTTGACCAGCTGGTTGCTCGACGTGGCTTGGCGAAGAACCGGAGCGAAGTTGTCCGTGACCTCGTCCGCGATGCCCTTGTCGAAGATGAATGTTCCACGCCTGGTGCCGAAGTCATGGGCTCCTTGACCATTGTGTTCGACCATCATGCGAGCGATCTGCAGGAGAAGTTGCATGCCATACAGCATGAATACTTCGAGTACGTTATTTCGTCCATGCACGTGCACCTTGACCACCACAATTGCTTGGAAGTCATCGTGCTGCGTGGCGAGACCGGCCTCGTTCAGGATATCGCGAACCTGATACTCGGAACGAAGGGCGTCAAGAACGGTCGCCTTGTCGTGACCACGACGGGCCAGCATATCTGACGATGCCATCTCCCGTCTGAGGAGGGGGATGGATTGTTTTTAACAGCTCGTTCAGAGCCAATGCTCCTTAGGCGGAGATCTTTGGATCTGACCGACTTGCATGCGATGAGGAGCAAGAGTATGGACACGACGGTCATGTTGGGCCACGGAAGTGGCGGTACCATGATGAAACGCATCATTGACGAGGTGTTTTTTGCCGCCTATGCGGGAGAAGAGCTGTTGAGGGGGGATGACGCCGCGGTGCTTCCCGCTCCCGGTCCTGGCGAGCGCCTTGCATTCTCGACCGACAGTTTCGTGGTCACTCCTCATTTTTTTCCCGGCGGGGACATCGGCCGCCTTGCCGTTTGTGGAACGGTGAATGATGTGGCCACCAGCGGCGCGCGACCGCTTTATCTCAGCTGCGGCTTCATCCTGGAGGAAGGGTTCCCCATCGAAGACCTCAAGCGTATCTGCTCGTCGATGGCGGAATGCGCTCGCGAGGCGGGGGTTGTGCTGGTGACGGGAGACACGAAGGTGGTCAACCGCGGTCATGGCGACGGGGTGTTCATCAACACAAGCGGCATCGGCCTGTTGGCCGAAGGCTTCCAGTTGGGCGGAGCTCAGTGCCGGCCGGGCGACAAGGTTCTCGTTTCGGGAACGCTGGGCGATCATGGAATCACTATCATGAGCTGTCGGGAGGGCCTCGGCTTTACGGCGGACATCGAAAGCGATGCCGCGCCGCTCAACCATCTCATTTCCGATGTTCTTGCCGCCGCTCCCCATGTCCGCTGTTTTCGTGATCCGACTCGGGGAGGTCTCGCTTCGACGCTGAATGAGCTTGCTGGCCAAGCGCAGGTTGATATCACGGTCGAAGAGTCGGCCATCCCCATCAAGTCGGCTGTACGCGGCGCATGCGACATGTTGGGCTATGATGCGCTTCAGGTGGCAAATGAAGGAAAGATGGTCTGCGTCGTTGCCGCCGATGAGGCGCAGGCGGCGCTCGATGCGATGAGATCGAACCGCTATGGAACAGACGCGTGCATCATCGGGGATGTGGTGGAGGCCCAGCCTGGCAGGAACCCCCGGGTTCTTCTGCGTACAGGGTTCGGCAGCACCCGGATTCTCGACATGCTTGTGGGAGAACAGCTGCCGCGCATCTGCTGAATCGGCAAACGCCGATGTCGACAGGGTCGGAAGAGGGGGATGCGCCTCTCTTCCGCCAGCCTGCCGGTGGTGCGGGAGGACGGGTGATCTCCTTCATGTCTCGAGCATGTCTGTGAACATTCCCAAAGCAATTCGTGCCGCATCCTAATAATTTCGCTCTTTTTTCTTGCAATTACGACGATCCATGGTATCTTGCGGGCAGAAAGTTATTGGGGAAGTCCCAGTCGCATTTGACAGGGTGCTTTTAGGACGAGAAGGAGTTTGTTATGTCCCATCCGGTTATTGAAGCCGATGAATGCATTGGCTGCGGCATTTGCGTCGATGCGTGTCCTCAGGAAGTTCTCGAAGTTGTCAACGGCGTCGCCGAAGCGGTGAACGAAGACAACTGCATCGCTTGTGGTGACTGCGTCGAGGAATGTCCCATGGGCGCCATCCCGGAGATTGTCGAAGACTGACGTTTGAGCACAGGAAGCCTGGCGCGGTGTCGTCGGGCATGGTCAAAGCCGAGCGATTCCCTCTTTCGTGTGAGAAGGAGGGAATCGTTTGGTTGAGGTTTCGGGATTTTTCCCTGGCCTTTTTAGGAACGGGTGGCGTGCAGAAGGCTCACTCGCTGTTGGCTGAAGTTTTATGATTGACAGAGGGACTGGCGGGCAAAGCGTAAACGAGGCTTGAAGGAGGGGGAGCGTCCTTTCGTTGCATCCCTCGTCACAGATCCCGACTTCCACCGTATGGTCTCCCTGGTCGAAGAAGCAGTCAAAAGGCTGTCTGCTCTGGGTGAGGGCGGCTCGTTCTTTCTTTGCAAGGGGCTTTTCTCCGCTTTCTCACGGGTCCTCGTGCGCCTTTCTTGCGGGTTCCGGGCAAAGCCGAGGAATTGATGCCTCTCTTGAGGCGTTCCATCTGCCGATATCATTCTCTGGCTCGCAGAGGAGGATCGGGGGCCTCTGAGCTCTTCAGGGGCATGCTTGCCCATAGCTTGCCCCCAGGGGGTGGAAGACGCATCGGGCGCTCTCCAAGAAAATTCGAAGAAACCCAGCGCGCGGTATCTGCAACAGGGTTGCGGATAGAGAAATAAAAGGTTCGCTGCCGACCATGCAAATCGCTGGCGAGCTGCTCAACGCCGCCGTCAATGATTTTTGATGTACGAGAGCGGCTGGGCGTTTGTATGGCAGCCTGTTCGCGGCAAACGGCTTCACGGCCGCTTCTTCAACCGCCCGCAACGGCATCGGTGCGAGCGCTGCAGTTTTCGCCATCCGTGATTGCGGCACGGCGCATGCTCTCTCTCGTTGCGCCTTCTTTCTTCCCGATCGCCGGACTTTCCTGTTTCACCGGTTTCCCTCAGTCGCATCTCCGGCCGTTGTGTGCGACGTATTGGAAACGGAAGTGCGCATAATGCGTAACAGGAATGCATTTTCCCTTCCTTCTGCCGCCCCTCTGAGTATAGTAAGCCTTTTTACATAACTTAAATAACAAATTGGTAAAAAACTTGACAATACGAGACTTAGATAATATATTTTAGGCATAAGAAGCAAGAGTGCTCCGGTGAGAGGTTTCTGACCCGCGGATTCATGTGCTATCAAGGGTGGACATCTTGATCCGGACCTCAGTGGCCGGCGCTCAACTAGGTACGGCGCAGGTTGCATACTCCGAAAGAGAGGAAGCGGACAATGGGTAAGATTCTTGGCATCGACTTGGGCACGACGAACTCTGCTATGGCGGTCATGGAGGGTAGCGAGCCTGAAATTCTCGTCAATGCGGAAGGCGATCGCACGACTCCGTCGGTCGAAGGTTTCCGCAAAGACGGCGAACGCGTCGTCGGCAAAGCTGCGAAGAACCAGGCGGTCACAAATCCTGAAAACACCGTGTCGTCTGTCAAGCGTTTCATCGGCCGGTCCTTTGACGAGACGCCCGAAGAGCGCAAGACCGTGAGCTACAAGCTCGAAAAGGGTAAAGACGGCCGTGCGGTCGTTGACATTGACGGCAAGGACTATACGCCGGAAGAAATATCGGCCATGGTTCTTCAGAAGCTCAAGAACGATGCTGAAAAACAGCTCGGCGCACCTGTCACGCAGGCGGTCATCACCGTTCCCGCTTACTTCAACGACTCTCAGCGTCAGGCGACGAAGGATGCGGGGAAAATCGCCGGCTTGGAAGTGCTTCGTATCATCAACGAGCCGACGGCTGCGGCACTTGCCTATGGTTTGGACAAGACGAACAAGGACGAGAAAATCCTGGTGTTCGACCTTGGCGGCGGCACCTTTGACGTGTCTGTCCTGGAGCTTGGCGACGGCGTGTTCGAGGTTGCGGCCACCGCTGGAGACAATCATCTGGGCGGCGATGACTGGGATCAGCGCATCATCGACTGGATGGCCGATAAGTTCAAGTCCGACAATGGCATCGATCTGCGTCAGGACAAGATGGCTTTGCAGCGCCTGAAGGAAGCGGCGGAGAAGGCGAAGATGGAGCTGTCTTCCACCTCCCAGGCAAACATTAACCTGCCCTTCATCACTGCCGATGCTTCGGGCCCGAAGCATCTGGATTACACGCTGACGCGCGGTGAGTTCGAGCGTATTACGAAGGACTTGCTCGACCGCTGCAAGAAGCCTGTCGAGCAGGCTCTCAAAGATGCTGGCTTGAAGGCAGGCGACATCGATGAGGTCATTCTCGTCGGTGGCTCAACCCGTATGCCTGCCGTGCAGGATCTCGTGAAGAAGCTCACTGGCAAAGAGCCCAACATGTCCGTGAACCCGGACGAAGTGGTTGCTATGGGCGCTGCTGTCCAGGGCGGCGTGCTCGCTGGCGACGTGGAGGGCATCCTCCTGCTCGACGTGACCCCGCTTTCGCTGGGAGTTGAGACCATGGGCGGCGTCATGACGAAGATGATCGATCGCAACACCACCATCCCGACGCGCAAGACGGAGATATACTCCACGGCTTCCGACAACCAGACCTCTGTCGAGGTGCATGTCCTCCAGGGCGAGCGCCAGATGGCTGGGGACAACAAGACGCTTGGCAAGTTCCAACTTACCGGGATTCCGGCCGCCCGTCGCGGCGTGCCTCAAATTGAGGTCACGTTTGATATCGACGCCAACGGCATCGTGAATGTGTCGGCTAAGGATTTGGGAACGGGCAAGCAGCAGCAGATCACCATTTCTGGTTCCACGGCTTTGAACGATGACGAAGTGGATCGCATGGTCAAGGATGCCGAGCAGCATGCCGAGGAAGACAGCAAGCGCAAGGAAGAGGTCGAGGTCCGCAACAACGCCGATGCGTTGATGAACGCGACGGAACAGACGCTTTCCGAGGTTGGCGACAAGGCTCCTGCCGACGTGAAGTCTGCTGCCGAGGAGGCCATCGCCGAAGCGAAGAGCGCTCTCGAGGGAAATGATCTGGATGCCATCAAGGCTGCAACTGAGAAGCTTCAGCAGGCAGGGTACAAGTTGGCCGAGGTTGTGTATTCGACCGAGGGAGCTGCTGCTGGCGCCGACGCCACTGCAGCGGAGACAACTCCTGCGGATGACACCATTGAGGCCGACTATGAAGTTGTTGACGATGAGAAGGAAGGGAAGTAGCAACGATGACCCAGCCGAGCAAACCCTCGCCTGGACAGGCGAAGCGTAGCGAAGCCGAGGCCCCCGGCACTTCCCCGAATCAAGCCTCCGCGGGCAATGGTCCCACCTCGACCGATGCGGTAGACGAGACGCAGGAAGATCGGGCATCGGCCAGAATCATCGAAGAGGCGCAGGCAGCTCTCGAAGGCGAGCCGATTGATGTGGAGGCATCTTCTCCCGAAGACCAGGTAGCTGGAGCTCGTGCTGAGGCGGCGGAGTGGCAGGACAAGTTCATGCGCCTGCATGCCGAATGGGACACGTACCGCCGCCGCACGTCTGAGCAACGTGAGATAGAAAAGACCCGGGCCACTGAGAAGCTGGTAACCAGTCTGTTGCCGGTAATTGATGACTTTGAGCGAACGATAGACTATGCTGACAAGAACGGTGAGAGCGGCTTGCTCGATGGCGTGAAGGCCGTTCGTGCCAAACTGGTTGATGTGCTGACGAAAGATGGAGTTGAGGTCATCAATCCGCAAGGCGAGGCATTTGACGCGCTTGAAGCGCAGGCGGTGGCCACGGTTGACGACAAGAGCGTTCCCGACGAAACGGTGTCTGAGGTTTACCAAAAAGGTTACAAGATGGGAACGAAGGTCTTGCGGCCCGCTATGGTGACGGTGACGGCCGGTGGCCCGCAACGCGAAACGAAGCCTGAAGAAGGCAGTGTGTCAAAGAAACGGTGAGATCGATCGAAGGCGGGCGAGGACGGTGCCCGTCTTCGATTATCAGGTAGAGACAGGGTTCCATGATGGGACAGGCTTTCTTGATGAGCTTGCGGCCACGGACTCAAAAGCCTGTGTGCTGCGTCTTGAGGGCGGCCCGAGCTATCGTGGAATCTCTTCCGATTGATAGGAGGTGGAACGGTGGCGACTACTCCGGACTATTACAAGACGCTGGGCGTTCCACGCAATGCAACGGCAGATGAGATAAAAAAGGCGTATCGCAAGCTCGCTCGTACGCATCATCCTGACGCCGGTGGCGACGAATCAAAATTCAAAGACATCAACGAAGCCTACGAAGTTCTTTCCGATGACAAAAAGCGGAAGCTCTATGACCAGTACGGAACGGCGAACGAGAACCATATTCCTCAGGGATGGAGCGGCGGTTCCGTCAATGGGGAGGACGTCTTTAGCGGCGGCGGAGGCTTCGGAGGCTGGTCCGACATCCTTGAGAGCATTCGCCGTGGTGAAGGAGCCTTCGGGTCCGATTGGGATTTCAGTGACTTCTCCGGTTTTGGCGGAGGCCAGCGCACGGTGCGACCGCGCAAAGGACAGGATATGAACGTCACGCTCAATGTGGGGTTCGACGAGGCTTTTTCCGGTGCTGAGAAGCGCGTCACGGTGAGGGTTCCGGGCCGGGCGGAATCCGAAACGCTCACGGTGAAAATCCCTGCGGGTGCGGTCGATGGCGGCCGTTTGCGCTTCCGAGGCAAGGGCGGTCTTGGCGAGAACGGCGGCGAAGCGGGCGATCTGCTTATCACCACGAAGATCGATGCGCACTCCCACTATCGCCGCAAAGGCGCTGACGTGCTCATGGACGTGCCCGTGTCCGTTGCGGAGGCTGCGCTTGGCACGAGTGTTGTCGTGCCTGCTCCTGATGGGACCAAGGTGCGTGTCAGGGTGCCGGCCGGCACCCAGGACAACACCGTTCTCTCAATCAAGGGCAAAGGTGCTCCCAAAGTGAAGGGCGGCGGCGTGGGCGATCTGAAGATCACCATGAAGGTGGTTGTGCCGAAGGAGATGAACGAAGGGCAGAAGAAGGCCATGGAAGCCTTCCTGGAAGCTACGACTGACGAGGTGAGGAGCTGGTGATGAGCAACCATACCGATCGAAACCGCCCGCTCTACATGATCAGCGTGGCGGCACAGCTCGCAGGCGTGCACCCTCAGACCCTGCGAACCTATGAGCAGAAAGGGCTGGTTTCGCCCCAACGGACAAGCGGCAACACGCGCATGTACTCACAGGCTGACATCGATCGCCTTGAGCTCATCAACGAGTTGACTGGCGAGGGGATCAACCTTGCTGGGGTCATCCGCATACTCGATCTGCAGGGTAGGCTTGATGAGCGTGACAGTGAGCTTGACGACCTGCATCGTCGTGTCCGACGCTTGGCCGATCGTGTGCACGAGTTGGAGACGCGCGAAAGCGTGAATGCTCTCGTCCGCGTTTCTGACCTTCCCTCTGTACTTCGCAGCCTTCCGTAGGCTGAGCCAACAAGGATCAAAGGAGGAGAAACACCTCATGAGACTAGACAAACTTGCACTGACGGCTCAAGAGGCCTTGCAGCAGGCTATCGTTATTGCCTCCGAAGAGGAGTCTTCAACAGTCGAGCCCGTTCATTTGCTGAAAGCGCTGCTGACTGCGCAGGAGAACAATCTGTCTGCCATCATCAAACGTATCGGTGCCGATCCGATGCAGCTCTTGTCAAATGTTGATGACGAGCTGCTCCATATGTCGAAGGCAAGTGGACAGATGGGCTCCATGCCGAGCCAGGCGCTCATGAAGACCATTGACAACGCTGTGAAGATTGCCGAAAAGCTGGGTGACAGCTACGCGACCAGCGAACACCTCCTCATCGCATTGTCGGAAGACAACGGTCCGGCGGGAAAGATACTCACGGTCGCTGGCGTGACTCGCAAGAACATCGAGGCGGCCTATGACGAGCTCCGTGGCGACACGCGGGTGACGGACCAGCAGAACAAGACTCAGTTTGAGGCTCTGGAGCAGTATGGCCAAAATCTCACCCAGCAGGCACGCGAGGGCAAACTTGACCCGGTCATCGGTCGCTCCGAGGAAATACGCCGCACCATACAGGTGCTCTCTCGCCGCACGAAGAACAACCCGGTGCTCATTGGTGAGCCAGGCACGGGCAAGACGGCCATAGTGGAAGGCCTCGCTCAGCGCATCGTCGCGGGCGACGTGCCCTCTTCTTTGAAAGATCGTGACATCGTGGCGCTCGATCTGGGGGCCATGGTGGCTGGTGCGAAGTATCGCGGCGAGTTTGAGGACCGTTTGAAGGCCGTGCTGCGTGAGGTTAAGGAGAGCGAAGGCCGCATCATTCTGTTCATTGACGAACTGCATACCATCGTGGGTGCCGGTTCGACCGGCGACAGTTCCATGGACGCGGGCAACATGCTCAAACCGGCACTTGCGCGTGGCGAGCTGCATGCCATCGGTGCGACGACGCTCGATGAATATCGCAAGTATATCGAGAAAGACGCCGCCTTGGAGCGTCGTTTCCAGCCGGTGCTTGTCAATGAGCCGACGGTGGAGGACACCATTGCCATCTTGCGTGGTCTGAAGGAAAAATACGAGATCCATCACGGAGTGCGCATCACCGATGCCGCCATCGTCGCGGCAGCCGAACTGTCGAACCGCTATATCTCAGACCGTTTCCTTCCTGACAAGGCGATCGACCTCATGGACGAGGCTGCAAGCCGCCTGCGTATAGAGATAGACTCCATGCCGGAAGAGGTGGATGTCGCCGAGCGGAAGCTCACCCAGATGCAAATAGAGGAGCAGGCGCTCATGAAGGAGAGCGACGAAGCCTCGCGCGAGCGTTTGGAGGTTCTACGCCGTGAAATCGCTGCTGCGCAGGAGGATTTGGACAAGCGCAAGGCGGAATGGCAAAACGAGAAGGATGTCATCGAGAACGTACAGAGCCTCAAGTCCGAACTTGAGGGAGCTCAGCTTGAGGAGGAGCGCGCCACGCGTGAGGGCGATCTGTCGAAGGCCTCCGAGATACGCTATGCGCGCATTCCCGATTTGCAGCATCGTCTGCGTGCGGCTGAGGACGAGCTCAACGTCAGGCAGCAGGATGGAGCTATCCTCAAGGAAGAGGTTTCCGAGGATGAAATCGCCGACGTGGTGTCCACGTGGACGGGCATTCCTGTGCAGAAGATGATGCAAGGCGAGATGGCAAAGCTGGTTGATCTTGAGGACCGGCTGCAAGAGCGCGTTGTCGGTCAGGATGAGGCCGTGGCTGTGGTTGCGGGTGCCATCCGCCGTAATCGGGCGGGTCTTTCCGACCCCGATCGGCCCATTGGCTCGTTTCTGTTCCTTGGTCCGACGGGCGTGGGCAAGACCGAGTTGGCCAAGGCGCTGGCTGAATACCTGTTTGACAGCGAAAAGTCCATGATCCGCATCGACATGTCTGAGTACATGGAAAAGTTCAGCGTGCAGCGTCTCATCGGGGCACCTCCGGGGTACGTTGGCTATGATGAAGGCGGCCAATTGACCGAGGCTGTGCGCCGCAAGCCCTATTCGGTCATCTTGCTGGATGAGATCGAGAAGGCTCATCCCGATGTGTTCAACATCCTGCTTCAGGTGCTGGATGACGGCCGCCTGACGGACGGACAGGGCCGTGTGGTGTCATTCAAGAATGCCATCATCATTATGACCAGCAACGTTGGGTCGCAGTTCATACGCGAGTTTGCTGAACATGGGGATGAAAAGGCCATGAAGCAGGCTATCGACGGCGCGTTGCGCGCGACGTTCAGGCCCGAGTTCATCAACCGCATCGACGACGTGGTGGTGTTCAATGCTCTCAACATGACGAACATTGAGCCTATCGTCGACTTGCAGCTTGAGGAGGTTCGGGCGCGACTAGCTGATCGCCGCATCACCCTTGACGTGACTCCTGCTGCCATGGAGCATCTGTCCATTGACGGCTATGATCCCATCTTCGGAGCCCGTCCGCTCCGGAGGCTTATCCAGCGCGAGATTGTGGACAGGATCGCTCAGAAGGTGGTTGAGGGCAAGCTGCGTGACCGCAGTCATGTTCTCATCGACATCAACAGCGATGGAGATTACGAATGCAGGGTGGAAGAGCCGCTCGACTTCGACGCCATTGCCTTGGATGCCGCACCAACGAAGTAGCAAGTTTCTTTAAGCATGCCTGATCCGTGAGGACTCTGCACGTCAGCAGGGTCCTCACGCGTTTTCTCGGCGACAGCTCCAGCTCTCGGCGGGGGCTCCGGTCTCAGTTCTTGCTCCGGTTTCAGTTCCAAGCTTCAGCCACCAGCCCCAGTCCCGGTTTCGGCCCTGGTATCAGCTTCAACTCCGGTCCAGCTGGCTTCAGGCTCGATCCCAGCCCCAGCCCCAACTCCAACTCCAACTCCAACTCCAGCTTCATCCTGGTCCCAGTTCCAACTGCAGTCCCAGTCTCAACTCCGGCTCCAGCCCTGGTTCCAGTCCCGGTCCCAGCTCCAGCTCCGGTCACAGACCCAACTCAAACTCCAGCCCCAGTTCTAGTCTCAGTCCCAGCCCCAGTTCCAGTCCCGGTTTCAGCTCCAACTTTAGCGCCATATGAGAAACCCACAGGCTCTGCCTGTGGTGCGGTAGATGGTTACACCAGATTCTTGACATGAGAACCAGAGAAAAGCTCTCCTGTCCTATGATGTCGCATGCGATGGTCCAGA